>PNJV01000030.1 GCA_013822085.1 Isosphaera sp. | reverse complement strand
CACCGCCGCCACCAGCACGCCCAAACCCCAGCCCGCCACGCTCCGAGGCGCCCTCCAGCCCGCCGCGCACCCCGCCCGCAAACAGCCCCGGCTGCCGCGCCCTGACACGCAACACCAACTCCTCGGCGCTGGCCCCCGTGTCCACCTCCGCCTGCCGCATCGCCATCCCCATCACCGCCTCCATGTGCCGGCCGCTCACACCGGCCCTCCCCAGCGCCCGCTCCAGACCGAGCCGCAGCTCCATCCGCCTGAGCGACTCTCCGGCGCGTTCGAGCCCTTGGTTGAGCCTCTCGAGCCCTTCCCTCAGCCCAGCCACCGCGCCACCACCGGCCTCAGCCCGCCCGGCGCTGGCAGCCTCGCCGGCCCGGTCGGCCCCCTCAGCCGGCCGCCCCTCACCCGGCCCCGAGCCGCCCCCACCACCCCCACCGCCGCTCCCGCCGCCACCACCCGCAGCGCCACCAGCCCCCGGCCTGCCCTTGTCCATGCTCATCGCGCACCCCCTCTCACGTCCCCTCAAGCCCAGCCGCGTCCTGCCACTCCACCCTCACCCCACGCTCGCTCACGCGCGTCGCCAGCACCCCCGCCCGGTCCAGCGCCGAGAGCACCAGCTCGCTCACCGCCGAGATCCCACGCCCATACGCCACCCGCTTGCGCGCCGTCCGCGTCACCAGCCCCTGCAGCGTCAGCCGCAGCGCGTTCTCGCTGGTCAGGTTCCCGATCCGGCCCCCGATCGCGCCCGTCGCCAGCGGCGGAACACCCGACGCCTTGTCCAGCGCCTCTCGCACCTCCGCCACGTGCGCGTCCTCGCTCGGCGACGCCGCGTCCCCGCCAAAGGCCGTGATCGACGCCTCCGGGTTGTCCGTGCTCCACACCGTCCCCGGGCCCACCGCCGTCCTCTCGAAACCCTCGACGCCCTTGGCCAAGTACATCTTGAAGCTCTGCAGCGTCACACGGTTGGCCCGGTCGCTCAGCCTCGTGTTCAGCTCGTCCTGCAGCGGGATCAGCGGCTCCACCTCGCTCCCGCCCTCGTACTGCAGCGGCATCGGCGCGTTCTGCACGTGCACCACCGCCACACGCCCCGGCGACACCGCGTTCTCAACGACCTCCCCCGCCGCCCTGAGCCCACGCTCGTCGCCCCGGTACACCCTCGACCCATCCGGCGTGAACACCTCCACGTCCACCAGCCTGCGGCCGTCCCCCCCGGCTCGCTCCACACGCACCGCGTACGCGGCGATGCGCCGGTAGTCCCCGCCGTCGAGCACCGCCACCCCACGCGTCGCGTCCACCATCTCGATCCGTACCCGCCGCGCCGCCATCACCAGCCGCTCACGCGCCTCCCCAACCCCAGCAAGCTCCTGATCCAGCCCACGGCCGTCAAACCGCACCACAAAGTCCACGTGCCCGTACACGTGCCCGACCAGGGCCGCGTCCTGCAGCAGCGTGTGCCCGCCCGAGCCGTCCCACGCCGCACGCACCGCCTCCTCAGCGGCGTCGCGAACCCCCGGGTCCTCCGCCGTCGACCGCACTCGCACCGGCCGACCCACCAGGTAGTCCACCATCGCACGCACGCGC
This sequence comes from Isosphaera sp., assembly GCA_013822085.1. Taxonomy (GTDB): domain Bacteria; phylum Planctomycetota; class Phycisphaerae; order Phycisphaerales; family UBA1924; genus WM-009. The sequence continues at coordinate 28,710 of PNJV01000030.1, read as the reverse complement.
CACCCGATGTCGTTCTCGATCACCACCTCGCGCCGCGCATCGCCCACCGCCGGCCTCACCTGCGTGCCGCTAAAGAACCGTGCCGGCAACCCGCGCTCCTGGGCAAGCCTGGCCGTCCGCCCCAGCCGCGCCCGCGCGCTGCGGCTCAGCCCCGCCGCCGCGTCCCGCCACCACGACACGTCCGCGGGGTTGAGGAAGTACGCCCACAGCACGCGCAGCCGCGGCATCTGCTCGCGCTCGTGCCTCTCCAGCGCCGCGCTCACCGCCCCGGGCAGCCCCTTGGGCGTCTGCGACGACATCAAGCTCGGATCGTCCAGGATCATCCACCCCTCCCCAGGCCCCAGGCCCGCCCACGCTCCCACTCGCCCCCGACCGCCCACTCAGCGGCCCCACACCCTCGGCCGCACCGCCCCGGCCCGGTCGCCCGCCCCGACCACCCCCCGGCCCACGCCGCGCCCCCACGCCGCGCCACCGCGGCGCAATTCCCTCGCAGCCGAGCCCATTTCAAACCCCCCACACCCGCCCCACGCCGCCGCACGCGCCTCAACCCGACGCGCGCACGCACCGCCCGCGGGCCCGGCCCCGCGGCGCGACCACCCCACGCCAAAGCCCACATTCTTGTGCGCCTACGCCCCCAGCCACCCCGAGACGTGATACGCCACCAGCGCCCCGGCGTACGCCAGCGATGTCATCCACACCAGCTGCGCCACCGCCCACCCGACCCCGCCCGCCTCGCGCGCCGTCATCACCAGCGTCGGCAGGCACTGCATCGCCAGCACATAGAACACCAGCAAGCTCCACGACGCCCGCGCCGTGAACAACTCGCCCCCGTCGTCGCGCCGCGCAGCGCTCAGCCGCGCCCGCAGCCCCTCGTCCACCTCGTCGGACTCCTCCCCGGTCACGATCACCGCCATGGTGCCCACGAAGACCTCGCGGGCGGCAAAGCTGGCCAGCACCCCCACCGTCAGCCGCCAGTCGTACCCAACCGGCTCGAACACCGGCTCGAACACCCGCCCCATCCTGCCCAGGTACGACCCCGACCGCGCGTGCGACGCCTCCAGCCGCCCCGCCTGGGCCTCCAGCCCCGCCCCACGCACCTCGCCGTCCGCCACGCCCGCCGCACGCACCTGCGCCGCCTCCCGCCGCAGCGCCAGGGCTACCTCCGGCGGGCCCACCCGCGGGAAGGCCCCGAGCCACCAGAGCACCACGCAGATCCCCAGGATCCACGTCCCCGCCCCGCGCACAAACCCCACGCCGCGGTCCATCGCCGTCATCAGGGCCACGCCCAGCGACGGCACCTTGTACGACGGCAGCTCCACCGCCATCGGCAACGCCGCCCCGCGCAGCACCGTCCGCCGCGCCACCAGCGCCGACACCACCCCCGCGACGATCCCGAGCGCATAGCACCCCATGAACGCCGCGGCCCCCTCCACCGGCCGCCCCGGGAAGAGCAGCCCCGTCAGCAGCACGTACACCGGGATGCGCGCCGAGCAGGTCATGAACGGCGCCGCCAGGATCGTCGCCACCCGCTGGCGCCGGTCGGCGATCGTCCGCGCCGCCGTGATCGCCGGCAACGCGCACGCGTGCGCCGAGAGCAGCGGCACGAACGCGTGCCCGGGCAGCCCGAACGGCCGCAGCACCCGGTCCATCAGCAACGCCGCCCGCGCCAGGTACCCCGTGTCCTCAAGCAGCGAGATCAGGAACACGACCATGCAGATCTGCGGCAAGAACACCACCGTCGCCCCGATCGCGCCGACGACGCCCCCCGAGAGCAGCTCGCGTATGAGCCCCTCGGGCGCCGCCGCCTCAACGGCGCCCCCCACGCCCGCAAAGACCCACTCGATCCACCCCATCGGGTACTCGGCCAGCCTGAACACCGCCATGAACATCAGGCCCATGACCAGCACGAACACCGCCCCGCCGGCCACCGGGTGGGTCAGCACCCGGTCGATCCGGTCCGACCCGGACGCCCCATCGTCGCCGCCGCCGGCGCCCCCGGCCACCTCGGCGTAGACCCCCTCGGCCCACTGCCGCAGCGCCCCCGCGGCGCCCGCGCCGGCCCCGCCGGGCGCGCTGCGCGTCGGCACCAGGCCGCGCCCAGCCACCAACGCCACCGCCGCGCGCAGGTCGTCGAGCCCCCGGCCGCTCCGCGCGCACGTGACCACCACCGGGCACCCCAGCCGCTCCGAGAGCCCGCACGCGTCGATCTTGAGCCCAGAGCGCACGGCAAGGTCGTGCATGTTCAGCGCCACGACCATCGGCAGGCGCCGACGCAGCGCCTCCCCGGCCAGCGTCAGGTTGCGCGCCAGGTTCGTCGAGTCCAGCACCACCACCACCGCCTCGGGCGGGCCGCCGGACCCCGGGCTGCGCGCCTCGTCCCACGGCGTCTCCCCCGCCAGCACGCCGCGGCACAGCCGCGACTCGAGCCGCTCAAGCTCCAGCGAGTACACGCCGGGCAGGTCGATCAGCTCGCACCGCTCGCCCTGGCCGGCCGACTCCGGCAGCCCCGCGCCGATCGTCCGCGCCAGCCCCGGGCCGCAGGCGCGCTCCACCGCCGCACGCACCGGCGCGCCCCCCAGCGCCACCCACCCAGAGCGCGCCTCGAGCGTCGTGCCGGCGAAGTTGGCCGTCTTGTGCCTCAGCCCCGTCAGCCGGTTGAACAGCGTCGTCTTGCCCGTGTTGGGGCTGCCCAGCAGGGCCACGCGCACGCGCCGGCCCCACGGGTCGGACGCCCCGTCGCCCACACGATCGTGTGGCACAAGGCCGGCCGCCCCGTCGGCGCCCAACGCCCCCGCCGCCGGCGCGGGCACGGTCGCGGCCAATTCCTCAGCGTGTGGCTGGCGCGGGCTCATCGTGCGCTGGCCCGCATCTCACGACCCCCAGCCGGGCCCGACCCCCTCGCCCTGGCGAGTCACAAAGATCCGCTCGGCCAGCGGCCGCGCCAGGCCGATCCGGCTCGACCCGCACGCCCCCGCCGCGCACCCCGACCCGCCCAGCACCGCCACGATGCACGCCCCACCGCCGCCGACGCTCAGGCACACCCGCACGCGCGACCGCTCGGCCAGCCCCATCGCCCCGAGCAGGGCCGCGTCGTCGCCCGAGACCTCGGCGCGGCGGATCACGCCCGACTCGCCAACGCGCAGCGCGCTGAGCGACACCTCCGCGGCCCCGGCCCGCGTGCCGCCGACCTCGCCGCCGTCGCCCCCGCTGTGCGGCCGGGCCTGGGCTGCGCCGAGCGGTGCTGGCGGCTGGATCGTCGTGGCGTTGGTCATGGTCACGGGCCCGGGTGCGCGCAGATGAACCGCCGCGCTGCGGGCATGATACACGCGTTGCGACCGTGTCTCAACAAACAAGAAAGCCCAGCCAAGGCCGGGCTTCGCGTCCACGCGCACGCTCACGCCGCCGCTTACGCGGGCCGGATCGATCGGTCAGGGGGCTCGGGCTTAGAGGCCCTCTTCCACCAACGCCGACAGGAAGGCGACAAAGTCGGCGGCATCGACCACGCCGTCGGGCTCTGGGAAGCCCAAGAAGTCGGCGATGTCCACGAACTGCGCGCCGACGAAGTTCGGGTTCGCCCACGCCGCGATGAAGGCGACGAAGTCGTTGGCGTCGACCACGCCGTCGGGGCGGAACAGCCCCAGGAAGTCGGCGATGTCCGCCGGCGAGCCGGCCGGGCGGACGGTGCGGCTAAAGAAATCGCTCCAGATCAGCTCGGCGGCGTTGGGGAAGTACGCGTGGCCAAAGTCGGAGACGACGGTGAAACGCACCTCGGCCGAGAAGCCGGGCCTGCGCGCAAAGACCTGCGTGGTGTAGAGCCGGGTCTCGCCCTGGTCGTTGATGGGCAGGACCTCCCGGACGATGGCCGGGGTGGGCGCGGGGTCGTTGAAGCCGCGCCAGAACGCCAGCTGCTGCAGGTCCTGGGTCAGGCGGTTGATGCCCGAGCCGTTGAAGTCCTGGAGCTCGTTCTCGCCGCGCCAGATCCACGTCGGGACCGTGTTGTTGGGCCTGCACAGCTGCTCGCCCTGGCCAAAGGCGGTGATCCACCCGCCGGAGACGGGCGCAAAGGCCGCAAAGACGTCGGCGTAGCTGCACGCCAGGGTGTTGGTCATCTGGGAGCCGTTGGAGAAGCCCGTGAGGTAGACGCGCCGGTCGTCGATGGGGAACTCCCGCTTGACGAAGCTCACGAGCGCAAGCAGGAAGTCCAGGTCGTTGGGGGGCGAGTTGGAGAAGTCGAAGCTGTCCCAGGCCAGGCCGCCCCCGGCCGGGTCCAGCCCGCCGTCGGGGTAGACGACGATGAACCCTTCGCGCTCGCTCACGGGCGTCCAGCCTGACTCGGGCTCGAAGCGCTCGGCGGACCCGCCGCCGCCGTGCATGGCGATGACCAGCGGCGTGGGCCTGCCGGGCCGGAAGGACTCCGGGACGTTGACCAGCCACGTGCGCTCCCGGCCGTTGAAGAACAGCGACCGCCGCTGCAGATCGCCCACGGCCACGCCCGCCCCGACGGCGAGCAACCCGATCAGCGACCCCGCCACCGACCACACCCGCGACGAATCCCGCATGTTGACACTCCTTAGGGTTCCTCCTGGCGCACGCGCCTGCGCCTGCGCGCCCCAGACCGGTGTGCAACGCGGTCTCGGCGGCGATATTGCCCCGGCGTGCCCGGCTTGGAGCGCGCCACAACAATTCGTCCATGACGCCGACGCCGCCCGACGACGACGACCCCGCCCGCGGGCACCGCCCGGGCCGCAGCGGCGCGCTCCGCCGCGCAGCCCCCGCTGGCGAGATCGTCCCGACCCGCCCCCGGCCCGAGCCGGACGACGAGCTGGACGAAGGCCCAAGCCAGGCCGACCTGGAGCGGTTCTCCGGCGTGACGCGCGCCTGCCCCTCGTGCCGGCGCGAGGTCTACGACGACGCCGACGTGTGCTACCACTGCGGCGAGGCGATGAACGCGCCCCGGCAGCGCCGCGTGCCGGTGTGGGCGATCATCGCGGCGGCCATGGCGCTGATCGGCTTGCTGCTGCTGACGCTCAGGCCCTGAAGGCGGCCCCGGGCGCTGCCGGGCCCGAGCCGCTCGCCCCCCGGCCGGCCCCCGGGCCCGGCCCGGTGACGCGCGCGATCGCGGCGGCGCTGATCTTGCTCAGCACCACGAACACGGCCAGCGTGACGACGATGCCGATCGGGGTCATCCACCACAGGCCCAGGCTGCTGCGCGCGTCCTCGGCTGCGACGCTCAGGCGGATGCGGTCGGCAAAGAAGAGCACCACGCCGGTGCGCGGGGCCATGCCCAGGGCGGTCCCGATCAGGTACGCCACCGGGTTGACGCGCACCGCGGCCAGGACCAGGTTCGTGGCCGCAAACGGCGAAGAGGGCGGCAGCCGCAGCAGCGAGACGATCAGCACGCTGCGCCAAAGGCCGCGGCCGACCAGCGCGTCGCGCACGGCCCGCCAGCGCGGGTGCTCGTTGATCAGCCGCACGCCGCGGTCGCCCGAGGCCGACCGCCCCAGGACGTACCCGAGCCCCGCGCCGCCGACAAAGCCCAGCATCGCCACCGGGAAGCCCACCGCAAAGCCGAAGGCCCACCCGCCCAGGATCGCTGTGGCGTAGGTCGGCAGCAGGGCCAGGCCCGTCAGGACCACAAAGCCCACCACGTACATCAGCAGGCCCAGGCCGTCGTGGGTCCGCAGCCACTGGCCGATCGAGTTCATCCAGGCAAAGAGCGCGATCGAGCCCAGCGGCGGGAGCGTCATGGCCATGGCCGCCAGCACGCTCGCCGGCCCCATCCGGCGCAGAACGCTGAGCGTCAAGGCCAGGGGCGTCTGGTCGGGAGCGGGCCCGGGCTGCTCGGTGAGGGGCGCTCGCTCGACGCTGCGCGGCGTGTCGGCAACGGCGGCGGAGTGGTCATGCATAAGGGCGGCCGATCGTGCGTGCCGGTTGGCGGGGGTGGGGGGTGGTGCGGCCGGGTGTGATCGCCGCTGAGCCGGAGTCTCAACAACAATAGACCCGGCGTGGGGACGTTCCACGCCGGGTCGGGTTGCACGCATGCGCGCCACGGGCTTTGGCCTCGCCGCGGGGCCGGCCTCAGCAGCCGATGGCCAGCCACAACAAGAACGCGGCCACGTCGTTGCCGTCGACGACGCCGTCCGGCCCGCCGGTCCCAAAGGGTGGGGCGACGTCCCCGAGGAAGTTGGCGATGTCGGCGACCAAGCGGACCGGGTCGTTGTCCGGGAGGGCCAAGGCGTTCAAGAACAGAGCGAAGTCGTTGCCGTCCAGGACACCGTCCGGCCCTGGCAGGCCGAGGAAGTCAGCGATGTCGGCGGGGTTGCAGGCGACGGGCCCGAGCTGGACGATGAACGCGTCCAGGCCGCCGCTGGGTGGGATACCAAAGCCAACGATGGTCCGGCCGTCCGCTGAGATCGACCGGGCCTCGGTCAGCTCCCATCCAGCCAGGTCCAGGCCCGCGCTGTCGGCCAGGAACTCTGCCAGGTCGCGGATGCCCTGCGCCTCGGTCCAGATGAAGGCCTTGAGGCGGTTGGTGGCATCGACGGAGGACCCGACGACGACCGAGCCGTCGGCCGAAACGTCCCAGGCGATGCTGGTGGTGGCCCCGCCGGGCAGGTCGCCCAGCGAGCGGATGGCCCGCAGGGCGGGGTTGGTCGGGCTGGGGCCGACCATGAACGCCTCGGTGCCGTTCTGGGAGTTGGAGAAGCCCACGGTGTACGCGCCGTCGCCGGAGATCGCGTTGGCCTCGCTCACGCGGGAGCCGCCGGGCAGGACCGGGTCGGGGGCCTCGGTGGTGACCGACCGCCCAGCGACCCAGCGCGAGGCCAGCAGGCCGTCGGACGCGGTGGAGCTGCCGGTGATGACGGCGCCGCTGGCCGAGACGCCCCGGGCGGCGCTCTGTCGGCCGAAGAGCGCGCTGGCGCTGAGGAACCCAAGCCCCGTGGCGCCCTGGGCCGGGCGCCACGAAAAGGCCTCGATCGCCGAGCCGTTCTGGCCCTGCCCGACGATCACGCTGCCGTCCCGGTTGACGCCCAGCGCCTCGGTGAATCTGCTGGCCGAGGCCAGCTCGGGCAGGACCGTCACCTGGCCGCTGCGCACGAAGGCGGCCCGGATGTCCCCGGCGGCGGTGCTGACGCGCCCGACCGCGGTGGCGCCGTCGCCGGAGATGGCCTGGAGCTGGAGGTTGCTCAGGCCGCTGGCGCCGGGGAGCGTGACGAAGCTGGCGCCGGCCCCGCTCCGCCAGACGAACGAGCGGACCGAGGCCCCCGCTGCGACGTACCCGCTGACGGTCGAGCCGTCGTCGGAGACGCCGGTGGCGATGCCCAGGGTGTCGCCGGGGCCGGTCAGGGAGTCGAGGGGGATGAAGGCCGCCGGCTGCGCCGCCGCCTGCGCGCCGGCCACAGCCAGGCACACGCCGGCCACGGGCGCCACACACCACACCACACGACGGCCCGGGCGCCGCCCGCTGGTCAGGTGACGGGCGAGGCAGGGAACCGATTCAGGATGCTGATCTGCGAACATGCGCGATGCCTCGTGCTCATGAGGGATCCATCCGAGGCTCGGGCACGCGCCCGACCACGCACACAGCGCAGCAATCGCTGCTGTCTATGAGCGCCCCATGCGAGGGCCGATACGAATGTCCCCACGAGCGGTGAAACCTACGACAAAGAAGCTCGCTGTCCACCGCGTGGATACACATTGCGGGTATCACCCTGCGAATAAAAAGCTATCAGAGGGCTGTTTTTTCGCGGCTAACGCGATGGTCCGTTCTTTGCTTATTCGTGCTGATACCTACAAAAAACGGGCACGAGCGCGCGCAGTTGAGTCTGAGTCTCGTGAGGTGATCATGGTTTGATCAATGTTTTCCCTGATCAAGAAAATTGCGCGTTCAGCGGGTCAATATTCTAACAAAGTATGAATAAAAAACGATCCGGCAAACGTCCAAAACGATCTTGTCGGTGCATCTCCCCGTACACTCTGAGCGAAAACCATGGACGCAACCGGGCTGGGCTCGTGTGGGCTATGGCCCTGGGTGCGATGCAGGGAGTCGAACGTATGAAGTCTGTGAAGATCGCTGCGGTGGGTCTGATCGTGGGCGTTGGCGCGATGATGGCGGCTGGCCCCGACCACGGCGGGACGTGCCCGCTCAGCGGCGCGTGCACCGCGGAGAACCTGGTGGCTGAGGTGACTGCGCCCACGCAGTCGGTGGTCGAGATCGCGGTGAGCAACCCGGACTTCTCCACGCTGGTGGCCGCCCTCAAGGCCGCTGACCTGGTCGACGCCCTGAGCGGCACGGGCCCGTTCACGGTCTTCGCCCCGACCAACGAGGCCTTCGCCAAGCTGCCCAAGGGCACGCTCGAGACGCTGCTCAAGCCGGAGAACAAGGCCCAGCTCCAGCAGGTCCTCAAGTTCCACGTGATCCCCGCCAAGGTGCTGGCCGCCGACGTGGTCAAGCTCAACGGCAAGGAGTCCCCCAAGACTCTCGAGGGCTCGACGTTCAAGATCAACGTCGCCGGTGGCAAGGTGAGCATCTCGGCCAAGACCACCGCCAACGTGGTCAAGACCGACATCGAGGGCACCAACGGCGTGATCCACGTGCTGGACACCGTGATCCTGCCGGGCGCCAGCTCCGAGGGCGCCGGTCACTGATCGCCCCCGCCCGCGGCGTCGCGGGCGCGTCTGATCCCAAGCTTTCTGGGCCTGCTGCGCGGAGACGCGCGGCAGGTTCTTGGATCCCGGCGGGCCGGGCCGCGGGCCGCGTGGCCGCGCACGGGCCACTACCCTGCACACGTGCACAGCCGCGCAGAGCACCAGGACGACGGCCCGTGGGCCAAGGCGCCACCGCTGCTGTCGCGCGTCGCCTCGGGCTCGGAAGAGGCCGCCCGCGCGATGATCGCCCGCTACGGCGGGCTCGTCCACGCGCTGGCCCGGCGGTTCTGCCATCAGAGCGCCGAGATCGACGACGCGGTGCAGGACATCTTCCTGGCTGTGTGGCGCTCGGCGCCGCGCTACGACCCGGCCCTGGGCAGCGAGGAGACCTTCGTGGCCATGGTCGCCCGGCGGAGGCTGATCGATCGCCAGCGCCGCGCCATGCGCCGGCCGGCCCCGGTCATGGGCATGGACCTGGGGGCCTCGGTGGGCCGCCCGCTCACGGAGGACGAGGCGGCCCCGAGCGAGCCGGGGGACATCGGCCAGCGGGCCCTGCGCTTGCTCGAGTCGCTGCGGCCCGAGCAGCAGACGGTGCTGCGGCTGTCGATCTGCCGGGGGCTCTCGCACGAGGAGATCGCCGCCCTGCTGGGCATGCCGCTGGGGACGGTCAAGACGCACGTGCGCCGCGGGCTGATCGCGCTGCGCGAGCGCCTGGCCGACGAGGGCGTGACCAGGCCCGACGGGACGCCCATCGACAGCGCCGCCCAGTCCCAGGGCGACCCGGAGGAGACGCAGGAGCGAGCGCGCGGGCACGGGGTGGCGGTCATCCCGGCACGCTCGGGCTCGGGAGCCAGGCCGCACCGGGCCGGGCCGCGGCCGGGACCGCTGCCGTCGTAAGTGACCGCGGGAGTAGCAATACTGCAGCGGCGCACGATCAGAGTCCGAACATTGCCCGGTGCGGCTTTGTCGGGCAACGAGGGAACGGGCAGCACCAAGCGCGAATCGGGCACGCGGGGCGTGACGAAGTGGGCAGATGAGCCAGCAATCAAGGAGCGGGCACCGGGTGGCACCAGACGACACGAACAACACGCAGCCGGGCGCCGCGGGCCGGCCTGAGGGCGCCCCGCTGGACGCCCAAGAGCGCGCCCACGACCTGATGGTGCGACGCGCCGTGAGCGGGCTGAGCCCGGACGAGTCAGCCGAGCTGCTCGGGCTGATGGACCGGCTCGGGATGCACGACGACCCCTCGTCCTACAGCGTGCTGGACGCGACGATCGCCACGGTCGAGCTGGCGTATGGGGAGCGGGTGGCGCTGACCGAATCGCAGCGGCTGCGGCTGGAGGGCGCTGCGGCGGCGTGGGCGGCTGCGTCACGGCCCCAGGGGGGGCAGTCGGGGCAGGGGGGGCGGGGGGGGCAGGCGGCGGCCGAGGCCGGCGCGGGGCTCGGGGACGCGGACGATCGGCCGGGCGTCTCGGCTCCGGAGCTGGCGTCGGCGACGCGCGAGCGCGTGCTGCTGCTGGGCGAGGTGTATGGGGACGGGCCCGCGCCGGTGGCGATCGGCCCGCGGCGCCGGCGCGTGTGGGTGGCACTGGGCGGCACCGGCTGGGCGGCGGCGGCGTGCCTGGGCGTGGCCCTGATCATCGTCACCGATCGGCAGGGTGCAGCCTCGAGCGCCGGACGCGCGGTTGTGGCCGGCGGCGGGGCCAAGCCGCAGCTCAACGCGACAGACGCATCGCCCGACGTGCCATTACACACCCTGGCCAGCGCGGTGCTCCAGGAGCGCCCCGAGGCCACTGGCGGCGATGGACGTGCCACCGGGCGGCTCGCGGCGGCTCCGGGTGCGTACGAGCTTGAACGGCTCGGGGAGCGCGCAGATCGCGAGGCTGCGGCGCTGCTGGACGACGCGGCCCTGGCGCTCAACAGCCCGGCACGGGGCTGGGGGACGGCCGAGGCGGACCCGCTGTGGGCCGAATCGCCGCGCCCGGTGTACGCGTCGGCGGCGTCGCTGGTGACGCTGGTGCAGGCCGAGCCGGACAGGGTGCTGGTGCCGATGCACCGCCCCGGCGAGGAAGCGGCGCCCCCGGTCGCGTACGTGATCTGGAGCGGCGATCTGCAAGCGGGCGTGCTGGTGGTGGCGGCGCTGGAGCCGATCGACCCGCCGATCGACCAGTACCAGCTGTGGATCGTGGACCCGACGCGCGAGTCGCGCTACCCGGTGAGCGGGGCGGTGTTCTCGATGCCCGAGCACGAGGCGTCGGCGCTGGTGCGCGTGCGTCCGGACGTGACGGTGGCCCGTCCCAGCGCGTTCGTGCTGACGATCGAGCGTGCCGGGGGCGTGGTGGTCTCGCGCGGCGACAGCGTGGTGGCGGTGGGGAACACCGAGCCGCTGGGGATCGCCTCGGGGGTCGTCGCTTCCAGAGCGGGGGCGCACTCTGCGGTGATGCACGGCCCGCCCGAGCCCGAGGCGGCCCGTCCGGCGGGCGCCGGGGCCGACGCGGCGACGCGCTAAGGCGCAGCCATTGTCACACCCTGCGCGCTGGCGCGCCGCCCGCCAGGCCGCCGTGCGCAGCGACCGGGCCGTGCCCGGCGGCACGCCCGTGGGTGTGGATCAGCGCGTCCAGGACCGTGTCGGCCATGCGCTCGATGTTGATCTCGTCGCGCACGATGCGGTAGCCCTCCTGGCCCATGGCGCGCAGGCGTTGCGGGTCGCTCAGGGCGTCGCCCAGCGTCGCGGTAAGCGCGGCCTGGTCGTTGGGGGGCACGATCCAGCCGTTGCCGGGGCGCAGCAGGTCGTGCTGGGTGCCGTCGGCCTCGCCGGAGATGACCGGCAGCGCGTAGCTCATGGCCTGCTGGATGGCCAGGCCGCCCAGGCCGGGCAGGACAAAGAGGTCCGCTGACTCAAAGACCGGTTCGAGCTCGGGGCCGAACTTGGGCCCGAGGAACTCGGCCCGCGGGTAGACCCGGCTGGCCAGCTCCTGATCGGCGGCGCGCGAGGGGCCATCGCCGACGATCAGCAGCCGGGGCGCGCGGCCGGGCTCGACGGCGGCGCAGGCGTGCAGGAGCATGTCCAGGCGCTTCTCGGGGTTGATGCGCCCGACGAAGAGGACCGTCGGGCGCCACGCGGCGGGGTCGGTCACGGGCGGGCGCTGCGGGGCGGGCCGCGTGGGGCGCAGGGCCATGGCGTTGTACGCGATCCAGATGCGCTCGGGGTTGACGCCGAACTGGGCGTAGCCGCGCTTGGCCTGCGAGCCGTAGCAGACCATGGCGTCGAAGCTGCGCACGAGCCTGCCCAGCGCCAGGGCGCGCAGGGAGTCGAAGCCGCGCGAGAGCCGCATGGTGCCCATGCCCCAGCCCAGCACCGGCCTGCCCCTGCGGCGCATCCAGGCGACGGCGCGCCTGGTGGTGACCACGCGCGGGTTGGACTCGCACCAGAGGATGTCCGGGTCGGTGCGTTCGAGCCAGTCCATCACGCCGCGCTGGAACACCAGCGTCAGCGGCGTCGGCAGGAAGGAGGCGTTGTGGCCCAGGGTGTGCTGGGCCGTGCGCAGGCCCGCCCCCGACGTGTGCCCCGAGCCCTCGGGGATCCTGCCCGAGAACACGTGCAGGCCGCCGGTGCAGCGGGCCGCGACGCGCTCGAACAGCGGCACGCGGAAGCCGGCGAGGATCGTCTGGATCAGGGCCACTCGGCCCGGGAAGACGGCGTCGGGCCCCGCCGGGTTGCCGTGGGGCGTGGGCGTCAGGGCGTCGCCGACGCTGCCGGGGTCGCTGGCGTGGCTTTGGGGGCTCATCGGGCGTGCCCCTGCGCCGCGGCGCGGTACCAGGCGATGGTGCGCTCCAGGCCCTCCTCGAAGCCGACCCGGGCCCGCCAGCCCAGGAGCCGCTCGGCCCGCGAGGTGTCCAGGCAGCGCCTGGGTTGGCCGTCGGGCTTGGAGGTGTCCCACTCGACGCGGCCCTGGAAGCCGGTCAGCCGCACGATGAGCCGGACCAGGTCGCCGATGGTGATCTCGAACGAGGCGCCGAGGTTGATCGGCGTCGGCTCGTGCATCACCTCGGCGGCGCGCACGATGCCCTCGGCGGCGTCGTCGCAGTAGAGGAACTCGCGCGAGGCCGCGCCGGTGCCCCAGCAGACGATCTTCTCGTCGCCGCGCGACTGGGCCTCGACGCACTTGCGGATCAGAGCTGGGATCACGTGGCTGGTCTCCAGGTCGAAGTTGTCCTCGGGGCCGTAGAGGTTCACGGGCAGGACGTACGCGCTGCGCAGGCCGTACTGGAGCCGGTACGCGTCGAGCATCTGCCAGGCGGCCTTCTTGGCCACGCCGTAGGGCGCGTTGGTCTCCTCCGGGTAGCCGTTCCAGAGCTCCTCCTCGCGGAAGGGCACCGGCGTGAACTTCGGGTAGGCGCAGATCGTCCCGACCTGCACGAAGCTCCCGCCGCGCTCAGCCAGGCCGTCGAGCCGGGCCTGCTCGATCAGGTGCAGGGCCATGGCCATGTTGGCGTAGAAGTATCGCCCGGGGGACTTGCGGTTGGCCCCGATGCCGCCGACCTCCGCCGCCAGGTGGATCACCACGTCGGCCTTGGCCCCGCCGAACGCCTCGCGGTAGAGGCGGGCCGCGTCGGCCTCGCGTGTCAGGTCGTAGTGGCGCCGCCGGGGCACGAACACGTCCTGGTCGCGGACGCCGCGCTCCCGCAGGGCCCGCAGCACGCAGCCGCCCAAGAACCCCGCGCCGCCGGTCACGATGATCCTCTTGCCCGCCAGTGAACGCATAGGCGGGAGGATATCAACGCTCCTGCCGCCGGGGTCCCGCTTCGCCCAGCGACGGCTCACTGGCTCTGCGCAAGCCGGCCCTGCACGGTGTCCATGTACCTGCGCGCCACGGCGCTTGCGGTGAAGTGTTCGAGCGCGTGGGCTCGTGCGGCCTCTCTCATCTGGCCCCAGCGGTGGCGGTCGGCCATGACCCGGGCAACGCCGGCGCGCCAGGCCTCGGGCGTCGGGGCCGGCACGTGCCAGCCGGTGACGCCGTCGATGACGGTCTCGGCGGGCCCGCCCAGCGCGTGGACCAGGACGGGCCTGGCCATCATCATCGCCTCGACGACGGAGAGGCCGTAGGGCTCGGCGTCGGTGCGCGCGTTGCAGGGCACGTCGATCGCCGCGTAGTAGCGCTCGGGGTCGGGCACCGGGCCGGTGAAGATCACGCGGTCGGCGACGCCGCGCTGGGCCGCCTCGTCGCGGACGGCCTGGGCGTGCGGGCCGTCGGCGGGCCCGCCGATCAGGAGCAGCCGCCAGTCGGGAGCCGGGGCGGCGCCGATCGCCGCGGCCAGCGCGCCCACGACCTGACGCTGGCCCTTGGCGCCGTCGAAGCGCGCGATGACGCCGAAGACCACGGCGTCGCTGGGGATGCCCAGGTCGCGGCGTTGGACGGGGCGCACGCGGCTCGGATCGAACCGGCCCTCGTCAACCCCGAGGTGGAAGGTGACCGGCTCGACACCGCGGGCCCGGCCGCGCGGGCCGACCAGGGTCCGGCCGGTGTAGGCGCTGTTGGCCAGCACGAGCATCCGGGCGCGGCGCACCGCGGCGTGGTAGATCCAGCGGTTGACGGGGATCGGGGCGCGATCGCCCACGACGGCGGCCATCTCCCACACGCCCAGCACCGGCCCGCCCGGGGCGCGCAGGCCGACGATGGCCCGCGAGACGGGCGACACCAGCGTGGGCAGGATGACGTGGGCCACGTCGGGGGTGCGCTTGATCAGCGCGGCGCGGATCGCCCTGGCCAGGGCCCTGCCGCGGGCGGTGTTGCGCACCAGCTGGAGGGCCCGCGCGACGCGACCGCCCGTGTAGACGCCCATGGCGACGGCGCCGAGCACGTCCACATCGAACCCCCGCCCGCGCAGCTCCTGAGCCAGCGAGCCCTGGCGCACGGCGATCACGCGCACGGCGTGCCCTGCGCGCCGGACGTGCTCGGTCAGGGCGAGCACCGTCGAGGCCACGCCGTAGCCCTCGGTGCCATCGATGACCCACGCAAAGCCGATCACTCGGTCCATGGGGCAACACTTGGCCCGCCGAGGGCCGGTGTAAAGGCGCGCAGCTCGGTCGCGGCCCTCACGGCTTGCGCAGCACCAGGGCCTGGCTGAGCACGCCGTCGAACTCGTAGAACTCGGCGCGCCGAGCCAGGATCGCGGCCGGGTTGAAGCCGGCAAAGCCGTGGAGCTCGGCGGTGTCGCCGAATTCCAGGCGCAGGCCGGAGCCGGCGATCAGCCGGGCCAGGTCGATGTTGGTCCCCCAGCGGTTGCGCTCGGCTGGGGCGAAGGGTCGCACGTCCAGGAACAGGTCGACCGTGGCCACCAGGCGGCCGCCGGGCTTTAGCACGCGGGCGATGGCGCGCATGAGATCCGCCGCCGGCTCAGCGGGGATGTGCTCGATGACCGACGTGGCGGTGACCACGTCGGCGCTGGACTCTGCGATGCCCGCGTCCTGGAGCAAGGCCCGCACGAAGCGCACCGGGGCCCGCAGCTTGCGGCTCAGGGCGGCGTGGTCGGCGTCGCCAAACCACCACGAGTCCGTGGGGTCGGCGTCGAGCACGGGGTCGACGGTCGTCACCTGGCACCCCGCGCGGGCCAGGACAAACTGCATGCCCGAGAGGCCCCCGCCCACGTCGATGACGACCGACCCGGGCCGCGGCGCGATCGTGAAGTACGTCCACGGGTACTCGGCCGTGCGCGTGTCGCTGTTGCGCTGAAAGGCGAACGGCCCGAGCTGGCGCACCATCGCCCCGGGCAGCGCGGCGCGGTTGGGCCACACCCGGCGGGCCCACCGCCGCCTGAGCAGGCTCAGCCACCAGCGCGGCCCGTGCGGCGACGCGTGCGCGGCGTTCCAGCGTGCCCATTCCACCGGCAGCTCTCGCCTGAGGAGCATCGACACCTCCCGCAGCGTGCGGCTCAGGGGCCGAGCCTCCCGAGCGCCGCGCCCGCCGAACGCCCCAGCGGCCCGAGGCGTCTCAGCGGCCCCGCGGCCTGGGTGATCAGGTCTCTGTACGTGCCGCCGTGCAGTCTACTGAGCGCCGCCAGGTACGCCACCACGCCCACGCTTGCGAAGGTCAAGATTCTAAGAATGTCCCACCACACCCCCACCGGCAGCCAAAGGCTCGCCAGCCACAGGGGGCCAAAGCCCAGCGCCGCAGACGCGATCGGCGGGGCGTAGATCCCCCCCACCATCCGCCACGACCCGCCCACCGGGCGCGAGACGATCGCCGCGCCCAGCGGCCCCCACACACACGAGTAGGCGAGGTACCCCGCCGCGGCGCCCGTCACGTCGCCGAGCCAGCCGCCGACGGCGATGCACACCACGCCCGTCGAGGCGTACCCCGCCGTGAGCCACAAGAGCCGCCCGAATCGCCCCGTCGCCTTGACCAGGGCGGTGCTGACCGACCCGAGCACGCCGAAGCACAGGCCGAGGCTCATGAGCCCGCACGCGGCGGCGGCGGCGTGCTTGTCCTGGGGCAGCAGGAGCCTGACCAGCGCCCCAGCCGAGGCCGCCTGCCCCGCGGAGACCATGACGCCCACCGCGGCCATGAGGCGCGCGGCGCGGTCGAACGCCGCCAGCATCCGCGCCGGCTGGTCGAGCATCTTGTTGAGCGTCGGGAAGAGCACCGCCGTCAGGTTGGACGTGAGCAGCCCGACGCCCTGCACGGAGAACTGCGCCGCCAGGAAGTACAGCCCCACCGCCCCGGGCCCGAGCACGGCACCGATGATCAGCGGGCTGAGGCGGTCGCCCGCCGCGTTCATCACGCCCACCACGGCCAGGACCAGGCTGTCCGAGACGATGTATCGCCACCGGCGCCACTGCGGGTCGGCCCGCAGGCGCAGCCCCGAGACGCGGTAGCGCAGCACGAACATCGCCGGCGCCACCGCCGCCGCCGAGAGGACCACGCTCATCGCCCCCAGGCCCCACCAGGCCATGCCCACCGTCAGGACCGTCTGCGTGGCCTGGATCGCCAGCTGCCACAGCGCAAGCTCCCTGAGCCGCAGCTCGCCGGTCAGCACGGCCGTGGGCACCGAGTTGAGCGAGTTGAGCACCACCACGCACGACATGACCAGCAGCATCGGGCCCAGCCACGGCTCCCCCTGCCACCACGCCACCACCGGCGCAGCCCAGGCCACCAGCGCCATCGAGAACGTCCCCAGCAGCAGCGCAAACCAGAACCCCGCGTTGGCCCACAGGTGCATGCGCCTGTGCCGCGACACGAGGATGTCCGTCACGCCGGCGTACTGGATGACGCTCAGCATCAGGGCGCTGGAGATCGCCATCGAGACCAGCCCCAGGTCCTCGCGGCTCAGGAGCCACCCGAGCACGACGAACTGCCCGGCGCCGATCGCCTTGCCGCCCAGGGCCGCCAGGGCCGTCCACACAAAGCCGCTGCGCGCCCGCGCCCCGAGCCCGCCGGTGCCGTGCGCGCCCTGCGCCACCTGCGCGCTGTGCGCCCCGTGAGCGCCCTCGGCGCTCACGCGCGCACCAGCCGGTCGCCCATCTCCTGGGCCCATGGACGCAGCGCGTCGCGCGTGTCGATCACCAGCCGCGCGTGCCGCGCCACCAGGGCCCAGTCGATGGCGCGGTGGGCCGTGACGACCACCACCGCGTCGTACCCCGCCAGCTCCCGGGCCGTCAACGCCACCGACTCCATCCCCAGGTCCCCGCGCCTCTGGCGGTGCGTCCGCGGCACGTGCGGGTCGTGGTACCACACCGCCGCGCCGCCCCGCCGGAGCCCGTCGATGATCGGGTGCGCCGGCGACTCGCGCACGTCGTCGATGTCCGGCTTGTACGCCAGCCCCAGCACCAGCACCCGGGCCCCGCCAAGCCCGACGCCCCGGACCCCCAGCGCGCCGGCCACCGCCCCCACCACCACCGCGGGCATCTGCGCGTTGATCTGCCCGGCCAGCTCGACAAACCGGCTCTGGACGCCCGCCCGCCGCGCCGCGTAGGCCAGGTAGAACGGGTCGATCGGGATGCAGTGCCCGCCCCACCCCGGGCCCGGATAGAACGGCATGAACCCGTACGGCTTGGTCGCCGCCGCCGCGATGACCTCCCACACGTCGATGCCCATCGCCTCGAGCACCAGCTTCATCTCGTTGACCAGCGCGATGTTCACCGCGCGGAAGACGTTCTCCAGCAGCTTGGCCGCCTCGGCCACCTCCGCCGACGACACCCCGACCACCCTGGCAAAGGCCCTGCGGTACAACGCCTCGGCCCGCGCCCCGGACTGGGCGTCAACGCCGCCCACCAGCTTGGGCACGTCCCCGAGCCCGATGTCCGTGCGCCCCGGGTCGACGCGCTCGGGCGAGAACGCCAGGTAGAACCCGCCCGGCTGACCGCACACACGCGTGTGTTCTTGCCCGCCGGGCCCGGCCCACCGCTCCAGCAGCGGCCCGGCCACCCGCCGCGTCGTCCCGGGGTACGAGGTGCTCTCGAGCACCACCAGCGCCCCGGGCCGCAGGTGCGGCGAGATCGCCCGGCACGTGCCCTCCACGTACGACAGATCGGGCTCGGTCTCGTGCCCGGGGCCGCCAAGCGGCGTCGGCACGCACACGATCACCGCCTCGGCGTGGCGCACCGCGGCGGCGTCGGTCGTGGCGCAGAAGCGCGCCTCGCCCGCCCGGCCCCACGCGGCGCTCATGGGCCGGACGAACCCGTCGCCCAAATGCCGCAAATAGCACCGGCCGGCGCGCAGGTCGTCCACCTTGGCCGGGTCGGTGTCGATCCCGATCACCGAAGCGCCCGCGTCGAACATCAGCCGGGCCAGCGGCAGACCCACGTACCCAAGACCCACCACGGCCACCGCGCCGGCCCACGCGCCGGCCCCGCCCGGACCCGTTGCACTCGTCGGCGCAGCGCCCATCAGGCCCAGCGTATCGCCGCGGATCGACAGTCGCGCCGGGGCCGAGCTCCGCGCCGCGGGCCGCTCAGGCCCCAGCCGCGGCACCCAGCCCGGCAGCGCCGCTCCCCGACGCCTCCTGCCGAACCAGCTGGTTCTCAGCGATCAGCCGGTACGTGGGGCACCGCGCAAGCAGCTCGGCGTGGGCGCCCTGGTCGACGACCCGGCCGGCCTCCATGACCACGATCGTGTCGGCGTGCACCACCGTGCTCAGCCGGTGGGCCACGATCAGGCAGGTGCGCCCGGCGGCGAACTCGTCGAGCGCGTCGGAGATGTGCCGCTCGCTGTCGGCGTCGATCATGCTCGTCGCCTCGTCCAGCAGCAGGATGGCCGGCCTGCGCAGGACCGCCCGCGCGATGGCCATGCGCTGCCGCTGACCCCCCGAGAAGCCCGCGCCGCCCTCGCCCACCGCCGCCGCGTAGCCGCCCGGCCGGGCCGCGATGAACTCGTGCGCCCGCGCCTGCCGAGCCGCCCGCTCGATCTCCTCGTCGGTGGCCCCGGGCGCGCCGTAGGCCAAGTTCGAGCGCACGGTGCCGCGAAAGAGCATGGTTTCCTGCGTCACCACCGCGATCTGGGCCCGCAGCGACCCCACGGCCACGCCGCGCACGTCGACGCCGTCGATCAGCACCGCACCCCCACCCCCCTCACCCCCCCCACCCCCACCGCCGCCCGCCTCGGCGCCGGCGCGCTCGTCGGGGTCGATCAGCCGCGGGATCAAGCTCAGCAGCGTCGTCTTGCCCGAACCGTTGGGCCCGACCACCGCCACGGTCTGCCCGGCACTGATCCGCAGGCTGGCGCCGCGCAGCGCCGGCCCGGACGCCCCCGGGTAGGTGTACCACACGCCGCGCAGCTCGATCGACCGGCTGTGCCGGGCCAGCTCGGGCAGCCCGGCCTCGTGCCCGGGCTCGACGGGCATGCCCAGCACGCCGGCGATGCGCGCCGCCGAGGCCTCGGCCGCTTGCAGCTCGTGGGCCAGGCCCGTGAGCGGCTTGAGGCAGCTGGCGGCGATGCCCAGCGATGCCAGCGTGAGCAGCACGCCGCCCAGGTCCGCGCTCCCGTCGATGATCGCCTTGGACGTGACCACCATCAGCACGCCCAGCGTCAGCAGCGCCACCAGCTCCACGACCGGCGGCCCCAGCGCCCGGGCCCGGCGCACCCGCAGCTCCTGCTCGAGCGCCCCGGCCGAGAGCCCGGCAAACGCCGCCGTCTCGCGGCCCTCGGCCCCGCAGCACTTGACCATCCGCAGCTGCTCGGCCACCTCGCGCGTGGCGCGGTACATCTCCGCCGATGCCTCCAGCCCGCGGCGCGTGGCCCGCCGCACGCGCGTGCCCGTCTTGCGCATCACCTGGTAGAGCAGCGGCGCCACGATCAGGGCCGCCAGCGTCACGCGGTAGTCGAGCACCAGCGCCATCGCCAGCGCCCCCGCCGCCTTGCTCACCTGGATCAGCGTCTTGTTCAGCAGCGCCCCGAGCCCCGCGGCCACCTGCCCCGCGTCGTTGACCACGTGCACGCCCAGGTTCGTCGCCCCCAGCCGCCCCACGTCCGAGACCGACAGCCGAACCGCGTGCGCGTGGACGCGCTGGCGCAGGTCCCTGGCAAAGCGCGCCACCACCGTCATCGCCGCGTGCGCGTGGGCGTAGTTCACCACAGTGCCCCACACCGTCAGGGCGCCCAGCGCGGCCATCAGCGCCACCACCGCCGCGAACGGCTCGGTGGGCAACGCCGAGATCAGCCCGTCGGGCACCAGCCCGCCCAGGCGCCCATCAAGGTCCCGGGCAAGGTCCCCCAGCGTCCGCGTCGCCCGCTCAGGCCCGCGCGGCAGGATCTGCTCCAGTATCGCCGCAGCGCCCAGGATCCCCGCGCCCAGGTTCGCCCCGGCCAGGGCCGCAAGCCCGATCGTCGCGGCGATCAGCCCTCGGTACGCCCCGGCACCAGCCGCCAGCGCTCGGAATTGCTTCATGCGGGGCCCACCTTGGCCACATCCTACGCGCACACGACCAAAACGCCCGCCCCAGGAGCCCGGGGCGGGCGCGGCGGGCTTGTCGGGCTGTGCGCGGGCGCCGGCCGGGCGCAGCGGCGCGGGCCGGGCGTCACTTCTTGGTGTACTCGATCTTCATGCTCATCCGCTCGGGCTGCCCCGGCTTGGTCTCGTACATCTCCATCACGTGCGCGGTGGGGCTCGTGACGCGGATCACCATGCGCGTCTTGATCTTGACCCCGGTCGGGTCGGTCATCTCGCCGCGGGAATCGAACGTCTTGCCGTCCTTGGACGCCGGGCCCTCGGTCACCAGCGCCCCGGTGGTCAGCGAGTCCATCCACGTGCCCACGTGCACCTTGCGGATGTTGTCAAAGCCCCAGAGCGCCAGGCCCGTGAACGGCTGACCGCCCATGTCGCCGGTCCAGTCCTGCCTGAGCCACCGGCCGTCGAGCGTCCAGGCGTTGATCATCGTGCCGGTGCTCTCCTGTGCCGGGGCGCCGGGGGCCATCCAGAACGTGGTCTTGCCCTCCCACGTGCCCACGAACTGGTCGAGCATGCGGTGGTTTGCGCCCGGCGTGCCCGCCTCGATCCACAGCTTCATCTCGTCCTCGGAAGGCTGCGCCATGTCGTGCTCCTTGGTGCCCGCGGCGGAGGCGCCCTTGGTGCCCTCGGCCCGGCCGGTCCCGCCCGACGGCGTGGCCAGCACGGTCGTCAACGCGACCGACACCACGAACAACCCGCCCCAGAGCGCCACGGCGCCGCTGCGCCGGCGCGAGGCGCGCCCCTTGCACCCGCAGGCACACTGGGGCCCGCACGCGCACTCTGCGCCGCTGCCGCACCCGCACGCACACCGGTCATCGCCACAGCACGTACCCATGAATCGCTCCTTGGCCGACCGCACCCACGCCGACGCGCAACCCAAGCGGCTGCCGCTGTCGGGGGTGCTCATGCTCGCTGCATGATACCAAGCTCGGGGAATCCCGAGTCGGCCGGACCGCGATCGGTGCCATAGGGAAAAGAAATCATACGGGAAATCGCTAGGTGCGAGGCGAAATGTCGGCCACTCACCCGTGTGCGTCACTGGCGCGGTGGATCGACTCGCCGGGGGCGCCATTGCCGTGTATATACCAAACAAACGCCTTGCATGGACGCAAACATCCCCCACATTGACATGACCGCGGCGTGACGAGGACCGGTTGGCAGGAAGGCCAATCCCCCCTCAGCGACGCCGGGGAGGAGGTGCCCCATGCTGATCGTGCTGCCACAGACCACACACCCGACCGCGGAGCATCCGCCGGCAGCTGCGGCGCTGCGCGCGGTGCGGCTGGCGCCCGGGATGGCCCCAGCCAGCCCGCTCTACGCGCGGCAGCGCGACGCGGCTGGGGCCGCCACGCCCCGCAGCGCAGCGGCGCAGGCGGCCCACACGCCGCCGTCCACGCACGGCGCGGGCGAGGCCCAGCCGGCGTCGATGCGCGGGCTGACGATCGACCTGCGTCGGCGGCACACCGAGGAGCTGGCCGATCGGATCCGGGTGCGCGCCGAGCTGCTGCCCGAGCAGGAGCGCGCGCTCCTGGAGGCGGTCTACCAGCACGGGCAGCGGCTGGGGCAGGTGGCGCTGATGATGCGCGTGAGCCCGCGGACGGCCCGGCGGCGCGTGCGCGGCCTGATCACGCGGGTGCTCTCGGACGGGTTCATCTACGTGGCCCGGCACCGCGGGGGGTGGTCGCCCAGGTTCGCGTCGGTGGCGTCGCGCGTGTTCATCGAGGGCATGACCATCCGCGGCGCGGCCCGGGCGAGCGGCCAGAGCTATCACACGTGCAGGTGCGTGTGCGCCGCGGTGCGGCAGATGCTCCGGGCGCTGCCGGCGGGCGGTGCCGGGCGTGCGCCCGTGGGCCCCGGGCGGCTGCCGGCCGGCGACGGGGAGGGCGCGTGAGCGTGCGCGGGGCGGGGCGGGGCCCGCAGCCGAGCGACAACCTGCTGCGGTGCGCCGCGTGGTTCGGCCTCACGCTGGCCCAGGACGGCAGACTGGCTGAGGCGCCCGTCGATGCGGCCCGGCGGGTCGCGGGGGCCCAGGCGCAGCGGATCGACCGGCTGCTCGGGCCGGGGCGCGTGGCGGCGGTCTGGGGGCCCTCCGGCTGCGGCAAGACGACGGTGCTGCGGCGGCTGCGCTCGCGGCTGGGGGCCCGCGCGGTGTGGGTGGGGCCGCGGCCGCGCGTGCGCCGCGGGGCGCTGTGCGACCTGGACCCGCTGGCAACGGACGCCGCGGCGGCCGGCGGCGGCGAGGGGCCGCTCAGGCAGTGGCTCGGGTGCCTGGCACGCGCGGGGCTGGCAGACGCCTGGGCGCTGGACCGGCCGGCGGCGCTGCTCTCCGACGGGCAGCGCTGGCGGCTGTCGCTGGCCCAGGCCATGCGCCGCGCGCAGGCCCAGCGG
Organism: Isosphaera sp.; assembly: GCA_013822085.1. GTDB lineage: Bacteria > Planctomycetota > Phycisphaerae > Phycisphaerales > UBA1924 > WM-009. The sequence goes on along the minus strand of PNJV01000030.1, from coordinate 5,730 downwards.
CGCGGGTGCACGCTGCTGATCGACGAGTTCGGGTCCAGCCTGGACGCCGACACGCTGCGGGCGGTGTGCGTGGCCCTGCGGCGCTGGCTGACGCACCACCCGACCATGCGCGCGGTGGTGGCGACGGTGCACCCGGGGGCGGTCGCGTGGCTGCGGCCGTCGCTGAGGCTGGGGCTGGGGCACGCACACGATCGTGTGTGCGCTACCGGGGCGCGGGTGGCTGGGCGAGGCGTGGCTGGGCGAGGCAAGGAGTAAGGGCGCACAGGGGCGCCGGTGAGCGCGGGGGGCCGAGGGGCAAGGGGCAAAGAGAGAGGGGGGTGCGTGATGGACGGGGTGCACATCGGCGCCGGGAGCGTGGCGGACCTGGACGAGTTGGGGTGGTGCCACTACCGGCGCTCGCGGGTGGTCGGCGGGGCGGCGCGCCCGGCGACGGTGGTGGGCGTGCTGTCGGCGCGGCGGGGGCGCCGCGGCCGGCTGATGGGGGTGCTGTGCGTGTCGATGCCGGTGATGCACGGGGCGTGGCGGCGCGCGCTCTGGGGCGCGGCGTTCACGGCGGCGTGCGCGTCGGAGCGCAGCGGGGTCATGGCGCGCCTCAACGCGCACCTGCGGTGCATCAGCCGGGTGATCGTGGACCCGCGCGACCGCGGCCGCGGGGTGGCCGTCGGGCTGATCCGGGCGTACCTGGACGGGCCGATCACCGCGTGCACGGAGGCGGTGGCGTCGATGGGCGTGTGCTGCCCGATGTTCGAGCGCGCGGGGATGCGCGTGGCGAGCGTGCCGAGGAGCGCCGCGGACGAGCGGCTGATCGCGTGGCTGGCCCAGCGCGGCGTGCGGGCGATCGACCTGGCCTGGCCCAGCGCGGCGGCGGCGCGGTTCGGGGCATCGGCGGGGGGCCTGGCTCAGGCGGAGCGCGCGCTGCGGGCGTGGGCGCGCGGGAGCGTGGCGACCAGGCACGCGGCGGGGGCGACGGTCGCGGATCTGTGGAGGCTGGCGGGCGGCCGGCTGGCGGCCGAGCGCGTGGCGTACGGGGCGGGAGAGATCGCGGTCGGCGCGGGAGCGGCGATACACACGGACGTGTAAAAGGGGGAGCGCGTGGGCGAACGATCTGCCAGCGGGCGTGGGGGCAGGGGCGGCGGTGGGCGGGGCGGGAGCGGCTGCAACAGCGGGAGCGATGAGGCGGGCGAGGCTGGGGCCACTGGCGGGCGCAGCGGGGGCGCCGGGCGCAGGAAGAGCGGCGGGCGGGGCGGGAGGCTGATGGAGCCGCCGGCGACGGTGGCGGCGCTGCGGGCGTGGGTCGAGGAGCGGCTCGGGGTGCGGCTCGGCGCCGAGCCGCTGCTCGAAGGGCACGCGGCCCCACTTGATTATGTGAGCTGGGCGTACTTCGAGGGCCGGGTGCCGGCTGAGGGCGAGGGCGGGCCGGTGGTGGGCGCTGACGCGGGCGCGGGGGCCGGGGGTGCGGCGGTGTTGGGCGCGGGGGGGACGGGTGCGGGTGCGGGGGGTGTGGGTGGGGTTCGGCTGGGGCGCGACGCGGTCGTGTGGGCCAGCCGGGGCGGGGGAAAGACATATCTAGGTGCGATCGCGACGGTGCTGGACATGGTCTTCAAGCGGGGCGTGGAGGTGAGGATCCTGGGGGGCTCGCTCGAGCAGTCCAGGCGGATGCAAGAGCACCTGGTGGAGTTCTTTGGCCGGCCCGGGCTGCGCGGGCTGGTCAGCGGGCGGGTGACGGGCCGGGGGGTGCGCCTGCGGAACGGGTCGCGGTGCGAGGTGCTGGCCCAGAGCGAGCGGTCGGTCCGAGGGTCGCGCGTGCAGAAGCTGCGGTGCGACGAGGTGGACCTGTTCGAGCCCGGGGTGTGGCAGGCGGCGCAGCTGACGACGCGGTCGCTGCGCCGCGCCGGGCCGTGGGGCGAGGTGGTGCGCGGGTCGGTCGAGGCGCTGAGCACGCTGCACGTGCCGCAGGGGCTGATGTGGCGCGTCGTCGGCGAGGCGCGGGCGTACCGGGAGCTGCGGGCCGAGACGGGGCCGGAGGCGGGCGCCGCGGCGGGGCGCGGGCGCGGGCGGGTGCTGTTCCGCTGGGGCGTGCTGGACGTGCTGGAGCGCTGCCCGCACGAGCGGGTGTGCGCCGAGTGCGCGCTCGAGCCCGAGTGCGGCGGCAGGGCCAAGGAACGGGCCGAGGGCGAGGGCGGCCACGTGCAGGTGGACGACGCGGTGGCGTCGCGCGGGCGCGTGAGCCAGGGGACGTGGGAGAGCGAGATGCTGTGCCTGCGGCCGCGGCGGACGGACGCGGTGCTGCCGGAGTTTGACGAGCGCGTGCACGTGGTCGCTCACGGGGCGATCGTGCCCGAGGCGCTCGGCGAGGGCGAGGGCCGCGGCGGGGGCGGCGGTGAGGCCGGCGGGCTTGGCGGTGAGGTCGGCGGGGGCTTGCAGGTCGTGGCGCCGGCGCGCGGCAGGGAGTGGGCGGTGGGGATGGACTTTGGGTACCGCTCGCCGACGGTGGCGCTGTGGGCGGTGATCGATCGGCGTGAGGGGGGCGCGGTGGTGCGCGTGGTGCGCGAGCTGGTGCGCAGCGACACGCGGCTGGACGACTTCATTGCGCAGATGCGCCAAGTGGAGCGGGAGTTGCTCGGGCCGGGGGACGTGATCGGGTGCGTCGGGGTCGATCCGGCGGGGTGTCAGCGGTCGATGCACACGGGCATGTCGGCGGTGACGGTGCTGCGGCGGGCCGGCTATGCGGTGCGGTTTCGGCGCGAGGGCGTGATCGAGGGGGTCGAGCGGGTCCGAAGGCGGCTGGGCGGCCGGGGGGCGGTGGGCGGGCCGAGCCTGTTGATCTCGGAGCGCTGCGCGCGGCTGATCGAGAGCATGGCGCGGTATCGGTACCCGAGCGACAAGCCGGAGAAGCTGGACCCGGTCAAGGACGGGAGCGACCACGCGGTGGACGCGCTGCGGTACATGCTGGCGGGGCTGGAGAGCCCGGGTGGCGGCGGCGGCGCGTATGCGTGAGCGGGCGGCGCGTATGAGTGAGCGGGTGCGCGCGGGCGCGGCTGGCAGAGAGCAGTGCGGGCGACAGGGGTCGAACCTGCACGGCCGTGAGGCCACGGGAACCTAAATCCCGCGCGTCTGCCAGTTCCGCCACGCCCGCGTGGTGAGATTGTAATTGGCCGGGCGATCGGGAGCGCGGCGGGGTGGGGCGCGCGGCGAGATGTGGGCTCAGGGGCGCCGGCTGCGCGTGCGTGCGGGCTGGCGGGGGGGCAGGAGGGTGGTGGGTGGTGGGAGTGTGGTGGTGGGGTCAGGCCGGCTGGGGCTGGGGGGAGTTGGCGGCGGGGTCGGCGCTTTTCTCCGGCGACGAGGACCATCTCAGCTCCACCGACCGCTGGGGCTGGGGGGAGTTGGCGGCGGGGTCGGCGCTGGCGGCGGCGAGGTTGAGGGAGGCGGCGCGGCGCGCGGGGGCGGAGGCGGGGTCGGTCAGGGCCGAGTCGTTCTCGGCGTAGAGCTCGCCGAAGCGGAAGAGGCGGAAGGAGTTGAGGACGACGATGACGTCGCCGACGAAGTGGAAGACCAGGGCGCCGAAGACCTCGACGTAGCCCGTGGCGGCCAGGACGAGGCCGACGAGTGCGACGATGATCGAGATGGCGATGTTCTGGCTGATGATGGCGCGGGCCATGCGGGAGAGCTCGATGAGGAACGGGACGCGGGAGAGGTCGTCGTTCATGAGGGCGACGCCGGCCGAGTTGGTGGCGATGTCCGAGCCGGAGAGGCCCATGGCCACGCCGACGTCGGCGGCGGCCAGGGAGGGGCCGTCGTTGATGCCGTCGCCGACCATGAGCACCCGTCGGCCCTGGGAGGTCAGTGCCAGGACCTGCTCGTGCTTCTCGGCGGGGAGGCACTCGGCCTCGACGGAGTCAGCGCCGACGGCCAGGCCGACGCGCTGGGCCACCGAGAGTCGGTCGCCGGTGAAGATGGACACGCGGCGGACGCCCAGGTCGCGGAGGCGGTCGATGACCGGCTTGGTGTTGGGGCGGACGCGGTCCTCCAGGCCGACGCAGCCGAGGTAGCGGTCGCCGGAGGCGACGTGGACGCCGGTCATGCCCTCGGCCTTGGCTGAGGCGGCGGCGATGTCGTGCTGGGCGTGGGGGAGGAGCTCGGCGATCCAGGAAGCGCGGCCGACGAAGAGCTCGCCCGAGGAGGTGCGGGCGCGGACGCCGCGGCCGTGGATCTCCTGGTGGTCGGTCGAGCCGTCGAGGTGGATGCGAGCGGCGCTGGCGGTGGCGATGATCGAGCGGGCCAGGGGGTGGTTGGACTGCTGCTCGGCGTTGGCCGCTGAGGCCAGGAGGAGGGCGGGGTCGACGCCTGGGGCCGGGGCCAGGCGGGCGACGGCGAACTTGCCGGTGGTGATGGTGCCGGTCTTGTCCATGACGACGGTGTCGATGTCGGCGGCGGCCTCGAGGTAGCGGGTCTGCTTGATGAGGATGCCCAGGCGCGCGGCGGCGGCGAAGGCGGCGACCATCGCCGTGGGGGAGGAGATCAGCAGGGCCGAGGGGCAGGCCACAAAGAGCACCGAGACGGCGCGGAGGACGGCGTCCTCGCGGGAGGGGCCGGAGGCGGCCCCGCCGGAGACGAACCAGGTCAGGGCGGCGATCGAGAGGACGACGGGGACGTAGAAGCGGGCGACCTGCTCGATGAGGAGCTGGCGCGGGGTCTTGGCGCGTTCGGCGGCGGAGATGAGCTGCGAGACCTTGCCGATGGTCGTGTCGGTGCCGACCTTGGTTGCGCGGATGTCCAGGGTGGTCGAGAGGTTGGTGGTGCCGGCGTAGACCTCGTCGCCGGGGGCGACCTCGTGGGGCTGGGCCTCGCCGGTGAGGGAGGCCTGGTCGAGGGTGGATCGGCCGGCGATGATGACGCCGTCGATGGGGAGGTTCTCGCCGGGGCGGACGCGGACGACGTCGCCGACCTTGACCTGGGCGAGGGAGACCTCGGACTCGTGGCCGTCGCGGAGGGTCCTGGCCACGTCGGGGGTCAGGCGGATGAGCTGCTCGATGACGCGCTGGGCGCTAAAGGCCGTCCGGCGCAGGACCTGGTCGGCGACCAGGAGGATGAACGCGACCCAGCCGGCGGGCTCGTAGCGGCCGACGGCCAGCAGGCCGATCAGGGCCAGCGAGGCCAGCGAGCTGGACGAGGCGTAGCCGGCGCGGAGCTCCTTGACCGAGGCGTAGAAGAGCGGGAAGCCCAGCAGGAGCGCGGCGGCGATCGCGGGGACCTCGGCGATGGGGCCGGCGATGGCGCCGGGGAACAGGTGCTTGCTCAGGAACGTGGCCGCCAGGAGCACGGCGCCGGTGAAGTAGATCAGGAGGTATCGCTCGGACTGGAGCTCTTGGAGCTCGTGGTGGGTGCAGCACAGGCCGGCCTTGTCGTGGTGGTGGGGCCCTTGGATGGTGTGGGCCTTGCCGGCGGTGTCGGCGTGGGCGCCGGGGTGGGGGTGATGCTCGTGGTCGTGCGCGGGAGCCATGGGCGGGTCCTTGGGTGTCGGGAGCGAGGGCGTGGGCGTGGGCGTGGGGCGAGGGGAGCGGGAGGGAGATGCGGCGGGGGCGCGGCGGGGGCGCAGGGTACAAATCTAGAGCGCTGCGCGGCGGTGAGTCTGTACGGCGGGTGCGGGCGGGCGGTTCGGCGGGCTTTGTTGGGGGGTCGGCTGGGGGGGGAAGGAATTGTGGCCGAGCGTTCGGAGGGTGGCGGCGGGCG
>PNJV01000029.1 GCA_013822085.1 Isosphaera sp. | reverse complement strand
CGGGTGATGGTGATGATGGGCGGTTGCAGGTGCCGCGGGTGCGGTTCGACGAGCAGTCGGCCAGCCCGTCGCTGCTGGTGATGGGGTCGGCGGTGCTGCTGCTGGCGGTGGGTGTGGGCGTGAACCTGCTGCCGACCAAGCGCGGGCATCAGGACTGATCCGGCCCTGCGCCGCCGGTGCGCGTGGGCCGGGCCGGCCTGCGGACCGGGCCGGCGTGCGCACAGGGCTGTCGCGTGCGGCGCGGGCACGGGTCGTGCAGGGCAGGGCGGGCGCGTGTATGCTGCCCCACGGCTCGGGCAACGAGCGTGCGCTGCGCGGGCGTTTGGGGCGGCGCTGGGAGGCTCCGATGCGAGATCGACAGACGCGGTGGCTGGCGGGCGCGTGCGCAGCGTTGCTGTGCGTGCTGGGCTGGGTGAGCCTCAGCGGCGCGGGGGGAGCTGGGGCGATCGGTGGCGGGAGCGCGGGGATTGGCGGGGGGGTGGGCGCCGGTCTGGAGGCGGGGCTGCGCTGGGCCGTGGAGTCAGCGGCGCTGGCGCAGGGGACCGGGGCCGGCGGCGCGGCTCAGCCCAGCCCGACGCGCGCGGTGGGCAACTACGTCTTTGTCAGCGGGACGGTCAACGGCTCGCCGCAGGAGATCGTGTACGTGATCGACGCGGTCAACCGCGAGATGGTGGCCCTGCGGTGGGATCGCAACGGCAGCCGCGTGGACATCCTCGGGTTCCGCGACCTGTTTATGGACGGGGACGCAGCCCCGGGCCGGCGTGGGCGTTGATGCTGACGTAGCCGGTGAGCGTGGGCGGGTGGAGGGGGGTGGAGGGGGGCGAGGGAAGGAGGCGGGCATGACGCGGGATCGTGCGGCGACGAGCGCGGGGGCCGGTGGGGGTGCGGGGGGTATGGGGTCGTCCAGCGGGATCAACCCGCTGTGGATCGGCGTGGTCGTGCTGGCCGGGCTGATCGTGGCCCAGCTGGGGCGCAGCTGGGGCGACGGGGCCGAGGCCGACACGGTCAGCGCGCAGGTCGGCGGGCTGGTGAGCCAGGTGGGCGATTACGGCATGATGACGGTCGATCGCGGGAGCGACGACCTGCTGGTGCTGGTGCTTGATCAGCGCCGCGAGCAGATCCTGACGTACCTGCTTGCCAACCAGCGGTCGGTGGAGCTGCGCGGCGTGGAGAACCTGCGCGAGCTGTTCACGCGGGCGCGGGACCAGTTCTCCGGCCGGCGCTAGCCCGGTCGCGTGGCGGGTCCGGCCGTGTGGCGGGCCCGGTTGCAGAGCGGGCCCGGTCGCGTGGCGGGAGTTGCCGCACGGGCTCGCGCGTCGCGTACGCTCCGAGTCGTCGGCGTGCGATGCGTCGGCGTGGTGTGTGGTGCCCAGCAGGGCCATGGAAGACCCGTTGCATGCCGATCGTGCCATTGCCGCAGTTCGAGGCGGACCTGGAGGCGGACCGCAAGGCGTACGAGGCGCTCAAGGCGCCGACGTCGATGGTGGTGCGCTTCGGGGCGATGCGTTGGATCGGCGAGTACCCGTACGACGGGCAGGCCAAGCCCGGCTGCGGCTCCAAGCTCGTGGTGCGCACGCACCGCGGGACCGAGCTGGCCGAGATGCTGACCTCCACGTGCCCAACCACGGGTGCGGGCACGCGGTCTCACGCCGGGAGATGCTGGACTACTTCGAGCGGTCCGGCGGGCGTGAGTACCCGTTCTTCCAGGAGGGGCGCGTGCTGCGCGTGGCCACGGTCGAGGACCTGGCCCAGCACGAGTCGCTGGCGCAGGGCCAGCGCGGGCTGTTGGAGCGGGCCCGGGCGGTGGCCCAGCGCGTGGGGCTTGGCGGGCAGGTCAAGGTGGCCCAGGCCGAGACCATCCTCGGCGGCGAGCGGGTGACGTTCTACTACACGCCGCTGCGGGAGGACGACGAGGCGCGCGTGGACACGCGCGCGCTGGGGATGGAGCTGGCGTCGGAGCTGGGCGTGCGGGTGGAGATCCGGGCGGTGGGCGCGCGCGACGAGGCGCGGCTGACAGCGGACTACGAGAAGTGCGGCCAGCACTGCTGCTGCCGGCAGTTTCTCAAGGTCCTGCGGCCGGTGTCGATGAAGAACGCCAAGGTGCAGAAGGCGACGCTCGACCCGCTCAAGATCAGCGGGCGGTGCGGCCGGCTGATGTGCTGCCTGCGCTACGAGGAGAACACGTACGAGCAGCTCAAGGCGAACCTGCCGCACAAGAAGACCGTGGTGCGCACGCCCGACGGCACCGGCGTGGTGATCGACTCGCAGATCCTGACGCAGCTGGTGCTGGTGGTGCTGGACAAGAACGGCGAGCGCGGCGCGTACGCCGTCGAGAGCCTGGAGAAGGTCGCCGCCGGCGGGCCTCGCGACGTGCCGCCGGCGCCCGCGCCGGGGCCGCCCGGTCCGCCGACACGGCGCAGCGGCGTTGAGGCGCGGGACGCGGATCGGCAGGGCGATCGGCGGCCGGCAGCCGGGCCAGCGCGGCCGGGTGGTGGCGGTGGTGCGGGGGGGCCGGGTGGTGGTGGTGGCGTGCGCGCGGGCGGGGGAGCTGGTGGGAGTGCGGGTGGCGGTGGAGCGGGTGGAGCGGGTGGTGGTGGTGCGGGGAGTACGGGTGGTGCGGGTGGCGGGAGCCCGCCGCGGCGCAACGCCCGCGGGCAGCCGATCCCGCCGGGGGGTGCGCCCCTGGGGGCAGCGGCGCCGGCGTCCAGCGAGCCGGCGCAGCCGGGCGGGCCGCAGAGCGCGCGTGAGCAAACCGCGCGTGAGCAGGGCTCGCGTGAGCGGGACAAGCCCAGCGAGCCCAAGCCGGGCGGGGAGGACGCGCGGCAGGGCGCCATCCGGCGGCGGTTGATCCCGCCGAGCCAGTTCGGCGCGGGCGATGGGCCCAGCGGCGACCGGCCGCCGGGGCCCGGGGGTGAGCGGGCGTGAGGCCACCGTTCGACATCGCGGCGGACCTGGACACGCCGGTCTCTGCGCTCAAGAAGCTGGTGTCGTTCGACCCGGTGTTCTTGCTCGAGAGCGTCGAGGGGGGCGAGCGGCTGGGGCGGTACTCGTTCTTGGGCTTGGGCCGCGCGATGACGGTGGAGCTGGGCGCCGCCGGGTGGCGCGTCAACGGCGCCCCGGAGGACGGCCCGACGCAGGGCCCCGGGTTGGGTGCCAAGCTGCGCGAGCTGGTGGGGCGAGCGCCGGCGCTGTCGCCGGCGGTGGCGGGGCTGCCGTTTGATGGGGGCCTTGTGGGTCTCTTCGGGTACGACTTTGTCAGGCGGCTCGAGCCGGTGGGCGCCCGCCTGGGCGCGGTCGGGGGCGTGATCGGCGGCGGGTCGGCGGCGCACCTGGTCGGGCCGCGGTCGATGCTGGTGTTCGATCACGCGCACCGGCGGGTGGCGCTGGTGCACTCCGGGCCCGAGTGGGAGCGCCAGAGCCTGCGGCGTGAGATCGTTGGTGCGCTGCGCGGGGCGGTGCCCGAGGTCCCGAGCAAGCGCGGCCACGAGCCGGCGCGGGCGAGCCTCAGCCGCGAGCAGTACATGGAGCTGGTGGGGCGGTGCCAGGGGCACATCCGGGCCGGGGACGTCTTCCAGATCGTGCCGTCGGTGCGGTTCCAGGGGGCCTGCCACACGCCGCCGGTGGAGGTGTACCGGGCCCTGCGGCTGCTCAACCCGTCGCCGTACATGTACTACGTGGACCTTGGGCAGGAGCAGGTGGTCGGCTCGTCGCCCGAGGCGCTGGTCAAGCTCACGGCCGGGGGTGAGGCGACGCTGCGGCCGATCGCCGGCACCAGGCCGCGCGGCGTGGACGAGTCGGCGGACCGCGCGCTCGAGGCCGAGCTGCTGGCCGACGCCAAGGAGGCGGCCGAGCACGTGATGCTGGTGGACCTGGCGCGCAACGACCTCGGGCGCGTGGCCGTCCCGCGCACGGTGCGCGTCGACCCGTTCCGGGTCATCGAGCGGTACAGCCACGTGATGCACATCGTCTCGGGCGTGAGCGGGCGCGTGCGGCCCGGGCTCGGGGCCGCCGAGCTGCTCCTGGCCACGTTCCCGGCCGGCACCGTCACCGGGGCGCCCAAGGTGCGCGCGATGCAGCTGATCGAGGAGATGGAGCCCACGCGGCGCGGGTTCTATTCCGGGACCGTCGGCTACATCGCCCGCGGCGGGGGCATGGACCAGGCCATCGCCATCCGCACCATCGCCTTTAGCGACGGCGGGTACGCCTACCAGGCCGGGGCCGGCGTGGTGGAGGCCAGCGTGCCGGAGATGGAACACAACGAGGTGCTGGCCAAGGTCGGGGCGCTGGAGGCGTCGCTGCGGCTGGCCGAGGAGGGCCTATGAGCGCGGGCCGAGGGTCGGCGGGCGTGTTCCGGGGCGTCGGGCCCGACGGCGGGCCGGCGCGGGCCCGCGTCCTGGTGATCGACAACTACGACTCGTTCACGTACAACCTCGTCCAGCTGCTCGAGGAGCTGGGCGCCGAGGTCGTGGTCTACCGAAACGACGCCATCGACGTGGCCGGGATCGCCGCCAGCGGGCTGACGCACCTGGTGGTCTCGCCGGGGCCGGGCGGGCCCAGAGAGGCGGGGGTGTCCATGGAGGCCATCGGGGCCATGCACGGGGTGGTGCCGGTGCTGGGCGTGTGCCTGGGGCACCAGGCCATGAGCGAGGTCTTCGGGGGGCGCGTGGGCCCGGCGGGCCGGCTGATGCACGGCAAGGCCTCCGAGGTCGCCCACGACGGGCGCGGGGTGTTCGCTGGGCTGCCCGCGCAGGTCGTGTGCGGGCGGTACCACTCGCTGGCGGTGCCCGAGGGGGGCCTGCCCGAGGGGTTCGAGGTCACGGCACGGACCGAGCAGGGCGAGATCATGGGCATGCGCCACCGCACCGAGCCGACCGAGGGCGTGCAGTTCCACCCCGAGAGCGTGCTCACGCCCGAGGGGCGGGCGATGCTGGAGAACTTCCTGCGCACCCCCCACCGCCCCCATCCCACACCCCTCTCCCATCCCACACCCCCCGGGGGCCCCGGTGCGCCGGGCGAGGCCAGGGGCCCGGCGTGAGGGGCGTGCTCGAGCGGCTGTGCGACGGGCACGGGCTCTTGGCCGAGGAGGCCGAGGCGCTGGTGCCGAGCCTGGCCGACCCGGCGACGCCCGAGGCGATGGTCGCTGGGGTGCTCGTGGCGCTGCGGTGCAAGGGCGAGACGGCCCCGGAGCTGGCGGGGCTGGCCCGAGGGATGCTCGCCCTGGCGGTGCCCCCGGCGATCGCGGGCCACCTGTGCGCGGGGGCGGTGGACATCGTCGGCACCGGCGGGGACGCCTCGGGGAGCTACAACATCTCGACGGGGGCGGCGCTGCTGGCCGCGGCCGCTGGGGCGACGGTCCTCAAGCACGGCAACCGCGCCATCTCCGGGCGGGTCGGCTCGGCGGACGTGCTGGAAAAGCTGGGGTGGGACAGCCAAGCTGTGGCGGGGGCTGAGGGGCGATGGGCCGAGCGGCACGGGTTCGCGTTCTTGCTCGCGCCGGTGTACCACGCGGCGGTGTGGCGCGTGGGCGCGGTGCGGCGGGCGCTGGGGGTGCGCACGGTGTTCAACGTGCTCGGCCCGCTGACCAACCCCGCCCGGCCGGGGTACTCGGTGGTGGGCGCCTACAGCCCGCAGGCCGCCGAGCGCATGGCCGGGGCCCTGGCGCTGCTCGGGGTGCGGGGCGCCGCGGTGGTGCACTCGGAGAACGGGTGGGACGAGGCGACGCCGTGCGCGCCCTTTGCGCGGTGGGACGTGCGCGACGGCCGCGTGCGCGCCTGGCGCGACGAGCCCGGGCGGTGGGGGGTCATCGGGTGCGCCGAGGGGGACCTGCGCGGCGGGGACGCTGCGCACAACGCCGCGGCGATCTCGGCGGCCCTGCGCGGGCGGGCCGGGCCGCTCCAGGAGGCCCTGGTGCTCAACGCGGCGATCGCGCTGGAGGTGGCCGGGCGGGCCCCGGACCCAGCCGGGGCCGTGGCCCGTGCGCGCGGCGCCATCGCGGGGGGTGCAGCGGCTCGCCTCCTGGACGCCATGGAGCGGATGGGCCAGGGCGGGGGCGCAGGGTGAGCGACTTCCTGGCCCAGATGGAAGCGCTCAGCCGCGTGCGCGCTGCGGCCGCCCGGGCCACGCACGGCGACGGGCCGGTCGTGGCGGCGCCGGCGGTGCCCCTGCGCAGCGTCGGCGGGGTGTTCGGGGTGATCGCCGAGGTCAAGGGCGCCTCGCCCGCTGAGGGCGTCCTGCGCGCAGACATGGCGGGCGGGGGCGCGGGGGGTGGGAGCGGGGAAGGCGGGGGGAGCGGGGAAGGCGGGGGAAGCGGGGGGGGCGGGGCGGGCGGGGTGGGGGGGGCGATCGCCGCCGAGCAGGCCCAGCGGTACGTGAGCGGGCCGGCAAGCTGGGCTGTGTCAGCGGTGAGCGTGCTGACAGAGCCGGAGCGGTTTTTGGGCGCGCTGGGGCACGTGTCAGCGGTGCGGGCGGCGATCGGCGGGCGCGCCGCGGTGATGCGCAAGGACTTTCTGGTCGACCCGGCGCAGATCGCTGAGGCCCGCGCAGCGGGGGCCGACGGCGTGCTGCTGATCGCCCGGAGCCTGCCGGGGGAGCGGCTGGGCGAGATGCTGCGGGCGGCGGCCCAGGGCGGGTGCTCGTTTGTGATCGTCGAGGTGTTCGACGAGGCGGACGCGGAGCACGCCGCAGCGGCCCTGGCGGCCACCGGCGGTGCGTGGGCGGCGGGAGTCGGGGCCGGCGGGCCGGGGGGATCTGGCGGGCCGGGGGGAGCGGGGTGCGTGGGGTGGTCGGGGTGCGTGGGGTGGTCGTGCGAGCGGCTCGTGGGCGTCAACACGCGGGACCTGCGGACGCTGCGCGTCGATCCTGACCGGCTGGAGCGATTGCGCCCGCGGCTCCCCGCGGGGTACAGGCTGGTGGCCGAGAGCGGGATCGCGCAGCCGGCGGACGCTGCGCGGGCGGCCGAGCTCGGCTACCAGATGGCCCTTGTCGGCACGGCCCTGATGCGGGCCCAGGACCCGGCGGGGCTGATCGCGGCGATGAGCCGCTCGGGCACCGCGGCGCTGCGGGCCCGGGGCGTGCCGTGGGGCGGCCTTGTCAAGATCTGCGGCGTGCGCGACGTTGCGGGCGTCGAGTCGGCGGTGTCGGCCGGCGCGGACATGGTGGGGTTCGTGCTCAGCGAGTCGGTGCGGCGCGTCGGCGTCGAGGCGGCGCGCCGGCTGGCCGATCGGGCGCGGGCGTTGTCGGGCGGCCGCGTCAGGAGCGTGGCGGTGCTGCGTCGGCCCGAGGCGGGGCTGGTGCGCGCGATCGTGGAGCGTGCCGGGGTGGACCTGATCCAGAGCGACGCAGCGGACGAGCCGCTCGTGAGCGGGTGCGTGCGCGGCCTGGGGGCGGCGGTGGGGTTCGTGCCGGTGTACCGTGACGGGCCCGGGCTGGCGGCGGAGCTGATGGCCGAGCGGTCGCGGGCGGGCGAGGGCGGGGGGTGGGGGGGTCGGCTGGTTCTGATCGAGGGGCCCCAGAGCGGCGCGGGCGTGGTGGCCGATTGGGGCCGGGTTGGGGCGGCGGCGGCTGGGCTGGGCTACGGGCTTGCGGGGGGCCTTGGGCCCGGGAACGTGGGCCAGGCGATCGCGCAGCTGGGGCCAGTGATGGTGGACACGTCGTCGGGGGTTGAGTCCAGCCGGGGGATCAAGGACGGGGCAATGATCGCGGCGTTTGTCAGCGCGGCTCGGGGCGTGGTCGGGAGCGCCGGGCGGGCACAGGGCGCGGGAAGGAGCGGCACGTGAGCGCAGCGGCGGGCGTTGAGCGTGGCGGGCTCGGGGCCGGCGGGGGCGGGGTCGCGGCGATGCTCGGCGGGGCCCTGCCGCCGTGCGCCGACCCGGCCGGCGAGCTGGGCAAGCTCCTGAGCGGGGCGTACCCCGACGCGGGCGGTCGGTTCGGGCCGTTCGGCGGGCGGTTCGTGCCCGAGACGCTGATGGGGGCGATGGAGCGCCTGGAGCGGGCGTTCGCAGAGGCGATGGCCGACGCGGCGTTTGTCCAGAGCGTGGCGGCGCAGGGGCGGGCGTGGATCGGGCGTCCGACGCCGGTGATGGTGGCCGAGAACCTCTCGCGCGCCTGGTCGGGGGGCGGCGGGGGCCGGGTGGTGCTCAAGCGCGAGGACCTGGCGCACACCGGGGCGCACAAGATCAACAACGCGCTGGGGCAGGCGCTGCTGGCTCGGCGGCTGGGCGTCGAGCGCGTGATCGCTGAGACCGGGGCGGGGCAGCACGGCGTGGCGACGGCGGCGGCGTGCGCGCGTCTGGGGCTGCCGTGCCGGGTGTACATGGGCGCCGTCGACGTGGCCAGGCAGGCCCCCAACGTGCAGCGCATGAGGTGGCTGGGCGCCGAGGTGGTGGCCGTCCAGAGCGGGGACCGGACGCTGCGTGCCGCCGTGGACGAGGCCTTCCGCGAGTGGGTGCGCGACCCGGAGCGGACGCACTACATCCTCGGTTCGGCCATCGGGGCGCACCCGTTCCCGCTGATCGTGCGGACGTTCCAGAGCGTGATCGGGCGCGAGGCGCGGTCGCAGGCGCTCGAGCTGCTGGGCCGGCTGCCCGAGGCGGCGGTGGCGTGCGTGGGGGGCGGGAGCAACGCCATCGGGTTCTTCCACGGCTTCTTGGGCGACGGCCAAGTCGAGCTCCTGGGCGCCGAGGCGGGGGGCGTGGGGGTCGGCGTCGGTCAGCACGCAGCGACGATCGCGTTCGGGCGGCCGGGGGTGCTCCACGGGTGCCACTCGATGCTCCTCCAGGACGCGCACGGGCAGGTGCAGGACACGCGGTCGATCTGCGCCGGGCTGGACTACCCCGGGGTGGGGCCCGAGCACGCGTTTCTCAGCTGGATTGGCCGGGCGCGGTACGAGCCGGTGCAAGACGCTGAGGCGCTGGGGGCGCTGGAGGATTGCTGCCGGCTCGAGGGCATACTGCCGGCGCTGGAGCCCTCGCACGCGCTGGCGCTGGCCCGGCGGTGGCTGGGCCGGAACCCCTCCGGCACGGTGCTGGTGAACCTGTGCGGGCGCGGTGACAAGGACATGCCGATCCTGATGCGCGCCATGGAGGCCCGGGCGCCGGACGGGCACGGCGCAGACGGGCACGGCGCGGGTGCCGGAGGTGGGGGCCCGGTCGGTGCGGGCGGTGGGACTGTGGGGGTGGGTGGCGCAGCGAGCGCCGGGGGTGGGCAGCGATGAGCGTCCCGAGCGTTGGAGGCGAGCGCGTGGCCCGGGCGATCCGTAGCGCCGGCTCCGGGCCGGCGCTGGTGGCGTATGTCACGGCGGGGTTCCCGAGCAAGGGGGCGCTGGCGGGTCTGCTCGGGGCGTGCGCGGCGCGGGCGGAGGTCCTGGAAGTCGGGGTGCCGTTCTCGGATCCGATGGCCGACGGGGCGACGATCCAGCGCTCCAGCCGCGCGGCCCTGGCGCAGGGGGTGACGCTCGAGTGGATCCTCGGCGAGCTTGCCGGCCTGACGCCGGGGCTGAGCGCGCCGGTGGTGCTCATGTCGTACCTCAACCCGCTGCTGAACCTGCCCGGCGGGCTCGGTGGCCTGGGCGCGCGGTGCGCCGCCGCGGGCGTGAGCGCGGTGATCGTGCCGGACCTGCCGCTGGAGGAGCACGCGCCGGTGCGCGCCTCGCTGAGCGCCGCGGGGGTGGGGCTGGTGCAGCTGGTCAGCCCGGTGAGCGCCCCGGGGCGCGTGGCCCGAGCGGTGCGCGTCAGCGACGGGTTCACCTACGCGGTGACGATGACGGGCGTGACGGGTGGACGCGCGGGGCTGGGCGGGGAGGTCCTGGGGTACCTGGCGGGGGTCAGGGAGGCGGCGCGTGGGGTCGGCGGGGCGCCGGTGGTGGCGGGGTTCGGGATCCGCGGGGCCGACCAGGTGCGGGCCCTGGCGGGGGTGGTCGACGGGGTGATCGTGGCCTCGGCGCTGGTGGAGGAGCTCGAGCGGGGGGGCGACGTTGGGGCGTTGCTGGCCGGGTTACGGGGCGCGGGGGTGTGAAAGATGCGCCAAGGTTGCCGGCGCCTCGGCCCGGGGGCGCAGCGGGGGGCTTGTCGCGCGGGGTCGGCGTGCCGATACTGCCCGCCTGGGGTCCGGGGGCGTGCCCGAGCCGGGGTCGGCGGGGCCTGAGAAAGAAAGAGTGAGCCGGCCATGAGCAAGCGCAGCAAGAAATCGGCGAGCGGATCGAGCAACGGTGCCAAGGCCGCAGCCGGGTCGGCGGCGGTGCGGGCGGGCGAGGGGGCGCGGGGGGCGCGGGGGGGGGCGGGGGCGGCCGCGTCGCCCAAGGCCAAGGCGTCGGGTCAGCCCGCCGGCCGGCGCGCGCTGATCACCGGGGTCACGGGCCAGGACGGCTCGTACCTGGCCGAGCTGCTCATCGGCAAGGGCTACGAGGTCCACGGCGTGATCCGGCGGAGCTCGTCGTTCAACACGGGCCGGATCGATCACATCTACCTGGACCCGCACGTGCGCGGGGGCAGGCTCAGGCTGCACTACGGGGACCTGTGCGACAGCAACGTGCTGAGCAAGCTGATGGCCCAGGTCAGGCCCCACGAGGTCTACAACCTGGGCGCCCAGAGCCACGTGCGGGTGTCGTTCGACATGCCCGTGTACACCGCCGAGACGGTGGCCATGGGCGCGCTCAAGCTGCTCGAGGCCGTGCGGGACTACCAGCAGGCCAGCGGCGAGAAGGTCCGCTACTACCAGGCGTCGTCGAGCGAGCAGTACGGCAAGGTGGTCGAGTCGCCCCAGCGGGAGACCACGCCGTTCTACCCGCGCAGCCCCTACGCGTGCGCCAAGGTCATGGCCCACTGGGCGACGGTCAACTACCGCGAGAGCTACGGCGTGCACGCCTCGTGCGGGGTGCTCTTCAACCACGAGAGCCCGCGCCGGGGCGAGACCTTCGTGACGCGCAAGATCACCCGCGCGGTGGGGCGGATCAAGACGGGGCTCCAGGAGAAGGTCTTCCTGGGCAACCTGGACAGCCGGCGCGACTGGGGCTTTGCCGGCGATTACGTCAAGATGATGTGGCTGATGCTCCAGCAGGAGACGCCGGACGACTACGTGATCGCCACGGGGCGGTGCATCTCGGTGCGCGAGTTTGCGCAGATGGCCTTCGAGCACGCCGGGCTCTCGTGGAAGAAGCACGTGGAGTTCGACCCGCGCTACCTGCGCCCGGCGGAGGTCGACCTGCTCCTGGGCGACCCGGGCAAGGCCAAGAAGAAGCTGGGCTGGAAGCCCGAGACCAGCGTCGAGGCCCTGGCGGCGATGATGGTGGACCACGACCTGGAGCTGGCCCGGCGCGAGAAGACGCTGCGCGACGCCGGGCACGAGCTGCCCGACTTTGCCGGCCACGACCAGTGACCGCGCCCGGCGAGGCGCGGGGAAACCGATAGCACGATCGTGTTGCACAAATGCACGGAAGCGTGCCGCGGTGCGGGTGCGCAAAGATCGGCCTCCGAACTGCAAATGCGCCCGATCGGTGGCGTGAGACGGGGTGCGCGTCTCGGTGGTGTGCGTACGCCTGTCTCGGTTTCGTCGCGTCGCGGCTGGCGCGGGCTTGCGTCCCAGGGCGTGCCGAGTTAGGTTGGCCCTACGCGCCCGAGTGGGTCCGGGCCAGGAGACGCGACATGAGGCTGATCGAGGTGTGCCGAGCTGTGGCGGTCTTGGGCTGGGCGGCGGCGTGGGCGAGCGTTGCGCTGGGCGGGCATGGCCTTGCGCACGCGGGGCCCGACGTGAACGGGGACGGGACACCCGATCATGTGTGGGTTGACCAGCGCGGGGCCCAGGGGAGGCTGGCCGGGGTGAGGCTGACGGCGTTGTCGGGGGTTGACGGGGCGGAATTGTGGGGCGTGCCCACGCTCGGCGGGAGCGTGGCCGGGGACGTGACGCTCATCGGGGACGTGACCGGCGACGGCGTGGCCGACGTGGTGGTGGCCGAGCCGGCAGCGGAGGTCGGGGGCGGTCGGCGCGGGCGGGTCACGGTGCACAGCGGCGCCAGCGGCGCCACGCACCGCACATACACGGGTGACCCGGGCGAGATCTTCGGCGTGTACGTGCGGCCGCTGGCCGCGGGGGGTGAGGGCGAGGGTGGGGGGGCGTCGGCGGTGGCGGTGGGGTCCGTGCCGGTGCTCAGCGGGGGCGGCGGGGGCGGGGCGGTGCGTGTGCTGGATCTGGTCGGCGGCGCCGAGCTGTGCCGGGCTGGGATGGTGGTGGCGCCCCACGACGCAGCGGGCGAGCCGATCGTCGTTCGCGGCGACGTGAACGGCGACGCCGCTGTGGACTGGGACGACCTGGACGCGGTCATGGCCCGGCTGGGTGACGACGCGTGCACGCTGGACAACGCGGACCTCAACGCCAACGGGGTGATCGACTCGCACGACGCCGAGGCGGTGATGGACGGCATGGATCAGCCGCAAGCGCAGGGCGAGGGGACGGCGGTGATGGTGTCGCTGCCGCAGGTGCGCGCCTGGCGGGCGCGCTACGGCGTGGGGGCTGCGCAGGGGCCGGTGGCGTGCAGGGTGATCGAGTACCGCAGGCCGCGGCGCACCGCCGGGGAGGGTCTGCGGCTGGTCGGCGCCCAGGCACCCGACACCGACGGCGACCTGATCCCCGACTGGCACGAGTGGCTCATCGGCACCGACCCGGCCAGCAGCGACGGCGATCAGGACGGCCTGAGCGACGCCGGCGAGCTGCTGGCGGGGTCGGACCCTGATTATGGGGACAGCGACGGCGACTGGCTCTTCGACGGGCTGGAGCACCGCCTGGGCACGTCGCCGATCGCCTGCGACACCGACGGCGACGGGGCCGACGACCGCAGCGAGCTGGTCAGCGGCGCGCGGCCGAGGGACCCGAGCGACGGGGGCGTGCCGTCGGCGGGCGCCGCGGCGCCGGTCGGCGATGTGACGCTGGTCGTGGGGCAGGAGACGGCCCCCGATCTGATGGCCATCGCGCCGTGGCTCGGCGAGCCCGGGATGGTCGTGAGCGTGATCGAGGCGGTGCCCGGGGCGCTCTTCGAAGGCTGCCAGACCGACGAGCACGGGACCATCGGGGTTTGCGACACCGACGGCGTGACGGACGTCCTGGGCTCGATCCGCAGCGCGGGCCAGCGGGTGCTGGGCGGCGGCCCGCTCTCGACCGACTCGGGCGGGTTCACCGCCCCGGGCGGCGGGCCCGGCCCGGCGGTGGTGGTGCACACGTTCAGGATCGACCTGTCGGTGGACTCGGACAACTCCAACAAGGACGTGCCCGACTGCGATGAGGGTCCCGGGCCGAGGCAGCCCTCGGACAACGCCTACGACGACGTGATCGAGGACCTGGAGCGGCTGCCCGACGGCAGGCTCAATCCCGGCAAGGTGATCTTGGCGGCGTTCGGCGACGACGACGGCGACTACCTGCTGGACTTTGCCGACGGCTGGGGCTTCTACGGCGACCTGTCTGCCAGGGGCGACACGGCGGGCTCGGGCGATGCGTTCGTGAGCGTGGACCTGAAGATCACAGGGCCGGTGCTGCCCGACGTGGACACGGTGCTGATCACGTACCCGCTGAGCCACCCGAAGCCGATACGGTACGTCGACGCCTTCCCGGGCTACGAGCCCAACCCCGGGGCGCTGCGGCTGTGGGTCAGCCCGGTGAGCGTCGACGGGGGCAGCAAGTTCAGCCGCGACCCGCGGTACGTGCACGAGCACGAGGACGGCGAGCTGGTCCCCAGCGGGGCGTGGATGAAGCTCGACGCGCTGCGCGGCGCGGGGGGCGGGTCGGCCTACGCGCTCTTTGCCGAGGGCGTGGCGGTGAGCGGGGTCCCCGGCGAGGCGCGCATCGAGGCGTCGCTTGCGCTGGGCCAGCGTCCCAACGACGGCGTGGTCCGGGTCGTGGAGCAGGGCACCGACGCGGTGCGCTTGACGGTCACGCACGTCGAGTTCCAGCTCGCCTCGCAGGTCCAGCCGCCGGCCGAGTACCAGTGGGAGCTCGCCGGCGGTGTGATCGTCATCGGGCTCGAGGTGCTCGATGATCTGGACAAGGAGGTCCACGGGGAGTGGTACCGCGTCCCGAGGCACGCGGTGGTCCAGCGTGCGATCGTCATGGACCCGCGCGAGGACCTCGGGCCCGTGGCGCCCCCGGGCGGCACGCCGCCGATCGTGGTCCCGCCGCCGCAGATCGCCGCTGGGGCGCCGCCGGTCCTGCGCATCGGCCGGGCGGAGCTGCCCCTGAGCCGGGAGCTCGTCAAGGGCCGGATGGTCTGGGTGACTCAGCCGTTCACCGCGATCGGTGAACTGCCCGACCCCGCCAAGCTGAGCGAGCCGCCGTCGGTGCCGTTGGTCCCCGTCGGAGCGCCCGAGGTAACGCCCTGCGGCGTTGGGTTCGACATCGAGTACAACCCGCGGCGACCGCGGGTGCCGGCGGCGTGCCTGCCGCAGGTCTCCGTGTTCGATTCGGTGATCACCCAGATCCTGGGGGACGTCGTGCTGGAGGCCATGGGCACGGGCTGGCGACCCAGCAACCCGGCCAACGACGGCGAGTTCGGCTCGCACGTGCACGGCGGGTGCACGGCCGAGATCAATCGCAGGTACGGCACGAACGTGTCGCGCGTGGTCTACGCCGACGTGTACCTGCACAAAGACACCAGGCAGATACTGTCGATCGGGCAGTTTAATGCGCCCATCGTTGGCGTGCAGTCCAGTGACGTTGTTCAGATCGATGTCCTGCATCTCAAGAACG
Source organism: Isosphaera sp. (assembly GCA_013822085.1). GTDB lineage: Bacteria > Planctomycetota > Phycisphaerae > Phycisphaerales > UBA1924 > WM-009. The sequence goes on along the minus strand of PNJV01000029.1, from coordinate 16,001 downwards.
CCAGGAATCTGATGGTTGGCCAAGTATTAGACACGAATAATGTCACGAAATACTTTGATGTCACGACCGGGCGGGACAAGGCCAAGCAGGTGCTCAGCGGATTGCTGATCGACGAGCATCGGCGCGTCAAGGCGACGATGGGGCAGTACCCCGCGATCGTGCCCAGCACGTACCGGTGGGGAACGAACGGCTTTGAGCAGCTGGTGCCGGTCCAGCGGGCCTCGATCATCAGCGAGCGCTTCGGCCGACAGAACACGAAACTCAACAGGTTTCTGCGACACATCCCCCTGTTCGGAGAAGTCGTCGGCGTGGGCATGTCGCTCTACGTTGGGCCCTTGCTGGCGGAGCAATTCTTCGAGACCGAGATCACTCTAAGCATCACGCGGTTCTACAACACGCGCGAGCAGAACGAGAGGCAACTGCTGATGGCGGATGTCGCCCACAGCATCGCGGTGTACCTCAACGATTCGACCGGTGGGCTTATCGATGACCTCATGCCGTTTGTCGTCCTGTACACGTCGCTGGGCTCTCCGTTGCCCTAGCGAGGCGCCGCGGCGTGGCGCTGTTGGCGTGGCTCGGTCGCTCGGTGGCTGGTCCCCGGCGTGTGCGGGTGAGCTCAGCGTCCCGGGCGCTTGCCCGGTGCCGTCGGACACGAGCGCCGCCGAGCACGAGAACACCGGTTGATGGGCGTTATGGGCTCGGGGCTGGGCGGCTTGAGAGGAACCGGCGCAGGGCGAGCATGTCGCCGTGAAGCTCGGGCGTGAAGACCATCGGCGCGTGCGTGATCGGGTGGCGGAAGGCCAGGTGGGCCGCGTGCAGGGCGACACGCCGCAGGGCCGGCCGGCCGATCTGCGGCATCGCGGCGACGTGCTTGCCGCCGTACATGTCGTCGCCCAGCAGGGGGCAGCCGCGGTGCTGGAGGTGCACGCGGATCTGGTGGGTGCGGCCGGTCTTGATCTCGACCTCGACGACCGAGACGGGGCCAAGGTCGGGGCCGGCGTCGTGGGAGCTGAGGGTGCGGGCGATGGAGAGCGCGGGCTTGCCCAGCTGGTCGTGGCGGACGACGTGCCGCTCGCGGTAGCCCTTCTCGCGCGAGGGGTGCGGGCCGATGGGCTCGTCGATGACCTCGACGGGGGCCAGGGGTCGGCCGTGGACCAGGGCCAGGTAGCGCTTCTCGACGGTGCGCAGCTCGAACTGCCGGGCCAGGTGCCAGTGGGCCTGGTCGGACTTGGCGAAGGCGATGACGCCGGAGGTCTGGCGGTCGAGGCGGTGGACCACGCCGGGGCGGGCGAACTGCTTGCCGACCTCGGAGAGGGCCCCGCCGCGCGGCGAGCGGTGGGCGAAGTGGTAGGCCAGGGCGTTGATGAGCGTGCCGGAGAGCTCGGAACGGGCCGGGTGCACGATGATGTCGGGGGATTTGTTGAGCACGATCAGGTGCTCGTCCTCGAAGAGCACGTCGATGGGGATGTCCTGGGCGGGGGTGTCCGGCGAGGGCGGCGGCGGGATGAGGACGCGGACCAGGTCCCCGCGGCGGAGGCGCGTCGAGGGCTTGGCCACGCGGTTGTTGACGCTCACGTGGCCGGCATCGATGAGCCGCTGGAGCTGGGCGCGGCTCATGAAGGTGACGCGGTCGCAGAGGTACTTGTCCAGGCGTTTGTCCAGGTCGCGCGCAAGCCGGAAGCGCACCGGGACCGGGGCCAAGGCGGCCGGGTCGGGCAAGGCCGAGGGCTCGTCGTCGTCGCTCGGGTCCGGCGGGGCGTCGGGGTCGTCGGTCAGGATCTCGTCGTCGGGCGAAGGGGCGATGCGGCGTGGCTGGTCGGCGGTCGGCTGCGCGTGGGCGTCGGCCGAGGCGGCGCGGAAGAGCGCAGCCTTATCGACGCGGCCGCTGGCGTCGAGCAGCGGCGAGGTGGCGTGGGTGTCGCCGGGATCGCTGGGAGGCCGCTGGGCCGGCACGGGCTGCGGGGTGTGGGGGGTGTGGGGGGGCGCTGCGGGAGAGGGAAGGTTCGGCGAGTGATGCGAGTGAGGCGCGGGGGGTGTGTGGGGTCGTGGCGGTGTGGCGGTTGGGCTGAGGGGGGGTGTGGCTGCGCGGGCGCCGGGCGCCGGAGCCGCGCGGCGCTTGCCTGATCGCGGCGGGGTGGCCATGGCGCAGCTCAGGGCTGAGGGGGCACGGCCGGCGCTGCGGGCGCGGGTGCTGCGGGCGCGGGCGCTGCGGGGAACGGCGGGATCGCAGCGGGCGGGGCAGCGGGCAAGCCGGGGCTCGCCGGTGTGGCCGGGCTTGGCGGCACGGGTGGTGTCGGCAGCGCGGGCAGCGGGATGCTCGGGAGCGCAGGCAGGCCCGGGGAGAGGTCCAGCGACGTGCCGCCGGGCCCGAGCGGGTTGGGGGCGGTGGGGGCGGTGGGGGTGGTGGGCTGGCCAAGGCCCTGCAAGAGCTGCTGCAGCGAAGGGTCCTGGGCCTGGTTGCGCTGGGGGATCGGCAGCGTCAGGCCGCCCAGGGGGTTGGTGCGCACCGCGGCGATGGAGGGGAGCGCCGGGGCCAGTGAGCCGACTGAGTCGAGGCGCTGCCTGGCCTCGGCCAGCACAGCGTCGGGCAGCGCAGCGCGCTCGGCGGCGGCGATGATCGCCTGGTAATGGGCGCGGGCGGCCTCGGCGCCGCCGGCGGTCTCTTCGAGGGCCGCAAGGCCGAAGAGCGCGCCCAGGTGCAGGTAGATCTCGGGGGGCTTGCCGCGGGTGTCGTCGGCCACCGTCGCGTACTGCGCGCGGGCCCGGTCGAGCGTGCTGGCGACCAGCTCGGGCGTGAGCAGGTCCTCGGGCGTGTCGGTGGTGCCGTCGGGCTTGACGGTGGCCCCCGGCTCGAGGCCGATCACGGCCGACCAGAGCAGGGCGTCGGCGGCGGCCAGCCGGGCCAGCGTGGGCACGGCGCCTTGCCCGGCGTGGTCCTCGGCCACGCGCAGCATCACCGTCGGGTTGCCCGAGGAGACGGCGTCTTGCAGGTCGGCAAAGGCCGTGGCCAGGGCCGCCCTGCGGCTGTCCTGGTACCGCTCGTAGCCGACGTAGCCGAGCACGCCGACGAGGATGAGGATCGTCACCGGCCAGGAGATGCGGCGGAGGAAGTCGATGAACTCGCGGTTGAGCCGCGACTCGGTCTGCCCCGCGCCCACCTGGATGTCTTGCTGGCGTTTGTCCATGCGTGTGTGCCTCGGGGCGTGCGTGTCTGGGCGCGAGTGAGTCTCGGGGGGTGTGCCGCTCGGGGACCGGTCAGGGACCGGTCGGGGGCGTGCGGCTGGGCTGGCGGGTCACTTCTTGGCCGGGGGGTCATCGTCGTCGTCGTCGAACTTGAAGTCCTTGAGGATCTCATCGATGGGCACGTCGTCGTCGTCGCCGCTGAGCAGGGGCTTGGGCTTGCCGGCCGGGGCCTTGGGGCCGGGCTTGGCCGGCGCAGCTGCGCGTGCCGGCGGGGGCGTGGCCATCAGGTCGTCGTCGTCGTCATCGTCGTCCTCGACGCCGATGGTGCCGGCGGCGTAGCTGTCCTTGGCGTCGATCTGCTCGGGCTTGCCGTCGACGCGGACGACGAAGACCACCGGCCCGATCGTGATCAGGTCGCCCGGGGCCAGCGTCTGGGTCTGGCGGATCCGCTTGCCGTTGACGAACGTGCCGTTGGACGAGCCCAGGTCCGCCACCGAGACGGTCGAGCCGGCCACGGTGATCTGGCAGTGCCGCCGGGAGACCTGCGGCACGGGGATGCGGAGGCGGGCGTGCTCGTCGCGGCCCACGAGGGTCTGGTCGCGTTCGAGCGGCACGTCCTTGGCGCTGCCGTCGGCCTTGACCATTACCAAAGTCACGCTCACGCACAGCTCCTGGTCGTGTGCCGGTCGGCCGAGCGCCAGCGGGGTTGGGGGCGTCCTTGAGGGGAGCGCCGGGATCTCGCGTCGGTCGTGACGAACAATATCCAGCACGTGGACCCAAGCCGCACCCCAACCTGGCCGATCGTCATCCCAGCGGCCACCCCCGCCGCCGCACCCGCCGCACCCCCCGCACCCCCCGCACCCGCTGCACCCGCCGCAGCCGGTGGGTCATCCATTGCCCTGCCCGTGCGTGCAGAGCCCGGCGGGGTCTCGGCGCGGGCGGTCTTTGCGCACCCCATCACCCCTCCCGAGGCGTTGTACATCCACACGCCGTTTTGCGCCCACAAGTGCCACTACTGCGATTTCTACTCGTTCGTCGACACGCGCGATCAGCAGCCGGCGTTCGTCGAGCGCCTGGCGCGCGAGCTGCGCGCCCTTGCCGAGCACACCCGCGCTGGGGTATCGCTGGGCGGCGGCCCGCGGGCGGGCGGGCGGGTGCCGCTGGGCTCGGTCTTTGTCGGCGGCGGCACGCCCAGCCTGCTGGCCCCGCGGCTGTGGGAGCGGCTGCTGGTGGCGATCCACGAGCACTTCGACCTGACCGCCCCGGGGGGCGTCCCCGCCGAGTTCACCGTCGAGTGCAACCCGGAGTCGGCCACGCCCGAGCTGCTCAGGCTGCTGCGCGGCGGGGGCGTCAACCGCGTGAGCATGGGCGCCCAGTCGTTCCACGCGGCGCACCTGCGCACGCTGGAGCGCATCCACACGCCCGGCCGGGTCGGGCGGGCGGTGGCCGACGCCCGCGCCGCGGGCATCGAGCGTGTCTCGATCGACCTGATCTACGCCGTGCCCGGCCAGAGCCCCCAGGACTGGCGCGCCGACCTGGAGCGGGCCCTGAGCCTGAGCCTGGATCACCTCTCGTGCTACAACCTGACCTACGAGCCCAACACCGCCATGACGGTGCGGCTGGCGCGCGGCGAGTTTGTGCCGGCCCCCGAGGACGACGAGCTGGCCATGTTCGACCTGGCCGAGGAGCTCCTGACCGCCGCGGGGCTGACGCGCTACGAGGTGAGCAACTACGCCCGCGGCGGGATCCACGGCCCGCACGCGTGCAGGCACAACCTGGCCTACTGGCGGCAGGGGGGGTGGCTGGCGGCGGGGCCGTCGGCCTCGGGCCACCTGCGCGTGCGCGGCGGCGCGGCGCCCTCGGGCGTGCGATGGAAGAACGCGCCGCGGCTGGACACCTACCTGAGCCGGGACGACGGCGGCCTGGCCCCGGTCTGCGACCTGGAGCCCCCCGATCCCGCCCGGGCCCTCCGCGAGCGGCTGATGACGGGCCTGCGGCTGTCCGAGGGCGTCGACGCCCTCGCCGCTGCCGCTGACGCCGAGGCAGCCGCGCCCGGCTCGGCGGCTCGGCTGCGCCACTGCGCCCAGGAGCTCGTCTCCGACGGCCTGCTGGGCGTGCACGGCCAGCGGTGGGCCCTGACGCGCCGCGGCTGGCCGCTGGCGGACTTCGTCGCCCGGCGCATGATGTCGCGCGTGGGCGAGCCGTGACGGCGCCCGCCGGGGCTCATGCCCCCGCGGGGTCTTGGCTCTCGCCCTGGTCGGCGCCCGACGAGGGGCCCTGCCGACGCAGGATGTCCCGGGCGATCTCGACCATCGGCCGCCGGCTGTCGCGGGCCTGCCGCTGGAGGGCCCGCATGGCGTCCGGCTCGGACATGCCCGAGCTTGAGACCATGAACCACTTGGCCAGCTCGATGGTCCGGCGCTCGTCCAGCCGCCGGGCCGAGGTGGCCAGGTCCTGGCCCAGGCGGTGGATGCGCACGTGCCGCGACCAGCCCACCTCGATCGCTGCGCGGAGCTGGTCGGCCTGCGGCGGCTTGACGACGAACCCGCACACGCCCGCCGCGCACGCCCGCCGGAGCGTGTCGGTGTCGGAGTACGCCGTGACCATCACCGACGGGGTGCCCAGCCGGTCCATGAGCACCCCCGCCGCCCCGATGCCGTCCTGGGTGCCGGGCATGCGGATGTCCAGCAGGGCCATGTCGGGGGCCAGCTCCTGGGCCATGCGGATGGCCGAGTCGCAGTCGTGGGCGGGGCCGACGGCCTGGTACCCTGATCGTGTGAGCTGCTCGGCCAGCTCCGTCGCCACCAGGTGCTCGTCGTCGGCCACGAGGATGCGCACCGGACGCTCCGCGGGCTCCCGCAGCGGCCGAACGGCCACAAAGCTCCCGTCATGGTTTGTGCCAGATGCCATGGGGCCACGCGCGTGCGTGAGAACGCGGATCAGAGGTTGCCGGCAGGGTCGGCGCAGTGTCGTCCGGGTGGCGGTCGGCGTGGACCGTGTGGAACGGGGCTATTTTGCCGACCAGCAGCCCCAGAATCAAGTGATTGGACCGCGCAGTATGACGCGCGCTGACAGAATTCACACATTGGACCCGGGGAGTTTGGCTCAGGCGGGTGCGTGGGCCCAAGCGGGCTTCCCTATCCTCAACTGGCAGGTGAATCCCGAGGGTTGAATCACCCAAGTCAGTGAGCCTGCAAGCTCGGCGCGGGCGAAGCCGCTGATCAGTTCCAAGCCGGTGCGGCCCCCGTTGGTGTGCGGGGCCTGCGCAGCGGCCTCGGCCTCGGCTGGGGCGTCGGTGGCGCCGTGCTCGGTCCAGGCAAGCAGCAGGGAGCCGTCGTGCGCCTGGGGCTCCCAGCGGACGTGGATCTTGCCGCCGTCCTTGCCGAGGCTGCCGTGCTTGAGCGCGTTGCTGAACAGCTCCTGGAGCACCATGCCCAGGGCGCTGACGGCTGAGGGCAGGATCTGCACGCGCGGCCCGTCGATGGCCAAGCGGACCGGCCCGCCGTCGCCGGTGCCCGGCGTGACGGCCCGCGCGATGGTCGTGAGCAGCTCGTCGAGGCGCACGGCGGCCGAGGGCGCCCCGGCGATGAGGTCGTAGACCTCGCGCACGGCAAGGACCTTGGTGCGCAGGGCCTCGGCGAGCACCTCGGGGGTGCGCGCCGAGCGCGCGTAGAGCCCGATCAGGCCCATCAGGGCCGTCAGGTTGTTGCGCACGCGGTGGTTGAGCTCGCGCGCCAGGCCCTGCTCCCGCTCGAGCGCCTCGGCCAGCTGCCCGAGGGTCGTGCGCAGCCGCTGCTCGGCGAGCGTGGCCTCGTGGATGTCCGACACCGACCCGGCGAAGCGCCGCAGCGTCCCGTCGGGCTCCCACGCCGCCTGCCCGCGCACCCGGTACCACCGGTACCCGCCCTCGGCCTGGGCCGTGCGGATCCGCGCGCGCTCGTCGAAGGCGGCGCGCGACCCCACGTGCGCCCGCGCGGCGCGCTCCAGGCGGTCGGCGTCATCGGCGTGCACGCACGCCAGCACGCCGGCGGCGGTGACGGGCCCGTCGCCCGCCGGCAGGGCGCACATCTGGCGCAGCCGCTCGGAGAAGAAGTACGCCCGGGTGCTCGCGTCGTACTCCCACATGCCCTCGGCCGTCCCGCGCATGGCCAGGGCCAGGCGTTCCTCGCTCTGGGCCAGGGCCTGGCGGGCCAGGTAGAGCTCGGTCACGTCCACGGCGATGCCCCCGATCCCGGTCGGCTCGCCGTCGGGACCGGGCAGCACGAACTTGCTGTCGGCCACGCACATCGATCGCCCCCGGATCCGCGCCATGTACGCGCGCGTCTGGGGCTCGCCGGTGCGCAGCACGGCCCGGTCGGCCTCCTTGAAGATCGCCGCCACGTCCGGCTCGAAGAGCTCGTCGTCGGTCATGCCCACGATGTCCTGCCCGACGATCCGCTGGGTGAGCACGCGGTTGGCCAGCGTGTACCGCCCGCGCAGGTCCTTGACGAAGATCACCGCCTCGGTGTTGTCCAGGATCATGTCCAGCACGTTCTTGTCGTGGCGGGCCCGCTCCAGGCGCGCCCGGAGCCTCAGGTCAAGGCGGCGCTGCCAGGCGATCAGCGGGGCCAGGGCCACCACCGACGTCGCCGCCGCGGCCACGATCACCGGGTTGAGCCCAATCGACCCGACGATCGCCATCTCGGCGACGCTCAGCCCCGCCACCACGCACCAGAGCCCGATCACCAGCAGGCGCAGGCCCCAGATCCTGCGGATCGCGCGCGCGTCGAGCGCCGCCTCCCGGGCCTCGCTGCCCGGGGGCTTGGTCGCTGCCGGTGCCTCTTGGTGCCCGCCACGCACGCGCGACTCCTGAGCTGCGCTCGTTGCCCCCACCCTCCATCCCATCCCCCGCCCCGCTCCCACTGCGCACCTCCACCCTCGCCCCGCGCGGGCCGACCCCGCCGGATCAGCGCAGCGCCGCCAGGAGCGCGCCCCGGGCCTGGGCGCCGTCGGCCGTGCCGCCCGAGAGCTTCATGACCGCGCCCACCAGGCGGCCCAGCGCGGCCTCCTTGCCGGCGCGCACGTCGGCTGCCGCTGCCGGGTGCTCCTGGATGGCCCGCGTGACCCACTGCGCCATGGCGTCCTGGTCGCGGTGGCTCAGGAGCCCCCGCTCTTGGGCCAGCCGCCGCGCATCGGCCCCGCGGTGCTCGCCCTGGCACAGGAGCCCCAGGAGCGCGTCGGCGTTCTGCGCCGAGAGCTCTCCCGCCTCGCGCATCGCCGCCACGTCCCCGACCTGCGCCCCGCTCAGGCCCAGCTCCCACGCGCCCACCGGCGCAGCGCCCGAGCCCAGCTTCTCGTGCCGGGCGGCGGTCTGGGCGTTGGCCCGGCGGGCCAGCGATTGGAGCGTCGCCACCGCCACCGCGCGCGCCGCCCGCTCGGCTGGGCACCCGAGCCCGGTCGCGTGCGCCACAGCGGCCTCGAAGAGCCCGCGCAGCCCCGGCTCGGGCCCTAGCTGCGCCGCCTCAACGCCCGAGAGCCCCAGCTGGCGCACCGCCCGCCGCGACCACTCCAGCGGCAGCTCGCCGACGGACGCGCGCACCCCCTCGACCCACGCCGCTGAGAGCTCCGCCGGCGGCAGGTCCGGGTCCGGGAAGTACCGGTAGTCGGCGGCTTCTTCTTTCTCGCGCTGGAGCACGGTGGCCGCGGACCGCTCGTCCCACCCGCGCGTGGTCTTGGCCCCGGGCCGCATGACCAGCCCGTCGGCTGCCAGCCTGCGGGGCTGCTCGCGCAGCTCGTGCTCGATCGCGCCGCGCACCGCGCGCAGCGAGTTGAGGTTCTTGACCTCCACCACCGGCGTCCGCACCGTGCGCCCGTCGCTGAGCGTCAGCTCGGTGTTGATGTTGGGCTCGAAGCGCATGTGGCCGCGCTGGAGCACCCCCCGCGTGACCCCCAGCCCGCGGCACACGTCGCGCAGCCACGTGCCCAGCGCCACCGCGTCCTGGGCGCTGGTCAGGTCCGGCTCGGTCACGATCTCCAGCAGCGCCGTCCCCGCCCGGTTCAGGTCCAGGATCGAGCAGCCGATCGCCGAGCCCCCGGGCGCCTCGTGGAGGAGCTTGCCCGCGTCCTCCTCCAGGTGCGCACGCCGGACACGGACCCAGCGCCCCGTCGGGGGCGCCGACGGGTCGCACAGCCCGTCGGCCCGGAGCGTGGGGACCTCGACGCGCCCGCCCACGCACAGCGGCTCCTGGTGCTGCGAGATCTGGTAGTTCTTGGGCATGTCCGGGTAGAAGTACGACTTGCGGTCCCACCGGGTGCGCCGGTTGATCTGGCAGCCCAGCGCCAGGCCCACGGCCACGGCGTCGCGCACCGCGCGGCCGTTGAGCGTGGGCAGCGACCCGGGCAGGCCCATGGTCAGGTGGTCCACCATCGTGTTGGGCCCGGCCTCCTCGCCGTCGGTCGCGTCCGGCTCGGGCCAGGCCGCGGGCGAGGGCGCGGCGCAAAAGACCTTCGAGCGCGCCGCCAGCTCGACGTGGACCTCCATGCCGATGATCGCCCGCGTTGCCACCACCTGGGCCATGCCCGAGTGTACTGCCGCTGGGCCCCGGGCCGGCTCAGGCGGGCGTCGTCCCAGCCAGGGCGCGCATCGTGCCCCAGGCCCGCCGCAGTGAGCGGTGCACGCGCCCGCTCTGGACGCCGAGCCCGCGCGCGATCTCCGCCGCCGGCAGTGGCGCCGCCGCCCCCGGCCCACCGGGCGCACGCCCCGGCGCACCCCCCAGCGAGCCCGCCTGCGCACCACCGATCGCACCCGCCTGCGCGTCCCCCGGCTCGAGCCAGCCGTAGCGCGCCGCCACCGTGCGCGCCCGCTCCCGGCCCAGCTGCGCCAGGCACGGCCACCACGCCGCCGGCGGCTCCAGCCGCGCCCGCTCGGGCGGGTCGCCGACGGCCGGGCCATCCCACACGATCGGGTGCGACGCCGGGCCCTCGCCGCTGCGCCGCCACCTCGTCACCGCGTGGTGCACCGCCAGCGTGACGCCGCCGGTCAGCCGCGGCTCTGCCCCGCCGCCGCCGACCGAGGCCACGCCCGTGTGCGCGTGGGCCGCCGGCCCGTCGGCTGCGCCCCGGGCGCCCTCGGCGGGGGGGCCCAGCGCGCGCTCGATGGCGCCGATCACCGCCCGGACCACCACGCGCACGGCCTGGGACCTGGCCGGCTCGTCGGTCTGTGCGGGGTGGGTCCCGAGCACCGCGCGGGCCGTCTCCAGGGCCGGGGCCATCATCGACAGCGCCAGTCCCGTGCGCAGCCGCGTGTCCCAGAGCAGCGCCGTCAGCCCGGCGTCGATCAGGTCCTCCGACCGCCCCGGGGGGCGTGCGGCCCGCGCCGCCAGGCGCCTCAGCCGCAGCATGCCCCAGACCCGGGCCCGCTCGGGCTCGGCGGCGGGCCACCCCAGCCGGCGGGCAGCAAGGAGCACGCCCTCGGCGTCAGTCGGCCCACGCGCCCCGAGCGCCCCCAGCGTCGCGCGGGCCTCGGGCCCCCACACCCGTGTGACAAGCTCGTCCGGCCCAGTCCCGCCCGAATCTGCCGGCCCCGCTGTGCGCCACGCCTCGGGCAGGCAGGCCAGCAGGGCCCGCCGCCGCCCCTCGATCAGCGCCGCCCGCACGCCGGCCCTGGACCGCCCCAGCCGCGCCGCAAGCGCCGGCCCGCCCAGCCCCGGCCTGATCGCCGTGCCGCGCCAGTACACGGCCCGCTCGCACAGCTCCGCCGCCCGCCCGCGCGAAGCCCGCGGCCGGCGGCCCGCGCCGGGGCCGTCGAGCCTGCCCAGCCGCTCGGCGGCGCCCAGCACCCGCCGCGCCGTGGCCACCGAGGTCCCGAAGCGCACAGCCAGGTGCCGGGCCAGCCGGTAGACCGACCACGCCCGGGCGCCGAACCGCCGCCGCACCCGCGCCGCCCGCGCGATCATCCGCTGCTCGTCGGGGCGGGCCAGCCGCGCGCGCCCGCGAGCGGGCGCCGGCGTCTCGCCGCCGCCGGGCGCCGGCCGCGACGCCGCGGCCCGGGCGCGCTCCAGCCGCTCGATCGACGCCACCGAGTACCACACCCGCCGCTGGCCGCCGACGCCCACCGCGCGGCTCATGAGCCCCTGCCGCCGGGCCCGCTCGAGGGTCCGCCGGCTCACGCCCCACCGGGCGCACAGCGCCTCGACGCCCAGCCACCGCCCGCGCTCCAGGTCGCGCTGGCGCAGCCCGGCGCGCTCGCTGAGCCGCTGGACCAGCGCCGACATGTCCGCGCGCAGCGCGGCGCCCACCACCTGCGTCTGGCGACCCTGCTCGGTGCGGTGGCCCGTGATCTGCTCGACCACCCACGCCATGGTGTAGAGCGACTCGTCGCTGAGGCGCTCGGGCAGGGCCTCGGCGCGTTCCAGGTGCTTGCGCGCCGTCTCAGCGGGCAGGAACCGCCACTGGTCGGCAAGCTCGGCCAGCACGCTCACTCGCACCACGGGTCGGGCTGCCACGGCGTGCGCTCACGGCCCTCGGCGGGGGTTGCGGCCGGTGCCTCCGCCGAGGCCTCCCTCGCGTCGCACCCTGGGACCGGCCTGGAGTGGGCGTCCGCGGGTCGGGCCTGGCTCGCTGATGCCGGTGCTTGGGGCGGCCTGGAGGGGCGGGGGGGTCGGGGGGGTCGGGGGGGTCGGCTGCCCGCCGATTTCCGTCGGCGCGTCGCGCAGCTCGGCCGGGCCCGCCGGCTCGGGCGCAGGGTCGGCCCCGCCCGCGTGTGTCGCTCCCAGCGGCGCGTCGGTGGCGCTGGGAGCATCGTGCGTGGGCTCGCCCTGAGCAAAGGGCGCCGGCGCGGGCTTGGCGATGGCCTCGGCCCCGCCGAGGCGAGCAAAGAGCAGCCGGCCCGTCTGCGTCTGAACCGAGTTTGCGATCTCCGCCTCGACGCGCTGCCCCAGGCGCTCGGCGGCGTGCTCGACGACCACCATCGTGCCGTCGTCGAGGTACCCCACCGCCTGCCCGGCGTGCTCGCCGGGCTTGATCAGCTCCAGGCTCACCCGCGAGCCGGGCACGAGCCCCGGCCGCAGCGCCGCGGCCACGTCGTTGAGGTTCAGCACGCTCACGCCCTGGATGGCCGCCACGCGCGCAAGCCCCGTGTCGGTCGTCAGCAGCAGCGCCGGCATCGCGCGGGCCAGCCCGACGAGCATCTGGTCCACGCCGGTTCCCGCTGCGGCGGCGTGGTCGATCCGCACCTCCACGCCCGGCACGCGCTGGAGCCGGCCGATCACCTCCAGCCCGCGCCGGCCCTTGCTGCGCTTGAGCCGGTCGGCCGAGTCGGCCATGGCGTGCAGCTCGGCCATGACGAACCCGGGCACCACCAGCGGCACCTGCACGATCCCGGTGCCCATCAGCTCGGCCAGGCGCGCGTCGATGAGGCTGGAGGTGTCCACCACGATCGGCTTGGGGCCGCGCACCTGGCGGGCGAACTCGATGTACGGGATCACCAGCCGGAAGTCGTCGCGCGTCTGGAGCACCACCGAGATGGCCATGTAGCACACGGCCATCCCGAAGAAGACCACGATCGCCGTGAGCAGCTTGGGCTGATCGATCTGGTACAGGTCGAAGACCAGCCACATGATCGCGTAGAGCACCAGCGACGCCACCAGCCCGCTGGCCACCCCGATCAGCACCGCAAAGAGCGTGCTGAGCCGGCGCAGCGGGCTGAAGTACTCCAGCGCGATCACCGCGCCGCCCATGAGCATCGCCGCCCCGACCGTCACCTTCCACCCGAGCCGGTACCAGAACTCGAACTCCGCCGAGGGCTCCACGCGCAGCGGGTCGAGCGTGATCACCACCGCCACCACCGCGTACACGACCAAGAAGACCGCGCGGATCAGCCGCAGCGGCCGCGACGTGGCCGTGAGGTTCTCCCCTGTGCCCTTTGGGGGGCCCTGGCTGGCCCGGCCTGGCACGGGCGCCTGCGCCTCGGTCAGCGGGGGCGGGCTGTGCGTCTGGCTCTGGTCCATGCCATCCTTTGGGGCAGCCGGCGCGTGCCGTGGCCGAGCCGGGCGTGCGGCCTGGGGCGGGCCTTTGCAGCGGCACGGGCCGATGCCGCCGGCGCCCGCGGGCGCCCCGCTGATTCTAAACACCCCCCGCGCCCCACGGGCGCCCCTCCGCTATGGTTCACCCGACCGCCTCGGATCGACGGCCGGGCCCGACGCACGGGAGGCCCGTGAACCTGGTCAGGGCTTGACCGCAGCAGCCATAAGCGGCGTCTTCCGGGCCGCCGGTGTCCTGGCCGTCGATCCGGGGCGGTCGCCCGTACCCTGCCCCATGGCCTACACCGTCCTGGCGCGCCGGTACCGCTCCCGAACGTTCGATCAGCTCGTGGGCCAGGAGGCCATCGCCGCCACGCTCAGGGCCGCCATCGCCCTCGACCGCGTCGCGCACGCCTACCTCTTTACCGGCACCCGCGGCGTGGGCAAGACATCCTCGGCCCGGATCTTCGCCAACGCCGTCAACAACCCCGCCGACGACCCCGCCCTGGCCGAGGCCATCTTCGCCGGCCGCGACACCGACGTGATCGAGATCGACGCGGCCAGCAACAACTCCGTCGAGAACGCGCGCCAGCTCATCGACGGCTCGGTCTACCGCCCGCTGCGCGGCCGCAAGAAGATCTACATCATCGACGAGGTCCACATGCTCTCGCAGGCGGCCTTCAACGCCCTGCTCAAGACCATGGAAGAGCCCCCGGACCACGTCGTCTTTGTGCTGTGCACCACCGAGACGCACAAGGTCCCGGCGACGATCCAGTCCCGCTGCCAGCGCTTCGACTTCCGCGACATCCCCCCCGGCCGGATCGCCGCGCACCTGCGCGCCGTCGCTTCGGCGGAGTCCATCGACGCCGACGACGAGCTGCTGGCGATGGTCGCGCGCCTGGCCGCCGGGTCGATGCGCGACGCCCTCTCGCTGCTGGACCGCCTCATCGCCGCCGGCCAGCCCCGCCTGACCCCCGAGCTGCTCGAGGGCCTCCTGGGCCTGCCGCCGCGCACCCTCGTCCTGGAGCTGACCGACGCCATCGCCTCGGCGCGCCCGGACTCGGCGCTGCTGGCCGCCGAGGCGCTCCTGCGCGCCTCGGCCGGCACCGACCAGTTCTTCACCACGCTGGCCGAGTTCTTCCGCGACCTGATGGTCCTGAGCGCCTGCGGCCCGGCCACCGAGCTGGTCGATCTCTCCGGCGAGGCCCGCGAGCTGGCCGTGTCGATGGCCGCCCGCTTCGACCCCGGGACCCTCAGCCACATGATCGCCCTGTGCGAGGGCGTCGCCCGCTCGGCCAAGTCGTCCTCGTTCCCCCGCGCCCTGGTGGACACGCTCGTCGTCCGCCTGGCTCTGGCCAAGGAGCTGACCGACGCGGCCGCCATCGCCGCCGAGCCGCTCCAGCGCGCCGCGGCCCCGCCGACGCAGGCCGCTCCAGCGGCGCGCACCCGCACGACGCACCCGGGGAGTGCCGCAGCAAAAAAAGCCTGACCGCGGCGACCCCGGCGCCGGAGGCGGTGGGCGGCGATGGCCCACTGGCGCCCCGCGGTGCTCAGGACGCCGCCGCCGCCGCGCTCCCGGGCGCGGCGCTTGTCGAACCTGTTGATCCGGGCCCCGCCGCCGACACCCAGGCCGCCCCCGCTCCGCCCCAGCTGCACGAGGCAGCCGCAGCCTGGGCCCGCGTCCTGGACGCGGGCGCCGCCAGGCCCGGCAGGGTCAACCTCGTGCGCGACCTGACGCCCGAGCGGTTCGACGGCCGGGCGCTGCACCTGCGCGCCGGGCCGCTCACAGAGGCGATGTTCGCCCTGACCTCCAAGACCGCCCAGGAGCTGGCCCGGGCCGCCCTGGGCAGCGGGGTCGAGGTGGTCATCCGCGTCGTCGCCCCGGGCGGAACAGCTGCTGTGGCAGCTCCGCCGCCCGGCCCAGCGCCCGCGCCCGCCGACGCGCCGCCCGTGCCCGCCGGCTCGCGCCCGGCTGCGCCGCCCGTCCCGCGCCAGCCCACCCCCACCACCCCCACTACCCCCGCCGCCCCCGCCGCCCACCTCAGCCCCACTACCCCCGCCAAGGCGGGGCGCGACCAGCCCGGCCTCGACCCAGCCCTGGTCCGCGGCCACCCGCTGGTCCAGCACGCAGCCCGGGCGCTGGGCCCCGGAGCGCGCCTGGCGCGCGTCGAGCCGCTGGACACCGAGCCCCAGAGCGCGCCCCACGAACGGCCATCGGACGACCCCGCCTGAGGGGCGCAGCGGCCCGCGGCTCGGGCCACGCGGCACGGATGCGCTCAGGCTGCGGCCCGCGGCACCGGCGGGCTACCGTCGCTGCATGTTCGGATCGCTCAAAAACATCGGCGCGCTCACCAGCCTCCTGGGCAAGCGCGAGCAGATCGCTAAGTCCGTCGAGAAGGTCCTGGCCACGCTCGATCAGCGCAGGATCACCGTCAACGCCCCCGACGGGAGCGTCACGGTGGTGGCCAACGGCAAGTCGCAGGTCGTCTCGGTGAGCCTCGCCCCCGCGGCCCTGGCGGCAGCGGGCTCCGACGAGCAGGCCCGCGCCGCCCTGGAACGCACCATCGCTGGGGCCATGGCCGCTGCGCAGGTCCGGGCGATGGAGATCGCGCGCCAAGAGGCCCAGAAAGAGGCCGACGCGCTGGGCGTGCCCGAGCTGCTCAGCTCCATCCCCGGCCTGATCAAGAAGTAACGCCCGGCCGCACGCCGCAGCGCCGATTTACCGCAACACCGACACACCGCCGCCCGGCGGCGCCCCGCCGAGCGTGCTCAGGCCTGCGGGGGCTTGGGCTCTTCGGGCTTGGGGCCCGGCAGGCCCGG
>PNJV01000028.1 GCA_013822085.1 Isosphaera sp. | reverse complement strand
AGGCGAACAAACACACACACGTGTGCATAAGCCGGGCCCATGGCGGGCCCGGCTTTTATGCCATGGCGCGGGCGGACCAATCAGCGCGGAGCTCCCAGGCGAAGCGGTCGGCGGCGATGGTGGCGCGGAGGGCCTCGTGGTCGGAGGCTGGGCGGAGCGCGATGGCGCGGATCAGGTCGGGCACTTCGGGCAGTCGGCAGGCCACGCCGGCGACGCGGTGGGCGGCCCAGAGGCCGGCCAGACGCGGGGCGGGGTCGTCGTCGCGCAGCAGGGCGGTCAGGGCCTTGCGGGCTGCGGCCAGCAGGGCGCTCGGGGGGGTGCTCGGGGGAGCGCTGTGCCGGGCGCTGGTGGGGGCATCTGCGCAGGCGTGCGCAGGGTCGCCCGCGGGGGCGTGCGCGGCGTTGAGGGCTGGCCGGGGTGCGTCGGCGGGGGCGGGGTAGGGGGTGGCGGGGGAGCTGTGAGACTGGCCCGCGGCGAGCGCGTGGAGCTTGGGCTCGGCCAGCGCCAGGAGCAAGCCGCGGGATGCCGAGCCGCGCACGCGGTGGGCTGGGTCAGCGGTCGAGCGCACCAGCGCCGGGAGGAGGTCGGGAGCGGCTAAAGCGGGGCTGCGGCGGGCGCGAAGGACTGCTGCGTCCAGGGCGCTAGAGCGGAGCCTGGGGTCGGGGGCGTCCAGGGCTGCGTCCAGGGCGCGGCGGAGGTCGTCGTGGGCTGGGTGGCGCAGCGGGGGCGAGGCGCGCGCCAGCGTGATGGCGGCGGCGGCGGCGGCGCGCGGGGTGGGGTGGAGCGGGTCGGAGGCGGCGGCGCGGACCAGGGCGCACAGCGCCAGGGTGTCGCTGGTCGAGAGCGGGCGCTGGCGCGCAGCCAGGACGCGGGCCAGGTCGTGGTGGTCGTCGCAGGTCAGCACCAGCGCGGGCCGGTCGGCGGCGGGCGCGTGGCGGGCGGCGCGCTGGTGGCCGGCCAGGGGTGCCCTTGCGGGGCCCGGGCGGGTGGGCACGCGGGGTGAGGTGGGAGCGGGGAGGGGAAGGAAGGGGAGGAGGGAGGGGAGGCCGGCCAGGGCGCGCACGGCTGGGTGAGGGCTGCGCGCCAGGCCCGCGGGGAGCGTGGGAGTTGAGGGGGCTGCGGCGGCCGCGGGGTGCGCACAGGCGCGGCAGTGGCGGACGCGCAGGGCAGCGGCCGCTGAGGCGGCCACGCGCGGGTGCGTGTCGAAGCACAGGTCCGCCAGGAGGGGCATGTCCAGCGCGTCGGCGACGCGCAGCGCCGCGTGACGCACGCTCGGGGCGCTGTCGGTCAGGAGGCGCGCCAGGGCCTCCTCGCGCGCGTGGCGCGGCGCGGGCCAGCGTTCCAGGAGCCGGCACAGGCCCAGCCGAGCTGTGACGGGGAGCGCCGCGGCCGAGGCCCCGTGCGGGAGCAGGGCGCGGGCGGGGGATGGGGGAGAAGCGTGGTCCTTGGGGGCGTGGGCGCGCAGGTGGGCCTGGCGGGCTGGCGAGAGGGCCAGGTGGGCGCGGGCCAGCAGGTCCGAGGGCGTGTCGGAGGCGAGCGGGGCGCAGAGCCGCTCGACGCAGGCGCGCGCCAGGGGGGCGTGGGCAAGCCAGGCCCAGGCGGCGGCGCGCACGGCGGGGGCGTCGGCGCGGCGGACCAGGCTGCGCAGGAGGATCTGGGCTGGGTGGTCCGGGAGCGAGAGCCAGGCCGGGGCCGGGGCTCGGCTGGGGCGCGGGACGGCGGCGGCCCAGCGCGCCGCGAGCATGAGGACCCCGGGGCGGCGGTGGCGGTCGGCCAGATCGACGGCGGCGGCCAGCGACTGGCTGACAGCGGCGACCGAGGCCTCGTCGAGCGCGGCGGCCCCGTCGAGCGCGGTGGGCGGGGCGGGCGGGGGGGGCGGGGGGGCGGTCGGCTGCAAGAGCGCTGCGGTGACCAGGCGCTCCAGGGCGTGCTCGGCGTCGAGCGCGACGGCGGGGTCGGCGTCGCACAGGGCGGCTGGGAGGATGTCGGGGGCGGCGGCGGGATCGGCCTGCGCGCGGGCGACGGCGGCCTTGCGCACGGCGGGGTCGGGGTCGCCAAGGCACAGGCGCAGCGCGGCGGGCCAGTGCGCGCGGCCGAGCGCGAGGATCGTGTCTCGCTGGGTGGGCGGCAGGGCGTCGTGGTGGATGGCGATGTCGCGCAGGGCCAGCGCGGGGGGGTACTTGCGGAACTGCGGGACGGGCAGGCCCAGCCACCGCGGCGTGACCAGCGCGTGGCGGGCTCGGCGCAGCAGGCGCGCGGGGGAGAGGGCCGGGCTGGCGTGGAGCGCGGCGGACCTGGGGCGCGGCGCGGCGGGCATCGCCGGGGGCGCCCCAGCGGGCGCGATGCGGGGTGACGCAAGGGCCGCCTCTGCGGGCTGGCCAGGGCGATCGGGGGCACGACCCCGGAGCGAGAGTTGGCCGGTCCGCGGGGGCATGGCGGGGATATCGGCCGCGCGCGCGGCGCTGCTGCAAGATGTGCGCGTGCCCCGGAGCGGGGGCTGGCGGCCATGGCTGGCGGCGGGGGCTCAGGGCGGGGCTGCGGCGGGTGAAGGTGTCGTCGGATGATCACAAACCTCGGGAAAACACTGTTGCCAACGGCGCGCAGATGTGTAGATTTGTCGTGGTCCAGGGGATGGGGCGGCGCGGCGGGACGGGCGGCGCGGTGCGGTGCGGGGCGGGGCGGGGCGGTGGGGTCGCAAAGGAACACCCATGAGCGCGATCGGACGGATGGCGGAGGTCGGGGCGCATCACCTGGTTGTGTACGACAAGGCGTTGCACCCCGAGCTGTTCCCGGTGCGGAGCCGGCGCGGCCTGCGGGTGGGGACCGTCGAGGTGGAGGCGTGGCTGATGCACGGGTCGCACATGGTGCGCGCCACCCGCCTGACCGGCTGCGTGAGCGAGCTGCTCAGCGACGCGCCAGGGGGCGTGCCGATGAGCGGGGTGATCAGCGCCGCCGCGTGCGCGGGGGAGCGGGAGTTCGAGCACACCTGCAAGGCCAGCGGGATGCGCTACGTGTGCAGCATGCAGTGCGAGACGCTGCCCAGCGGGCTGATGCGCTCGACGCTGCGCGAGCTGGAGGAGCTGGCCGGCGAGACGGGGGCCATGACCGCGGCGTGGACCGGCGGCGACGGGCGGGCGTGCCTCTCGGTGCTGGAGACGGCCCGCTACGGGCAGGAGTTCCACGCCCACGCCTACCACGTGCTCACGTGGCAGGGCGTGGTGATCCGCACGCAGACGATGGTCCGACCGGGGGCATGAAAGGCCGCCCGTCCGTGGGGCCGCTGGCCGCGGACAAGGACCCTGAGCGTGCGCGGGCTGGCGCGCCGCTGGCGGTTTTAGGCCTTGCCCGCCCCGGCCGCGGCCAGGATCGCCAGGAAGTCGGCCGGCTTGAGGGACGCGCCGCCGACGAGCGCGCCGTCGATGTCCGGCTGGGCGAGCAGCTCGTGGGCGTTGGCGGGTGTGACCGAGCCGCCGTACTGGATGCGGGCGGCGGCGGCGGCGTGCGGTGAGTAGAGGTCCGCCAGCACCGCGCGGATGTGCGCGTGGGCGGCCTGCGCGTCGGCGGGGGTGGCGGTCTTGCCGGTGCCGATGGCCCAGACGGGCTCGTAAGCGATGACCACGCGCCAGAGGTCCTGCGGCTCGACGTGGCGCAGGGCCGAGCGGGCCTGGCGCTCGTTGATGGTGTCGGTCTGGCCCGTCAGTCGCTGCTCGAGCTTCTCGCCAACGCACAGGACGGCGTGGAGGCCGGCGCGCAGGACGGCCAGGAGCTTGGCGTTGATGAGGTCGTCGCCCTCGTGGAGGACGTGGCGGCGTTCGGAGTGGCCGACCAGGACCCACCGGCAGCCGACGTCGCGGAGCATGGGCGGGGAGACCTCGCCGGTGAAGGCGCCGTGGTCGGCCTGATAGACGTCCTGAGCCCCGAGCTGGACCGGGGAGCCGGCGAGGGCGGCGGCGACCGAGTCGAGGTACACAAACGGGGGGAAGACGACCGTGTCGGGGGCCGCCTGGCCCATGGCGGCTGCGCCCGCGGCGACCTGGCGGGCGAGGGCGGCGCCCGAGGCGCGGTCGGTGTTCATCTTCCAGTTGCCGCCGATGATCGGTCGCCGGGACGGGTGCATGGGCGAGGGTAGATCAGTCGGGGTGGGCGTGTGCGGGCGTGTGAGGGGGGGTGTGCCAGGCGGGCGTGTAGCTGGGCAGAACCCCCGCGCGGGCGGCCAGGTCAAAGAAGAGGTCGATCGCTCGGCGGGCGCGCGGCGTGAGCTCGAAGCGGAGCAGCTGGGTCAGGTAGGTCCTGGCCAGGTCCGGCGGCCAGCGCCGCTGCGGCGCGGCGTGGGCGATGATCCAGTCCAGGCGGTGGAGGTTGCGGCGGCGTTGGCGGTCGAGGAGCTCGACGATCGCGGCGGTGCGCGGCGAGCCGGCGTCGGCTGCGCGGCACATCCACAGGGCGTAGACGAAGGGGAGGCCGGTGCGCTCGTGCCAGGCCTGGCCCAGGTCCAGGGTGTGGGGGTGCGTGCTCGGGGGCGGGGCCGCGGAGACGGCCTTGTCGCCGATGAGCAGGAGCGTCTCGGGGAGCTCCGCGGGGGCTTTGGCGGCGGTGCCCGCGGGGGGGCCCGCGGGCGCTTCGGCGGGTGGTTCGTCGGGGAGATCGGAATCACCCGGGTGTGTGTACGGGACGATCTCGGGGCTGACCGGCGGGACGGCCCAGGGCGCGTGGCCGGCGTGGGCCCCGGGGCCGGCCGGGCCGAGCAGGAGGCGCGCCAGCGCCACCGACGTGTGCGACTCGGTATCGGCGTGGAGCCGCCGGACGCGATCGATCGGCACGCGCGAGAAGACGCGGACGGTCAGCGTGGGGCCGTCGCAGGCGATGCACCCGGCGGGCAGGAGCGTCAGCGGGCTGCCGGCGGCGGATTGCACGGCCGCGTCCACGAGCGAGACCAGGGCCACGTCCACGCGGCCGTCGGCGAGCATGGCGCCCAGGTCGGCCGGGGCTGCCGGGACGGGCTCGGCGTCGCGGCAGGCGTCAAGGCCGTGCACCAGCGGCAGCGTGTTGAGGTACTTGACGTAGCCGACGCGGAGCGGGGCAAACGGCGGGGGCATGGCGGTGGTCCCGGGCGCGGGGTGGACTGGGCGATGACGGAGCGTCCTACGGTGGACGTTATGGCCATCATCGTGCTGCGGCATTCGGATGTCGACGGTCTTGGGCGGCTGGGCGAGGTGCTGCGGTCGTACGCGTTCGTGCTCGACGAGCGCCGCCCGGACCGCGACGGGGCCGGGGCGATCCCGCGGGACTACGACGGGGTTCAGGGCGTGATCAGCCTGGGCGGGCCGCAGAACGTGGGGGACCAGACCGAGTGGCTGGCCGTCGAGCAGGCGTACCTGCGCGGCGCGCACGAGCGCAGGGTCCCGGTGGTCGGCGTGTGCCTGGGGCATCAGCTGATCGCCGCGGCCCTGGGCGGGGAGGTCGGCCCGGCTGAGGCCCCCGAGTTCGGCGTTTCGACCGTGGAGCTGAGCGCGGCGGGGCAGACGGACACGGTGTGGGCGGGCGTGCCGTGGGAGGCGGCGGTGTTTCAGTCGCACGGGCACGAGGTCAGGCGTGCGCCGGCGGGGGCGGCGGTGCTGGCCTCGTCCAAGGCGTGCAAGGTGCAGGCGTTCCGCGCCGGGCAGAGGACGTACGGGTTCCAGGCGCACATCGAGGTGACGCCGGCGGGGATCGAGGGGTACCTGGCCGGGGAGTTTGGCCGGGGCGTGTGCGCGCGGCTCTCGCTGACCGAGGGGGACGTGCGGCGGGCGGTGGCCGAGCGCGCAGACGCGCTGGCGCGCGTCAGCACCCGTCTGTGCGAGAACATCGCCTCGTTCCTGTTCCCGCCGATCAAGAAGCTGCGGCCGTGAGCGGCGCGGGAGCGGCGCGGGCGAGGTCGGGGCATGCAAGGGCCACCGTCAAGGGCGGTCGGGCGCACGGCCCGGGCGCAGCGGCGCTCGAGATCGTCCCGCCGAAGGACTACGTGCTCTGGCGTGACGCGTGCTCGTACGGCTACTTCGTGCTCGAGCCCAACCTGTGGCAGCCGGCGACGGGCGTGTTCCGGCGGGTGCTGGACCTGGGGGGCGATGGCGGGGCGGTCGCGGCGGAGATCACACAGCCGGGTGGGCGCAGGGCGGGGGCGAGCCGGGGCAAGGCGGGGGCCGTGCTGCGCATCGCGCTGGACCGCGCCCTGAGCCCCGACCAGGCCGAGCTGGAACGGCAGGTGCGGCGGATGCTCCGGCTGGACGAGCCGGCATCGCGGCTGCGGGAGTTCCACGCCGTCGATGCGCGGTGGAAGGGGCTCGGGCGCGGGCGGCTGATGCGCAGCCCGAGCCTGTTCGAGGACGTGATCAAAACGGTGACCTCGTGCAACGTGGCGTGGCCCTCGACGGTGCGCATGAACGCGCGACTGTGCGCCGAGTACGGCCGGGAGTCGGCCGGCGGCGGGCGGGCGTTCCCGACGGCGGCGGCGCTGGCCGGGGCCGAGCCGGCCCGGCTGCGGGCGCGGTGCGGGGTGGGCTACCGCGACGCGCGGATCGTCGAGCTGGCAAGGTTGTTCGACCGCGGCCTGGTCGCTGAGGCGTCCCTGAGCGATCCGACGCTCGACGACGCGGCGCTGGAGCGGCGGCTGATCGACCTGCCGGGCATCGGGCCCTACGCGGCGCGGAACATCATGCAGCTGATGGGGCGGTACGGGCGCATCCCGCTGGACTCCGAGACCGTGCGGCACGCCCGGACAATCCTGGGCTACACGGGCACCGATCGGCGGGTTCTCCGGCGGCTCGAAGAGCACTTCGAGCCGATGGGCCGGGACAAGTTCCGGAGCTACTGGTTCGAGATGTGGGCGTTCTACGAGGCCAAGCGCGGGCCGTCGTGGACGTGGGAGCGCGACCGCGACGCGGCGGCGTTCACCGCGGCGGCGTTCCGGGCGGCGCAGGACCCCGCTGGGGCTCGCTCGGCGCGGGCCAGGGCGCGGGGGCGGGCTTCTGCTGGTGGACCTGGGGCGTCCAGCCCTCGGGCGGCTCGGTCGAGCGCGGGCCGATGACCTGGGCGGGGTTGCCCGCGACGATCACGCCCGGCGGCACGTCGCGCATCACCACGGCCCGAGCCGAGACGATGGAGTTGTTGCCCACGCGCGTGTCGGGGCCCACGAAGGCGTCGGCGCACACCCACACGCCGGCGCCGATGTCGATGGAGGACCGGATCAGCGGCATGTCGGGGCGCTTCCAGTCGTGCGTGCCCGCGCACAGGTGCGCGTTCTGCGAGACCGTGGTGTGGGCGCCGATGCGGACGGGGCCCAGGTTGTAGACGTTGACGCGATCGCCCAGCGTGGCGTACGGGCCCATCGTCAGGAGCCACGGGTGGAAGACCGTGGCCGTCGGGCGGACCTGCGCGGTGGGGTGCACGCTGGCCCCGAAGGCGCGCAGCAGGGCCAGCCGCACCCGGTTCCAGCGCGGCACGGGCCAGCGGAACAACAGCGCGCGGGCGATGATCCAGAGCAGTCGGCGGCGGTACTCCGCTCGCGGGTACGGGCTCTGGTAGTTCAGGTCCAGGCGCGTGAAGACCGGGTTGGTCGCGGGGTCGATGTCGGGCGAGTCGGCCAGGGGGCGCGGCTGAGGCCTGCGGCGCGGCTGAGGGCTGCGCGTGGCGCCGACGCCGTGCTGTGGTGCGGGCTGGCTCGGCGCGGGGTGTGCCATGGCGTGATTGTTTCAGACCCGCGCCGCGCGTGGGGGGTGCGGGGGGTGGGGGGCGAGGGATTGCGCAGGTGGGACCGGGGGGTCGCTCGGGGCCAGGCCGGCCTGCGTCCCGAGCGCGGCGCGCTCGGCGGCGGCGTGGTCCTGGAGCGCCGCGACGGCCCAGTCGCCCTGGCGCAACGCGGCGATGGCCTGCACCGCGGCCATGGCGCCGGTCGCGGTGGTGATCATGGGGATGCCCAGCCGGACGGTGGCGGCGCGGATCTTGCCCTCGTCGGTGTTCCAGCCGGTGCGCGTGGGCGTGTTGATGACGAGCTGGACCTTGCCGTCGGTCATCAGGTCGATGACGTTGGGGCGCGTGTAAGCGTTGACCTTGGGGACCTCGGCGACGGGGACGGCGGCGCGGCGGAGCACCGCGGCGGTGCCCGCGGTGGCCAGGATGGAGAAGCCCATCTCCCAGAGCGAGCGGGCGATGGTCAGGCCGGTCTCCTTGTCGGCCTGGCGCACGGAGAGGAAGACGGCGCCGCTCAGGGGCAGGCGCAGGCCGGCTGAGAGGAGGCCCTTGGCAAAGGCGATGGGCCAGCTCTGGTCGATGCCCATGACCTCGCCGGTGGAGCGCATCTCGGGGCCCAGGGCCACGTCGACGCCGGGGAACTTGCTGAACGGGAAGACGGAGACCTTGACGGCGTGGCTGGCGCGCGGGACGACCTCGCGCGCCCCCAGCTGGGCCAGCGAGGCGCCCATCATGACCTTGGCGGCGATGCGCGGCCAGGGCACGTGCACGGCCTTGCTCACAAACGGCACGGTGCGCGAGGCCCGCGGGTTGACCTCCAGGACGTAGATCTCGCCGTTCTTGATGGCCAGCTGGAGGTTCATCAGGCCGCGGACGCGCAGCTCGCGTGCCAGCTCGCGCGCGATGCGCCCGATGCGCTCGATGAGCGCCTGCCTGAGCGACCAGGGGGGGATGGTGCACGAGGAGTCGCCCGAGTGGATGCCGGCCTCTTCGATGTGCTCCATGATCGAGCAGATCACGGCCGAGGGGGGGTGGGTGGCGTGCGGGGGTGGGCCGAAGTCGGCGACGACATCGACGTCGACCTCGGTGGCGTCGGAGAGGAAGCGGTCGATCAGGACCGGGGCGTCGTCGAGGTCTGAGGAGAGCGCGGCGGCGGCCATGTAGGAGGCCAGGGCCTTGTCGTCGGAGCAGATCTCCATGCCCCGGCCGCCCAGGACGTAGCTGGGCCGCACGAGCACCGGGTAGCCGATGCGGGCGGCGATCAGCGCGGCCTGCTCGACGGTGCGGGCGATGCCCGAGGGGGGCTTCTGGAGGCCCAGGCGGCCCAGGAGCGCGTCGAAGCGGTCGCGGTCCTCGGCCATGTCGATGGAATCGACGGAGGTGCCGATGATCGGGGCGCCGGCGAGCTGGAGGCCGCGCGCCAGGTTCAGCGGGGTCTGGCCGCCGAACTGGACGATCAGGCCGCGGACCAGGCCGGAGTGGCTGGGCGCGCCGGCCGACGGGTGCTCGTCGGGCCGGGGCGTCAGGGGCGCGCCGTTGAGTCGCTCGACGACGTTGAGCACGTCCTCGAGGGTCAGGGGCTCGAAGAAGAGCAGGTCGGAGGTGTCGTAGTCGGTCGAGACGGTCTCGGGGTTGGAGTTGATCATGACCGACTCGAGGCCCATCTCGCGGGCGGCGAAGGCGGCGTGGCAGCAGCAGTAGTCGAACTCGATGCCCTGGCCGATGCGGTTGGGGCCGCCGCCGATGATCACGACCTTGGGGCGGTCGGTCAGGCGTGCCTCGTCGTCGGTGACCTGGGCCGGCGCGCCGGCGTCGCTCAGGAGGGTGAAGGGGTGCTCGTAGGTGCTGTAGTAATAGGGCGTGAGGGCCTGGAACTCGGCGGCGCAGGTGTCGACGAGCTTGAAGACGGGGGTGACGCCCAGGGCCTTGCGTCGCTGGCGCACGCGCAGCACGGCCTCGGGGCCGAGGGAGCCGAGGTACAAGAACGCCAGCTGGGCGTCGGAGTAGCCCAGGCGCTTGGCCTCCAGGAGGGCCTGGCGTGGGAGGGACTCGAGGGTGGGGTGCTCCAGGAGGGTGTCCTCGAAGGAGACCAGCCGGCGGAGCTGGGCGACGAACCAGGGGTCGTAGCGTGTCAGCTGGGCGATGGTTGGGTCGTCCATGCCCATCTTCATGGCGTAGCGGACGTAGTAGATGCGGCCCTGGCTGGGCACGGCGAGCTTGCGGCGGAGCTTGTCGTCGGCGATGGGCCACTCTGGGGCCTCGCCGTCGGCGGTGCGCGGGGGCTGGGGGGCGGGCTGGGCCGGGCCGGCGGCGGCGGCGCGGCGCGCCAGGAGCCACTTGTCGTTGCGGTCCAGGCCCAGGCCGAAGCGTTTGACCTCGGTCGAGCGCAGGGCCTTCTGGAGGCTCTCGCAGAAGGTCCTGCCGATGGCCATGGCCTCGCCGACGGACTTCATCTGGGTGGTCAGGGTCTCGTCGGCCTCGGGGAACTTCTCGAAGGTCCAGCGCGGGACCTTGGTCACGACGTAGTCGATCGAGGGCTCGAAGCAGGCGCTGGTGGTGCCGGTGATGTCGTTGCGCAGCTCGTCGAGGGTGTAGCCCACGGCGAGCTTGGCGGCGACCTTGGCGATGGGGAACCCGGTGGCCTTGGAGGCCAGGGCGCTGGAGCGCGAGACGCGCGGGTTCATCTCGACGACGACCATCTCGAAGGGGAGCGAGCCGTCGGGGAGCGGGTCGGGGCTCGGGTTGACGGCGAACTGGACGTTGGACCCGCCGGTCTCGACGCCGACGGCGCGCATGATGGCGATGGCCGCGTCGCGCAGGGCCTGGTACTCCTTGTCCGAGAGGGTCTGGATGGGGGCCACGGTGATCGAGTCGCCCGTGTGCACGCCCATGGCGTCGATGTTCTCGATGCCGCAGACGACGACGCAGTTGTCCTTGCGGTCGCGGACGACCTCGAGCTCGTATTCCTTCCAGCCGATGAGCGACTTGTCGATCTGCACCTGGCCGATCATGCTGGCGCGCAGGCCGCGCAGGACGATGTCGCGGTACTCGTCGAGGTTGTAGGCGATGCCCCCGCCGGTGCCCCCGAGCGTGAAGGCCGGCCGGATCACCGCGGGCAGGCCGATGTGGGCCAGGAACTCCTCGGCGTCGGCCAGCGTGGTGACGGTCTTGGAGGGGGGCAGGGCCAGGCCCAGCCCCTGGCAGACACGCCGGAACTGCTCGCGGTCCTCGGCCCGGTGGATCACCTGGCGGCTGGCCCCGATCAGCTCGACGCCGAGCCGCTGGAGCACGCCGTCGTCCCAGAGCTTGCAGCCGACGTTGAGGGCCGTCTGCCCGCCGAGCGTCGGCAGCACGGCGTGGACGGGGTCGCCGCGCTGGGCCTGGGCGATGAGGATCTTCTCGACCGACTCGGGGGTGACCGGCTCGATGTAGGTCCGGTCGGCCGTCTCCGGGTCGGTCATGATCGTGGCGGGGTTGGAGTTGACCAGGATGACCCGGTACCCCTCGGCCTTGAGGGCCTTGCAGGCCTGGGTGCCGGAGTAGTCGAACTCGCACCCCTGGCCGATGACGATGGGGCCGGCGCCGATGATGAGGATGGTCTTGATGTCGGTGCGTCTGGGCATGGTGCTCCGAGCCCGGGCGGACCCGGCGCGCGCAAACGCGGCAAGCGTAGACCGCCGGAGCGCCCGGGGATCAGAACTCGACGCCCAGCGTCAGGAAGTACTCCACGTCGTTGCGCGACGAGCCCGGGCCGGGGTTGGAGTCGTAGCGGTCCAGGGCCCCGAGCTTGAGGTACATGCCGAGCTCCTTGTCCAGCAGGAACTCGAGCCCGGCCGAGGCCTCCAGGCGGTACTCGGGCGGGTCCAGGAGCGAGGGCAGGTAGTCGAGCTTGGCAAAGAGCTTGGTGCGCTCCGAGATCGTCCAGTCCAGGTCAACGCCGGCGTTGCCCTCGGGGATGGTCACGTCGTTCTCGCCGCCGAACTCGCGCGAGGCGCCCAGGCCGACGCGCCCGCGGAGCACCAGGTCCTTGCCGTTGATGAAGGCGTAGCTGGGGCCGGCCCGGCCCGAGACGCGCCAGCGCCAGTCCTGGAACTCGTCGTACTCGAGCCGGCCCAGCGCAAAGAAGCCCCACGGCGAGCCCTTGCCGAACTTCCAGTCGTTGCGGAGGTTGGTCTCGGCGCGGTTCTGGGTCTCGACGCCCTCGTTGCGCGAGAAGAAGTACGAGAAGCTCGCCTGGGTGTCGGTCAGGGCGGTCTGGCGTCGCAGGCCCAGGGCGCCGCGGAAGTTGAAGGTCTCGGAGTTGCCGTCCGAGCCGTTGAGGCCTATCTCGGCCTTGACCTTCCAGCCTTGGATGAACGAGAGGTCGGTCGTGTCGGGGGGCGTGGCGGGAGCGGCCTCAGCGGGGGGGGTGGGGGGCGGCGCGGCCTCAGCAGGGGGGGCTGGGGGGCTGGTGGGGGCGAGGGGGGTGGTGGGGGCGAGGGGGGTGGCGGGGACCGCAGGGGGTGGCGCCGTGACCGGCTGCCCCACCGCCGGACGCGGCTGGATGGACCGGACCGACGTCCCCGGCAGCTTCAGCGTGCCCAGCACCGGGTGCATCAGCACGACCACGCCGTCGGCGGTGCTGACGACCTCGGCAGCCAGCGTCTCGCCGGTGGTCAGGGTGATCAGCGAGGACGGCCCGGCCGAGCCGGCCGCCGGCTGGGCCAGCGCGCTGCTCAGGAGCCCGGCAACGCCCACAAGCACGGCAGCGGCACGCAGAGGCAGAGTCGGCATGAGGTCCGGCACCTTTCTCACAAGCCCGCCCTCCGCTCACGCACGCCGAGCGCGAGCGCCGAGGGCGGGCCAAGGGTCCACGAAGCTACTGACCCGGGGCCGGATGTGCAAATTGGGGTGTTTATGGGACGGGCTTTGGCGGCTTTCCCTGCCGACCGCCCCGCAGCGGCGCCCTGAACGGTGTAGTTGAGCCGGGCCGGCGCCGGTGGGGCATCTGGGGCTCATCCCAGAACATCGCCGAGCGGCACGAGCCGATGTCCAGGGCTGGGGCGGCGCGGGCCCGGGTGCTCACCGATGGCCCGATGGGTCGGTTTCCTAGGATGCCCCGCGCCGAACGTCCCGAGTCCCCGGAGAGATCGCCATGTGTGGAATCGTCGCGTACATCGGTCATCGCAACGCCAAGCCGATCCTCATGGAGGGGCTCAAGCGGCTGGAGTACCGCGGGTACGACTCGGCGGGGATGGCGATCCTTGAGGGCACGACGGGCCGGCTGCGGACGGACCGGGCTGTGGGGCGGGTGGCGATGCTCGAGGAGAAGCTCGAGGGCCGCCAGGAGTTCGAGGGGACGCTGGGCGTTGCGCACACGCGGTGGGCGACGCACGGCGGGGTGACCGAGGCCAACGCGCACCCGCACCGCGACGACCGGCACGGGCTGGTGCTGATCCACAACGGGATCATCGAGAACTACGCGGCGCTCAAGACGTACCTGCAAGAGAAGGGGCACCGGTTCACCTCCGAGACGGACACGGAGGTGCTGGCGATGCTCATCAGCGAGCTGTACGAGGGGGACCTGGAGTCGGCGGTGCAGGGGGCCCTGCGCGAGGTGACCGGGGCGTACGCGATCGCGGTGATCTGCGAGAAGGAGCCGGACACGCTGGTGGTGGCCCGCAAGGGCTCGCCGCTGATGGTCGGGATCGGCCAGGGGGAGTACGTGGTGGCGTCGGACGCGTCGGCGATCGTGGCGCACACGACGCAGGCCTTTGCGCTCGACGACTACAACGTGGTCAAGCTCACGCGGTCGTCGCTGAGCACGTCGGACATCCACAACACGCCGGTGACGCCCAAGGTCACGCAGCTGGAGATCGACCTTCAGGAGATCGAGCTGGGCGGCTACACGCACTTCATGCTCAAGGAGATCTTCGAGCAGCCCAAGGCCCTGCGCGCGTGCGTGTCGGGGCGGCTGGACATCCGCGAGGGCCGGGTGGTGCTCGGGGGCCTTGCGGCGTACGCCAAGGAGCTGACCAAGACGCGGCGCATCGTGCTCACGGCCCAGGGCACGGCCCTGCACGCGGCGATGATCGGTCGCTACATGATCGAGGACCTTGCCAAGGTCCCCGCCCAGACCGAGTACGCCAGCGAGTTCCGCTACCGCAACCCGGTGATCGAGGAGGGCACGGTGGTGATCGCCGTGTCGCAGTCCGGGGAGACGGCCGACACGCTGGCGGCGCTGCACGAGGCCCGCGAGCGCGGGGCCCTGGCGCTGGGCGTGATCAACGTGGTCGGCTCGACGATCGCGCGCGACACCGACGCCGGCGTCTACCTGCGCGTCGGCCCGGAGATCGGCGTGGCCAGCACCAAGGCCTTCACGGGCCAGGTGACGGCGCTGTCGATGATCACGCTCTTCCTGGCCCGCAAGCGCCTCATGTCCGCCGACCAGTGCGCCGACCTGATGCGCGAGCTGGACCAGGTGCCCGACAAGATCCAGCGGATCCTGGACCAGGCCCAGCGCATCGCGCGCATCACCGAGCGCTACATCGAGCGCGAGAACTGGCTCTTCCTCGGGCGCGGCTACAACTACCCGACCGCCCTGGAGGGCGCCCTCAAGCTCAAGGAGATCAGCTACATCCACGCCGAGGGCATGCCCGCCGCCGAGATGAAGCACGGGCCCATCGCCCTGATCAACGAGGGCATGCCCGCCGTCTTCATCGCCAACCGCGGCCGCCAGTACGACAAGGTCATGAGCAACATCCAGGAGGTGCGCAGCCGCGGCGGGCACGTCATCGCTGTGGCCACCGAGGGCGACGAGCAGATCGCCCGCCTGGCCCAGGACGTGATCTACGTCCCCGACGTGGCCGAGCCGATCTCCCCGCTCCTGACCGTCGTGCCGCTCCAGCTCATGGCCTATTACGCCGCGGTGGCGCGCGGGCACGACGTGGACAAGCCGCGCAACCTGGCCAAGAGCGTCACCGTCGAGTGACGCGCCGCACGCGGGCCGAGGACGCCGGGGCCCGTGGCGCCCACCGCCGCCGGCGCGCTGCGTAGCGCGTGGCGCGTGGCGCGCCCAGGCGGGGCCTAGCCTCGAACCATGGCCGACCGCGCGCAACCGAGCCCCGCCGGCCTGACCTCGGCGGGCCTGCCGCTGGTGATCTTCACGCTGCTCTCGTGGGCGAGCATCCCGCTGTTCATCAGGCTCTTCCGCGAGCCGGGCTGGGGCCTGGACCCCTACGCCGCCAACGGCTGGCGTTACGGCGTGTCGGCGGCGCTGTGGCTGCCGTATTTGCTCTGGCGCGCGCGGCGGGGCGAGCTGCCGGCGCGGCTGCTCAGGCTGGCGCTGGTGCCGGTGGCCTTCAACATCGTGGGGCAGACGTTCTTTGCCTGGGGGCCGACGCTGCTCGAACCGGGGTTCTTCTCGTTCGTCTTCCGGGTGCAGATCGTCTTTGTGACGCTCGGGGCGTACCTGCTCTTTCCCGGCGAGCGGGGCGTGCTGCGGTCGTGGCGGTACTGGGCCGGGACGGCGGGGGTGGTCGCTGGATCGGTCGGGCTGATCTTCTTCGCCGCCGAGCCCCCCAAGGGGGCCACGCTCGTCGGCGTGATGGTGGCGATGGCCTCCGGGGTGCTCTTTGCCGGCTATGGGCTCTCGGTGCGGTACTGCGTCGGCTCGTTCAACCCGGTGACGGCCTTCGGGGTGATCTGCCAGATGACCGCTGTGGGGATGATCGGGGTGATGGCGGCGATGGTCGCGGCGGGCCGGTCGGACTGGACAACGCCGATCGGGTGGTCGGCGGGGCAGGTGGCGGTGCTGGTGGCGTCGGCGTTCATCGGGATCGCCATCAGCCACGTGACGTACTACATGTCGCTGGGCCGCCTGGGCGTGGCCCTGACCATCGGCGTGATCCAGCTCCAGCCGGTGCTCACGGCGGTGGGGTCGTTCCTGATCTTCGACGAGCGCCTGCGCTGGGCCCAGTGGCTCAGCGGCACGGTCGGCGTGCTCGGGGCGGTGGTGATGCTCTCGGCGCGGCCGCGCGTCGCTGGGGCGGGGGGCAACAGCGAAGACGGGGGGAGCGGGGGGGACGGGCGCGGGCCCGACGCGGGCGACCTGGCGGAGGCGTGCGCCCCGGTGGAGCCAACCACGCCGGCGGTGACCGGGCACGGCGTAAACACCGCCGCAAGCGCGCCCGCGCCGGCCCCAGCGCGGGCCGCAGCCGGTGCCGTCAACGGATCGGCGACGGCGGCGCGCTCAGCGTGACTTGACCAGCACCACACCGTCGAGCCGATCGGCGTGCTCGATCTGCACCTGGTAGACCTTGTCGGGGTTGCGCCCGGCGAAGAACCCGCCGGCCCGGTAGGGGGCGTCGTACTCGTCGCGGAACTCGTCGAGGCTCAGCACGACGGTCTGGCCGGGCGCCCAGGGCTCGATGGCCAGCTGGTAGTAGGCGTTGACCCACACGCGCGCGTCGCGGATGGTGCCGCCGGTGGTGTTGGTCATCGTCAGCCTGACGCCGTCGGAGAACGCCTGGATGTCCAGCGTCCGGGCCTGGCCCAGCTGGGCCGGGTAGGCCACGCCGGCCCCGATGGTGGTGTTGGGCGCGCAGCCGGGGCTGGCCCAGGCGCCGGCGAGGCAAATCAACACGACCATGTGTGCGGTGCGCATCGGCGTATCCTTCGGGGCATGTCCTGCCACGGCAACAACGCCACGCCCCCGAGTCCCGCCGACGCCCCGGGGGCCCAGGCGATCGACCCGGCCCTGGCTGCGCGTCAGGCCGCGGCGCGTTTCCCCGGCGGGGTGGACCCGCGCATCAGCCGAGCCGTGCCGGGGTGGACGCACGGGCCGTTCTTCCAGGCCGGGCTTGCAGGGTACTCCGACGCGGCCATGCGCCTGGTGGCCCGGCGGCTGGGGGCGCCGTGCTGCGTCACCGAGGCGCTGCTCGACCGCATGCTCCTGGGCGGCGGCCGCGGCTTCGACAAGGCCGACATGGCCCTGATCCACGAGAGCCTCCCCGCCGGGTCCGAGGACCACCCGCTCGTCGGGCAGATCATCGGCTCCGACCCGGACGAGATGGCCGCCGCCGCCGTCAAGATGATCGAGCAGGGCGCGCGCCACGACCGCGCCTACCGCGACATGGCCTACGGCGACGGCCAGGTCCCCGACTACATCGACACGCGCTGGGCCCTCTGCGGCGACGGCTCCCCCGATGACACGCCCAACCCCCAGGCCCCCGAGCCGGCCAGCACGCCCGAGCCCACGCGGCCCGGGCCGGCCGGACGGACGTTCGACGCCATCGACGTGAACCTGGCCTGCCCCGTCCGCAAGATCGACCGCAAGAACCGCGGCGGGCACTGGCTCCGCCAGCCCGAAGGGGCCATCGAGATCCTCCGGGCCGTGCGCGCCGCTGTCCCGCCGGGCACCCCCTGCACCGTCAAGCTCCGCCGAGGCTACGACGACACCGCTGAGATGGCCGACAACTTCATGCGCATCTACGACGCGGCCCACGAGCTGGGCTACGCCTGGGCCACCGTCCACGCGCGCACCGTCGAGCAGCGCTACGTCGGGCCCTCACGCTGGACCTTCCTGCGCGACCTGGTCCGCAGCCGACCGGGCCGGGTGCTCTTCGGCTCCGGCGACGTCTGGGAGGCGCAGGACATCTTCCGCATGATCGCCTACACCGGCGTCAGCGGCGTCTCGGTCGCCCGCGGCTGCATCGGCAACCCCTGGCTCTTCCGCCAGGCCCGCCAGCTCATGGCCGGCCAGCCCGTGACCTGGCCCACCCTGGCCGAGCAGCGCGCGGTGCTCGACGAGCACTTCAGGCTCTCGGTGAGCATCAACGGCGAGCGGGCCGCCGGCCGCATGATGCGCAAGTTCGGGATCAAGTTCGCCCGCCACCACCCGGACCCCGACGCCGTCCGCTCGCGCATGATCTCCGTCGAGACCACCGCCCAGTGGCGCAAGATCCTCGACGAGTTGTACACGCCGGACGCCGAACCGGCTTGGCCAACATAGCCAGCACGCCCCCCCAAAGCGGCCGCGCTGCGCACGTCTATTACAAGCCCGCAAGGCGGGTTATATGACTTTCTCAAGCCGCCGCAACCATGGCCCGACGTTCTTTGTACACTGGTGTGTGCCAACGACGTTCCGGAGCGTTCCGGAGCGCACCCAGACGCACGGGGCGCCAACCCGGAGGTGTGTCATGCGTCGATCTGCCTGTGCCCTGCTGGCTGCGAGCGCTCTGATGGCGGCTCCATCGGTGTTGTTCGCTCAGGTGCCACCTCCACCTCCACCTCCCCCGCCGCCACCGGAGCCAACGGAACCGCCAAACCAATGGATCCCATGGTTCAACTGCTTCATTGAGTACTTCAACCATATGTGCTTGGGAAGGTCACTATGCTTTGACCTTCCACAACCCTATGGCCCTGACTTCTCGACGTGTATCCAGAGCCCAATTCGTCATGGGCTGGTGCGAGACTGCTTCTTGCGCGGCGCGCCAAGCCCGAGCGGTAATCCGCCATTTTCACCTTACTCCAGAAACAGATGCGACTCCATCTATTGGAACTACCATTCGCTCTGCGTTTACTTAACTAACAACGGTCCCTGCCCAGTGATCGGTGGCCAGCAACTGACCAGAGACGAACTTGATCTTCTCCGTAGTTACTGTTTCCGTCTCGTAGACGAATATACAGCGGTGTGCCGATTGCTCGCTCCCCCGCTACCGGTCGGTGGTGGTGGTGGTGGTGGTGGATACAACGAGTGCATCGTGCGCGGCGACGGGGTGGTCGTCACGCCCCCGCCGATCATCACCGAGTCTGGCGCGATCGATCAGAACACCGGTGGTGACTATGGCGTGGTGGTCACATTCGATCTCGGCCCAGGGTGCCCGGACGAGACATCTATCGCTGACCGGGGCTATTACACGTACGACGAACCTAGAGGCTTCCTGGTCCCTGATGATGCCTGGCGGCCCACGGACGCGGACTTCGATCGTGTCGCGGGCGTGCCGTGGGAGATCGACGCGATCGTGAGCGTCTCCGGCGACGGCCCGCCGGTCTATCAGGAGGCCATCACCGTGCCGATGACAGAGCTCTCGACGCAGTGGGGCCGCGACGAGGCTGGTGGAGCAGAAGCTCTAGAAGCCGCTGGCGCGAACGGGGAACAGGCCGAAATCATACAGGTCAAGGACTACGGCCTCGTGCAGCCCGGCGTGGACCCGGCACAGTCGCCGGTGCACCTCCGTCGCTTCACGCAGGGCTCGGTGATGAGCGGCGTCGGGCTCAACGGCAGGCATTCGATCTATGTCCGTATCCCCGCTGCGGCACTGGAGAGCCGGCCAACCAATTTGACATCCAGATCTCCCTGCGATCTCCTGACGGAACCCAATCGAAGACGAACTTCCTCGTTGATGTGCAATGGAGCCCACACGATCTCAACCGTGACGGCTGCCTGAACTACGACGACATCTGCGTTGGTGCTGAGCGTGTCGCTGAAGGCACGCTGAGCGTCGATCAGTTCGAGCAGCTCGTCGACGGCGTGATCAATCAATAACAGCACGCCCTGCGAATCACCGCGGAGGGCCCCGGGCCGGACCCGGGGCCCTTACGCGTTGGCCCGGGGTTTGCTTGCAATCGCCCGTGAAGACACGCGTCGTCAGCTGCCTGCATTGCCGGACGCCCTTTGCTGTCTCTGAGGCGGCGATGGTGCTCACGTGCCCGCGGTGCTATCAGCGGGTGCGCGTCGAGGACGTGGTGGTCGACCAGGAGCTGTACACGCCGCGGATCGAGACGTGCGGGCGGGTGGTGATCCGCCGGCGCGGGCGGGTGGTGGCCGACACGGTGCGCGCAGCCATGGGCGTGGAGGTGCTGGGCAAGATGGAGGCCCGCAGCGTGGCGGCGCCCAACGTGTACATCGGGCCCGGGGCCGCGTGGACGGGCGATTGCAGCGCGCACAGGATCGTCGTCGAGACCGGGGCCAACATCTTCGGCGGGCGGTTCCGCATCGAGCCGGCCGAGCAGGCCGGCGGCGGGTAGCGCCCGCCTTGCCTGGGCAAAGCGGGCCTGGTCGCGGGCCGCAGCGGGCCCCGAAGCGGGGCGGCCTTGGGCTGACTGGCCGGTGGCGCAAGGGGAAAACTGCGCGTGGCGGGGCGGATTGTGCCGATCACTGATGCGCAAGCGCACGGCACCTGGGCGGCCGATCGGAGCTGATCGGCGCGTGAGCATCGCCCGCACGGAGGCAGCATGCCCGAGAGCAGCACGTCGATCCATAGCGGGAGCAGCGGCGCAGCGGGCGCGAGCCTGGGCGACGCGCGGCCGATGCCCGCCGAGAACGCCATCCGCGAGGTCTTCCTCTCGCCCAGGGTGATCGACCAGGGGGCCTTCACGCAGTACGCCGCGGAGCTGCGTCGGCTGATCGAGGAGGCCGGCCTGGGCACCACCGGGCTGCTGGCCGCGGCCGCCGACGCCGGCGCCGTGCGCGACGCGCTGCGCGAGCTGGCCGGCAAGGCGCAGCCGAAGCTCGACGCGGCCGGGCGGGCGCTGTCCGCGCTCGAGGCCCGGGCCGCCGAGGCCGACAGGTCGCTCCAGCGTGCCGCGGACCTGGTCGGGTCGATCGACCAGCGCGCAGCCGCCGCTGCGCGGGAGCTGGAAGCCCGCGCCGCCGAGGCCGCGCAGCGCTTGGCCGGCGTGCAGGAGGCCGGCCGCGCCAAGCTCGAGGCGCTGCACGCAACGTCCGAGGAACGCCTGCGCCAGCTCGCCCAGCGCTTCGAGCGCGAGCAGCAGGCGCTGGAGGCGGCCTTCGCCCAGCGCGAGCGGGAGCTGCGGGCCCAGGGCGACCGCGTGGAGACGGCCCTGCGCGAGCAGACCGAGCAGGTCGCCCGGCGCACGCTCGAGCTGCTGGCCCAGTGCCAAGAAAAGGCCGACGAGACACTGCGGCAGGTCGACGCGCGCATCGCCCAGTCCTGGACGCACGCCAACGAGGTCTGCCGGTCCCTGGAGGCCGCCAGCGACCGCGCCCGCGCGCTCATCGGTCAGCACCAGTCAGACCCGAACGACCCCACCTGCGTCGCCGGCCTGCCCGGCTCGACGCCGACGCCCGCGCACAGCATCGCCGCCCTGCTCGACCGCGCCGAGCGCCTCCACCAGGACGCCACCTTCGCCATCAACCAGATCGAGGTCATCCGCCTCCAGGCCGAGCAGGCCCGGGGCATGCTCGGCGAGTCCATCAACGTCTCGGCGACCAAGATCGACGAGCTCTCGGCCACGGCCGAGCGGCTGCGCGGCGTGATCGACCAGGCCTCGGACCTGGCCCGCGACGCCGAGGCGCGCATCGCCCAGAGGCACGACGAGGCCCAGCGCGTCCTGGCCGGGCCCGCCGAGGCGATGTCGCAGATCGCCGAGCAGATCCGCCTGCGCCTGGCCGCGGGCGTCGACGAGGCCCGCGCCAGCGCCCACGCGGCCGACGCCTGCGCCGCTGAGGCGCGCGGCCTGCTCGACCGCCTGGGCGCCGCCCTGGCCACGCTCGAGCCCTGGCGCAGCGTGCTCCTCGAAGCCAGGCCCGGCGCGGCGCTGCCCCCGGTCATCGCCGAGATGGTCCGCTCCGTCCGCCACGACCTGGGCCGAGACATGGCCCGCGTCGCCTCGGCACTCCACCAGATCACCACCAAGGCCGCCCAGACCGCCGAGCGGCTCGCCTCCGACCCCGACCCGATGTGACCCCGGCCCCGGGCCGCCCCGGGCGCGATACCGTCGCGCATGGCCAACGTCCTGATCGTCGGTCCCCACCCGGACGACGCCGAGTTCTCCATGGGCGGGAGCATCGCCCTCCTGGCCGCGCACGGCCACCGCGTCCTGCTCCTGGACGTCACCAACGGCGAGCCCACGCCCGCCGGCGACCCCGCCACGCGCGCCGCCGAGGCCGCTCGCGCCGCCGAGATCCTCTCGACGCCACACAACCGGGTGCACCGCCGGCTCCTGGGCCTGCCCAACCGCACCGTGACGCACTCGGTCGAGGCCAGGCACCTGGTCGCCGGGGTCATCCGGGCCTTCGGCGCCGACGCCCTCTTCATCCCCTACCCCGAGGACGCCCACCCGGACCACCTGGCCGTGACCCGCATCGCCGAGGACGCGCGCTTCGACGCCAAGCTGAGCAAGCTGGCCATGCCCGGCGATGACGGCCAGCCGCCCATCCACCCCAGCCGGGTCATCTATTACTTTGCCACGCACCTGCGCATCATCCCGCAGCCGTCGTTCATCCTGGACGTGTCCCCCTTCGAGCCTCAACGCCGCGCCGCGGTGCTGGCGTATCACTCGCAGGTCGCCGCCAACCCGCGCAACGCCGACCTGCCCGCGTGGCTCGATCGCCAGGCCGCGTACTTCGGGTCGCGCATCGGCGTCCACGCGGGCGAGCCCTTCTGGGTGCGCGAGCCGCTCGGGCTGCGCGACTTCCAGGGCGTGATCGGGCTGTGATCACGCCCGATCGGGGCACGTTTGGTGTCTCGGCCCCCGATCACATCACACGCACGCGCCCGTGATGGCCCCTACGTAGGCATTTTCGGACCGGGGACCCAGCGCGCACCGCGTGTACATGGGCAAACCGCCGGGGGTGTTCGGGTCAAGATCTCGCTTCGAGCGAACAAGCGCGCAAAAAACTCAAGAATCCGAATCAGGCGCCGCCATTGATGCGGTATATTTGACATGGAGTCAGGTCTCCGCGGCTGCCCACACAGCCGCGGATGGGAGTGATCGATCGTGAGACTGGTATGTGCCGCCATCGCCACGCTGGGCGCGGTCGTTGCGTCCGCGCACGCCGGGCTGGAGGCTCCGGCAACGGAGTTCCGGGCGGTCGATTTCAGCCAGTTCTTCAACACGCGCACGACCTTCGCCCGCAACGGCGCCCTGATCCCCACCGGCTCCCAGGTCCTGGGCGGCGTGCCCTTCCAGATCGCCAGCGACGCCGGCGGCGTCAACAACCAGTACACCGCCTTCCGCCGGGGCTTCAACCCCGCCATCGACATCCCCGTCAACGCGTTCGGCGTCACCGGCGTGCACACACTGATCAACACCTACTTCGGGATCACGGGGCTCTCGGGGCGGCTGGAGTTCTTCGGCACCGGCGGCGCGTACCACTCGTTCGACCTGGTGGGCAACGTCCACGTCCGGGACCACTTCACCTCGCTGTTCACCAACAGCATCGACGGCGTGGTGACGCGGCAGGTCTTTGGGCTCGGCGGCCTGCGTGTCGACGCGCAGCGTTTGGTCCTGCCCGAGGTCTTCGCCGACCAGACGCTCCAGACCATCCGCCTGACGGACTTCGGCACCGACAACACCTCGCGGCTGTGGCTCCTGGGCCTGACCGTCGAGTCGGTCGTGGTCCCGTCGCCCGGGGGCGTGGCCCTGCTCGGGCTGGCCGGGGTCGCCGCGACGCGACGGCGGCGCGGTAGCCTTCGGGCATGAACCCAACCGCAGCGCTGATCGGCCCGGAGGTGCAGGAGCTCATCGCGGCCCGAGCGCTGAGCGAGCTGCGCGAGGTGCTCCACGGCATCGAGCCGGCGGACGTGGCCGAGGTCTTCCGGGACCTCCCGCCGGACCAGGCGGCGCTGGCCTTCCGGGTGCTGCCGCGCGACGACGCCGGGGCCGTCTTCTCGTACATGCCCGTGCAGGACCAGGAGGCCCTGATCCTGCACCTGGCCGACTCGACCGAGAGCGGCATCGCGGCGCTGGTCGAGTCGATGGTGCCCGACGACCGCGCCCGGCTGCTCGACGAGCTGCCCGCCGAGGTCGCCCAGCGAGTGCTGGGCACGCTCTCGCCCGAGACGCGGCGGGAGACGCAGTCGATCCTGGGCTACGAGCCGCGCTCGGTCGGGCGCCTGATGACGCCCGATTACGTGCGCATCGGCCCCGAGTGGACGGCCGCGCGGGCCCTTGAGCACGTGCGCCGCCACGGGCGCGACGCCGAGACGATCAACTACGTCTACGTCACCGACCCCCAGGGCGTGCTGATCGACGACATCCGGCTGCGTCAGCTCATCATGGCCGACCCCGACCAGACGGTGCGGTCGCTGATGAACAACCAGTTCGTGGCCCTGCGCGCCGACCAGCCCGAGACCGACGCCGTCGACGCGCTCCAGCGCTACGACCGCGCGGCCCTGCCCGTGGTCGACACCCGCGGCGTGCTCCTGGGCATCGTCACCTTCGACGACGTGGCCGACGTGGCCCAGCGCGAGGCCACCGAGGACATCCACAAGCTCGGCGGCGTCCGCGCCCTGGAGGAGCCCTACGGCCGGGCCACGACCTGGGCCCTGGTCCGCAAGCGCGCCCCGTGGCTGGTCCTGCTCTTCATGAGCGAGATCCTGACCACCTCGGCCCTGAGCCTCTTCGAGCAGCGCCTGGCCCAGGCCACCGTCCTGGCCCTGTTCATCCCCGCGATCATCTCCGCCGGCGGCAACGCCGGCAACCAGTCGGCCACGCTGGTCATCCGCGCCCTGGCCCTGCGCGAGATCGGCACCGGCGACTGGTGGCGGCTCCTGCGCCGCGAGGCCCTCAGCGGCGTCCTGCTCGGGGTCATGATCGCCGCCATCGGCTTTGGGCGCATCAACCTCTGGGGCGCCCTGGGGTGGTGGGACGGCCGGGCCCAGGACCACTTCGTGATGCTGGCGCTGGCCATCGCCCTGGCGCTCGTTGGCGTCATCGCCTGGGGGTCCATGGTCGGGGCGATGCTCCCCATCCTGCTGCGCTCGCTGCGCATCGACCCGGCCACTTCGAGCAACCCCTTCGTGGCCACCCTGGTCGATGTCACCGGGATCGCGATCTACTTCGGCTGCGCCACCGTGGTCCTGTCGGGCTCGCTCCTGGCCCCCGCCGCCCCGGGCCCCACCCACGCCTTCGACACCCCCGCCGGGCGCATGGTCATCTTCACCGCCAGCAACCGCGAGCCGGTCGCCGTCGCCCCGGCCGACACGCCCGGGGCCGCCACGCCCGTCACGCCGATCGCCTCCCAGTGAACGCCCGCGCCCTTACGGCGCCGGCTGCGGCAGCACCCGGGCCGTGACCCACAGGCCCATCAGCTCCAGGGCCTTGGGCGCGAAGGTCTCCTGGATCGTCGCGTACTCGCCCGGGTGCCCGGTCTTGGCGCTCTGGAAGAGGTGGTTGAGCCCGGGCAGCTCGAAGACCGTGATGTCCGCGTTGCCCGACCGCCCCAGGGCGGCGCGCATCGGGGCCAGGTTCTGCGCGGGCAGCACCTGGAGATCCAGCGAGCCGGCCAACGCCAGCACCGGCGCCGTGACCTTCTCCAGGTCCTCGGCCGGGTCGTGGGCCAGGAACCGCTTGACCCACGGGCTGCTCATGAACGCCGCCTGCTGGCCCACCGCG
Source organism: Isosphaera sp. (assembly GCA_013822085.1). Classification (GTDB taxonomy): domain Bacteria; phylum Planctomycetota; class Phycisphaerae; order Phycisphaerales; family UBA1924; genus WM-009. Next base: position 6,306 of record PNJV01000028.1, on the reverse strand, counting down.
GTGCTGACGAACCGGGCCTGCTCGGGCGTCAGCGGCGCGTCCGGGGGCAAGTTGGTCTGGGCGCGGACCAGCTGCTCGATCGCCGCGCTCAGCTCGCCCTCGGCTGCGCCCGCCTCAGCCAGCTCGATCACCCGCTCTTGCACCCGGCGGATGGCCGCGACCCGCTCGGCGGGCGCGCCCGCGGCAAGCAAGATCGCCGCGGCCTGCTCCAGCAGCACCTGGCGGCCGGGCACGGCCGTCCCGGCCAGGAGCACCACGAACGCCAGGCCCGGGTCGCGCGCCCCGAGCATCGCCCCCACGCCGGCGCCCTCCGAGTGCCCGATGACGCCCACCCGCCGCCCGTCGATCCCCGGGCGCGAGCGCAGCATCGCCACCGCCGCCGCCGCGTCGTTGGCGTAGTCGTCGATCGTCTCTTGCCCGGCCTTGCCCTCGGGCGACCGCGAGCCGCCCACGCCCCGATCGTCCAGCCGCAGCACCGCCACGCCGCGGCGAGTCAGGTCGTCGGCGATCACCGCAAACGGCCTGTGCCCGAGGATCGATTCGTCCCGGTCCTGCGGCCCGGAGCCGGTCAGCAGCACCGCCGCCGGGTGCGGGCCCGGGCCGAACCGCGCCTCTTGCGGGATCGTCAGCGTGCCCGCGAGCACCGCGCCGTCGGAGGACGTCACCAGGACCTCCTGGGCGGTGTAGGGCAGCGGCGGCTTGGGGTGCTGCGGCCGGTGGGGGCCGACCGACTCGCCGGCCGCCAGCGCCTCGATCTTCACCGCGTACTCGGTGCCGGCCTGGCGCAGCGTGCCCGCGGCGCGCGTGCGTGACGCGTCGGCGAACGCCAGGTCGAATTCCGCCAACAGCTCGCGCGGCGTGCCCTCGGGCGCAAACGTGAACGCCAGCCGCTCGCCCTCGGCTCGCAGCTGCCGAATGTCGGCACGGGCGATGCCCTGGGCCGGGATGCTCAGCGTCCCCGACACCTCCTGGCCGCGCCGCGTGATAACCAGCTCGAACTCCAGCTCCTGGCCGCGCACGTCGATCGTGCCGCGGTAGCGCGACTCGGTCGCCTCGGCCTGCTGACCGCCCCCCGCCTCGTCAGCGGGAGCCGGCGACCGGCCCGCCGGCGCCGGGGGCGCAAACGCCCGCGCGTCGGGGGAGATGCACGCAAACGCCAGCACCGCTGTGGCAGCCAGCCAGCCCCGCAGGGCCTCGCGTCGCACGATCATGGGCTCTCCAGTCTTGGGCTCGAACCGCGCCGCGTCCGAGCCGTGATTGGCAGTCTATCACGCCGGGTTTCACACCCCGCAAGCCGAGCCCCCGGGCGGCGCTGCGGCTACCGTGCGCGCGCCGTGACCCAGCACCCGCCATCCGATCCACCGCCGCCCGCCCGCAGGCTCGCCTCCGACACCGACAACGGCCTGCTCCTGATCATCAGCGGGCCCTCGGGCGTGGGCAAAACCACCATCACGCGCGCAGTCGAGCGGGCCACGCCGGGCTCGGTGTTCTCGGTCTCGGTCACCACACGCCCCAAGACCGCCGCCGACGTCGAGGGCGTGGACTACCACTTCGTCTCCCACGCCCACTTCCAGTCCATGATCGATTCCGACCAGCTCCTTGAGCACGCCACCGTGCACGGCAACCTCTACGGCACCCCCAAGGCGTGGGTGCTCGAGCAGCTCCGCCGAGGCCGGCTCGTGATCCTGGAGATCGACGTCGCCGGCGCGATCAGCGTCAAGCGGCTGCTGCCGCACTCGACGCTGGCCCTGTTCATCCTCCCGCCCAGCGACGACGCCCTCCTCCAGCGCCTCCGCGACCGCAAGCGCGAGGACGAGGGGGCGATCCAGCGGCGCTTCGCCGCGGCGCAGAGCGAGATCGCCGCCGCTCGCGCCAGCGGCATCTACAGCCGGTTCATCGTCAACCGCGACCTGCACGAGGCCATCGACGAGGCCCGCCGGGCGGTCGGTATGGCCCAACGCCACGGGGCTTGACGCCCCCCGAGGCGCGCCGCCGTGGACACCGAGGCGCGCCGCCGTGGGCGCCAAGCGCGGGTGCTGGGCGCGTCAGGCGGCCCCGCCGGGCTCCTCGGCGTGCGCCGACTCGCCCTCGCCCGCCCGGCCGTTTCGGCGGATCAGCCGCGGCTTGCCCGCCGGGTCGATGGCCAGCACGCCCATCTCGGCCAGCGCCAGCATCGCCGCGTGCTGCTCGGCCTGCTTCTTGGAAGCGCCCCGGCCGGCCGCGAAGCGCCGCTCGCCCACCCGCACCGAGATCTCGAAGAGCTTGGAGTGGTCCGGCCCGGACTCGCACGTCACCACGTACACGGGCGCGCCGCCCAGCTCCGACTGCGCGTGGTGCTGCAAGATGGACTTGTAGTTCTCCTGGTGCCCGCTGGCGGCCGCCTCAGCGATGCGCGGGTCCAGCAGCGGGATCAAGAACCGCCGGGCCCGCTCCAGCCCCGCGTCCAGGTAGATCGCCGCGACCATCGCCTCCAGGGCCGCGGCGCTGAGCGAGTGCGGCAGGGCCCCGGACTTCATCCCCTTGCCGAGCTCCAGCAGGTCCGGCAGCCCCAGCCCATCGCCGATCGCCGCGCACGTCTGGCGGGAGACCACCGTCGACTTGATCTTGGTCATCTCCCCTTCGAGCAGGTGCGGGTAGAGCTGGTAGATCCGCTCGCACGCGACCAGCCCGAGCACCGCGTCGCCCAAGAACTCCAGCCGCTCGTTGCTGGCCACCCGCGACTCGCTCATCGACGCGTGCCGCAGCGCAAGCTCGGGCAGCGAGGCGTCGGCAAAGACGTGCCCGACGATCGACTCGAGCCGCTCCCTCTGGGCCTGGTCCATGCGGTCACCCCGTCCGCACCCTCCCCCGACCTCCGGCACACGCGCCGGCGGGCATTGTTCCATACCGGCGGGCCCCCGGGGCGGTTTCCTGTTCCCGTTGCGCACCGGGCCGGCTGGGCCCAGCAGAGCCCGGGCCCGGCAGCTTTCGGTCCCGGCAGCCCCCGGGGCCGTCGGCTTGGCCGGGGCCGCCGGGGCTGGTATCATCTCCACCCCATCGGCCGATCGCACCGGCCGGGCGGTGGCACCAGCTCGCACAGCCCCGGAACCGACCCATGCACTATCCCCACCGCATCAGCCGCGTCAAACGCAAGCGCGCCATCGGGTTCCGCGCCCGCATGAAGACCAGGAACGGCCGCAAGCTCATGAACCGCAAGCGCGCCGCCGGCCGCTCCCTCAACGTCGCCGACAAGAAGCGCGGCTACTAAGCGGCCCCCGCCCGACCGCCCCGCAGGACCGGCCGATGGCCGACCTCATCACCGACGTCGCCGTGATCGGCGCCGGCCTCTCGGGGCTGGCGTGCGCCCGCTCGCTCCAGGCCCGCGGCGTGGATTTCCTGCTCATAGAGGCCTCCGACAGGCCGGGCGGCCGGGTCAGGACCGACACCCTCGACGGCTTCCGCCTCGACCGCGGCTTCCAGGTCTACCTGACGGCGTACCCCGAGGCCTCGCGCGTCCTGGACCACCGCGCGCTGGACCTGCGCGCCTTCGAGCCGGGCTCGATGGTCGCTGCCCGCGGCGCCCTCCACCGCCTGATGGACCCCTGGCGCCGCCCGCTGTCGATCCTCGACGGCGCCCTGGCGCGCGTCGGCTCGCTGCAGGACAAGCTCCGCGTCGCCTCCCTGCGCGCCGACGCCCGCGCGGGCACCCCCGCCGACCGCTACGCGCACCCCGAGGGCCAGGCCATCGACGAGCTGCGCCAGCGCGGCTTCTCCCGGGGCATGATCGACTCCTTCTTCCGCCCCTTCTTTGGCGGGATCTTCTTCGACCCCGACCTGCGCACCAGCACCCGCATGATGCGCTTTGTCTTCCGCATGTTCGCCCAGGGCGACGCGGCTGTCCCAGCCCTGGGCATGGAGCAGATCCCCGCCCAGCTGGCCGCCGCCCTGCCCGGCGACCGCGTGCACTGCGGCGCAGCCGCCGAGTCCATCACGCACGCGGGCCTGGCGCTGCGCGACGGCCGCCGCGTGGCGGCCCGGGCCGTGGTGATCGCCACGCCCTCGGCCGAGGCCCGCCGGCTCCTTGGGTTGCCCCCGGGCCGGCCCTGGCGCAGCGTCACCAACCTCTGCTACGCCCTGGACGGCCCGCCCCCCGTCACCGAGCCGATCCTGATCCTCGACGGCGACGGCCACGGCCCTGTGACCACCCTGGCCTTCATGTCCGCTGTGAGCCCCAGCTACGCCCCGCCGGGCGCCGCGCTGGCCTCGGCCAGCGTGCTGGGCGTGCCCGAGGCCACCGACGCCGAGCTCGACGCCGCGGCCAGGGCGCAGATGGCCGGGTGGTTCCCGGGCCAGGCGCTCCATCGCTGGCGCCTGCTCCGCGTCACGCGAATCCGCCAGGCGTTGCCGGATCAAACCCCGCCGTGGTACACCGAGCCCCAGTGGCCCGCGCGCGTCCGCCCGGGCGCGCCGGCGGTCTACCGCGCCGGGGACTGCTGCGACACGGCCAGCATCGACGGCGCGCTCGTCGCCGGGCGCCGCGCCGCCGAGCACGCCCTGCACGACCTGGGCCTGAGCGGGGCCCGGTCGCCATGAGCCAGTGGGCCCTGATCGCGCACGCCCTGAGCACCTGGGCCATGCTGGGCCTGGTGCTCTTCGTCGGCGTGGTGCACTACCCCCTCATGGCGCGCGTGGGGCGCGACGGCTTTGCCCACTACGAGCGCGCCCACACCGCCCGCACCACCCTGGTGGTCGCGCCGCTGATGCTCGCCGAGCTGACGACCGCCGCGCTGATCCTCCTGGCCGCGCTGATGCGCCCGGCAACCGACCCGCCGCGCGTGGCGCCATGGCTGGCCCTGCTGGGCGCCGGCTTGGTCCTTGGCGCGTGGGCCGTCACGTTCCTGGGCAACGTCCCGGCGCACCGCGCCCTGGAGCGCGGCTTCGACGCCGCCGCGCACCGGCGGCTGCTGGCCTGGCACTGGGCGCGCTCGGCCCTGTGGGCTGCGCGCGGGGCCGTCGCAGCGGCCATGCTCACCCAGCCCTGAGCCCCCCGCTGCGCCCGGCGCGCATCGGCTGGAGCTTCCAGTACGCCAACGTCCGCCAGAGCCACTCCAGCGGGCCGTACCGGAACCGCCCCAGCCACGCCGGGCTCCAGGCCAGCTGCACCAGCCAGACCCCCGCCACCAGCGCATAGAGCCACGGCCGCTCCCACGAGCCGTACTGCCCCAGCCCCCAGCCATAAAAGACCGCCGTGCAGATCAGGCTCTGGGCGATGTAGTTCGTAAACGCCATCCGCCCCACGGCCATCAGCCGCGCACGCGCCGCGGCCAACGCCCCGGCCTTGTGCAGGGCCAGCAGCAGCCCCGCGTGCCCCGCCGCCACGCCGAAGCTCCCCGCGTAGTTCCACAGCAGCCCGTCGCGCAGCATGAAGCCCCAGTCGAACCGGTGATCGATGTTCCGCTGCGCCCCGATCACCGCCAGCGGGATCCCCACCGCGTACCCGATCACGCTCAGGCGCACGAAGTACCCCACCGACCGCCGGCCCAGCAGCACGCCCGAACGCACCATCGCCATCCCAAAGAGCATGCACGCCGTCGAACGCCACAGCGTCGAGACCCAGAAGATCATCCACACCCCTACCGCGTTGGCGGCGTTCTGGCGCCACACGTCGGGCACCCGCCGCATCGCCCCAACCTCCGCCTCGACGTTCTCCTCACTGATCAGCCACCACTCGTGGCCGTCGGTAGCGATCGTCTGCTGCTTGCCGTACTCGTACCCAAAGCCCCCGCCCACGCTCAAGGCCACGCCCACCAGCAGCAGGGCCACGCCGATCGCCGAGAGCCACCACGCCGGCAGCCGACGCAGCGGGTAGATCAGCATCCCGCACACCGCGTAGGCGCCAAGCACGTCGCCCCACCAGATGCCGTAGGCGTGCACCAGCCCGAAGAGCAGCAGCCAGCCCATCCGCCGGTAGTGCAGCCACGCGAAGCGGCCGTTGGCCCGGCCCTGGCGCGCCCCGAGGCGCAGGTTCATCATCATCAGGCCCGCCCCAAAGAGCACCGAGAAGAGCGTGATGAACTTCACGTCCAGCAGCACCATCGAGAGCCACCACAGCGCCGCGCCCAGGCCCTCGAAGGCCCCGAGGCGGGCCGCAAGCGGCGGCGCGACCGGGTCGTAGTACGCCGCCGTCGGGTGCGCAAAGCCGACGATGTTCATGCCCAGGATGCCCAGGACCGCAAGGCCGCGGATCAGGTCCAGCGTTGGCTCGCGTTCGCTCCCGCCGACCGGCCGCTGCTGCGCCTGTGCCATGGGGACACAGTACCGCAGAGC
>PNJV01000027.1 GCA_013822085.1 Isosphaera sp. | reverse complement strand
TGGCCCGAGCCGGGCTCAGCGGTTCGAGCTGCGCGGTCCGGCCCTGGCGAGGCTCAGAGCAAGGACGCGCCGCTGCGCGGGCGCGTGCTGCTGGTGCGGTCGGCGGCGCAGCCGGTGAGCGCGCCGGCGCGGAGGCTGGGGGTTGGCTGGCTGGGGGAGGTCCGGGCCTTGGAGCTGGATGGGGGCGACAGCGGCGCACCAGCAGCGGGGGTGGGGGTCGCGGCGGGGGTGTTGGGGGCTGTCGTTGAAGTCGTGGGCGCGGGCGGGGGCAGGGTGTGGCTGGAGGGGCAGCCGGTCGAGGTGGTGTCGATCGGCCAGCCCGGCGACGACCGCCTGGGGTGGGGCGTGCTGGTCGAGGCCTGTCAGCGGGCTGCTGCGAGCAGCCTGGGCGCGGGCGGTGGCGATGGTGGCAGCGCGGGTGCGGGGGATGGGGCCGGCGGTGGCGGGGCCGGCGGTGGCGGGGCCGGCGGGGGCGTGGGGGGTGGGGGTGGGGGTGGGGGTTCGATGGAGGCCCAGCGGTTGGCGTCTATGGCCCGCGCGGTGCTCGATGAGCCCGCGGAGGCGTGGCGCGCGTCGGCGGTGCTGGCGGCGCTGCGCGCAGCGGGGCCGGACGCGGTGGGGGGAGGAGCTGGGAGCGCCCCAGCCGTGGCGTGGCCGCCCGCCGAGGACGAGCGCCCCTCCAACGCCCTGGCGGCGCAGGTCGCCGGCGCGGCGTACGCGGCCCTGGGACGGCTGGCCAGGGCGGACCCGTCGCGTGCGCAGCGCCTTGCGCTTGGCCTGGCGCAGGTGAGGTGGCTCGACGAGAGCGGCCGGCTCGTGGGCCAGCGTGCGGCCGTCGGCGGTGCGCTGGCGCCCGTGGTGCCGGGCGCGGTGGGGCTGGGGTTGCTCGAGACCGTCGGCGACCCCGCGGTCTCAGCGGCGCGGGCGGTGGCCCTGGCGGCCGAGGGCGAGCGGTGGGTGGGCGAGCGGCTGAGGGCGATCGCGGGTCAAGGCGAGCGCGTGCGCAGCGGGCCGGCGCTGAGCCCCGAGCCCCCGGGACTGCCGATCGGGCCGCTTTTGGGCATGGAGTCGTCGCTGGCGGCGTGGTGGGAGGGAGCTGGGGGGGCAGGGGGTGCGGATGGTGCTGGGGGGGCTGGGGGGGCGGGGGGGCGTGCGCTGGTGCCGGCGGCGGGCTTTGGCGGGCTGGTGCTGCGCGACGACCTGGGGACGATCGCAGCCGGTCCGGTTGGGCTGGCAGCAGCGGCCAGCGCCGGCGGGTCGGCGGCTGAGGCGGGCGCGGGCGGGCGCGGGCGGTGGTGGGTGTACTTGGAGGAGCCGGCTGGGCCGGGCGTCGGTCCGGGGGCGTGGCGCGTCACGGTGGACGGCCGGGAGGTGCGCAGCGGGGCGATCCAGCGGCGGGTCGCTGGACCGGACGCGGCGTCGGCACGCCGTGGGGTGTGGATCGCGCTGCCCGAGGGCGTGGGCGCCGGCGGCGGGGCGTTCGGCCTGCGCATCGAGCGCCTGGGCCCAGGGGGCGAGCGGCTCACCTGGCCCGGCAGTGCCATGCCGTGGGCTGAGGCGCACACGGAGGAGGCCCTGATCGACCCCGGGGCGTGGGACGGCCTGCGGTGACGGTCGGGGCCCGGCTGGGGCGTGCGGGAGGCCGGGGATTCAGTGGGCCGTGGTTCTAGCGGCGTGGCGCGTCAGAGGGCTGGGGCGCGCAGGCCCAGGGCGCTGGCGGCCAGGGCGTGGAGGTCGGCGTTGTCCAGGAATGGGGGCAGGGCCTCGGAGCCGGGGCCCAGGGCCAGGACCTCGGCGTGGTCGGCCGAGTGGTTGGAGGAGATGAACCCCACAGCGGTGTGGTTGGAGAGCACCGAGCCGAGCACGCCCGAGAGGCCGCGGCGGGCCTGGAAGGGGTCGGCGGGCTGGCCGGCCACGGCGGCCTTGAGGGCGGCGATGTCCTCGGCGGTGAGGGTGACGGCCAGGGCCTCGGCGGCGCGGGCGGCGATGGCCTGGGCGGTGGCGTCCGGGTCGGGGCGCTCGGAGCGCGGGGCGCCGGTGCGGAGGATCCACTCGGCCGAGTGGCGGGCGTTCAGGAGGCGGTCCAGGCCGGCGCTGGCGGCGTCCTTGTAGAGGGTCAGGCCGGGGTTGGCCGTGCCGTGGTCGGTGGTCACGATCAGGAGGGTGTCGTCGCGCTCCAGGGCGAGCTGGGCCAGCGCGGCGACGGTGCGGTCGAACTCGAGCATGTCCTGGAGGAGGCCCGGGGCGTCGTTGCCGTGGCCGGCGTGGTCGACGCGGCCGCCCTCGACCTGGAGGACGTAGCCGGAGCCGTCGGCGTCGGCGGCGGCGCTCAGGTGCGCCACGGCGGCGGTGGCCAGGTCGGTCAGGGATGGCTCGGCGGCGGCCCGGTCGGGGAACATGCTCAGGTGCGAGGCGCTGAAGAGGCCCAGCAGCGGGCGGGTGTGGTCCGGGGTCGCTGCGGCGAGCTCGGCGGCGGTGCGGACCAGGCGCCACTGGCCGCGCGGGGTGGTCGGGGCGTCGGCCCTGGGATCGATGGCGGGGGGGGCGGCCAGGAGCGAGTCGGGGAAGAAGCGGGCGCCGCCGCCGAGGGCGACGTCGAGCCGGCGGGCCAGGAGCTGCTCGGCGATGGCGCGTTCCTCGTTGCGGTTAGGGGAGTTGGCGTAGAAGCCGGCGGGCGTGGCGTGGGTGATGGTGGTGGTGGTCACGCAGCCGACGCGCTTGCCCGAGCGGCGGGCGCGCAGGAGCAGCGGCTCGGGGGTGCGGCCGTCTTCGAGCCAGCAGAGCCGGCCGTTGTGGTGCTTGATGCCGGTGCTCCAGACCGCGGCGGCGGCGGCCGAGTCGGTGACCAGCGAGTCGGCCGAGTGGGTGCTCATCAGGGCGCGCCGCACGCCGGGCTTCAAGAGCAGCTCGAGCCACTGGGCGGGCCTGCCGGTGCGCCGGCGCCAGGCCAGGTCGGCCAGGGTCAGGGTGCCGGCGGACATGCCGTCGACGACTGCGAAGATGAGGTTCTTGGCCTTGGGCCTGGGCGTGCCGGCGGCGGGCGCGGAGGGGGTCGCCTGGGCCTTGGGGCCCAGGCGGGGCGCGGTGATCAGCGACGAACCGGCCAGGGCTGCGCCAGCGGCGAGCACGCTGCGGCGTGAGAGCCCGCCCGGGCTCGCAGCTGGGGCGCTCAGGTCGGCGGCGGCGTGCGCGGGCTTGGGCGTGGCCTGGTCAGCTGCGCGGGGCGTGGCGTTGGCGGCAGGGGCGGGCGCGGCGTGGGGCACGGGATCGGCGGGCATGCGTGGCTCCGGGGCTGGCGGGGTCGGGCTTGCCGATCCAACGCGGCGGGATTGTTGGAGCGCCCGGGGGCCCGGGCGTGGCGGGCGCGGGCCGTGGTCAGAAGCCGATGGACGCAAAGACGCCCACGAACGGGGCGGGGTCGATCTCGATCTCGCTCAGGGTGCCGCCCTCGGAGTTCTCGATCTCGATCTCCTGGAAGACGTTGAACCCGCCGCGGACGCCCAGCGTGAACTGCCGGCGCGGGGTCCAGGTCAGGCCGAAGGCGATGGGCACGGAGGTGTCGGTGAAGATGCCCGAGGGGAGCGGGTTGCTCTCGGCCAGGCGGAACTCGCGGAAGCGGACGCCGGCCTCGACGGTGGCGCGGAGGGTGGCGGCGGCGTCGAGGTCGGCCTCCAGCCCGATGCCCAGCGGCCGCGGCGTGAGGCGGACGCGGTCGGTGATCCGCCACTCGACGGCGATGATCGGGAAGACGATGGCGGGGTCCTCCAGCCGGGTGTTGCCGCCCAGGCCCGCGGTGATGGCCAGGGTGTCGGAGACCTTGTAGCGCACCGCGGCGAAGGCGCCCCCGGTCAGGCCCAGGTCGAAGTCGGTGTCGAACTCGCCGGACTGCTGCACCGTGAAGCCGCCGATGACCGACCAGGTGTCGTCGATGGCGTAGCGGAAGCCCGGCGAGACGTTGTAGATAAAGGCGTCGGAGATCGGGCGCGGCGAACCGGCCAGGAACTCCTCGCCGGACCGGATGTCGTAGAAGGAGAGCTCCGAGCCCAGGGCCAGCGTGACCTGCACGGAGCGCGAGAGCGAGTAGGCCAGGGTCAGGTCGGTGTCCCAGCGGTTGACCGAGAGGGAGCCGTCGCCGGACTCGAGGTCGGCGTTGAAGAAGAAGTCGCCCGAGGAGGCGAGGGAGACGGAGAACCGGCTGGGCTCGAGGCTCAGGGAGACCTGGGCGGGCAGGTCGGGGCTTGGCGGCGCGGGGGGGGCCTGGGCGGGCGTGGCCAGGGATGCGGAGCGTTGGAGCGTGGGCGTGGGGGCCGATGTCGGAGCGGGCGCCGAGGGTGTGGCGGTGGGTGTGGGGGGGGTGTTGGTGGGGGTTTGGGCCAGGGCGGTGACGGCCAGGAAGACCGTCCCGGCCAGCCCAGCAAGGGTGTGCGGGTGCATGGGCCCCAATGTACCCGACGCCGCCGCTGGGCGTCAGGCGCGGGCCCGCAGGGCGTAGAGGAACCACTCGAGCGTGAGCAGGCCCAGGGCGATCCACACGAAGATGTGCCAGACCTCGCGGCCTCCCAGGGCCTCGCCGGCGCGCTGGCCCGGGCTCTGGGCCCCGGCGCGCTGGGGCGCGGGGTCGGCGCCGTCCGGGAGCGAGCCGGCCACGGGCAGTGCGCCGGCGGTGGTCAGGGCGCTCTCGGCGGGGCTGGCCAGGTTCACCGCGATCGCCGGCGGGGCGCCGGCCAGCCCCTGGGCGGCGTAGAGCCCGGCCCGCGGCAGGACCCCCAGCGAGAGCAGGCCGTCGGGGCTGAGCGTGCCGCCCAGCGTGCGCGGCGGGTCTGCACCGTCGGGCCCCGAGACGGTCACGGAGGCGGAGCCGTCGGCGCGGGCGTCGGCGGGCGTGACCAGGACCGGGTCGGCGGTGGTGTGGGCCACCGCGGCCGAGGCCGAGCCGGTGCGCGTGAGGGTCTCGATCGCGGCGGCCATGAAGGCGATGAACGAGGCGGTGGGCCCCCAGTTGGAGCGGTCGATGTCGAAGGCGATGGCGACGCGGCGCAGGGGCGGGCCCGGGGCCGCCGGCGGGTCGGTGCGCAGGGCGATGAGCGGCCCGGCGATGCCGCGGGCCAGGGCCGTCAGGGCCGGCGACTCGGCCTGCGCTCGGGCCTGTGTTTGGTCGGGCCGGCCGGCGGCGTCGCCAAAGGCCAGGTGCACAGCGGGGTCGGCGATGACGTTGTCCAGCACCGCGTCGCGCATCAGCGGGTGCTCGCGTCGCCACCAGAGGACGCGCTCCGGGGCGGCGTCTCCGGCGGGGGGCCCCGCCCGCAGGGTGAGAGCGGCCGCGCCGGGCGCCGCGGGCAGCGAGGCGCCAAAGGAGATGCTCGGCGCGTCGGGCAGGGTCGCCGGCGTGACGCGATCGAACACGACCAGATCGACGCCGGCGGCGCGCCCGGCCCGCCCCGCGGCGGCCAGGGCCTCGTAGTCCGGCGCGGGCAGCGCCCGCAGCCAGCGCGTGGGGTAGGCGTCGAGCACGCTGGCCAGGATCAGCCGCACGCCGGGCGCGTCGCTGGGCGTGACGACCAGGATCGAGGGCGTCGCCGGCTCGGGCACGATGACCGAGGCGCGGTCGTCGGCGGCCAGGGCGTCCGAGCCGGGCAGGGCCGCGGTGATGATCGCGGCGCCGGGCACGTCGATCTCCAGCGAGAGCGTGGCCTGGGCCAGGGGCGCCTCGGCGGTCGCCGCGGGCAGCGAGAGGGTCTCGGAGCGGGCCGGGACGCCGTCGAGCCAGACGGTGACGGGCACCCGCGTCGGCTCGGGGGCCGTCGAGCCGACCCGCGTGAGGACGCGCAGGAGCGTCGGGGCCTGGTCGTCGCGCAGGGCGGAGAAGGCGATGATGCCGGCGTTGGGCGGCCCGGGCGTGGGCGTGCCGGCCGGGGGTACGGTGGGGGCGGTGGGGGCGGGGGTTGATTGAGCGGGGCGTGCGCCCGCGCTGCGCCAGGCGGCCCCGGGCCCGACGCGGCGCAGGCGGACATCCAGCGTGGGGGCTGAGAGCTCCTGGCCCTCCCGCCCGCTGGCGGCCGAATCGACGCTGCCGCCATCGGAGAAGACCAGCACGGTGGGCCTGGGCGGGGGCGCGTCGGCGTCGTCGGGGCGCTGGGCGGGCGTGGCCAGGGCGGCGACAGCCCGCAGGGCCGCGGCCAGGTCGGCCGGCTGATCGGTCGGCTCGATCTGCTCGACGGCGCGGCGCAGCGTGGCCGGGTCGGAGGTCCAGGGCGTGCGCGTCGCTGGGGTGGCGGCCATCGAGAGCACAACAAAGAGGCGGCGCTCGTCGCCGGCCAGGCGGTCGATCAGCTCGGTGGCGCGGCGTTTGGCTTCGTCTAGGCGCGTCGGCGCCGGGCGCCGGGAGGCTTGCTCCTGGGCCGGGGGCGCGCCGGTGGCCGCATCGGCCCCGCGGGCGCTCAGGGCGCCGTCGCGGGCGGACATCGACGCCGAGGTGTCGATGACGATGGCCACGCGGGACCCGAGCGTGGCGTCGCGCGTCAGGACGGGGCGAGCCACCGCCAGGAGCAGGCTCAGCAGGGCCAGCAGCTGCACCAGCAGGATCAGCTCCGGCCGGATCATCCGCAGGGGCACGTTGGCCTCCACGTCGCGCACGGCCTGCTCCCAGAGCAGCGTGGAGGAGACGCGCACCGGCCGGCGGCGCAGCTTGAGGAAGTACAGCGCAAGCAACGCCGGCAGCGACACAGCCCCGAGCAGCACGGCCGGGAGCGGGGTGAGGAAGATCACGCCGGTGACTCCGGCGGCTTGCGTCGGCCCGTTGGCTTGCCCTTGGCCGATGGCGTGCGTGGCGCGGATGGCTCGCGTGGCGCGTCGGGCCCGACTTGCTGCGCGGGGCTCACTTGCTGCGCGGGGCTCACTTGCTGCGCGGGGCCCGGCCGGGCTGGCGCGCCCCTGACGGCGGGCCTGAAGCCCTGGGCGACGATGTAGATCTCGCGGCTGACCTGGCGCGTGGCGTCCGGGCGGTGGCCCTTGGAGGCGGCAAAGAGCCGGGCCGTGTCGCGCAGCAGCTCGGCGTAGCCCGATCCCTCCAGGACCTTCATGACCACCGCCCCGCCGGGGCGCAGCAGGCCCCGGGCCAGCTCCAGCACGCGTCGGCAGAGGGTCACCGAGCGCAGGTCGTCGCCGGTGCCGACGGTGTTGGGCGCCATGTCGCTCAGGACCACGTCGAAGGGCGCCCCGCCGCCGGGCAGGGCCTCGGGGCTGAGCGCAAAGGCGTCGGCGATGATCGCGGTGGTGTTGGGCGGGGGCGCGATGCTCAGCGGGAGCAGGTCGACGCCGACGACGCCGGCGCGCTGGCCCAGGCCGACGATCTCCGAGGCCACCTGCGTCCACGACCCCGGGGCGCACCCCAGGTCCAGCACGCGGTCGCCGCGGCGGAGCACGCCGAAGCGCTCCTGGATCTGGAGCAGCTTGTAGGCCGAGCGGGCGGCGTAGCCCTCGGCCTTGGCCCTGTGGAAATAGGCGTCGTGGAGCTGCCGCGGTCTGGGCACAGCCAAGGGTATGGGAGCCGTGCCCGGTCGCGGGGCGGTTACACTCGTGCGTCCTGCCCCGTGCAAAGCCCTGGAAGGAGCCCCGATTGAGCACGCTCTCCGCCGCCCGCCCCCGCCGATACATCCGCGACCTCCAGCCGTCGGAGTACGTGACGGGGATCTTCTGCGTCTCCAACGCGCAGCTGGGGCGGACCAAGAACGACAAGCCCTTCCTCAAGTGCCTGCTCAAGGACAAGACCGGCGAGGTGCCCGGGCGGATGTGGTCGATCGAGCCGGAGCAGTTCCGGCGCCTGCCCACCGAGGGGTTCGTCTACCTGGAGGGCGAGGTGCAGGCCTACCAGGGGGACCTGCAGATCATCGTGCGTGGGATCGAGCCCCACCAGCCCAGCCCCGAGGAGCTGGCCGAGCTGCTGCCGGTCTCGCCGCGGCCCGTGGGCGAGATGTTCGCCGAGCTGACGGCCCTGCTCGGGACGGTCGGCCACCCAGCCATGAAGGCGCTGGTCAAGGTCTACCTGGACGACCAGGCCCTGATCGACGCCCTGAAGGTCTGCCCGGCGGCCAAGCAGATGCACCACGCGTACCTGGGCGGGCTGCTCGAGCACACCGTGCAGCTGCTCCGGCTGGCCGACGCGGTGTGCCCGCTGTACCCGAAGATCAACCGCGACGTGGTGATGGTCGGGCTGTTCCTCCACGACCTGGGCAAGACGCGCGAGATCGTCTACGACCGGGCCTTTGCCTACACCGACCGCGGGGAGCTGATCGGCCACATCGTCGACGGGGCGATCATGCTCCACGACCGGGCGCAGCGCGTCATGCGCGAGCAGGGCGTGCGCTTCCCGCGCAGCGCCATCCTGGTGCTCCAGCACATCATCCTCTCCCACCACGGCGTGCCCGAGTACGGCGCAGCCAAGGTCCCCATGACCCCCGAGGCCATCCTCGTCTCGCTCCTGGACAACCTCGACGCCAAGACGTTCATGGCCCTGGCCGCGGCACGCCCCGACCGCGAGGGCTCCTTCGACATGGGGGGCAACTTCACCGACCGCCACTGGGCCCTTGAGACCAAGCTCTTCCGCCCCGACCCGCTGGCCGACTGAGCCGGGGCGCCGGCCCGGCCGGGGCGGTCACGCCCGGCGCTGCGTAGCATCGCGCGTGGGCGATGAGCTAACCGTGCGCGTGAACTTCGGCCGCCCGATGCCGGTCTTCCCGCTCGGGCAGGTCTCGCTGATGCCCCACGCGGTCCTGCCGCTGCACATCTTCGAGCCGCGCTACCGCGACATGGTCCGCGACGTGCTCGACGGGCCGGGGCAGATCGCCATGGCCGTCTTCGACGGTCAGCTGTGGCGCCAGGAGTACGACGGCCGGCCCCCGCTGCGCCCGGCCGTGTGCGTCGGCCAGATCGTGCGCCACCAGAAGCTCCCCGACGGCAGGTACCTCATCGAGCTCCACGGCGTGTGCCGGGCCCGCATCGTCGGCGAGATCCCCGAGGACGAGGACGTGGCCTACCGCCTGGCCATGCTCGAGCCGGTCGGCATCGGCGACCCCTCGGAGCGCCAGGAGCACGAGCAGCGCTTGCTGGCCTTCCGCCGCAAGCTCGAGCACCAGCTGCGCCAGACGGGGCTCAAGCGCTTGAGCGGCGCCGAGGGCGTCCTGGAGCACCTGGGCGACGAGGAAGTCCCCACGGTGGCGATCCTCGAGCTGCTGACCTTCTCGGTGATCCAGGACGCCGAGCTGCGCTACCGGCTGCTCGCTGAGGCGGACCCGGTCCGCAGGGCCGCGCTGCTGGAGACCGAGCTTGGCGGCATCCGCCGGCTGGTGGACCGGGCCGAGGGGCAGCTCGGCCTGGACGCGCCCAAGGGCGTGAGCTGGAACTGAGCGCGATCGCCCGGCCCGGTCAGCCCTTGGCAACGCCGGCCAGGCCCGCGTCCGGCTGGGCTGCGCCGGCCTGACCCGTGGCGTGGGCAGGGGCGTTGGGGGGGGTGTGCCAGGAGCCGTGCGGCGTGCCGGCCTGCTCGGCCTCGGGCTCAGCCGGGCCCTGGTCCCAGGCGATCAGGCCCGGGATCATGGGCGAGGCGAGGCGCTCGTCGTAGGGCAGGACGCGCACCGCGTAGCCGTGCTGGCCCGACTGCGGCGGGGCGAAGGACCCCGCGTAGCGGTGGCGGCCCTGGCCCAGCGCCTCGGTGGGGCGCATGGGCACCGCGTGGGTCGCGGCCAGCTCGCCCATGGCGCTGACGCGCCCGTGGACAAGCTGCACCTGCACGTGCGGGGGCTCCAGGTCGCCCAGGGCCACGTCGGCCGACACGTGCACCGCCGAGCGCACGGCCACCGACGAGACGCCGTGCGCCGAGCCGTTGGCCGAGCCGGGGCCCGTGGCCCCGACGCGCAGCACCCGGACGTTGTGCCACTGGCGGCGGAGCTGATCGACCCGCTGGGCCAGCAGGCGGGCCTGGCGGGCGCCGTCGGCCAGGAGCAGCGCGGCGGCGTTGTGGGCCGGGAAGTAGTACTGCTGGGCGTAGCCGATGAGCATGCGGTGGGTGGAGAAGCGCGGGGCCAGGGCCTTGATGCAGCGCTTCATGCGCGCCACCCAGCGGCGCGGCACCGAGCCGGCGTCGCGGTCGTAGAACTCGGGCACGATGTGGGACTCGAGGGTCTGGTAGAGCGAGCGGCTCTCGGAGTCGTCGCGCTCGGCCGAGCGGGAATCGGCGTAGTGCTCGCCGCGCCCGATGGCGAAGCCCACCTCCGGGTCGAAGCCCTCGTCCCACCAGCCGTCCAGGACCGAGCAGTGGACCGACCCGTTGGCGGCGGCCTTCATGCCCGAGGTGCCCGAGGCCTCCAGCCCGCGGATGGGGTTGTTGAGCCACACGTCGCACCCCTGGACCATCCGCCGGCCGACCTGGATGTCGTAGTCCTCGATGAAGACGACGCGCCCGCGCACCTCGGGCCGCCGAGCGAACTGCACGATCTCCCTGATCAGGTGCTTGCCGCCGTTGTCGGCCGGGTGGCTCTTGCCGGCGATGAGCAGCTGCACGGGGCGCTCCGGGTCGGTCAGGACCCGCAGCAGCCTGGCGGGGTCGCGCATGAACAGGTCGCCGCGCTTGTAGGTCGCAAAGCGCCGGGCAAAGCCGATGGTCAGGATGTCCGGCTCGAGCACGCCCGTGGCCGCGTCGATCTCGGCCGCCGAGGCCCCGCGGGCCACCAGCTGCTCGCGGTGGCGCCGCCGCGCCCAGGCGATGATCGTCCGCCGGCGGGTCTGATGGGCCGCCCACAGCTCCTCGTCGGGGATCTCGTCCACCGCCGACCAGGTGCGCTCCTCGTGGGGCGCGTGGTGCCAGCGGTCGCCCAGGTACCGGTCGAAGAGCACCGCCAGCTCCGGCGAGACCCACGAGCGGGTGTGGACGCCGTTGGTCACGTGGCCGATGGGGACGTCGCCCTCGGGCGCCGCCGGCCACATGCCCTTCCACATCCCGCGCGACACGGCGCCGTGGAGCGCCGAGACGCCGTTGCAGTACCGGCTGGTGCGGATGGCCAGCACCGCCATCGAGAACGGCTCGTGCTGGTCGGCGGTGTTCTCGCGCCCCAGGGCCAGGAGGCCGTCGGCGTCGAGCCCCAGGCGCGGGGCCATGTGCCCCAGGTAGGCCAGGACCATCCCCGGCGGGAAGCGGTCGATGCCCGCCGGCACCGGCGTGTGCGTCGTGAACACGTGCCCGGCGCTGACGGCCTGCCGGGCCTCGTCGAAGCTCAGGTCCGTGCCTTGCCGGCAGCGGGCGATGCGCTCCAGGGCGGCAAAGGCCGCGTGCCCCTCGTTGAGGTGCACCACCGTCGGCTGCTCCCGGAGCGCCTCCAGGGCCCGCACGCCCCCGATGCCCAGGACGATCTCCTGGCGGATCCGCGTGTCCTGGTCGCCCCCGTAGAGGTTGGCGGTGATCTCGCGGTCGTCGCGCGCGTTCTGGGGCAGGTTGGTGTCGAGCAGGTACAGCGGCACGCGGCCCACGTCGCAGCGCCACACCGCCGCCGTGACCAGGCGCCCCGGGAACTCGATCTCGACGGTCAGCTGCGCGCCCGCCCCCGGGGCCACCGCCGGGCGGATGGGCAGGTTGGCCGTGTCGATCTCGCGGTACGACTCCTGCTGCCAGCCGTCCTGGTTGAGGTACTGATGGAAGTAGCCGCGCCGGTAGAGCAGCCCCACCGCCACCAGCGGGATGCCCAGGTCCGCCGCGGACTTGAGGTGGTCCCCGGCCAGGCACCCGAGCCCGCCCGAGTAGACCTCCAGGCACTCGGCCAGCCCGAACTCGGCGCAGAAGTACGCCACGCGCAGCGGGGCGCCGCCTGGGTGGGCCTGGGCCGAGGCGCGGTGGGCGCTGTACCACCCGGCCGACTCCATGTGCTCGCGCATGCGCGCGTGCACCTGCCCCAGCGCGTGCAGGAACGACCGGTCCGACGCGGCCCGGTCGAGCCGCTCCTGGGCGATCTGCCCGAGCATCGCCACCGGGTTGTGGTGCGTCTGCTCCCACAGCTCGCGGTCAAGCCGCATGAAGAGGCCCACGGCGTCGATGTTCCAGCACCACCACATGTTCTGGGCGATCTCCAGGAGCGGCCCCAGCGGATCGGGGAGGTTGGCGACCACGCGGATGGTGTGGATGCGCGCCTGCGAGGGGTTCAGGCCTGGGGCGACGGGCTGGTTCTCGTGCATGGGGCGTGTCCGGGGTGACCGCTGGGCGCCGTGGGCGCTCCGCTGGGGTGGGAGTGGGGGGGGTGTGGGGTCAGGTGTCGTCGTCGTCGGCCGCTGCGCCCTGGCGGTGCGCCTCGGCGTGGTCGTCGGGGGTCGGCTCGGGGGGCGGGCCGAAGAGCGCCGCGCCCACGCGCACCAGGTTCGACCCCTCCTCGACGGCCACGCCGAAGTCGCCCGACATGCCCATCGAGAGCACGTCGAACTGCTCGGCGGGCACCACCCCCAGCGAGCGGATCTCCTCGAACAGCTCGCGGCAGCGCGCAAAGGTCAGGCGCGAGTCCTGTGGGTCCTCCGAGTGCGGGGCCATGGTCATCAGCCCGCGCACGCGCACGTTGACCATGGTCTCGATCTGCTCGATCAGGTGCGGCGCCGCCGGGATCGCGCACCCCTGCTTGGAGCGCTCCCCGGACGTGTTGACCTGGAGCAGCACGTCCACCGGGCGCTCAAGCCTGACGGCGAAGCTCTGGATGTCCTCGGCGACCTTGAGCGAGTCGACCGAGTGGATCAGCCGGGCCGTCTCGACGGCCTTGCGGGCCTTGTTGCGCTGGAGGCGCCCGATCATGTGCCACCGCACGGGCTGGCCCGGTCCCGGGGGCAGCTGCTCGCGCGTGCCGGCGCGGTCGAGCACCGGCGCCGGCGAGGGGGGCTTGCCCGGCGACGGCCCGAGCTGCCTGAGCAGCCACTCGTCCATCATGGCTGCGCGCTGGATCAGCTGCTGCACCGCGTTCTCGGCAAAGTCCCGGTGCCCAAGCTCGGCCAGCGCCCGCACGTCCTCCATGCCCGCGTACTTGGACACCGCCACGATCAGCACCGCCGCCGCCGGCCGACCCGAGACCGCCGCCGACTGAGCCACCCGCTGGCGCAGGGCCGTGTAGCGCTCCGGGATCGTCTCGGGGATCGTGGCCACGGGTCACCTCGGGTCGCGTCGTTGGGCCCGGCCTTGCGCGCGGGTCCCGGTTGAGGATAGAGCCCCCGGCTGACCCCCGCGTACGCTCAGGCAACCCAGCCCCTCGGCCTTTGCGCAGCCGGCCCCGCGCCCGCATGCCCCCGGCCCCGCCCTTGCCACGCCCCGAGCACCCACGGAGACCCCATGAACCCGAACGCCTCGCTCGCCCCGCGCGACTCGCTCATCCCCCTTGGCGCCCAGGCGCCGGACTTTGTCCTGGACACCCAGACCCGCGGCCAGACCTGGCGGCTCTCGGATCATCTCAAGTCGGGCGAGGCCGTGCTCTCGTTCTTCCCCTTCGCCTTCACCGGCGTGTGCACCAGCGAGATGCAGTGCATCACCGCTGAGCTGGAACGCTTGGGCGATCGGCAGGCCCAGGCGGTGGGCATCTCGGGCGATTCCGGCCCGGCCCTCAAGGCCTGGGCCGACCAGCTCGGGCTCCGCCACACGCTGCTTTCTGACGCGCACCGGTCCGTGTGCAGGGCCTACGGGCTCTACTGGCCCGAGCTCAACGTCGCCTGGCGCGGCACGGTCGTCGTGGGCGCCAACGGCCGCGTCCGCTGGGCCCAGAAGCGCCAGATCCCCGCCGCCTTCAACCCCGACGAGCTCCTGGCCGCGCTGGCCTGAGCGCCCCGCCCGGGCCATACGCTCGCGCCATGCCAGCCCAGATCACGCCCGCACACGCCCCGCTGGTCCTGGTCGTCCGCGACGGCTGGGGCGCCAACCCGAACCCGGACCACGCCGCCTTCGACGCCGTCCGCCTGGCCCGCACGCCCATCGACCAGCGCCTGGCGAGCCTGTACCCCTCCACGCTCATCAAGACCTCGGGCGTGGACGTGGGCGTGCCGCCGGACCAGACCGGCAACAGCGAGGTCGGCCACCAGAACATCGGCGCCGGCCGCATCGTCGATCAGGAGGTCCTGCGCGTCAACAAGGCCTGCGCCTCGGGCGACATCGCCCACGCCGCGGCGATCCGCCAGGGCCTGGAGCGGGCGCGCGACACCGGCCGCACCGTCCACCTGATGGGGATCGCGTCGGAGGCCGGCGTGCACGGGCGGCTCAGCCACCTCTACGCGCTGCTGCGCGCCTGCAAGGAGCACCGCGCCACGCGCGTGGCCGTGCACCTGTTCACCGACGGCCGAGACACGCCGCCCACCAGCGGCCTGGGCCTGATCGCCCAGGTCGAGGCCCAGATCGCCGCCGTAGGCCTGGGCACGATCGCCACCGTCGCCGGGCGCTACTACGCCATGGACCGCGACTTCCGCTGGGAGCGCGTCCGCCTGGCCTACGACGCGCTCACCGGCCGGGGCGCCCCGCCGCTGGCCCCCTCGGCCGCGCAGGCCGTGCGCGCCTACTACGACGCGCCGTCGTCCCCGAGCCAGGCCGGCGACGAGTTCGTCCCGCCCACCGTCATCGCCGGCTCACCGAGCGACGCCCGGGCCACGCGCATCGCGCCCGGCGACACCGTCATCTTCTACAACTACCGCGGCGACCGCCCCCGCGAGCTGGCCATGGCCTTGGTGCTCCCCGACCCGCTCTGGGCCGCCGTCAAGCCCTCCCCGGACTCGGGCGCCCGCGGCTTTGACCGCGGCCCGCGCCCCGACACCTTCTTCGTGGCCATGACGGCGTGGTCCGAGGACCTGGCGCCGCACCTGCGCGTGGCGTTCGGCAAGCCCGAGCCCATGGCCGGCACCGCCGGGCAGGTCATCAGCGCCGCCGGCCTGCGCCAGCTGCGCGTGGCCGAGAGCGAGAAGTACCCCCACGTCACCTTCTTCTTCAACGACTACCGCGAGCGGCCCTTCCCGGGCGAGTCCCGCCTCAACCCGCAGTCGCCGCGCGTCAAGACCTACGACCTCCAGCCGGAGATGGCCGCTCACGCCGTCCGCGACGCGGTGCTCGGGCGCCTGGCCGACCCCGGCTGCGAGCCCTTCATCCTGGTGAACTTCGCCAACTGCGACATGGTCGGCCACACCGGCAACCTCCAGGCCACCGTCGCCGCGGTGGAGACCACCGACGCCTGCGTCGGGGCCATCGCCGACGCCACGCTGGCCCGCGGCGGGTGCCTGATCGTCACCGCCGACCACGGCAACGCCGAGCAGATGTGGGACCCAGAGTCGGGCTCGCCCCACACCGCCCACACGCCCTACGACGTGCCGCTCTACCTCGTCGGGGCCCAGTTTGCTGGCGCGCGCCTCCGCGGCGATTCGGACCCCAAGGGCTGGTTCGACCCCCAGACGCGCCAGCGCCGCGGCCGACTGGCCGACGTCATGCCCACCGCGCTCGCGGTCCTGGGCGTGCCCCAGCCGCCCGAGATGACCGGCCGCAGCCTGCTGCTCTGATCACTCCTCGCCGCGCGACCCGCCAGAGCACTCCCGGCAGGCCGCGGCTCACCCGATGGTCTCGATGCCGCCCATGTACGGGCGCAGCGGCTCGGGCACGCGCACGGTCCCGTCGGCCTGCTGGTGCATCTCCAGGATCGGGATCATCAGTCGCGGCGAGGCCGCCACGGTGTTGTTGAGCGAGTGGCAGAAGCTCGTCGGGCCCTTGCCCGCGTCGCCGCCGGGGCGGTAGCGCGTGTTGAGGCGTCGGCACTGGTAGTCGTAGAGCCGCGAGGCCGAGTGGGTCTCCCCGTAGCCCGAGGCGGGCGCGCCCTCGACGGCCCGGCCGGGCATCCAGCACTCGACGTCGATCATGTCGGCGTTCTTGACGCCGAGGTCGCCGGTGCAGCACTGGAGCAGCCGGTGCGGCAGCCCCAGCGAGCGGAGCAGCCCCTGCACGTAGCCGATCATGCGCGCGTGCCAGGCGCGGCTCTCGGCCTGGTCGGCCCGGCAGATCACCACCTGCTCGACCTTGTCGAACACGTGCACGCGGTAGAGCCCGGCCGTGTCCTTGCCGGCGGCGCCGGCCTCGCGGCGGAAGCACGTCGAGACCGTCACGTACCGCAGCGGCAGGTCCGCCTCGTCGAGGATCTCGTCGGCGTGGAGGCCCATGAGCCCCACCTCGCCGGTGCCGGTCAGGAACAGGTCGCTCCCGCCGCCGCGCGCCGACTCGGGGATGTGGTACGCCTGCTCGCGCCCCGCCGGGAAGAAGCCCGTCCCGACCATGGCCTCCTCGCGCACCAGCACCGGCGCCGACATGGCCGCGAACCCGTGCCCGTGCACCATCGTGTCCAGCGCATAGCGCAGGATCGCCTGGTGGAGCAGCATGCCGCGGCCGGTCAGCACGTACGACCGCGCGCCCGAGAGCTTGACGCCGCGCGGGAAGTCCACCAGCCCGAGCCGGCGGCACAGCTCGGCGTGCCCCCTGGGCGCAAAGCCGCGCTGCTCGGCGAACGGCACGGACGCGTCGAACCCGGGCGGGTCCCACCGCTCGCGCTCGACGTTCTGCTCGGCCGAGGACCCCACCGGCACGTCGGGGTCCGGCGGGAGCGGGATCGTCAGCAGGATCGCGGCGATCTCGGGCTCGAGCCGCTTCTCCACCGCCTCCAGCTCGGCCGCCTGGCCCTTGAGCGACGCCGGCGCAGCGCGCAGCTGCTCGATGCGCTGCTGGAGCTGGGCCCGCTCGGCGGCGTCGGTCGCCTTCTTGAGGTCCCCTTGGAGCTTGCCCAGCTGCGGCCCCAGGTCTTTCTCCAGGCGCGTCTGCTCGGCGCGCAGCTGCTCGCGCCGGGTCTGCGCGGCCCGCTTCTGCTCGTCCAGCTGGAGCAGCCGGTCGATCTCCACGGCCATCCCCTTGCGGGAGGCGCCGTCCTTGTAGTGCCGCGGGTTCTCACGCAGGGCCTTGAGGTCGATCATGACGGGCCGAGTTTATCCGTCCACCCCCGCCCACCCCCACCCGCCCGCGCTCCCACCCGAGCCTGCCCGCGCCCGCTCCAGCCCGCCCGCGCGCAGCGCTGCTGGCGCACCCCGAGCGCGCCCGTCACGCCCGCTGCGCGGGAATAATCAACGCCGAGGCTCCTCGGCGATCCCTCCACCGCCCGCCCCATCATCTCCTGCGCGATGCCACCCTCACCGTCCGCCCTGCGACTGAGCCTGACCTCCACCGACGGCCGCGGCCTGGTGGTCCCCATCGGCCCGGCGCCCCTGACCATCGGCCGGCAGAAGGGCAACACGCTGGTGATCGAGGACGACGCCGCCTCGCGTCAGCACTGCGTGATCGAGCCCGACGGCCGCGGCGGGTGGCTCGTGCGTGACCTGGGCTCGCGCAACGGCACCAAGCTCAACGGGCTGGCGCTGCGCGGCGAGGCCGCTGTGCTGGCCGAGGGCGACGCCCTCAAGGTCGGGACCCACACCTTCGCCGTCGAGCGCGAGCGGTCCATCGCCGACGTCCGCCAGCACGCTCGGGCCGTCTCGCTCGACGAGGCCCCGGACATGGCCTGGTCCGCCGAGCTGCGCGGGACCCTCGAGGGCCTCCCGCCGCGCGGCGAGGGCGACGACCCCGTCACCGTCATCAACGCCGACGGCTCCCCCTCAGCGGTGCTCTCGGCCGAGGCGGCGGCGCCCCTGGCCGTGCGGCTGCTGCTGCTCATCTGCGCCAAGGCCCGCGCCACCGACCTGCACCTGGAGCCCAAGGCCGCCTCGTACGTCTCGCGCATGCGCGTCGACGGGCAGATGGTCCCCCTGGCCGAGCTGCCCGACAAGGTCGGCCAGGCCGCCGTCGGCCTCATCCGCACCGCCTGCCAGATGAAGCTCGCCGCCGAGACGGCGGTCCAGGACGGCCACTTCGGCGCCTCGACGCGCGCCCGCCGGGTCGATTACCGCGTCTCGATCACCCCGACCGTCCACGGCCCCAAGCTGGTGCTGCGCGTGCTCGACGGCTCCAACGCCCCGCGCGGCCTGGGCGAGCTGGGCCTGCCCGGCTGGATGCTCGAGCGGGTCCGCAGGGTCACGCAGAAGGAGCAGGGCTTCGTCCTGACCTGCGGGCCCACCGGCTCGGGCAAGACCACCACGCTCTACAACTGCCTCCGCGAGATCGACCGCGACACCTCCAACGTCGTCACCATCGAGGACCCCGTCGAGTACCAGCTCGACGGCACCACCCAGATCCCCATCAACCACGACCAGGGCAACACCTTCAGCAACCTCCTCCGCTCGGTGCTGCGCCAGGACCCCGACGTGATCCTCGTCGGCGAGATCCGCGACGAGGAGACCGCACGCACCGCCATGCAGGCGGCCATGACCGGGCACCTGGTCTTCTCCACCGTCCACTCCAAGGACTCCATCTCCGCCGTCTTCCGCCTCCTTGACCTCAAGGTCGAGCCGTACCTGGTCGCCTCCTCCCTGGACCTGGTCGTCGCCCAGCGGCTGGTCCGGACGCTGTGCGAGACCTGCAAACGCCCCGTCCGCGTCACCCCGGGGCAGGCCACGCGCCTGGGCAAGCACCTCGACGGCCGCACCGACACCTACACCCCCGTCGGCTGCGCCTCGTGCCTGCGCACCGGCTACCGCGGCCGCCGGGCCGTCTTCGAGCTGCTCGACTTCACCGACGAGCTGCGCGACATCGTCCTCAAGGACCCCACCATCACCGCCATCAAGCGCGTCATCGAGAAGGGCCTCTTCTCCACCCTCCAGCAGAGCAGCTGGCAGCTGGTGGCACGCGGCGTCACCGACCTGGACGAGGCCGACCGCGTCGCCGGCGGCTCCGCCTGAGCCTCCTCTACCATCGCCCATGCCCGCGATGCTCGACGTGCCGGCCCACCTGCTCCCGCTCCAATCGCGCCTGGCCGACGCCGCCGCGGCCGTCCACCTCCGCCTCGCCCGCGAGCTCGCCTCCGACATCCCCGCCGTCAACCGCCTCTGCCGCCACCTGGAGCGCTACCACGGCAAGATGCTCCGCCCGGCCCTGGTCTTCCTCTGCGGATGGGCCGCCGCAGCCCCCGAAGCCCCCGCCGGGCCCCCGCCCGAGGCCGACCTGCCCATCGCCGACCCGCACCTGGGCCTGGCCACCGTCTGCGAGATGATCCACGTGGCCACGCTCGTCCACGACGACGTCCTGGACGACGCCGACACCCGCCGCGGCGGGGTCACCGTCAACGCCCTCCGCGGCAACGAGGCCGCCGTGATACTCGGCGACTTCCTCTTCTCGGCCGCCTACCGCCTCTGCTCCTCCCTGGGCGACCCGGACGCCGCCGTGGCCATCGCCCAGTGCGGCATGACCCTCTGCGCCGGCGAGCTGCTCCAGCTCGACCACCGCCTGGACTACTCGATCCCCGAGGACACCTACTTCGGCATCGTCGAGCGCAAGACCGCCAGCCTCATCGCCACCGCCTGCCGGCTGGGCGCCCGCGCCTCGGGCGCACCGGCGGCCGTGCAGGACGCCCTCCACCGCTTCGGCCTGCGCCTGGGCGTGGCCTTCCAGATCCAGGACGACCTGCTGGACCTGACCGGCCTCCAGAGCGTCGTCGGCAAGCCCATGGGCAAGGACGTCGAGAAGGGCAAGCTCACCCTCCCGCTCATCCACCACCTGGCCGCCGCCCAGCCCGAGCGCCGCGCACGCACGCTGCGGCTCATCGACGACATGACGCCCCAGCCCCCCCAGGCGCCGCTGCCGACGCAGGCCCA
This sequence comes from Isosphaera sp., assembly GCA_013822085.1. Classification (GTDB taxonomy): domain Bacteria; phylum Planctomycetota; class Phycisphaerae; order Phycisphaerales; family UBA1924; genus WM-009. Next base: position 13,446 of record PNJV01000027.1, on the reverse strand, counting down.
CGCCGACGCCCCGCCGCACCTGGACGCCCTCCGCGCCGCCATGCGCCAGACCGACTCGATCGCCCACGCCCGGGCCGTCGCCGCCGACCTGGTCGAACGCGCCAAGGCCGACCTGGCAGCCCTCCCCGACAACGCCCCGCGCCGCCTGCTCGCTGTCATGGCCGACGCGGTGATCACCCGGGCCGTGTGACTGCCAGGGCCGACTCCGGCTCATTGCCCACGACCCACTCTGCGCACCCCCCGCACCCCCCGGCCAACCACGCGCATGCTTGGCCGCGCGCGCAGCCGTGCCTCAGTGCCCCCCGCCGCTGGCGGCCTCTTTCTTCTTGGGCTCTTTCTTGCCCCCGCTCTTGGCCTTGCCCTTGGCCGGCGCTTTGCTGCCCTTGGCGGCGCCGTGCCCGTCGTCTTTCTTTGGCGCTGCGCCGTGGCCGTCGGCCTTCTTGGCGGGTGCCCCGTGGCCGGGGTCCTTCTTTTTCGCTGCGCCGTGACCGGCGTCCTTGGCCTTGGCGGGGCCGTGGCCGTCGTCCTTCTTCGGGGCTGCGCCGTGGTCGGCTGCGCTCGCCGCCGGCCCGTGGCCCCCGCCCGCTGCCGCCTCCGCGTGCGCCACGGGGGCGGGCGCCGCTGCGCCGTCGCCGCTGAGCATGACGTACGACCACACAACCAGAGCGTTGAAGAACGTGACCGCGGCCACCCAGCCGGCGGTCTGCCTCCAGAACGCCGGCACCTTGCCCAGGTGCAACGCCGCCGGCGCCAGGGCCCGCCCCGCGATGCGGTCGAGCTTGGTGAGCAGCCCCGCTGCAACGCCCCCCGACCCCCCCGGTCCCGCATGGCCCGCGTCCGCTCCGGGCAAGGCCGCTGCCGCGGGCGCGATCGCTGCCGGGCTTGCCGCTGTTGCCCGTGATGCCGCTGATGCAGCCGTGGTGCCGGCCCCCGTGGCTGGGCCCGCTTTGGTTGACGCCGCCGAGCCCGCAGCGGCGTGCGGCCCCTCGCCCCGCGCTGCCGCGGCTGCTGTCGCTGAGGCAGCCGGCCCCGCTGGCGACCCCTCGTGCGCCCCCGCCACTGCGGCCACGCCCGCCCCGGGGGCGTGCCCCGCCGGCGCCGTTGACGCCGGTGGCTGCGCGATCGCCGCTGACGCGTCGGCCTCCGCTGGTGCCTGCGCCGTGGCCGGCCCAGCGCCCGCGGCGTGCGTCTGGGGATCGACCGTTGCGGCGTGCGCCCCCGCGGCCTCAGCGGGGACCGCCGCCGGCCCCGCTGCTACAGCCCGATCGTCCCCGCGCGCCGATCCGTCGGCGCCCCGCAGGATCTCCTCGGGGTCTGCGAACTCGTCGGCCATCGCTGCGTCTGCGCGCTGCGCGAGGGCCTCGTCCAAGGCCGCGATCCCTGCCGGCTCGCTGGGCGCACCAGCCGCTGTGTCGATGGGCTCAGCCGGCTCGGTTGGCTCGGCCGCCGATTCGCTCGGCGTGGCGGGAGCCTCGCTCGCGGGCGCCTCCGGCGCTGCAGCCGCCGGCTCGCTCGGCTCAGCGGTCTGGGCCGCATGGGCTGCCTCAGCCACCGCAGCCACCTCAGCCGCATCTGCCACCGCAGCCACCTCAGCCGCATCTGTCGCCTCAGCCGCCGGCTCGCTGACGCCGTCGGCGGTGCTCTGGGCGATCGCCGCGTCCACCTGCGCGCTGAGCGTGTCCGCGGCCCGGTCGGCCCGGTCCAGCGCCGCGTCCACCTGCGCCGCCAGCATCGCCTGGGCCGCGCCGGGGCTCTCTGCCGGTCCCGCCGGCGAGCCGTCGCCGCCGCTGAGGTCGTTGTGGCCCGAGGCGGCAGCCGCCCGCGCCGCGTCCGTGGCCGGCTCGTCGCGCAGGGCCGCCTCCACCTGCGCGTCGATCGCCACAGCGGCGTCGCTGCGCACCGGGTCGCCCTCGGGATGGTCCGCGCTTGTCCCCATGTGCTCACCACGCTGGCCAGGAGCGCAAGGATTGCCCGCCCAGCTCAGCCTTTCTTGATCGTCGCCGCGCCCGGCCTACTCCAGCCCGCCCCGGCCGCTGCCCGTCACGCTCCGGCACGCCACCACGCCCCCGCCCGCTCAGCCCGCACGATCCCCCGCCATCACTCCCGTCGGCGCCCCTGCCGGCCGCCCCTGGCCTGGCCCTCCCGGGCCGGTCGGCCGGCCACAATCCCGCCCGATGACCACGCACCGCTTCTTTGTCGACGCCCCCATCGCGCAGGCAGCCCCGCTCGACGCCGTCGTCCCCATCGAAGGCCCCGAGGCCGCCCACGCCCACGTCCGACGGGCCAGGCAGGGCGAATCCGTCGCGTTATTGGACGGCCTGGGCGGTGTGGCAACCGGCGTCATCGTCTCAGCGGGCTCCAAGCGCGACCCGGTGACGGTCGCCGTGCACGGCCACCAGCAGCACCCGCCGCCCGCTCCCCACATCGATGTGTGCGCCGCTGTGCCCCAGGGCGACCGCGCCGACGCGCTGGTCGATCTCCTCTCGCAGGCCGGCGCCGACGCCTGGACGCCGCTGTGGACCGACCGCGCCGTCGTCCGGCCGCGTTCGGCCAAGCTCGACCGCCTCCAGCGCCTCGCCCGCGAGGCCTGCAAGCAGTCGGGCCGGCCCTGGCTGCTGCGCATCGGCCCCGAATCGCCCCCGGGCACGCTCCTGGCCCACGCGGCGTCACTGACCTTGATCGCCGACAGCGCCGGCGAGCCCATCGCCGCCGCCGAGCTGGCCGCGACCGCCCGCGCCAGCGCGCACATCCGTGTGTTTGTCGGCCCCGAGGGCGGGTGGAGCCCCGCCGAGCGGGCCCTCTTTGACCACGCGCCCGGCGGCCCCGCCCGACTGGTCTGCCTGGGGCCGCACACGCTGCGGACCGAGGCCGCCGCCTTCGCCGCTGCCGCGATCCTCCGCGCCCTGACGGCGCCGGCCCCGCCCAGCGACCGCTGAGCAACGCTGCGCCCCGGGCCGCAACCGCGCCGCGGCCTGTTCGTACACTCTTCATATGCACCCCCTTGCACGCTCGATCGCGCTGGCCCTGTGCGCCGCGGCCCCGGCGCTGTGCCGTGCCCAGCCCGCTCAAGCAGCGCCGCCGGCCACGGCGGCCGCCCCAGCCCAGGCCGCGCTGGCGTGGGAAGCCCTGGCCGGCCGCGTCGCCCGCGACGCCACCGCGTTCCTGCTGCGCGCCCAGGACCCCGCCACCGGCGGCTGGAACGTCCCGCCGCGCGGCTCGCAGACCCCGCACCTGCCCGCCTTCACCGGCCTGGCCCTCAACGCCCTGCTCATGGAGCCCGGCGGCCCCTCGGACCCGGACGCGGCCGACCGCGCCGCGCGCTTCCTCCTCTCGCTCCAGGGGCCCGACGGCGGCATCCACGCCGGCACCCTGCCGACGTACAACACGGCCATCGCCGCCTCGGCCCTGTCCCGCCTGGGCACGGCTCAGGCCAGCGCCGCCGCCGACCGCGCCGTCGATTTCCTCCGCGCCGCCCAGTGGGGCGCCGCGATTGGCCAGGGCGCCTCCCCCGCCGGCGGCCCAGAGGCCCCAACGCCCGTCCCCAAAGAGCACCCGTTCTTCGGCGGCATCGGCTACGGCAACCGCGGCCGACCGGACATCTCCAACCTCGCCTTCTTCCTCCAGGCCATGCACGACACCGGCGTCCCCGCCGACGACCCCGCCTTCGTGAGCGCCCTGGGCTTCCTCGCCCGCCTGCAGATGCTCGAACGCGCCCCCGACGGCACCCCCGTCAACCCCATGCCCTACGCGATCGGCTCGGCCCAGGGCGGCTTCATCTACGCCACCGGCCCGGGGCCCCAGGGCCCCGCCGAGGGCCAGTCCTTCGCCGGCCAGATCGACGAGACCCTCTCCGACGGCTCCGTCGCCTCGCGCCTGCGAGCCTACGGCTCGGTCAGCTACGCCGGGTTCAAGTCGCTCATCTACGCCGGCCTGACGGCCGACGACCCGCGCGTCCACGCCGTGCTCGGCTGGGCCCGCGAGCACTACACCCTGGCCGAGAACCCGGGCATCGGCGCCGACGGCTACTACTACTACCTGCTTATGTTCGCCCGGGCCATGCACGCCTCCGGCTCGCCCACGCTCGACGCGGCACGCCCCGAGCCGCTCCTCACCGGTGCCTACTGGCTCCCCGCGGGCTCGGCCGACGCCCAGCCGACGGTCCTGCGCGCCGCCACGCCCCAGGCCGCCGCGGCGCTGCTGGCGCTGGGGTCGATCTCCATCGACGGCCGCCCCGGCACGCTCTCCCAGGTCCCCCCCGACTTCACCCCGGGCCCGCGCGACTGGCGGCGAGACCTGACCGCGGCCCTGGCGGCGCTCCAGAACCCCGACGGCTCGTTCCGCTCTCTCGATGACCGCTGGCTCGAGAACAACCCGGTCCTGGTGACTTCCTACGCCCTGCTGGCGCTCCAGCACGCCCGCGCCTCTGCCGCTCTTGCCCGCCCGCAACCGCCCGCAGATGCCCACGCCGCACCCGGGCCCGCCCAGCCATGACGCGCCCGCTGGCGCACATTGTGCTGTGGTCCCTGGCCGTCGGCCTCTGCACGCTCCCCGCGCCCGCAGCGCCTCCAGCGCCCGCAGCCGAGCCGCAGCGGGCCCAGCTCCTGTCCCTCCGCGGCAGGCTCGCCGGCACCGAGCCCGGCCTGGTCCGCCAGGCCACCATGGCCGTGCGCCGGCTCGACGCCCTGAGCCGGACCACCCAGGAGCCCGTTGAGGCCGCGTGGTTCGTCTCCCCCGGGTACACCGGCACGGCCCCCGCGCCGCTGGTCATCTATCTCCACCGCGACGGCCAAGACCATCTGGACGCCGCCCGCCGACTGGCGCGCGCGCACTGGCCCGTGCCCGTGGCCGTCCTTGCGGTCCAGGGCGTCACCCCCTCCGCCCCCGCGCCCCCTTCCCCTCCCGCGCCGCTCAACGCCCCAGACCCGGCTGCGCCCGCCGACTCCCCGCGAACGTTCCCGAATTCCGGCGGCGCAGCCCAGGCCCTCCGCGACGTCATCCTCGAAGCCCTCCGCGCCTTCCCGACCTCGCGCCTGATCCTGGCCGGCGAGGGCAACGGCGCCGACGCGGCCATCGGGCTCACCTTCAGCTTCCCGCGCGTCATCGACGGCGTGGTCGCCGTCGCCCCCGCGGGCCCGTCGCTGGCCGAGCTCAACCCCGACACCTGGCCCGACCGGCTCACCGCGGTCTTCGTCTGCGCCGAGGACGACACCGCGGCCCCGGCGCTCCTGGCCTGGCTCGTCCAGGAGGAGCTCGCCGAGCAGGACAAGACGCAGTTCGCCGCCCTGCGCGTCCCCGGCACCCCGGCCGAGATCGGCCCCGACGCTGTCGCCCTGGCCGTCACCGCTGCCGTGGGCCTGACCGCGCTGGACCCGAGCGAGGCCATCGCCGCAGCCGAAGCGCTGGCCCTGCGCCTAAGCCCCGCACCCCCCGCACCGGCCACTTCCACACCCGTTGCCTCCCCTGCGATGGCTCCGCCGTGGAGCCTGGCCCGCCGAATCGCCCGCCGGTTCGAGCCGCCCGAGCCCTCGGCCGCGACGACCAAGCCCGGCCCGGGCCCCGGCCAGCCCCAGCCGCGCCCGGGCCAGCTCAGCACCGCCCGCACCGACACCTCCCCGCTGCGCAGGTTCATCTCGCCGGACGAAGACCTGCGCCGCCGGGCGTTCCGCTTGGCCGTCGCCATCGAGTCCCGGGCCCAGGCCCACGCCGCCGCGTTGGCCAGGCCCTCGGATCCCGCGCTGGCACCGGTCACCGCCGCTGCCGCCCTCTCGCTGCGCACGCCGGCCACAGCTGTCCCCGCCGCCCACCTGGCCTGGTTCGCTGAGTCCTACCGCGGCTGCGACGCCTGCCAGGGCTTCCTCAACGCCATCGACTACAAGCCCGCCCTGGTCACCCAGTCAATCCACGCTCGGGCCCTGACCGACGCGTGGGCCTCCTCCCAGGACCCCGCCGCCAAGGCCCGCGCGCTCTCCGCGGCTGTCGGCGCGCTCTCGATCGTCCGCCTTTCTCCGTCGCTGCTGACGCGGGCCCAGGCCTGGATCGCCTCGCCGGTGACGCGCACGCTCGTCGGCCCGTCGATCAAGAACCTCTCGGCGCTCAGGGTCCACGCCGAGGCCATGGAGGCTGGCTGGGCCAGTTTCCAGGCCGTCGAGCGCGCCGCCCCACCGGGCCCCGCGGCCCCAATCGGACCCCGCCGCCCCTGAACCGCTATCTCGCCGCCCCTGAACCCCTGAGCGACCGGCCGCGACCCAGCCGCGACCACGCCGCAGCCCCGGCGCCCCCGCGCGCACGCGGGGTGCTCCATCCTCCGCCACCCCCCACCCCCCACCCCCCACCCCCCAGCCCCCACCCCCCGCCGTCTGCTCCCACGCCCCACCCGTCACCGCCAGCTGGCGCCGCTCCCGCTGCGCCCGACGCGAACACGCGCGCCCCCTCCCGCGTAGGCACTGAGCGCACGCGTGGCCCGAGCCCCAAGGTCGCTCCCCACGCCGCGCTCACATGGCCCCCGACCTCTTCACCAAAGTCTCCAAGCTCCTGGCCGATCCGCAGCGCCTGGCCATGCTCCAGCGCATCGCCCAGCAGGACGAGTGCCCCTGCCGGATCATCGTCGAGGAGGCCCCCGTGGGCGCGGCGACCATCTCGCACCACATCAAAGAGCTCTCCGCCGCCGGCCTGATCGACGTCCGCCGCGAGGGCAAGTACAACCACTTCCGTATCAACCGCGCCCTGCTCGAAGCCTACCAGGCCGAGCTTGCGCGCCGGCTCGGCCTGGCCGAGCCGGGCCGCCCGCTGAGCCCGGCCGAGTCCCCGCGCCCCGCGCACCCGACAGCCGGCTGATCAAATTTTTTCGCGCGACCACGAACCCGCGTCGCGCCCGGCTCGTTCTATCGTTCGAAGTGCGTCGAACAGTCACGCCGTGCCTGCGATGACACCCCGCGGTCCCACGATCCCGTTCACCCCGCGCGCCCAGTCCCCGGCGCGCACCAACGCCACAGGAGCACCCATGCCTCTCAACACCGGCCACGACTTCAAGGGCGCGTCCGTCCTGATCACCGGCGGCACCTCGGGCATCGGCCGAAGCACCGCCATCGCCTTTGCGCGGGCGGGCGCCAGCGTCGTCCTCACCGGCCGCCGCGAGGCGGAGGGCAACGAGACCGTCCGGCTGATCCAGCAGGCCGCCCCCGGCGCCCGGGCCGCGTTCTTCCGCGCCGACGTCACCCAGGAGGGCGACGCCAAGGCCATGGTCGACTTCACCCTCAAGTCCTTCGGCCGGCTCGACGTGGCCTTCAACAACGCCGGCCTTGAGGTCACCGGCCCGGTCGTGGAGATCACGCCGGAGCAGTACCGCAAGGTCTTCGACATCAACGTCCTGGGCGTCCTGCTCTCGATGAAGCACCAGATCCCGGCGATGCTCAAGGCCGGGGCCGGCTCGATCATCAACAACGCGTCCATCGCCGGCTCCATCGCCATGCCGGGCGCGTCGCTGTACTTCGGCACCAAGCACGCCGTGATCGGCGTCTCCAAGTGCGCCGCGCTGGAGGTTGCCCGGCAGAACATCCGCGTCAACACCGTCTCGCCGGCCGCCATCCAGACGGACATGATCGACCGCTTCACCGGCAACTCTCAGGAGGCCAAGGCCGGCTTCGCCCAGCAGCACCCCGTCGGCCGGATCGGCCTGCCCGACGAGGTCGCCGCCGCTGTGCTCTTCCTCGCCTCGCCTTCAGCGTCGTTCATCACCGGGCACGACCTGCGCGTCGACGGCGGCTACACCGCCCCGTGACCAAGCCAGGCGACGCGATCGGTCCGGCCCGCACCAATGCTCGCACGCCGTTGACACACCCCCCGCCCCCCCGCCCCCCCGCCCCCCCGCCCCGCGCGCAAGAACACGGAACCCGCCATGCCCGCACCCGATCTCTTCTCCCCGGTCCAGCTCGGCCTCATCCACGCCCCCAACCGCGCCCTGATGGCACCGATGACACGCTGCCGAGCGAGCACCGGCGGCGTCCCCAACCCGCTCAACGCCGCCTACTACGCCCAGCGCGCCTCGGCGGGCCTGATCATCTCCGAGGCCACCATGGTCTCGCCGCTGAGCCTGGCCTACCCCAACATCCCGGGCATCTTCACAACCGCCCAGACCGACGGCTGGCGCCTGGTCACCGACGCCGTCCACCGTGCCGGCGGCCGCATCGTCAACCAGCTCTGGCACGCCGGCCGCACCGCCCACCCGGACGCCATCGCCGCCTCGCCCGTGGCCCCGTCGCCCATCGCCGCCAAGGGCAACGCCTCCACCGCCGACGGACCCAAGCCGCACGCCACGCCCCGCGCCCTGGAGACCGGCGAGGTCCCGCTCATCGTCGAGCAGTTCCGGGCCGCGGCCCTCAACGCCAAGCTCGCCGGCTTCGACGGCGTCGAGCTCCACGCCGCCAACGGCTACCTCCTTGACCAGTTCCTCCGCGACGGCACCAACCGCCGCACCGACTCCTTCGGCGGGACCGCCCACAACCGCGCCCGCCTGGTCCTGCAGGCCGCGCAGGCCGCCGTCGATGTCTGGGGCCCCGGCCGCGTCGGCGTCCGCTTCTCACCCAGCGGCACCTTCAACGACATGTCCGACTCCGACCCGCGCGCGACATTCTCCACCGCCGTCACGCTCCTGGACGCGCTCCCGCTGGCCTACGTCCACATCTACGAGGCCGACTCGGCCGACATCCGCCACGGCGCCACCGACCCCGTCCCCGTGGGCTACTTCCGCCAGTTCACACGCCACGTGCTGGTCGTCAACGGCCAGTACACCCTCGACCGGGCGCGCGACGTGCTGGGCAGGGGCCACGCCGACGCCGTCGCCTTCGGCAAGCCCTTCATCGCCAACCCTGACCTGCCGCGCCGCCTCCAGGCCGGCGCACCCCTCAACACGCCCAACCCCGAGACCTTCTACGCCGTCGGCGCCGTCGGCTACACCGACTACCCGGCCCTCCCATAATCCCCGCGCCAAGCCACGCCACCCAGCCACACCTCAACGCCCGAGACCGCCCATGCACACCGCGATCGCTATGTCCGCCCCGTCGGCCGGAGCCGCGCTGGCCAAGACCCCGATCGACCTGGGCCCCCTCCGGGACGACCACGTCGAGATCGCCGTCTCGCACTGCGGGATCTGCCACTCCGACCTCTCGATGCTCCACAACGACTGGGGCATCTCGCGTTACCCGCTCGTGCCGGGCCACGAGGCGGTGGGCACCGTGGCGGCGCTGGGGTCCGGCGCCCGGGGCTTGCGCATCGGCCAGCGCGTCGGGCTGGGCTGGTACTCCTCCTCCTGCATGCACTGCCGGACCTGCCTGGACGGCGACCACAACCTCTGCCCGTCCAGCGAGGCCACCATGATCGGCCGCCCCGGCGGCTTTGCCACGCGGGTCCGGGCCCACTGGGCCTGGGCCGTCCCGCTGCCAGAGCGGATCGACGCCGCCTCAGCCGGGCCCCTCTTCTGCGGCGGCATCACCGTCTTCAACCCCATCGTGCAGCACAACGTCCGGCCCACCGAGCGCGTCGGCGTTGTCGGCATCGGCGGCCTGGGCCACCTGGCCCTGCAGTTCCTGCGCGCCTGGGGGTGCGACGTGACCGCCTTCTCCTCCTCCGACTCCAAGCGCGACCAGATCCTGGCCATGGGCGCCCACCGCGTCGTCAGCTCGCGCGACGAGGCCCAGATGGCCGCGCTCAAGGGCTCTCTCGACTTCCTGCTCGTCACCGTCAACGTCCCGCTCAACTGGAACGCCTATCTCGACGCCCTGGCCCCGCGCGGCCGTCTCCACCTGGTCGGCGCCGTCCTCGAGCCCATCCCCGCCCCGGCCATGGCCCTGATCTCGGGCCAGAAGGCCGTCTCCGGCACGCCGCTCGGCTCCCCGGCCACCACCCAGGCGATGCTCGACTTTGCCGCCCGCCACCGCATCGCGCCCATCACCGAGTCGTTCCCGATGTCCCGCGCCAACGACGCGCTGGACCATCTCCGCGCCGGCAAGGCCCGCTACCGCGTCGTCCTGGCCAACGACCTGGCCTGATGAGCCGTTCTGCCCGGGCCGCGCTGCCCCGGCACGCTCACGCCGCCGCAGCCACCGCCGGCTGGGGCGCCACAGCGGCCGCCACCCCGGCCAGCTGCATGACCCGCCGCGCGTCGCTGTCGCGTCGTGCGGCGCGCCGCGCCGCCCTGCCCTGCGCCTCCGACCAGGCCCCCAGCCTCTGAGTGGCCCCGCCGAGCACCCGCTCAGCGGTCTGCACGACGCCGGGCCCGCACTGCCAGGCCGCAAGCGCCGCGTCCACGCCGTCGGCGCACCCGTGCCGCTGGGCCCCGCCGGCCTGCATCACGCCGTGCACGCACGCGGCGATCCCCTGCACCACACGCTCGGCGTGGTCGGCGTCCAGGGCGCGCCTGGCGACCGGGCCGGCCTCCGCCAGCCGCTCGTGCCAGGCGCACAGCCCAGCCAGCGCTGCCGCCCACGCCCCCGGTCCGCACGCCCCAGGCCCGCACGCCCCCAGTCCGCACGCCCCGGGGCTCTGCCGCCGAACCCGCTCGGCCAGCCGCTCGGCGACCGCGGCCGCCACCTCGCTCAGGCCGTAGCCCAGCTCGAGCAGCCGCTGGAGACCGAGGCCGTCGGCCGCGATCCCCGCGCACCCGCCCTCGACCAGCCGCGCTCGCGCCCCGATCGGGAGCTGCCTCCCGTTCTCGAGCACCGCGTCCAGGAGCGCCTCCGACGAGCCCCAGACCGCCACCCGCTCAAGCCGATGCCTGGCCATCATGACGTGCCTCCTTGCTCTGCCCCCACGTGTGCTGCGCCGGGCCCACGCCCGCCGCGGTGTGTGCTCAGAAAGGGCGGTGCCGGCTGCCGAGCCCACGGTCGACAAACCAAACACCACCCGTATCACAATACGATGATGTGGCGCGGAGGCAAGCTCATTTTCGGATAATGTCAGGTCTGACGGACATGGCGCTGTCACTCTGGACTGAACAAAGAAAGAACGGCAGAGCCGAAGCCCTGCCGTTCGTGGGTTTGCGTTCCTGGGTTTTCAGGTACCCCGCGCTGCCGAGCGCGTCACTCAGCGCGTGTCAGCGTGAGCCGACTCGCCCTGGCACAGCGGGCAGCCGGCCGCTGCGCTCTGCGCGTCGGCCCCGGCCACCTGGGCCCCGCACCCGCAGGCGCACAGGCAGTCCGTGCACGTGCACGGCCCGCCATCGCAGCACGCGCAGGACGGCGCGCACGACCCGCAGGCGCAGGCCTTGTGCGTCGCAGCCCCGGACGTGGCAGCCACAAGACCCAGAGCGCCGGTCAGCAGGACCCCGGCGAGCAGCTTCAACTTCGTCGACATGGCACATCTCCTGGCTGCGCGCCGTTCTCTGGGCGCGCAGCCTCGTGGTTTGAGTGGTTCGTTCAGATGAAAAGATCAACGCCAGCGGCCGCTCAGAGGCGCACGGAGCGGGGCGGGGGCGTCGGGGTCTCCAGCGCGCGCGTGGCCGCACGCCGGGGCGCCACAGCCACGCGCGCCGGTGCTCTCAGCCTGACGCGGTCGTTGCTGGGTCGCGTCGGCGCCCACGCGACCAGCGCGCAGCACCGGCACGACGAGCACGGCCGCTCGCTGTCTTCGCTCTCGGGGCCGGGCAGCCCCCGCTCGGCGCGATCGCCGGGCATCTCAGCCCCGACGCACAGCGGGCAGTCTCGCGCCTTGCTGAGCTCTTGCGGGTCGTTCTGCCACCGTTGCGGGCCCGTGCAGCACGGGGCGCCGTTGACCATGGCCAGCATCGGCCCGGCGGGGCCGATGGCCACGATCGCAGCCAGGATGATCACGATCAGCCGCATCGGAATCGAAAGTGTACACCCGAACCGCAGCCACGCAAGGCCGCATCGGGATTTATCGAGCACGCGCGGGCCGCCGGGAGGCAGCGCTGAGCACAACGCCCCGAGTCGCGCGCGGGCTGTGCGGCCTGCGTCAGCTGGGAAAAGCTGAGAGGGTGTAGGGCGCGGGGGTTGCAGGGCGCGGCGGGGGGTGTGGGGGTGGGGTCAACGCTCCAGCGACGGGCTGCTCAAGAGGCTCGGCGAGGCAGCGGCCGGCGAGGCTGGTGTCGGCATGAGCCCAGCGGGCGTCGCAGCGCAGCGCCGTGGCGGCCTCACGAGCCACTGGGCCACCATCAGGTTGGGCACCCAGCTGATCCAGGCCAGCACGGGGTAGTACGACTCGAACGCAAAGCCCAGGGCCGCAAAGAGCCCGAGCTGCGCCCGCAGCGTCACAGCGGCGAACGTGAGCGCAAAGTTCCGGATCATCCATCGGCGGTGCTCGGCGATCCGCCCGGCTCGGGCGGCCAGCAGCGCCCGGGCCCCGGTCCACAGCCACAACGCCGCCAGCAGCGCAAAGCCCGTGTGCGCCACGATCCCGCCGAACGCGAGCATTGCCATACGCAGGCCGGCCACGCCGCCGACGAGCACGCCCAGTAGGTACAGCCGACCCAGCACGCGGTGAACCCGCGGCTGCCGGGCCCGCAGCCCGCTGATGAACTGCGCCGGGCCGATCAGCAGCGCCGCCATCGAGCCGGCGATGTGCGCCAGGATCGCGACGCGGTGCTGCTCGTAGACCGCCTGCATCTGCGGGTGGACCGTCGAGCCGACGGGCAGCAGGGCGTACGCCACCGCGGCGTACCCAGCGACGCCCACCGACCCGAGCACTAGCACGATGAACAACGCCGTTCGCAGCATGAGCATGTTAGAATTTCAACATCATCCACGAATGCAAGGTGTTCAGGAGTCGCTTGGTTGGCGTAAGATTTAGGATGACAAGGTATGTGAGTGCTTTGGTGTGCAGCAGCAACAGGAGTACAGCATGTCGTACAGCGGCGATTCGATCAAGGTTCTCGCCGGGACAATCAAGTTTGTGTGTGGCCTGGCGGTGTGCGCTGCGGTTGTGCTGCCCGCCGGGATCGCGGTGCTGGCCACGGTGTACACGAACAACGTGGCAAACTTTCAGGATTTTTGGGCGATTGTAGTAGCCCACAAAATCGAGGCCGGCATCGTCGCTGGCGTGGCCATCATGACCGGGCTGATCACATTTGTAATCGTCCTGATTCCGACGGCATTGGCTGAGCTCTTGCTTTGCCTGGTAGAGATCGAGAAGAACACGAGGAAGTCGTAGAGCTTCTATAAAATCGACACGAGGATAGAAGCGAGCCCGTTGCGCAGTGATGCAATCGACTGACCAAGCCACTGGCAACCGACAGCGCGGGCCGTGAACCGGCGGAAGTTTCGGCAATGGGCCAGACTGGATTCGAACCAGTGACCTCACGCTTATCAAGCGTGCGCTCTAACCAGCTGAGCTACTAGCCCGGTTGTCATGCCGGCGGCACAAGGCGTGCCCCGGGCACAGGCCGATGGTAGCGTGCGGCCCGCCGGCGATCCAGGCTCGCTGATGGCCCAGCGGGTG
>PNJV01000026.1 GCA_013822085.1 Isosphaera sp. | reverse complement strand
TGATCCGTCAGCAAAATCACACACGCGTGTACACACATCCGTGTGACTGACGAGCCTTGAGTAAGCCTTAGCTCCCCAACCCCCCGGCACTCGCCGGGGGGTTTTTCGTTGGGGGCAGAGAGGGAGCGTGCGCAGCGGCGCCAGTGCCGACGCTGTCTACGATCCGAGGTGTACGAGATAACCTTGGAAGGTGTGTTTTCCGCTGCGCATGCCATCTCGGTCCGCGGCGTACGCGAGCCGTTGCATGGCCACGACTGGCGCGTGACGGTCACGGTCACGGGCCCTGGGCTGGACTCGGATGGGCTTTTGTGCGACTTCCACGCGCTCGAGGAGGTGCTGCGCGGGGTCATTGACCCGCTCAAAGACCGAAACCTGCTTGATGCCGAGTTGCTCAGGGGCATGAATCCAACCGCTGAGAATGTGGCCAAGCGGATAGCCGAAGAAGTGGATCTGCGGGCGCGGCCGATGCTCGGGCCGATCGGGGCGAGGGTCGCTCGCGTCCGGGTGACCGAGGCGGTGGGCTGCTCGGCGGCGTATGAGCCAGGGGCGGGGCAGGTCTGAGCCGGTGCGTGTGTCAGCGTGAGGGCGGAGCGGAGAGACGAAGGACGGGCAGGCGCGTGTGCACGGAGGCGACAACAGCGGCGGCGGGCGGCGTGGGCGGTCAGGTGGTGCCTGGGCCCGCTCAGGCGCGGTGCCAGCCGGGAGCGGAGCCAGGCGTGGTCCGAGGCAGGCACAGCGAGGGCGGCGTGGCGTGGGCCGAGCGCGCCGAGGCCGTGCGCCGCGCGTGCGAGGAGCTCTCGCGCTGCATCGCGCGGCCGGACGTGCGCGAGGGCGGCAGGCTCCTCAACCGCGACCTGTCGTGGCTGGAGTTCAACGCGCGGGTGCTCTATCAGGCGATGGACGAGGGCGTTCCGCTGCTGGAGCGCGTGCGGTTCCTGGCGATCTTCACGAGCAACCTCGACGAGTTCGTGATGAAGCGCGTGGGGTACCTGCGTCGGCAGGCGATCGTGCGGTCGGCGCAGGTGGACGGCGAGGGGGCCGTGCCGGTGGTGGAGATGCTGGCGGCGGTTCGGCGCTCGTTCGAGCAGCTGGAGGAGGTGCAGGCGTGGTGCTACGAGCGCTCGGTGCGGCCGGCGCTTGCGCAGGCGGGGATCACGCTGGCGGGGTGGGGCGAGCTGGACGAGGGCGAGCGGTCGCGGGTGTCGGCGTGGTTCGATCGGACGGTCTTCCCGGTGCTCACGCCGCTGGCGGTGGACCCCGGCCACCGGTTCCCGTTCATCAGCAACCTGTCGAGCAACCTGGGCGTGCTGATGAGCGAGCCGGGGCGGAGCGAGCCGCTCTTTGCGCGGATCAAGGTCCCGGCGGGCCTGGGGATCCCGTGGTGGGTGCGTGTGCCTGGGGAGGGGGGCGCGGCCGATGGGCCGGGGCGCGGCCGGTTCGTGATGCTCCAGGAGGTGATCCGGCACAACCTGGGCGCGGTGTTCCCGTCGATGGACGTGCACGAGGTGATGGCCTTCCGCGTGACGCGCGCGGCCGAGGGCGGGGACGCCGACCGGTTGCTGGTGGACGCGGAGAACCTGCTGGACTTTGTCGAGACGCAGCTCAAGCAGCGTCGCTTTGCCAGCGTGATCCGGCTGGAGGTCGAGCGCGGCGCCAGCCGGGAGCTGGTGGGCAACGTGGTGGACATGTTCAAGATCCAGCCGGAGGACACGGACAACAGCCAGGGGCTGCTGGACTTCCGCTCGCTCTTTGAGATCGCGGACCTGCCGCGGGCGGACCTCAAGCCGCGCCCGTGGACGCCGGTGGTGCCGGCGCGGCTGGTGGACAAGGCCGCCAGCGTGTTCGACGTGATCCGCAAGGGCGACGTGCTGGTGCACCACCCGTACGAGAGCTTCGCCGAGTCGGCCGAGCGGTTCATCGCCCAGGCGGCGGTGGACCCGAGCGTGATCGCGATCAAGCAGACGATCTACCGCACGTCGCGGGACTCGCCGTTTGTCGAGCACCTGATCAGGGCTGCCGAGGCGGGCAAGCAGGTGGCGTGCCTGGTGGAGCTGCGGGCGCGCTTCGACGAGGGGCGGAACGTGCGGCTGGCGCAGGCGCTCGAGAAGGCCGGCGTGCACGTGGCCTACGGCGTGATCGGGCTCAAGACCCACTGCAAGGCCGCGCTGGTGGTCCGCCGAGAGCCCGAGGGGCTGCGCAGCTACGCCCACCTGGGCACGGGCAACTACAACCCGGCCACGGCCCAGGTGTACACGGACCTGGGGCTGCTCACGTGCGACCCGGAGATCACGGCCGACGTGGTGGACCTGTTCAACCTGCTCACGGGCCGCTCGCGCAAGGCCGACTACCGCCGCCTGCTGGTGGCGCCGGCGAACATGAAGCGGTCGTTCCTGGAAAAGATCGCGCGCGAGGAGCACCTGGCGCGCGAGCACGCGGCGGGCCGAGCGCCCGTGGGGGGGCGGGTCATCGCCAAGATGAACGCGCTCCAGGACATCGACGTGACGCGCGCGCTGTACGCGGCCTCGCAGGCCGGGGCCGAGGTGGACCTGTTCGTGCGCGGGTTCTGCTGCCTGCGCCCCGGCGTGCCCGGCCTGAGCGAGCGCATCCGGGTGACGTCGGTGGTGGGCCGGTTCCTGGAGCACTCGCGGCTGTTCCACTTCGGGGCCGGCCGCCAGGACCCGATGGACGGCGAGTGGTACATCGGCTCGGCGGACTGGATGTTCCGCAACCTCGAGCAGCGCGTCGAGGCGGTGTGTCCCGTGACCGACGCGGCGGCCCGGTGGAAGCTCTGGCGGCTGGTGCAGGTCATGAGCGGGGACCGCCGAAACGCCTGGAGGCTCGGGTCCGACGGGCGGTACACGCTCCTGACCCCCGCTGGCGAGCCGGAGGCCGGCGGCCCCGAGGCGGTGGGCACCTTCGAGACCCTGATGCGCGAGGCGGGGGCGTGAGCGCTGGGACAAGCGACGTCCAGAGCCGGCGAACGGGCGATGGCGTGCTCGGGGGGACCAGCGGGGGGACCAGCGGGGCGGTCCCGGGCGTGTCGTTCGTGGTGCCGGCGCACAACGAGGCCGCCGAGCTGCCCGAGACGCTCGGGGCCATCCACGCCGCCGGGCGGGCGCTGGGGCTGGCCTACGAGATCGTGGTGGCCGACGACGACTCGGACGACGGCACCGGCGCCCTTGCTCTTGCGCACGGGGCGCGCCTGGTGCAGCATCAGCGGCGGCAGATCGCGGCGACGCGCAACCTGGGCGCCTCGGCTGCGGCGGGGGCGTGGCTTGTGTTCGTCGACGCCGACACGCGCGTCAGCGCCGGCGCGGTGCGCGAGGCGCTCGACGCGCTGGCGGCCGGCGCGGTGGGGGGCGGGGCGCCGATGCGATTCGACGGCTGGATCCCGTGGTACGCGCGGGCGCTGCTGCCGCTCTTCAACGGGCTCTTCCGCCTCTGCCGGCGTACGGGCGGCGCGTTCCTGTTCTGCACCGCCGAGGCCCTGCGCGACGCCGGCGGCTGGGACGAGACGCTCTACGCCAGCGAGGAGCTGACGCTGGCGGCGGGGCTCTGGCGGCGTGGGCGGTTCGTGGTCATCCGAACGCCGGTGACCACCTCGGGCCGCAAGCTGAGGACGCACTCGGCCAGGGAGATGTTCGGCTTGCTCGCCCGGGCGCTGTGGTACCGGCGGGCCATGCTCACCGACCGAGCGCAGCTGGGGCACTGGTACGACGCGCGGCGGCCGGACCCGCACCGCGGTGGCCCGGGGTGATCGGCGGCGTCGGGGCCGCGGGATGGCCGGGCCAGCAGCGCGGTCGGGCCTGGGCTGCGCGGGGGTGCTGCGCAGCGTTCGGGCTATCATCGACACCCGGCGGCGCCGCCCGGTGCCCGGGCGTGTGACCGTGGAGCCGCCATGCCCTTCTCGCTCAAGCCATACGACGGGTACGACGTCGACGTCGAGTCGGTGGACTACCTCAAGCAGCACGTGGACACGGGTGAGCGGTGGGTGCTCAACTTCGGCCCGCAGCACCCGGCCACGCACACCACGCTGCGCCTGGTGATGGAGCTCGACGGCGAGCGCGTGGTGCGCTGCACGCCGCACATCGGCTACCTGCACTCGGGCTTTGAGAAGCTGGCCGAGCACCTGGACTACAACCAGTACGTCACGATCGTCTCGCGGATGGACTACCTGAGCCCGATCTGCAACGACATCGCCTGGCACGGCGCGGTCGAGAAGCTCTTCGACATCCAGGTCTCGCCCAGGTGCAAGGCCCTGCGCACGATCATGTTCGAGATCGGGCGCATCCAGAACCACCTGCTGTGCGTGGGGGCCGCGGGGCTTGACCTGGGGGCGTTCACGGCGTTCCTGTACGGCTTCAACCCGCGCGAGAAGGTCTACGACCTGTGCGATTACGTCTCGGGGCAGCGCTTCCACCCGGACTGGACCCGCGTCGGCGGCCTGATGCAGGACCTGCCCGACCAGGCGACGTTCCAGAAGATGGTCCACGCCTTCATCGACGACGACTGCCCCAAGGCCCTGGACGAGATGGAGCGCCTGCTGCTGCGCAACCGCATCTTCATGGACCGCACCCAGGGCGTGGGCGTGATCTCCAAGCGGGACGCCGTCGCCTGGTCGCTCTCGGGGCCTTGCGCGCGGGCCTCGGGCGTCGTCCGCGACCTGCGCAAGGACGAGCCCTACCTCTGCTACGCCGACAACTGGGACGGCCGGGGTGCCCCAGCGGTAACGTTCAAGGTGCCCATCGCCGAGGCCGGCGACTGCTACGCACGCTTCCAGGTCCGGGCCGAGGAGATCCGCCAGAGCCTCTCGATCGTCCGGCAGCTCATCGACACCATCCCCGACGGCCCCGTGGACACCTACGCCGACGCCAAGATGGTCAAGCCGCCCAAGAGCCAGGTCTACGGCTCGATCGAGGGCCTGATCCAGCACTTCGAGCTGATCATGTCCAACCGCGGCTGGGCCGCCCCGGTCGCTGAGTGCTACGCCGCGTTCGAGAGCCCAAACGGCGAGCTGGGCTACTACATCGTCGCTGACGGCGGGCCGCGGCCGTGGCGAGTCAAGGTCCGCCCGCCGTGCTTCATAAACTACTCGACCATGGCCAAGCTCACCGAGGGGCACATGGTCAGCGACGTGGTCGCCATCTTGGGCTCGATCAACGTCGTGGCTGCGGAACTAGACCGATAACGGCTCGTGCAGAGAAGGCCGGCGTTCCCTCAACAACTCACACGCGTAGGTGTCGGCTGGGATGGCCGATGTTTGTGCTTTGTTTGATCTTGGCAGCGCCGACGCCGTGCTCCTAAGTTGGCTGTGATACGCTTGTGCAGGCGCATCGGCGGGCTGACGCCGAGGCGATCACGAGACGTGCACACCGTGGATCCGGAAGACCCCAACCGAAGTCGTGGTTTGCGTGCTGCAACCGGCGATGTCCCTTGGGCGGAGCCCCCGGCAGCGGCTGGGCTGGCGGCAGGTCCGCTCAGCGCGGCCAGCTCGGCCGCGGTGGTCGAGGTCATCGATCGGACGGGCCGGCTGGGCACCGAGCAGGCGGCGCGGCTGCGGGTTGCGCTGGGCGCGGTGCTGGGGCTCCTGGGCTGCGCTGGCGAGGTCCGGGTCGGCGTGGTGAACGACGAGGCCATGGCCCGGCTCCACGCCGAGCACCTGAGCGACCCGACCACCACCGACGTGCTGACGTTCGACATGAGCGAGGGCGCCTCGGCTGCCACGCGGTTTCTCGACCTGGACGCGGTGGTGTGCCTGGACGAGGCGGCTCGGCAGTCGGCGGCGCGTAGCCACAGCGTGGCCGACGAGCTGCTGCTCTACGCGGTGCACGCGGTGCTGCACGCGCTGGGCCACGATGATCACGACCCCGGCGCCGCAGCGGCGATGCACGCAGCGGAGGACCGTCTGCTGAGCGCGGTGGGGGTTGGGGCGGTGTACGGGCGGCCTGACAGCCAAACGCGCAGCGCCGCGGGTGCCGCCGGCGGCGCCAATGACCGCGGCGCGGGCCAGGCCGGGGGTGCGCCGTGACGGCACTTTTGCTGCTCAGCGCGATCGGCGCGGCGCTTGCGGCGGGGATCCTGGCGACGCTGGAGCTGTCGCTCTCGATGGCGTCTCGCGGGGAGGTCGAGGACCTGGCCCGGCGGCGCGGCGATGCGCGGGCGGGCCCGCGCATCGAGCGAGTCTTCGGCGACATGTGGTCGCACCTGCGCGCAGCGGCGGTGCTGCGGCTGGCGCTCTCGGCGGGCACGGTGTGCGCGATGGGCGTGTACGTGGCGCGCGAGCGCGGCGCGGGCATGGGCGGCGCGGGGGGCGCGGGGGGTGGGGAGACGCTGGGGGCGGTGGGAGGGGTGGACCTGCTCGTCGGCGCAGCCGGGGGCGTCGTGATGCTGTGGGTGTCGACGGTGGCGATGCCGATCGCGGCGGCGCGGTACGCCGCGGCGCGGGTGGTGCTGGACAGGCTGCGGCTGGTGCGCGCGCTCGAGGGGACGCTCATGCCGCTGCGGCGGGTGGGCCGGGTGCTCGACGAGCTGGTGCGTCGGCTCATCGGCGCCGAGGCCCGCGACGCCGAGCAGGAGGCCCAGGCCGAGCTGATGAGCGTGATCGAAGAGAGCCGCGCCACCGGCGCGCTCTCGCCCGACGAGCACGAGATGCTCGAAGCGGTGATGCGCTTCCGCGACCGGACGGTGCGCGAGATCATGACGCCGCGGACCGACATCGAGGCCATGGAGTACACCGACGAGCTGGGCGCGATCACGCGGCGCGTCAAGGAGATCGGGCACTCGCGCATCCCGGTCTACGAGGAGGACCTGGACCACGTGCGCGGCGTGTTCTATGTCAAGGACCTGATGCACTGGCTGGCCGGGGGCACGCGCGGCTCGGGCAAGCCCTTCCAGCTGCACGACGTGCTGCGGCCGGCGCTGATGGTGCCGGCGACCAAGACGGTGCGCGAGCTGCTGCGCGAGCTGCTCACGCGCCAGGTGCACATCGCGCTGGTGCTCGACGAATACGGCGGGACGGCGGGCCTGGTGACCATCGAGGACATCGTCGAGGAGGTCTTCGGCGAGATCCGCGACGAGTACGAGGTCACGGACCCGGACGCGCCCGACGTGCTGGTCCGGCCCGACGGGCACAGCGCCGAGATCAACGCCGCCGCCCGCGTCGAGGACGTCAACGCGATGCTCGAGGCCGTCGGCGTGCAGATCCCCGTCGGCGAGGACTACGACACCGTCGCCGGCTACGTGATGACGGCGCTGGGGCGCGTGCCGGCGCGCGGCGAGCAGCTCCAGGTCCACCCCGCCGAGCACCCCGAGGCCGAGCCCGAGCGCGCGGCCCA
Source organism: Isosphaera sp. (assembly GCA_013822085.1). GTDB lineage: Bacteria > Planctomycetota > Phycisphaerae > Phycisphaerales > UBA1924 > WM-009. The sequence continues at coordinate 26,690 of PNJV01000026.1, read as the reverse complement.
GCCCGTGGCGGTGCTCACGGTCCTCGACGCGCAGCCCAACCGGGTGATCAAGGTCGGCCTGGCCCTGCGCCAGCCGTCGATGGCCCGCGCCGAGCAGCCCGCTGCGCCGGGGCCGCTCTCCGAGCCCGCCGCCCCGAGCCGCTGAGCCGCCGCGTCGATACCCTCGGCCATGCCCCTGCGCGTCCACAACACCCTGACACGGCGCCTGGAGCCGTTCACGCCGCGCGACCCCGGCCGCGTGACCTTCTACACCTGCGGCCCGACCGTCTACGACGACGCGCACGTGGGCAACTTCCGCTCGTTCCTGGCCGCGGACCTGCTCCGGCGGGTGATCCAGAGCCCGCTGATCGCGCTGGAGAACAGCCCCGCCGCACAGAACGCCGCCGCAGGGCAGACACACAGACGTGTGATACACGCGATGAACATCACCGACGTGGGGCACATGACCGACGACGCCGAGGGCGGCGAGGCGGGCGAGGACCGGATGGCCGTCGCGGGCCGGCGGCTGCAAGAGGCCAAGAAGGCCGGCGCGCTGCCCCCTGGCGTCGAGATCGACCCGCGCGACCCGCGCGCCATCGCCGCGTATTACGCCCAGCGGTTCCTGGCCGACGCCCGCCGGCTCGGGATGCTCGTGGCCATGGACGCCCAGCGCGAGCCGGCGCTGATGCCGCGCGCCTCCGAGGCCGTCCCGGGCATGATCCGCGTGATCCAGCGCCTGGAGCGCGCCGGCTTCGCCTACGCGCGGGGCGAGCCGGGCGTGCGCGCGGTCTACTTCGACGTGCAGCGCTTTGCGCCCTACGGCGTGCTCTCGGGCAACACGCTCGAGCAGCTCCGCGCCGGCGCCGGCGGGCGCGTCAGCGATCACAACCAGTCGCAGAAGCGCCACCCCGCCGACTTCCTGCTCTGGAAGGAGGACCCGCGCCACATCATGAGGTGGCCGTCGCCGTGGGGCGAGGGCTACCCCGGCTGGCACATCGAGTGCACCGTCATGTCCCTCACCGCCACGCGCGGCCGGGGCCTGGACCTGGACGCCCTGACGCTCCCGGGCGGCGAGCCGCTCATCGACGTGCACTCCGGCGGCGAGGACAACATCTTCCCGCACCACGAGTGCGAGCTGGCCCAGTCCTGCTGCGCCTTCAACGCCGACCCCGCCCGCGGCACCTTCGCCGGGCTCTGGTTCCACCCGCGTCACCTGTTCATCAACGGCCAGAAGATGAGCAAGAGCAAGGGCAACTTCTTCACCATCGCGCAGCTGACAGAACGCGGCCACGAGCCCGCCGCGATCCGCCTGGCGCTCATCGGCACCCACTACCGCTCCAACGCCGACCTGACCGAGCAGCTCGTCCGCGACTGCCACCGCGCCGTCGAGAGGTGGCGCCGTGTCATGGACGCCGGCGCCCCGCCCGCCGGGGCGCGCCCCGAGCCGGTGCCAACCTCCGAGCCGGTGCTGCGCGCCTTCGCCGCGGCCCTGGAGGACGACCTGAACATCGCCGGGGCGATCGGGGCGGTCAACACATGGGTCAGTGAGATCGGCTCGCCCACGCCGCGCCACGCCGCGGTCCTGGGCCTGATCGACGACGTGCTGGGGGTGCTCTCGCTGGAGCGCCCCAAGCCTCAGGACACCGAGATAGGTGTCTTCCTCGGCGGCCTGAGCCCGGACCAAGCCGTCATCGCCAAGCTCATCGAACGCCGCGAGGCCCGCAAGGCCAAGGACTTTGGCCGCTCCGACCAGATCCGCGACCAGCTCGCTGCCATGGGGTTCAATATCAAGGATGCGCCGGGGGGCAAGGTGGAGGTGTCGCGGCGGCCCTGAGGAAGCGCACGACCGTCGATCACAAACTCATATCGAGCACCGCGCGGGCGTGTTTGCTGCTCGTTCGTATAAACAAACGCAGGATCGCTTGAACGTTTAGAAAATGTAAAGAATCATGATTGCGTGACCAGCGGCGTGTGTTAGACTGATAACGGTGTGAGCAAGCCGGGGCGCCGCGCGTGTGGGCCGCGCGGCCAGAGCGTGGCTGACAATGAACAGGCCGAGGGCGCGCTCTGCCGGCTCGCTTGGATACCGCGAGGTGATCCATGGCATCCGAACAATTAGGCGCTCAGTCCACCAACCGCGAGTTCCCGTCCTGGCCGTCCGCGGAGGACCCGCACGCCGCGGCCCGCGCGCTGCGGCTGGACACCAGCGCCATCGGCGACGACACGGCCGACGCCGCGATGATCGAGCCGCGCCTGCCGGCCCACGAGCACGCCTTCGCGGACCCGGCGGAGTTCTTCGAGTCGATGTACCGCTGCGCCGAGTACAACCCCGAGCGCGTCCCCTGGGCCGACTGCCGCGCCAACCCGCTGCTGGTGGCGTGGCTCAACGAGCGCGCCTGCGGGCTGGTCCGCCCGGGCGCCCGCGCGGTGGTCGTCGGCTGCGGGCTGGGGGACGACGTGGCCGAGCTCTCGCGCCGCGGCTACGACGTGACCGGCTTTGACATCTCGCCCACCGCCATCGATTGGGCCTCCAAGCGCCACCACGGCCTGTGCGACTGCTTCTGCGTGGCCGACCTCCAGCGGCTGCCCGGCCGCATGTCGGGGCGGTTCGACCTTGTCGTCGAGGCGTACACGCTCCAGTCCGTGCCAGCGATCTACCGGGCGGCCATGTGCCGCGGGCTGGGCCAGTTGCTCACGCCGCGCGGCGTGCTCCTGATCCTGGCCCGCGCCCGCGCCGACGACCAGCCCATGGACGTGTGGGATGGCCCGCCCTGGCCGCTCTCGTGCGCCGAGGTCCGCGGCATGATGGCCCAGGCCGGACTCCACTCGGAGGGCTGCCTCGAGCACGTCCCCGACCCGATCGAGCCCGGCGTGACCCGCCTCATGGGCGTCTTCCGGCACCTGGACGCCTGAGCGGCGTTGCTGGCGCAGCTGCGCACAGCGCCGGTCGGGGTGCGGCAGCGGCGGGTTTCCCGCGCCCGCTGGTGCGATGGGCTGCGCCGGCTCGTCTAAACTCCTGGCCCGTCCGCCGGTCCGGAGCACTCGATGACGACGCCCACGCAGGCGCCACAGGCACACGCTACCCAGCCCGCTGGGCACGCCGCTGACGCACACGCCGCCGGCGCGCTCCCCGAGCCGCTCGCCGCCCAGTGCCAGCCGCGCCCGGCGCCGTTGATCGAGCCCGCGCTGCGGCTGGCCGCCCCGCCGGCGGACCTGGTGCCGCTGCACTCGCCGGCCCAGAAGCTCCGGCGCGCCATCGACGCCGCCGTCGAGTCCCTGCTGCGCAAGCAGCGCACCACGCCCTTTGCCGGCCGCGGCAAGCCCGGCCACCACTGGTGCGGCGAGCTGGAGGGGGACTCGATCCTCTCCTCCGAGTACATCCTGATGAAGTGGATCCTCGGGCAGGAGTCGACGCCCGAGGACCGCCGCCGGCTCCCGCGCATCGCCAACCAGCTGCGGCTCTCGCAGCGCGCCGACGGCACCTGGGGCCAGTACCCCGGCGCGCCGATGGACATCTCGGCGACCGTCAAGGGGTACGTGGCGCTCAAGCTCATGGGCGACGGCGCCGACGAGCCGCACATGGCCCGGGCCCGGGGGGCGATCCTGCGCGCCGGCGGGGCCGAGCGCTGCAACACGTTTAGCACCTTCTACCTGGCCTGCCTGGGCATCGTCGATTGGGACGCCTGCCCGGCGATCCCGCCGCAGATCGTGCTCCTGCCGCGGTGGTTCCCCTTCCACCTGCGCAAGGTGGCGGCCTGGACGCGCACGATGATCCTGCCCCTGGCCCTGTGCAGCGCGCTGCGGCCGGTGCGGCGCCTGCCCCCCGGCGTGCACGCCGACGAGCTCTTCGTCGACGCGCGGGCCAAGCGCCGACTCAACAAGCGCCTCAGCGCCCGGCGGCCGCTGAGCTGGCACAACGCCTTCCTGCTGATCGACCGCGGCCTCAAGCTGGCCCGCAGGGCCGGCCTGACGCCGCTGCGCGCCCGCTCCGTCCGCGCCGCCGAGCGATGGATCGCCCAGCGCATGGACCCGGCCACCACCGAGGGCCTGGGGGCCATCTTCCCGCCCATGGTCTACCTCCAGGTCGCCTTCCAGCGACTGGGCTACACCAGAGACCACCCGCTGATCCGCCAGGCCGAGGCCGACCTGGACGCGTTCATGATCGATCAGCCCGACCCCGACCCTCGGCTGGACCACATCAGGCTCCAGCCCTGCTTCTCGCCCGTGTGGGACACGGCCATCGCCCTGGACGCCCTGACCGACGCCGGCCTGCGCGCCAGCACCGATCAGCGCGTGGCCCTGGCCTGCGACTGGCTCCGCGACAACGAGGTCACGCGCGTCGGCGACTGGCACGACAACCTCCGCCCGGCAGACCGCGGCCTCCGGCCCGGCGTCGACACCGCCTGCTGGGCGTTCGAGTACCGCAACGACTGGTACCCCGACGTGGACGACACAGCCATGGTCGCCAAGGCCCTGCACAAGGCCGGCGATCGCCCCGGGCAGACCCTCAACCGCGACGCCGCAGCCAGGGCCGTGCGCTGGGTCCTGGCCATGCAGAACGACGACGGCGGCTGGGCCGCCTTCGACCGCACCAAGGACCGCCGGTGGATGGAGGCCATCCCCTTTGCCGACCACAACGCCATGCAGGACCCCTCCTGCTCGGACATCACCGGGCGCGTCATGGACGCGCTGCTGGCCGCCGGCCTGAGCCCGGCCCACGAGGCCATCGCCCGCGGCGTGCGCTACCTCCTCCGCACCCAGCGTCCACAGGGGTGCTGGTGGGGTCGCTGGGGGGTCAACTTCATCTACGGCACCTGGCAGGCCGTCAACGGGCTCACCGCTGCGGGCCTACCCCGTGACCACCCCGCCCTGGCCCGCGCACGCCGGTGGCTCGGCTCGATGCAGAACCCCGACGGCGGCTTTGGCGAGACCGCCAACTCCTATCTCGACGAGTCCCTCATGGGCCGCGGGCCCAGCACCGCCTCGCAGACCGCCTGGGGGCTGATCACGCTCCTCAACCTGCTTCCCCCCGCTCCCACAACAACCACCGGCGCAGCCCCCACCGGCGCATCCCCCCCGGGCTCGGACCCGGCGATCGCGCGCGCCGCCCAGTGGCTCATGGACCACCAGCTAGCCCAGGACAAGCCGAGCTTTTCCCCCGAACGGACCCGTGACCCAGCGGTCGCGGTGGCTGGCGCGTCGCCCGATGGCCACATCAACCCGGGCCTTGACCCCATCGCGGACCTGGCGGGGGGCTGGAACGAGCACTGGTTTAGCGGTACGGGTTTTCCCAAGGTTTTCTACCTTCGGTACCATCTGTACCGGCATTCGTTCCCGCTCAAGGCTCTGGCCAAGTACCGAGAGGCCATGTCGCTGTTTTTATAGCCTTTGATGCAGACGATTTGACACAAACACGGCCGGAATGTGGCCCATCTGGCGGCCGATTTCTGGCGGTGTTGGCGCGCCATTGAGCAAAACACCCCATGTGTTTGACTCTGCACCGTTGACGGCCTTGTGTCCGAAGGTTGCGGGGTAGATCCGCGTCAGAACAGGCAAACACGTGGCCAAACGAGCAGCTTCGACATCCCGAAAGCCCCGGGTGACCAAGCCCCGCGGGGGCGACGGCGTGCCCCCCCCACCCCCACCCCCACACGAGGGGGAGGACGGGCCCGTGCCGGGGCTCAGCGGCCGGCAGCTGGTGATCGTCGAGTCGCCGGCCAAGGCCAAAACGATCAACAAGTACCTGGGCAGCGACTACACCGTGATGGCCTCGGTCGGCCACGTGCGCGACCTGCCAACCAAGAACCCCAAGGGCGTCAAGGCCCCCGTCCCCGGCGTGGACCTGGAGGACGACTTCCGCCCGACGTACGTGATCCTGGACAAGAAGGGCAAGGTGATCACCGAGCTCAAGCGGATGGCCCGGCTGGTCGGTCCGGAGGGGGTGTGGTTCGCCACCGACCCCGACCGCGAGGGCGAGGCCATCGCCTGGCACCTGGCCGAGGAGCTGGGGATCGATCCTCGGCGGGCCCGGCGGGTGATGTTCAACGCGATCACCAAGGCCGAGGTGCAGCGGGCCTTCCGCACGCCCCGGACGATCAACATGGACCGGGTCAACGCGCAGCAGGCGCGGCGGATCCTGGACCGGATCGTGGGGTACCAGGTCTCGCCGTTGCTCTGGAAGAAGGTGGCCCGGGGGCTCTCAGCTGGGCGAGTCCAGAGCGTGGCGGTGCGGCTGATCGTCGAGCGCGAGCGCGCCATCCGGGCGTTCGTGCCCGACGAGGCGTGGGAGATCGGCGGGGTCTTTGCGGCCGAGGCGGCCAAGGCGGCGGCGATCACGGCCGAGTACACCCAGAAGCTCGGGCAGCGCGACGCCAAGGGCAACCCGCCCACGGCCAAGGCGATGGACCAGCTGGTGTGGTCGCTGGGCGGCTTCGGCGCGAGCCTGGCGGAGGTGGGCGGGGAGCGGTTCGAGCTGGGCCAGCCCGGCGCCGGGGGCGAGCACCTGGACCTGTCCGAGCGGGCGCGGCGCGTGGCCGAGTTGGCCGGGCTGATCGACGTGCGCGTCACGCAGCGCGCCGACGAGTCGGCCAAGGGCCCGGCCCGGGTGCGGCGGAGCGTCAGCGGGACGGTCGACCCGAGCGTCAGGTACCGGGTGTCGTCGGTGACGGTCAAGCGCGTGGCGGCGCGGCCGTCGGCGCCGTTTATCACAAGCACGCTCCAGCAGGCCGGCAGCAACCGCCTGGGCTACACCGCCAAGCGCACCATGGCCGCGGCCCAGCAGCTCTACCAGGGCGTGGAGATCCCCGGCGAGGGGCCCGTGGCCCTGATCACGTACATGCGCACCGACTCGGTGCGGCTCTCGCCCGAGGCCCTGGCCATGGCCCGCCAGTACATCCCCGAGCGCTACGGGGAGCGCTACCTGCCCGAGAAGCCCAACGTCTACGCCTCAAGCAACAAGGACGCCCAGGAGGCCCACGAGGCCATCCGCCCCACCAGCACGGCCTATCCACCTGAAAAAGTGCGATCGGCGCTCAAGCCCGAGCTCTTGCGCGTGTATCAGCTGATCTGGGACCGCTTCATCGCCAGCCAGATGGCCCCGGCCCAGTGGGACAGCACCACCCTGAACCTGACCGGCGGCCGTGACCCGGCCACGCCGGTCACCTTCCGCGCCACCGGCCGCACGCTGGTCTTCGACGGGTTCTACAAGGCCGCGGGCGTGCCGGCCTCGGCCGAGGAGCAGGACCTGCCCACGCTGGCCCAGGGCCAGGCCGTGGCCCCGGCGATCATCGAGCCGCGGCAGACCTTCACCAGCCCGCCGGCGCGGTACACCGAGGCCTCGCTGATCAAGACCCTCGAGTCGGAGGGCATCGGCCGACCGAGCACCTACGCCTCGATCATCACCGTCATCCAGGACCGCAAGTACGCCGAGCTGGTCCAGCGGCGCTTCTACGCCACCTCCCTCGGCGAGGCCGTCACCGACAAGCTCCTGGAGGCCTTCCCCGACCTGATGGACGTGGGCTACACGCGCGAGATGGAGGCCGACCTTGACCGCGTCGAGGACGAGCACCTGGACTGGGTCGAGATGCTCCGGCGCTTCTACGGCCCCTTCCGCTCGCGCCTTGCCCAGGTGGAGCACACCCTCACCCACGCCAAGGCCGAGGTGACCCCGGCGCCCGACGCCTACCGCTGCGCCAAGTGCGCCAGCCCCACCGTCTACCGGCTGGGCAAGAACGGGCGGTTCCTCTCCTGCTCGACCTACCCCGCGTGCGACTACGCCTGCCCCGTCGACCGCGACGGCGTGCCCCAGCCCATCGAGCAGACCGACGTGGCCTGCCCCAAGTGCGCCAGCGCCATGACCCGCCGCACGGGACGCTTCGGGGCCTTCCTGGGCTGCTCGCGCTACAACGACAAGCAGAGCCCGTGCGACGGCATCCTCAACTTCGACAAGCTCGGGCGCGTGGTGGCCAAGGCCCCGGGGCCCTTCATGCCCGCCCCGCCGCTGCCCTGCCCCAAGTGCGGCTCGGCGTGCTATCTGCGCCCGGGCAAGTACGGGCCGTGGCTCGGCTGCTCGCGCTTCCCCAAGTGCCGCGGCCGCGGCGACTGGAAAGCCCTGCCCGAGAAGGACAAGGCCGCCCTGCTCCTGGGGCTGGAGGCCCACCAGAAAGCCAACCCCATCCCCATCATCCGCACCGCCGCCGGCACGCCGCTGACCGGCCCCGACGGCAAGCCCCTGCCCGGGGCGCCCCGGCTCGACGGCAAGGAAGACGAGTCATTAGAAACGGTCGCCGACGAGCTGGGCGTCTGAGCCGGCCCCACCCTCACGCCGCCTGACCGTGACCCCCGGCCGCACGCGCCGCCGGCGCGAATGATCGCCGCATGAACAACGCGGCACGGGCCACAGCCGGTCATCGCCAAGACCAGGGAGCGGCCGGCGTGGTGACGATCAAAGTGGGGGGGTCGATCCAGGACGACCCGGCGCAGCTGCTCGGCGTGGCCGAGTCGATCGCCGCGCGCGTCCGCCGCACGGGCCAGCCGTGCGCGGTGGTGCACGGCGGCGGCAAGGCCATCAGCGCCGCGATGCGTCAGGCCGGGCTGCCCGCCCGGTTCGTCCAGGGGCAGCGCTACACCGACGAGCCGACCTTGGCCATCGTCGCCCGCGTGCTCTGCGGCCAGGTCAACGCCGAGCTATGCGCCGCCCTGGCCCGCGCCGGCCTGCGCCCGGCCCCGCTCCACGCCCAAAGCGCGTGCGTGCTCACCGCCCAGCGCATCGCCGAGCCCGACCTGGGGCTCGTGGGCCAGGTCGCACCCAGCGGCGTCCGCGCCGACGTGATCCGGAGCCTCTGCGCCGCGGGGCTTGTCCCGGTGATCGCGCCGGTTGCGCGCGACGCGGACGCCCAGGGCCTGGGCGCGTTCCTCAACGTCAACGCCGACCTGGCCGGCGGGGCCGTCGCTGCGGCCCTCGGCTCCGGGGCGTTCCTGCTCGTCTCGGACACCCCCGGCGTGCGCACCAGCCCAGAGCCGGGCTCGCCATGCGCCGGGCGCATCGACGCGGCGACGATCGACCGCCTCACCGCCTCGGGCGTGATCGACGGCGGCATGCTGCCCAAGGTCCACGCCTGCCTGGCCGCCCTGGCTGCGGGCGCCGGCGACGTGCGCATCGTCGACGGCAGGGTCCCCGACTGCCTGAGCCCGGGGGCCCCGGGCACACGCGTGGTGCCCGCAGCGAACGGCTGAGGTGTCGGTGGGTCACTGGTTGTGTGTCGGCGGGAACGAGCCGGGGAGGAATTGGAGGTTGGGGGCGGCGGGGATAGGTGGTGGGCGGCGAGTGTTGGTGGGTGTTGGTGGGGGGTGGGGGGTGGGGGGTGGGTCCGCGGTATCATCAAACATCTCTAGGAGCTCCCCGTGAACACCACATACATGTGGGCCATAGCCGCGTGCCTCGGCTGCGCCACCGCTCTGGCTGCGCCCCCGTCCGGCCCGGGCGGTCAGCGCGTCCAGGCTCTGGCCGCCGAGCCCGCCGAGCCTGCTGCGATCACCGCGGAGTCGCTGATGGCGATCGTCCGGTCGCTGCCGGCCGACCGCTCGCGCTGGCCCGACCGGGGCGACCCCGCCCGCCCGCCGGGGAACGTCAGGGCCCGGGCCCAGCTGATCGAGGCCGTCCGCGGGCTCGGCTATCAGCCGCGATTGGAGCCGGTCCCCTTCCGCGACCGCTTCGACCCGGACGCCGGGCCCAGCGACGCCGCGAACATCGTCTTCGAGATCACCGGCTCGGCCCGCCCGCGCCAGGTGGTGCTCGTCGGGGCGCACTTCGACGCCGTCGGCGGCTCGCCCGGCGCCGACGACAACGCCAGCGGCGTGGCGGCGCTGCTCGAGCTGGCCCGCACGCTGCGCGACTCGGCGCCCGGCCGCACGATCCGCTTCGTGCTCTTCGACCTGGAGGAGAGCGGGCTGATCGGCTCGCGGCACCACGCCACGCTCTGGGCCGAGTCCCAGCAGAGGCTCCCCGAGGACGCCCGCGAGCGCATCACGCTCATGCTCAGCCTGGAGATGCTCGGCTATTACGACGCCACGCCGGGCTCGCAGCGCACGCCCTTTGCGGGGATCCCGGGCCTGCCCGACCCGGCCAAGGACGGCCCGATCGCGGGCGATTTCGTCGCGCTCTGCGCCGCCTCGGCCCACAGCCGCGCCGTCCGCGGCCTGGCCCGCGTGATGTCCGACCCCGCCCACCAGGCCCCCGAGGGCGCCGCGGCGCAGGCGTGCAAGGTCCTGGTCGTCGATCAGTTCCCGCTCATGCCGCCGGACCTGCTGCGCTCGGACCACGCGCCCTTTGTGTCCCTGGGCGTGCCGGCGGTGCTGGTCACCGACACCTCGAACTTCCGCAACCCGCACTACCACCGCCAGAGCGACACGCCCGACACGCTCGACTCGGTCCGGATGGCCCGGACGGTGCGCGGGCTGCGTGCGGCCGTCGCGGCAGCGGCGGGCCGCGCTCGGGCCGGCCAGGCGGAGCCGCCCGACGACCCCGAGCCCTCGGCCGCGCCGGGCGAGGCCACTGCGCCGGGCGCTGCCAACTCCCCCGCACCCCCCGCACCCCCGAGCCCGCGCTAGGCACGGGCGCTCACATGCGGTCCAGCACCGGGATCCCCAGCAGCGTCAGGCAATCGGCCAGCACCGCGCGCGTCAGCCCGCACAGCCGCAGCCGAGAGGTACGCAGCGCAGCGTCCTCGGCTCCCAGCACCGGGCACTGATCGAAGAACGCGCTGAACGACCCGGCCAGGTCCTGAGCGAACTGGCACAGCCGGTGCGGCTCGAGCGACTCGGCGCACTGGCCCACGACATCGCCGAAGCGCAGCAGCGTCAGGGCCAGGGCCTTCTCGGCCGGGTGGGCGCAGGGGAAGCTCGCCGCGGCGAGCGTCGCGGGCGCGACGGCCTCGGCTCCGTGGCGTTCCGAGGCCTTGCGCATGATCGAGGCCAGCCGCACGGCGGCGTACTGGAGGTACGGGCCGGTGCTGCCCTCGAAGGCGACCATGCGGTCGAGGTTGAAGGCGTAGTCGCGGGTGCGTTCGGTGCTCAGGTCGGCGTAGCGGATGGCCGCCACGGCCACCGCGCGGGCGATGCCGGCGGCCTCGTCGGGGGGCAGGTCGGGGTTCTTGGCCCGCAGCGTCGCCGCGGCGCGCTCCTGGGCCTGGTCCAGCAGGTCGGTGAGGCGGACGTTCTCCCCCGAGCGCGTCTTGAACGGCCTGCCGTCCTGGCCCAGGATGGTGCCGAAGGCGGCGTGCTCGAGCAGGGCCTCGGAGCCGTCGGGCAGTCGCGCATAGCCCGCCCGGCGCGCCGCAGCGAAGAACTGCCTGAAGTGCAGGCCCTGCCGCGCGTCGACGGCGTAGACCACGCGCCGCGCCCCGAGCCGCTGGACGCGGTGCCGCACCGCGGCGATGTCCGTCGTGGCGTAGAGGAACGCGCCGTCGCGCTTGCGCACCACCAGGGGCTCGCGGATGGCCCCGTCCTGGGGCGCATCGAGGCGCACCACCAGCGCCCCGTCGTCCTCCACCGCCAGCCCGCGGCCGCGCAGGTCCTCGACCACCCCGGCCAGGTCCGGGCCGTACGCCGACTCGCCCGCCGAGTGCTCGGGCAGCACCTCGGCGTTGAGGCGCGCGCACACCGCCAGGCAGGCGCTCATGGTCACGTCCCTGATGCGCTCCCACACCGCCATCACGCCCGGCTCGTGCTGCTGGAGCCGCACCAGCACCGCCCGGGCCCGCTCCGAAAGCTCGCGCGCGCCGCTGACCTGCGCCTCCAGCTCGCCCAGGGCCTTCGGGCCCATGCCCCACCGGCGGGCCGCGGCGAGCCCGGCCTCGTCGGCCTCGCAGGCGCGCTGCGCGGCGCGATAGGCGCGGTCCAGGTCGTCGAGCGTGAGGCGGTCCGGGCCCCCGGCTGGTGGCTCGTCCATCAGCCGCGCCGTGACCATCGCGATGGGCAGGCCCCAGTCCCCCACGTGGTTCTGCCGGAGCACGCGCCACCCGGTGCGCCCGAGCACCCGGGCCAGCGTGTCCCCGATCACCGTCGAGCGCAGGTGGCCGACGTGCATCTGCTTGGCCAGGTTGACGCCGCACAGGTCCACCACCGCCAGGCGTCCGCCGCCGGCGTTGGGCACCCCCAGGCCGTCGCGTTCCATCTCCTCAAGGAGCCCGGCCAGGGCCCCGGGCCGCAGCGTGACGTTGATGAACCCCGGCCCGGCGATCGAGCCCTCCGTCACTGGCTCGGCCAGGTCCCCGGCCCGGAGCGCGCCCACGATCCGGGCCGCCGCCTCCCTGGGCGAGAGCCCCAGGCGCTTGCCCAGGGCCATCGCCGCGTTGCACTGGAAGTCCCCGTGCTGGGCCGCGCGCGACGGCCCCACCCCCGGATCGATCGCCTCGCCGCCCAGCTGCGGGAAGGCCAGGGCGATCGCTTCGACGAACCGCTGACGCAGGATCGAGGCCGGGTCGCGTGCCATTGGGCCAACGATAGCGGATACCCGCCGCGACGCGTTAGCGGCCCGGCTCGGGCGCCAGGCGCACCGCGGCGCGCAGCGCGTCGGCCAGCCTGATCAGCCCGGTGCCCGGCAGGAGACCGTCGTCCAGGTCGATCAGCAGCACGCGGCCGTGCTCGATGGCGGGCACGCGCAGGCGGGCGAGCGTCCCGAGGCGTTGCGGCGCCTCCCGAGCGCTGAGCCAGCGCCAGCCCGGCTCGGCCGCGGCGCCACCTGACCCGCCTGATTCCGATTGTGCCAACCCCGCCAACGCACCCGGCCCCCCCGGACCCCCCGGCCCTCCCGACCCCCGCGCAGCGTCGGGCTCGCGCGGCTGGATCAGCACGATGGTTCCCGGCTGGAGCCGAAGCACCGCCTCCGAGTCCAGCACCGTGTACGCGTCGCCCTCGACCAGCGCCGGGGCCAGCCCGAGCCGCTGTGCGATCTGTTGATGGAACGAGCCCGGCCCCAGCGCCGCCGGCGGGTCGGTGCCGTGCAGGAGCAGCACCGTGCCGACCGCGCGGGCCCGGTCCGCTGGCTCCGGCTCTAGCGCCCGGTCCCACGCCGCCAGCAGCGCTGCGGCCCGGTCGGCGCCGATCGACAGGTCCTGGGCCAGGGTCGTCACGCTGCCGCGGATCTGATCGAGCGTGAGCAGGCGCAGGTCGCGCACTGTCACTCGCCCAGCGCCCGCTCCGGCGCCGCTCAGCGCCGGGCCGAGCAAGCGCCGGGCCTGGTCGGCCCCGCCGAACTCAACATACACGTGCGTGGGCGCTGCCCGCAGCAGGGCCTCGGCGTTGATCCCCGCCTGGTCGCCGACCACGGGCAGGGCCGGGTCGCTCCAGGCGTCGTAGCCGTGCCGGCCGACGATCAGGCCCGCCGCGCCCAGGTCGCGCAGGGTCGCTGCCACGCCGGGCGACATCGCTGCCACCCGCGGCCGCTGGGCGGGCAGGGGTGGGGCACTCTCGCTCTCACCCCCACCCCCCGTTCGAATCCCAGTCCCGATCGCTGCGCCACCGCTGGCCGCCCACCACGCAGCGGCCGCCAGCGCCCCCGCTGCCCCGAGCGTCACAGCCAGCAGCACCAGCGTCCGCCAGCCCATGGGCGCTCCTCAGGCGTCGCCGGGCGCGCCCAGCGCCTCAGCGATGCGCCGGCTCAGCTCGTCCAGGTCCTCGGGGCTGTGCAGGGCGAAGGGCCAGGCGCGGTCGTGGGCCACGCCCTCGGCGCCGAGCCGCTGGCGCAACTCCGCCGCCCGGCCGGTGTACTCGTCGAGCTTGTCGCGGCGCGCCCGTCGCACCGCGCCGATCAGCTCGTGCATGCGCTCGTAGATCGCGCGTCGCTGGTCGGCCGGGCGCGACCGGTCGCTGGCCATCGCCGCCAGGGCGCGCTTCTGGCGCTCGGCCCCTTGCTCGCCCAGCAGCCCCGGCGAGTGGGCCGCGGCGTGGGCCTTCCACTGGGCGTGCCACAGGTCCGCACGCCTCAGCGGCGCCCGCGACGAGAGCGGCAGGGTCACCGTCGCTGTCGCCAGCACTGCCGGCGCCAGGCCCCGCCCGAGCCACCGCCAGATCCACGCCTCCGTGGCGCGGTCGTACCCGTCGCCGCCCGGTTCAAGCCCGTGCTGATCTGGCTCAGCCTGACCGCGCCGCGCTGGAGCTTCCCCCGACCCCCCCGTCCCGCCCGCCTCCCCCGCCTCGGGCGTGGCGCCGCCGCCAAGGCCGTGGATGAACATGTCGCACGCCGCCAGCCTGAGCAGCCCCGTCAGGCACAGCGCGCGCGGCACCACCTGCCCCGGCGCGGGCAGGCCGCCCCCGTCCTCGGTGGCGTAGACGCGTCGGCGGCCCCCGAGTGCCGGCGGGTTCGGGTCCAGCCGCCAGAGCGGGAGCTCGATCTTGCCGCCCCCCGCCTGGCGCGCAGCCGGCATCAGCAGCGTGCCCAGCCCGTGCGCCCCGTGGGCGCGCACGGCGTCGTTGTACGCGCTGACGCACGCGCGGGCCTCAGCGGCCATGCGCTCGGTCAGGACGCTGAACAGGTCCGTCGCGTGCAGGCGCGTGGGGTACACAAGCCGGGGCGCGGGCAGGCCGGGGTGGGCCTGCCCGATCAGCTCGCGCACGGCCTGGGCCAGCTGCTCGGCGGCGGTGGCCGGCCGCGCCCCGCCGGGGGCCATGACGTGCCCGGCCAGCGCAGCGGCGATCGAGTCCAGGCGCGGGCCCAGCTGCGCCAGCGCCCAGCGGGTGCCCTCGGGGGGCCGCGGCTGGTGCGGGGTAAACGACGGGAGCACCCCAGCGGGCCGGTCGCTGCGCAGGGCCCGGCCCAGCTCCTCGGGGGCCAGCGCGATCGCCGCTGCGCGGGCCGGGGCCTCGGCGGGGGCGTGGTCGGTCGCGGCCGGCTCGGCGTCGCGCACCGGCACGCGCAGGAGCGTGAAGTCCTCGGTGTCCTGGTCCACCACCACCCAGGCCGCCTCGCCGCCGCAGGCGGCCGCTGTCCGGACCGCGGCCAGCCACTTGGCCAGGATCCCCGCGTGCCAGACCCCGGCCTGGTGCCCGGACATGATCACGGGGCGGTCGGCCGGCAGTCCGAGCTGGCGACGGAACCGCCGCGCCTCCTCGGCCCGATCGCGCGGGCCGTCCATCAGCGCACGGAAGTGGTCCGCGGCCCGCCCGGCCCAGGTGCGCCCGTCCGGCTTGATCACCAGCTCGACCACCGGCATGCCACAAGATAGCCCGCGCCTGGGCGGCCCCGCGCGGGCTCAGGCCGGCTCGCGGCCGTCCTCGATGGCGCGGATCATCTCGATGCGCCGCGCGTGCCGGCCGGCGCCGTGCGGGCCGTGGGCGTCGAGGAACTGCGCCCCCAGGAACGTGTCGACGATCTGGTCGATGAGGCGCTGGCCCAGCAGGTCCGCCGAGAGGCACAGCACGTTGGCGTCGTTGTGCGTGCGCGCGATCTCGGCCGTCAGCTCGTCGTGGGCCAGCGCCGCGCGCACGCCGCGCACCTTGTTAGCGGCGATGCACATGCCGATCCCGGTCCCGCAGATCAGCAGCCCCCGGTCGGCCCGGCCGTCGGCCACGGCCCGCCCGACTCGCCAGGCCGGCACCGGGTAGTCGCACGGCGTGCCCGAGAGCTCCGAGAGCGGGTCCACCTCGTGGCCGGCCTGCCGCAGGCGCTTGAGGGTCTGCTCGGCGGCGGCGTGCCCGCGATGGTCGGCCCCGAGCGCGATCCTCACGCGTCCATCTCCCGCAGGCGGGCCTGGATCATGCCCAGCATCGACCGGGCCGTCTGGCTGTAGTCATCGAGCGAGCCGCCCAGCGGGTCGGCCACGTCCCTGCCGGCCGGGTCGAGCAGCTCGGCCCGCTCCACGCCCCGGGCGCGCAGCGCGCTCAGGTGGCCGCGCGTCATGGCGTACACCGCGTCGGCCCAGCCGAGCGCCTGCGCCGTCGCCGCGCGCGAGCCCCCGTCGAACCGCGCGGGCATGCCCAGCCCCTCCACCGCGCGCACCCCCTCGGGCGACGGCGGCGCGCCCTCCACCGCGGCCAACCCCGCCCCGCGCGCTTCGCCGCGGAACACCCCGCCGCCCACCCCGACGCCGCGATCCATCAGCGCCCGCGCCATGGCCACGGCCATCGGGCTCCGGCACGTGTTGCCCGTGCACACAAAGAGCACCCGCCGGGTCAGCCGTTGCTCGATGGCGCGAAAATCCAGCGACGTCTCGCGCACCACCTGGTACCCGCCGGCCAGGGTCAGCCGCACGCCCGTCGAGACCCGGCCCGTCTGCGTTCGGCCCGCGTCGAGCACCAGGTCCACCCCGGCCCCCGCATCGGCCACGGCCCGCGCCGCCTCGTCGCCCGTCACCGCCGCGCGGCCCCCGGGCACCGGCACGCCCTCGGCCACCAGCGGGCCGCCGAAGGCGCGCTGCACCGCGCGGGCGCGGCCGTCGGCCGGCGTGCGCACCAGCAGCGCCGTGCAGTCGTCGATCACGCCCGGCGCCACGCCCAGCTCGCCCAGCACCGCCACAAGCTGCGGCGCGAGCCGCTCGACCTCGAACGTCACCGGCCCGGGGCTGAGCCGGCCGAGCACGTGCGCGTGGTTCGAGTGCAACGGCGAGCCCGCCCGAAGCAGCACGCTCCGCAGCGTCTGGCCGCAGGTGTGCCACGCCGACGCCACCGGCGCCCCGACGCTCCCGCGCTCGCCGGCGCGCCCCAGCAGCCTGACGCGGGCTGCGCGCAGCCGTTCCACCGCGTCGGCCCGCTGCGCCGAGGCGAAGAGCCCGTACACCGTGTCCGTCGGCAGCACCACGACGCCCCCGCCGGCGAGCACCCCCAGGACGCGATCGAGGCTCGCTGGGTCAAGGTCGAGCGAGCCCTCCGCCACGCGGATCGTCGCCACGCCGGCGCTCTGGGTTCGCGTCTCCACTGGCGATGCCATCCTCGGCTCCCCGAGCGCTCACCCCAGGGCCTGCCGCTCGCTGGGGCGATCAACCTTCGAGTGTATCCGGGAAACCCATGGCATCACCGACCGGGGGGCGGCATCGCCGGCAGCGGCGCCGAGCTTTGCCGGTCCGCACGGTCCGGACTTAGTACTGCGCAGCCGACCCCCGATCATCGCTGCGTGGCGCCACGCCCAGCCGGCACGAGATCGCGCGCCGGCGGGCTGCGAACCAGTCGTACGCCACGCGCCCGAGCCACGCGACCCCGGGCACCATCAGCGCCCAGCCCGGCACCACGCCGACGGGCGTCTGCGTGAGCGCGTAGCGCACGGCCGGGAAGCCCACCAGCACGCGGCCGCTGCGCGTCCGCACCGGCATGCCCCGCAGCGCAGCCTCGCGTGGCACGGGCAGGGCCTCGTCGGGGGTCCGTGTCAGGTCCACCATCTCCAGCCGACCGAGCCAGTCGAGCCTGCCAAAGAACCGCGCCCACCCGGTGCACAGCCCGCACAGGCCGTCGTAGTAGCACTGGGCCCGGCGGGCCCCGGCGCCTGACAGGGACGTGGCGCCCGGCGGGGGCCCGGTGCCCGGCAGGGGCATGGCCGCTGGGCGGGGCGCGGCCGCCAGCGGTGCGACGGGTTGGTCCATCTCAGAGGGTGCCATTGACGGGGCTCACCACCGGCACAGCGCGCGTGGGGCACGCGCAGCACTCTATACGCCGACCACGCCCGCGTGTTCGGTCTTTGCACGGAAAACGCGCGACGCGATGAGATTATCCGCCGCTGGCCTGCCAATGACGCCCCGCTGCACGCTCTACGCCGCGACGTTCACGCCCGGAACGCTTCAATAGGGATGCGACGCCGCGCACACCCGGCCATGGTCGGTGATCGGACACGATTCAGCGGAGCCGTCGCTCAGCGGCGCTCGTATGGTCAGGGGCGATTGGTGACGGCGCGGCGGATGGGGGTGGGGGCGGTGCGGTGTCGTCGCCCACTGAGCGGATCATGGCAGGCAGACCGGAGCGAGCACGATGCAGCGAGCACACAGCGGAGGGACCCGGGCCAGGGCGTTCACGATCGTCGAGCTGCTCTCGGTCTTCATCATCATCGGCATCGTCATCGGCATCCTGCTGCCGGTCTTCCAGGGCGTGCGTCAGAACGCGCGGCGGGTCTCGTCGCAGAACCTCCTGAGCACGCTGAGCAACGCCACCGACCGCTTCATCGCCGACGCCCGCCGGGCGCCCGGGCTCTTTGCCCCCGACGAGATGGGCAGCAACGCCAACCTCTCGCAGGGCCTGACCAACATGGGCAACGTCCTGCTGGACCTGACCGGTGGCATCACCCTTCGGCAGGCCGGCACGCTCTCGTCCTGCGAGGACGCGGGGGGCGTCGACGTGATCGGCGTGGGCCCGCGCTCCGGCCTGCTGCGCAACGTCGCCCAGAGCGAGCTGGGCCGCGGCTCGGGGACCTCCGGCTCGGCCCGCACGCTGTACTTCTCGCCCGACGACGGCTCGCTGGTGCGCTTCTGCCAGCAGACCCAGAAGGACAGCGACAGCCCGGCCAACCGCGCCCTGCCCGACCTGGTCGATACCTTCGGCAACCCGGTCATCGCCTGGGTGCGCGACCCGCGCGCCACCGACGCCGACCCCTTCGCCGCCCGCGTCAGCGACGGCGGCGTGGCCCGCTTCTACTGGGCCGGCAACGCCCCCCACCTGCGGGCCCAGTCCCTGGGCAGGTCCCAGCAGGACCAGACCGTGCTCTCGATGCTCCGCGACTCGGCGGCCGCCGGCCAGACCGATCAGAGCCTCATAGAAACCCTGGCCGGCCTGCTGGGCAACCCCGCCTTCCCCAGCAACACCCGCGTCAACAACCGGCAGGTGCCCGCGCTGGACCGCGGCTCGCTCGTCTATCACTCGGCGGGCGCCGACGGCGTCTTCCTCAACCGCGACGACCGCGGCGGCCGCAGTGCCGGGGCCGGCACCGGCACGGCCTCGCCCCAGCCGCTCTTCTACGAGCCCCAGCGCGACGTGACCCTGGACTTTGACGACATCCTGACCCCCTCCGGTCAGGGCTGAGCCCACGCCGCGCTTGACAACCACGCGACGGGCGGCCAGTCTGCGCCGTGGACCCGGCCCTGCGCACGGATCAATCCTGGGCCCCCGACGGCCGGTGGCCGCGTGCCGACCCGCGCCGGGCGCCGCTGCTGCCCCGCGCCGGCTGGGCGTTGGTCGCGGTGTGGCTCGGGTGCGTGCTGGGCGCGCGGGGGTGGGCGATCGGGCCCTGGTGGTGGTTCTCGCTGGGGCTGGGCGCACTGGCGGTCGCGCTGCTGGTCCCGGCGCGGTGGGCGGGCCTGGCGCTGTGGGTCGCAGCGGCGTTGGCCAGCGCGGGGTGGTCGGGCCTGCGCCTGGTGCAGGCGTCGCCGGATCATGTGTGCCAGGTGCTGGCCCGGGCCACGGGCGATCGGGCGTGGCTTGGGCTGGGGCAGCCGGGCGCTGAGCACGCCGGCCTCTGGGCCAGCGTCGAGGGGCTGGTGGTCGAGCCGGCTGCGCTGCGCCTGGCCCCGCCCGACTCGTGGGCGCCGGGCGTGGGCGAGCCAGCGGGGATCGCCCAGATCGAGGCCCGGCGTGTGCGTCTGGGCGATCGGGAGCGGCGCGTCCACGGCACGGTGCGCGTGGCGGTGCCGGTTTCGATGGTGGGGGCCATGGAGGCGGGCCGGTCGGTGCGCGTGCGTGGGCTGCTCCGGCCGCCGGTGGCCGCGTGGGGTGGCGGGACCGACGCGGCCCGGGCCGCGGGCGCTCAGAGGCGCGGCCCGGTGCTGCGCCTGCCCGACGACCCGTCGGCCGTCGCGGGGTCGGTCGCGGGGGCGTTCGACCAGCTGCGCGGGCGCGGCGTGCGGGCGCGTGCGTGGGCGCGTGGCGTGGCGCGCGACGCGCTGGACCGGGCTGCGCCCTGGGACGCAAACGCCCAGCGCCGCGCGCTCCTGGGTGCCCTGCTCCTGGGGGAGATCGACCCGCAGATCGCCGGCCTGGCCGGGGCCATGGGCCGCACCGGCGTGCTCCACGTCCTGTGCGTGAGCGGCTACCACGTGAGCGTGATGCTGGCCCTGATCGGGGCGTGCTGCCGGCTTGCCATGCGCCCCGGCGTGCGCCGCTGGGTGGTGCTCAGCGCCGCGGCGGGCGCACTGGTGGTGATCGTGCCCGACGGGGCCCCGGTGTGGCGCGCCGCGGTCATGGCCTGGGCGGGGCTCTCGGCCCAGCTGATCGGCTGGAGGATCGGCCCGCTGACGGTGCTGGGCTGGGCGGGCGTGCTGCTGCTGCTGGCCGACCCCGCGGAGGCGTCCGACATGGGCTGGCAGCTCTCGGTGCTGTGCACCGCCGGGCTGATCGTCGCGCCCGGGGCCCTGAGCCGCCGGGCACGTCGCCTGCCGGGGGCGGGGCTGCTGGCGGGCGGGGCCGCGGCGTGGGCGATGGCCACGCCGGTGCTCGTGGCCCACACGGGCGTGATCAGCCCCGCGGGGCTGGTGCTCTCGGTGCTGCTGGCGCCGGTGGGCGCAGCGGCGTTGTGGCTGGGGTACGGCCTGATGGCCCTGGCGGGCCTGGCCGGTCAGGTCGGCGGGCCCGGCCTGATCGCGGCCCTGGGGTGGCCGCTGCACCTGGTCAGCGGGGCCATCCCGCGGCTGGTGAGCGCCGCCGATGACCTGCCGGGCGCCTCGGCGCCGGTTGCGGGCCTGGGCGTTGCCTGGGCGGCGTGGATGGTCGCTGGGCTGTGGGTCGCTGGCTCAGCGGGCCCTAGCGGTGAGGGCCAGAGCGGTGAGGGCCCGGACGACATAGGCCCGGACGACGTGGACCTGGATACCGCGGGCCCCAAGACGCAAGGCCTGCGCGAGGCGAGCGCGGACCGCGCGCACGCGCGCTGGGCGCCGGCGCGGCGCGGGCTCGGCGTGGCAGCTGTTGCAGCGGGCCTGGTCTGGGCCGCGGGGGCGCTGCTGGGGCTGACGCGCACGCCCGGCCAGCCGGCGGCGTCCGGGCTGCGGCTTGGCGGGGCAGAGGCCGGCGTGGTGGTGTGGCCCGGGGGCGGGGTGGTGATCGACGCGGGGTCGGCCTCGGCGGGCTCTCGGGCGGCGCTGACAGCGGGGCTCTCGCGGGCGCTGCACCGGATGGGCGCGGCCCGGGTGCCGGTGGCGGTGGTGACGCGCATCGGCCCGGCGGCGGCGGGCTCGATCCCCGACGGCCTGCGCGCCCGCGGCCTGCGCGCAGTCGTGGTGCCGCGGTGGGAGCTCGACGGCGCGCTGCGGTCCCGCGGCCGCGGGGCGTCGGCGTGGGTGGCGTCGCTTCGGCGGGCCGGCGTGGCGCTGGTGCCGGTGGACGAGCGCCAGCCCGTGCGCGTCGGGCCCGTGGAGATCACGCTCGAGCGGGACCTGGGCGATCGCGCGGTGGCGCGCGTGCGGCGGGTGGGTCATGCCGATCGGCCCGGCGTGGTGATCGGGGCGGGCGAGCCCCCGGTCTGGCCGGCGCAGCTGCAGATCGATTGACCCGGGCCCGGCGCGCCTCAGCGGCGCGGGCGCGGTGGCTGGCTGCCCATGCCAAGCCGATGGACCAGGGCGCCAGCGAGCCGGCCCCGGGTGGCGTGGGGGTGCGGCGGTGGGGGCCGGTGGGGGCCGGTGGGGGGTGGGGGGGGTGGGGTCAGGGCTGGGAAGGATCGAGCAGCGCCGCCAGTCGGCGGCGGTCAGCCTCGGAAGAGATCGCCGGCTGGGCGTTGAGCAGCGCAGCCCGTGCCAGGGGTGCCTTGCCGGCGGCGCGCAGCCAGGAGGCCAGGTCCTCGGCGTCGCGGAGCGCCTGCCCGGGCCTGTACGACCTGGCCAGGGCGTGCGCCTGGGCGTCGGTCAGCGTGGCGCGGTGGACCCAGGCCAGGTGCCACAGGGCGTCGAGCGCGTCGGGGAACTCCGCGGCCGTGCGCTGGGCGCTGTGCGCCTCGACGCAGGCCAGGAGCACGGGCCAGGCGCCCTGGCGCATGGCCGGCCCGAGCAGCTCGGCCGCTACGTCGGCTGGGATCGGGCCGGCGGGTGCGGGTGCGGGCGGTGCGGCGGGTGCGGGTGGCGGGGTTGGGGGGGTTGGGGGTGGGGGCTGGTCGAGCAGGGCCTGGGCGTAGCGGACCGCGTCGGCGTCGCGCCCGATGAGCCCGAGCAGCCGCACGCCCTCGGCGATGCGCCCCTGGCGCAGGGCGTCGCGCATGGACTGGTCCAGCTGGACGGCCCCGCTCAGCGGCACGGGCCCCTGGGCCCGCCCGGCGGTGGCCCCCGGCGGGGGCATCACCACCAGCGGGTCGGCCTGCACGTGCACGCGCCATGGGGCCGCCCGCGGGCCGTCGAAGCGGGTCGCCGCCGCCAGTGGCATCCCCACGAGCATCCGCTGGACCAGCACGTGCGAGGGCACAAAGCCGGCCAGGAGCGGCTCGTGCACCGAACCTACGTAGGCGTACGCGCCGCGGCGCAGGAGCCGACCGGCCAGGGTCGAGCCGTCGTGCGGGTTGGCCGCCGAGAACGAGTGGATCACGTACGCCGCTGCGGGCCGACGCAGGACGGGCATGTCCGAGGCGTTGCCCAGGCGCGGGCGCAGGTCGAAGGTGGTGGCCTGGCCCGAGCTGTTGACCAGCAGCAGCCCGGCGTGCACGCCGTCGAAGGCGGTGCGGGCCCAGGTGGCGGTGGTGGCGTCGGTGGGGACCCAGGCGCCCGAGACGGGGAACTTGGCCGACTGGAGCACGGCGTGGCTCTGGGCCATGGAATAGACGCCGTTGCCAAAGCCCTGGGCGTAGCCCTCGAAGAGCCAGGCGTCGGCCGGGGTCAGGAAGAGGCCGCACATGGCGGTGTAGGCCCCGCGGGCGGCGCTGCCCGAGACCTGGCCGGCCCACGCCCAGCGGGATTGCGCCCGCGCGGGCAGGTCCCGGCCCAGGAGGTCGGTCAGGGCCAGGGGCTCGCCCGGTCTGGGGTCGAAGGGGGCGCCCATCTGCGGCTGGAGCGGGTCCTCGGCCTGGACCGTCACGCGGGCCGGAGCCGTGGCGGCGAGCGTCAGGGCGTCGAGCTGGTCCCCGAGGCCGGCGAAGGTGTACCCGGTGCGTTCGGCGGCGCGGCGCACGGCGGCGTCCAGCGTCAGGGCCTCGGTCAGGGGCATGGCCGCGGCGCGGCTGGAGGCGGGCGCGGGCACGACGGCCAGCGGCTGGCCCCGCCCGGCGGCGATGGCCAGGGCCGCGGTCCAGGCGGTGTCGTTGGGGAAGGTCACCACCAGGCCCGTGGGCGTGTAGGCCGAGCCCCAGACGGCCTTGAGCCCCTCGAGCGGCTCGGCCGTGTCCGCTGCGCCCCAGGCCCGGGCCACGGCCCGCATCAGCCGGGACTCCAGCTCGGGGCCGCGCAGCGCCAGCGCGTCGACCCGGCCCGGGGCTTGCGCAGCCCAGGACACGACCCGCTCGGGCTTGAACGCGGCGACGAAGAGCGCGATGTGGTGACGCGACTCGCGCGTGCCGTCGTCGATGAGCACCGGGAACCGCCCGCTGGGGCGCCAGGACTCGATGGCCGCCAGGTACGAGGGGCCGTCGGGGACGATGACCACCGTGGGCAGGACGCGCAGCGACAGCCGGAGGCTCTCGGCGCGCAGGCCGAGCGTGACAGCCGGCGGGGCCTCGACGCGGGCGGGCGGGGCGCTCTGGTCTGCGCCCCGGGCGGCGCCCTGGACGCCCCCTCGGGCGGGCGCCGGCGCGGGGGTCGGGCGCACCCCGAGCATCGCCCCTGCCCCGGCGATCATCGCCAGGGCCCCCCAGCACGTCAGCCGAGTCGCTCGCGACACTCGATCCTCCTTCCACCACGATCCCTGGCGCACACACATGGATGCACGAGGCCCAGACGTACCGGCAAACCTGCTGGCGGATCGGAGTTTGTCCGTATTTCGGCACAACGATCGCATCGGTCTAGCTCAAACGGATGTATTGTGTGGGGCATGAGACCCCACGACTCGGCTCGGAATGACGCGGCTCGAACCCCCCCCGCGCAGGTGAGCGCCCTTGCCCGCCTCGCGGTGCGCGCCGCGGTGCTCGGGGCGATCGCGCCGAGTCTGGGCGCGGCGCCGGCGTCGGGCCCCGGGCAGGCCCGGACGCAGGAGGTCCTGAGCCAGTACACGCCGGATCATCGCCGGATCGACGGCGTGCCCTCGGGGGACGTGACGCGCTTCGGGTGGCTTCACGCGTGGCGCGACGGGGTGGTGTTCCCGAGCTTCTCCCTTGTGCGTGAGTTCCCCGAGCGGATCTCCTCTCAGACCGAGCCGTGGTGGGCGGGGCTGGGCTATGCGCCCGCGCTGAGCTTCGTGCAGACCCCTCCGCCGCCGCACGCGGTCGCGCAGGGGGAGGCCCCAGCGGGTCTGGGCCAGGACGCGCTGCAGCCGCGGCTGGAGTTCACGTTCCCCGAGGGCACGTCGTTCTACGGGACGGGGATGGTCACCGGCACGCTGCTGCGCAACGACACGGTGGTGCGGCTGTGGAACTCGGACCGCCCGGGGTATGCGCCCGAGAGCGACGCGCTGTATCAATCGCACCCGTGGGTGCTGGCGGTGCGCCCCGACGGGTCGGCGGTGGGCCTGCTGATCGACACCAGCGAGCCGATGGAGATCGCCTGCACCCAGACCCGTGTGATCGTGACGCTCCAGTCGTCCGGGGGCTCGATGCCGCCGAGCGTGTACGCGATCGAGCGGCCCACGCCGCAGGGGGTGGTGCGGGCGCTCCACGAGCTGACGGGCCCGCCGATGATGGTGCCCAAGTGGGCCCTTGGGTACCACCAGTGCCGGTGGTCGTACGAGCCCGAGTCGCGCGTGCGTGAGCTGGCCCAGGAGTTCCGCGCGCGGCGGATCCCGGCGACGACGATCTGGCTGGACATCGACTACATGGACCGGTACCGGGTGTTCACGTTCGACTCGGCCAAGTTCCCCGACCCGGCGGGCCTCAACGCGGACCTTGCCCGGGACGGGTTCCGGACGGTGTGGATGATCGACCCCGGCGTGGCCGACCAGCCGGGCTACGCGGTGCGCGACGAGCTGGTGTCCCGGAAGCTGTACGTGCGCGACGAGCGCGGCGAGATGTTCCGCGGGGACGTGTGGCCCGGGGCGTGCGTCTTCCCAGACTTTACCAAGCCCGAGGCCCGGGCGTGGTGGGCCGGGTTGTACCCGGGGTTCGTGTCGGTGGGGCTCGACGGGGTGTGGAACGACATGAACGAGCCGGCGGTGTTCTCCACGGCCTCCAAGACCATGCCGATGCACAACCGCCACGCCGGCGGCGACTACGCGGCCCTGCCCGGGCAGGAGGCGCGCCGCCTGCCGGCCGCCCCCCACGAGCGGTACCACAACGCCTACGGCCTGCTGATGGCCCAGGCCACCTACGAAGGGATCCTGGCGGCGCGGCCCCAGCGGCGGCCGTTCGTGCTCACGCGGGCGGGGTTCCTCGGCTCGCACAGGTACGCGGCGACGTGGACGGGGGACAACTCGGCGACGTGGCACGACCTGTGGCAGTCGGTGCCCATGGCCCTGACGCTCGGGCTCTCGGGCCAGCCGATGGTCGGCCCGGACATCGGGGGCTTTGCGGGCAACGGCCCCCGCGACGCCGCGGCCCGGGCGACGCAGTTTGCGCGCTGGATGGGCATCGGGGCCCTGCTGCCCTTTGCGCGCGGGCACACGGCCAAGGGCAACATCGACAAGGAGCCCTGGTCGTTCGGCCCCGAGACCGAGCACGTGTGCAGGCAGGCCCTCGAACGCCGCGCACGCCTGGTGCCGTACCTCTACACGCTGGCGCACCGCTCCCACACCGACGGCACGCCCATCGCGCAGCCGCTGTTCTTTGCCGACCCGGCCGACCCGGCCCTGCGCTCGGAGGACAACGCCTTCTTGCTCGGCGAGTCGCTGCTGGTCGAGCCGCAGGTGATGCCCGATCGGACGCGCGTGACGGTCCGCCCCCGGGGCGTGTGGCGCTCGTTCGACGTGATCGACCAGCCGCACCCGGACCTGCCCAGGCTGGCGCTCAAGGCCGGGGCGGTGCTGCCGGTCGGGCCGATCGAGCAGTTCGTCGGCCAGGCCGGGCCCCAGGCCCCGGTCACGCTCTACGTGAGCCTCGACCAGTCCGGGCGCGCCGCCGGCACGCTCTACGACGACGCCGGGGATGGCTGGGGCTTCCGCGACGGGCAGTTCCTGCTGACCACCTACGCCGCCCAGCTGGCCGGCGACGGCGCCGCCGTCACGGTGACAATCGAGCGTGCCGAGGGCTCGTTCCCGCGGCCGCAGCGGCCGCTGCGCGTGGTCGTGCTCACCGACGCCGGCACGTTCAGCGCCGAGGGCACCGACGGCCGGCCGGTGACCGTCGGCCTCCGCTGAGAGCGCCGGCGCCCCGCTCCCCCGGCGGCTGCGCGGGGGGGCCAGCGGGCCCGGTCCTCCGGGCGGGCTCAGCCGCGTATGTTGAGGCATGACCCACGCGCCCGCAGGATCCGCGTTGCTCAGTCACGCCCCCGCCGGCTGGGCGTGCGCCGTGCTCGTGTGCGTGCTCGGCGGCTGCGCCTCCGGCCCGCTGATCGCACCGCGGCCGGCCGGGCCGCAGCTGGGCGTTGAGTCCGAGTCCGACGCGCTGCGCAGCGACCGCATCGCCTTCACGCAGCCGCCGATGGCCCTGTGGACCGACGAGGCGCGGTCGGTCATCTCGGTGCGCCGCCAGCCCGAGGCCGGCGGCGCGTCCTGGACCGTGCGCAGGGAGCGTCGCGGCGGGGCGATCAGCG
>PNJV01000025.1 GCA_013822085.1 Isosphaera sp. | reverse complement strand
TCGCCGGGGTTGCGCAGCGATAGCGTGCGCTGTTGCGGGCGTAGGAGGGTCGGGGGCGGGTCGGCGGGTCAGCGTGCTGGGCCGGACTTGATTTTGCCGAACATCCGCTTGGGCGGGAGCTTGGTCGGGACGAGCCCGCCGGGGAACTTGCCGTGCTCGGTGGGGGAGGCCTTGGAGGGCGCCGGGATGGGCGGGGCCGCAGAGGCGGCAAGCCGTGCGGCGGCGGCGCCGGCGACGCCCTCGACGGCGACGGTGCCCTGGCCGCGGTTGCGGGGGGCGCTCTCGCGGCCGTGCGGCGGCGGCGTGGGCTTGAAGTCGTCGTAGTCGAGCTTGGGGATCTCTTGGTTGATCAGGCGTTCGATCTGGGTGAGCAGGTCGCCCTGCTCGGGCGTGACCAGCGACCAGGCGACGCCCTCGCGGCCGATGCGCGCGGTGCGGCCGATGCGGTGGACGTAGACCTCCGGGTCCTCGGGCATGTCGTAGTTGATGACGTGGGAGATGCCCTCGACGTCCAGGCCGCGGGCGGCCAGGTCGCTGGCCACCAGCACCGACAGGTCGCCCTTGTGGAGGCGCTCGATGACCTTGTTGCGCTTGGACTGGTACATGTCGCCGTGGATGGCGTGGGCGTCGATCTGGTGGCGTTCGGCCAGGTAGCGGGCCAGCTCGTCGACGGTGCGCTTGGTCCGGCAGAAGATGACGGTCAGGGCCGGGTCTTCGTGGGTGAGCAGGTGGGCCAGGAGGCGGCGCTTGTCCCAGGGCTCGACGGGCAGGTAGTGCTGGCGGACCAGGGCGGTGGTCAGGGCGCCCTTGGTCACCGCCACGACCTTCTCGGCGTCCTTGCTGTGGGACCGGGCCAGGCGTTCGACGTCGGAGGAGATGGTGGCCGAGACGAAGACGGTCTGGCGCTGGCCCGGCGGGGGGCACTGGCCGAGGATCTGGCGGATGTCGTCGCGGAAGCCGATGTCGAGCATGCGGTCGACCTCGTCCAGGACGGCGTAGCGGACGTTGTTGAGGTGCAGGTGGCCGCGGCCGACCATGTCCATCAGGCGGCCGGGCGTGGAGACGACGATCTCGGCGCCGCGGCGCAGGCGGGCCACCTGCTGGTCGATGCGCTCGCCGCCGAAGACCGGCGTGACGACCAGCCCGGTGTGGCGGGCCATGTCCTCCAGCTCGTGGGCGACCTGGATGCACAGCTCGCGCGTGGGCACGAGGACCAGGGCCTGGAAGGGCGTGCCCTTGTGGGCCCGGCTGAGGATCGGGATGCCGAAGGCGGCGGTCTTGCCGGTGCCGGTCTTGGCCTGGCCGATCACGTCGCGCCCGGCCAGCACCGGCGGGATGAGCATGGCCTGGATGCGCGTGGGGTGGACAAAGCCCATGTCCGTCAGGCCGGCGGTGACGCCGTCGCTCAGGCCCATGGTGGCAAAGGGCTTGTCCAGCTCGAAGATCTCCAGGGCCCGCGGCGGGAGCTTGTCGGGGGACATGGCCACGCGCTGGCGGCGCAGCGGCGGCGGTGCGCCGTCGGCGCGCAAGCCCGCGTGGGGCCCAGCGCCGGCGTGCGGCCCTGGGCCGGCGTGGGCGGCGGCCTCGCCGGATCTGTGCGATTCCCCGGCCGGGCTCCCAGCGGGCGCGTGCCCGCTGTCACGTCCCGGGCCCCCGCCGCGGCCGCGGCGGCGGCGCCTGCGTTTGGCCCCACCCCCACCCCCCTCACCACCGCCACCGCCACCACCACCACCACCACCACCCCTTGCGCCCTGGCCGCCCGAGCTGCCCCCTGCGCCGCTGCTGGCGCTCCCACCGCCGGAGCCCCCCGCTGAGTCAGAGCTTGCGGGGGCGTTGGAGTGCCCACCGCCGCTGTGCGCCGCCATGTCGGCGTGGCGAAGGGTCCGGAACGTCATCGATGACAAGAAAACCATGCGTGTGTGTGCCGCCTTTGATGAAAATCGGCCCCGATCGTGGGGGCCCCGTGCGTGCCGCGCGTCCGCCGCGACGGCCCGCCCTGATGTGTGAGCCCGCGTCCACGCGCGGGCCCGGCTCGCTCTCGCGCAGCCGTGCGCGAAAGATGATCGTAGATGCCCCGGCCCGTCGATATCGACACGTCCGCGATTTGCCCCCTCCCGTTGCCCCCGGAGCGCTCGTGAGCACCTGCCGAATCGAGATCGACCTGTCGGCCGTGGACCACAACTACCGCCTGGTCCGGGCCGCCCTGGACGGCCTGCCTCCGGGCGCGGCGCACGCGCCGGCGGTCGCACCTGCCCCGGCCAGGGCGCGCACGCACCTGTGCGCCATCGTCAAGCAGAACGCCTACGGCCTGGGCGTGGCCCGCATCGCCAAGCGCCTGGCGGCCCTGGGCGCCGAGATGCTGGCCGTCTACGACCTGGCCGAGGCCCGCGTCCTGGCCGACATGCCCATCCGCACCCCGGTCTTGGTGCTCATGCCCGTGGAGCACTTCGACCGCAGCGACGCCATGTACCGCCTGGCCGTCTCGGGGCGGCTCCACGCCACGCTGCACTCGCGCCGCCAGGCCGCCCAGCTCATCGCCACGGCCAACCACCTGGGCGTGAGCTTCCCGGTCCACGTCCAGCTGGACACCGGCATGTCCCGCGGCGGGTGCCTGCCCGACGAGGCCGCCGAGCTGGTCGAGCTGGCCGCCTCCCACCCCCGGCTCCGGCTGGCCGGGCTTATGACCCACCTCTCCTCGCCGCGCCACGACGAGGCCTTCACGCGCGAGCAGACGTCGCTCTTTCGTGCCTGGGTCGGCACGGTCAGGCCGGCCCTTGGGCGCCTGGCCTTGCGGGGCCACCCCGCCCCGCTGCTGCACCTGGCCAACACCGCCGCCGCGTTCCTCGACCCGGCCCTGCACGGCTCGATGGTCCGCGTCGGCGAGGGCCTCTACGGCTTTGGCGATCACGCCGCCGGCTCGCTGGGCGGCGCGCCGGGCGGTCACGAGGCGCACCAGCCCGAGCCGGCCCTGGCCGCCCACGCCGCGGCCCTGACGCCGGTGATGCGCTGGACCTCCCACGTGGTGCACATCCACCGCGTGCCGCCGGGGTGGCCGGCGGGGTACGCCCGGACGTGGTTCGCCCGGAGGGCCTCTCGGCTGGGCATCGTGCCGGTGGGCTACGCCGACGGCTACCCGCTGGCGCTGTCCAACAAGGGCATGGTCCGCATCACCAGCCTCATGTGGGACCGCAGGCGCACGATGGCGCCCAACGAGGACGCCGCGCGCCAGCCCCTGCCCACGTGGTGGGCCCCGGTTGTCGGCCGGGTCTCGATGGACCAGATCGTCATCGACCTGACCGACGTGCCCGAGCACGCCGCCGTCGTCGGCGCCGAGATCGAGCTCATCGGGCGCGACCCCGGCTCGGCCAACCACCTGCCGACCATGGCCCGCCTGGCCGGCACCATCACCCACGAGCTCCTCTGCCGGCTCCGCCCCGACGCCGAGCGTGTCTACATCTCCTCGGCCGACGAGCCGTCGCCCCTGCCCCAGGGCGCCACGCCCGAGCCGCACCAGCGGGCCCCCGAGGCGCTCATCGCCGGCAGCATCCACAGCGTGGCGGCCGCCTCGCACGCGGCGGGCACGATCGCGGCCCTGTCCAGCGCCGGCTCGGCCCACGCCGTGGTCGGCTCGCGGCTGCGCGCGGTGGGGTCGTAGGGCGCGCCCTCTCGCTCCGCCACGGCGGCCCCCCGCATGGGTACCCTTGACGGCGGTGCTCGCTCTGAGCCCCGCTCAGAAGGACCCGGAGACCCCATGCGATCACGCCCGTTCGCCTCGCTCGTGGCAAGTGCGCTCCTGGCGCTGGGGAGCCTCGCCGCTGCGCCCAGCGCGGCGCTGGCCCAGCAGAACCCGGTCCAGGCGCTCAACCAGTCGCTCTTTGGGCTCATCCCCGACGCCCGCCGCTCGGACACGGTGCTCCTGCCGGCGATGTCCAAGCTCGAGGCGCCCCCGCCGATCCTCGGCCAGCAGTCGGCCCTGGTGATCCCAGCCGACGCGCCCTCGTTTGCCGCCCTGAGCGCCTGGGCCCAGGGCCAGCCCCAGCGCGAGGCCATCGACGCGGTGATGAAGGTCACGGCGGTGGACAACTGGCGCACCGCGTTCGTCTTTGCCCTTCGCTACGGCGCCGACGAGGTCGAGCCCGAGCGGGTGATCGATGGCCTGTACGTGGACCTGGGCGATCCGCCGCTGCTCGCCGCGGCCCGCTTTGGCTACCTCGACCGGATGGGCACGCTCTTTGACCTGCTGCACGTGGAGGTCACGCGGCTGATGGCCCAGGACGAGCCCCAGAAGGCCGCCGAGCTGGTGATCCGCTCGATGATCCTGGCCAGGCAGCTCCTGGACCGGGCCTACTACCCGGAGCACGAGCTGGGCTACCGCGCCGTCCTTGCCGGCCTGGGCCGGCTGATCGACGTGCAGTACCTCGACGCCCGCAGCGAGGCGCCCAAGCTCACGCCGGAGTTCCACCGCGAGACGGCCGCGCGCCTGGCCAACGGCGGGTTCATGGCGATCGACCGCATCGCCCTGCCCGTGGGCGAGCTGGCCGCGGCGCGGCAGATCGTCGACCGCGCCTTCGACTCGGCGGGCCGGCCCAGCCGCGAGACCTTCGCCATCGAGCTGAGCCGGGTGGCGGCGAGCACGCGCCCGCTGCGCGCCTTTAGCGAGCAGGCCAAGTGGCAGGCCCTGGCCGACGCCCAGGCCGACCGCGCGGGCACGCTGGACAAGGTCAAGGGCATCGCCGATGACTGGAAGCTGCGCTGGGCCTTCTCCGCCCGCGGCGAGCTGCCCCGCACCGACGTGGCGCTCGAGTCCCAGAGCCTCGACCGCGCCCGCTTCCCGATCATCGACGCGGTGGTCCCCGCCGCGGAGGTGCTCTTTGACCTGCGCCAGCGCGTCGTCGTCGAGCTGATCGGGGCCCGGACGGTCTTTGCCGTCGGCGGGTTCTTTGCGCGCCACCGCACCTACCCGCCCATCCTCGACGCCACCTCCCCGACGTTCATCCGCGCCATCGACCGCGACCCGCTCGACCGCAGCGCAAACCCCAGGCCGCTCGAGTACGACCGCGGGCGCGACGGCGTCTATGTCGCCGGCGCCGAGGTCCAGCTGAGCCCGAGCTCGGCGCTGGGCCGCTTCGCTCCCAAGGGCGTGGCCGATTTCGCTGCCCCGCTGGTCAACGTCGGCTATACCCTCTATTCCGCGGGCCCTGACAACATCCGCCACGGCGGCAGCCGCGCGACGCAGGGTCAGCCCGGGGTGGAGGGTGATTACCTTATCCACCCCCCGGTGTTGTCGCTGATCCGCCAGCACTTGCGGGATAGCGGCCAGCTGCGGTAAGCGCAGGGATCCCGGCCGCGACCAACCACAGCACACGCACCCCGCGCGGAGACCACCGCCGCGCCCGGACCACCGATCACACTCATGAGCGCACACCACGACACCCACAAGCTGGTCATCATCGGTTCCGGCCCCGCCGGCTGGACCGCCGCCATCTACGCCGCCCGGGCTGCGCTGGACCCGGTGGTCTACGTCGGCGTGCCCAAGCAGGACCCGGGGCCGATCCTCCCCGGCGGGCAGCTCATGCTCACCACGGAGGTCGAGAACTACCCGGGGTTCCCCAAGGGCGTGACGGGCCCTGAGATGATGCACTCGTTCCAGGCCCAGGCCGAGCGCTTCGGCACCAAGGTCGTCCAGGAGGACATCACACGTGTGGAGTTCTCCAGCGAGCCGGCCACGCGGCCGCACACGCTGCACACCTCCGGCGGCCGGGCCATCAAGGCGCACGCGGTGATCGTCGCCAGCGGGGCCGCGGCCAACTGGCTGGGCCTGCCCAACGAGATGCGCCTGGCGCGCTCCGGCGGCGGCGTCTCGGCCTGCGCCGTGTGCGACGGCGCCCTGCCGGCCTTCCGCGATCAGGTCCTGGCCGTCGTCGGCGGCGGCGACACCGCCATGGAAGAAGCGACGTACCTGACCAAGTACGGCAAAGAGGTCGTCGTCATCAACCGCCGGGACGCGCTCCGCGCCAGCAAGATCATGCAGCAGCGGTTCCTCTCGCGCCCCAACGCCCGGGTGCTCTGGAACAAGGTCGTCGTCGACGTCCTGGGCCAGGAGACCATCTCCGGCCTGCTCCTGGAGGACACGCTGACCAAGCAGCGGTCCACCTTCGAGTGCCGCGGCCTGTTCGTGGCCATCGGGCACACGCCCACCACGCGCTTCCTGGAGGGCTCGGGGCTGCGCTTCAACCAGGCCGGGTACATCGACCTGGCCCACCGCAACTCGTACACCAACCTGCCGGGCGTCTTTGCCGCTGGGGACGTGGCCGACGCGGCCTACCGCCAGGCCGTGACGGCCGCGGGCATGGGGTGCGTCGCGGCGCTCGACGCCGAGCGCTGGCTGGCCGCCCAGGGCGTGCACTGAGCCGCCGCCCGGCCCGGGGCGCTCACTCGCCCTCTCGGGCTGCGCTGGAGAAGTAGTTGGGCGATTCCTTGGTCAGGCGGATGTCGTGGGGGTGGTTCTCGATGATCGTGGCGGCGGAGATCCGGCAGAAGCGGGCCTCGGCGCGGAGCTGGCGCAGGTCGGCGCAGCCGAGGTAGCCCATGGCCGCGCGCAGGCCCCCGACCATCTGGTAGGCGAACTCGGCCAGCGTGCCCTTGTAGGCCACCAGCCCCTCGACGCCCTCGGGGACGAACTTGATGCGTTTCTCGCGCGCGTCCTGCTGCCCGTAGCGGTCGGAGGAGCCCGAGTTCATCGCCCCCTCCGAGCCCATGCCGCGGTAGGCCTTGTACCGGCGGCCGCCGCGGATGACCATCTCGCCGGGGCTCTCTTCGAGGCCGGCGAACATCGAGCCCATCATCACGGCGGCTGCGCCCCCGCCGATGGCCTTGGCGATGTCCCCCGACTGGCGGACGCCGCCGTCGGCGATGACGGGCACGCCGGCGGCGCTGCGGGCCATGGCCTCGGCCACGTGCATCACGGCCGAGAGCTGCGGGAAGCCCACGCCCGTCACCACGCGCGTGGTGCAGATCGAGCCGGGCCCGATGCCGACCTTGACGGCGTCGGCGCCGGCGTCGGCCAGCGCCAGCGCCCCCTCGGGGGTGGCCACGTTGCCGGCGATCACCTCGATGCCGAAGCGCGACTTGAGCGTGCGCACGGTGCGCAGGACGTTCTCGCTGTGGCCGTGGCTGGTGTCCACGACCAGCACGTCGGCCTCGGCGGCCACCAGGGCCTCGGCGCGGTCGTACTGGTCCACGCCCACGGCCCCGCCGCAGCGCAGGCGCCCGCGGCCGTCGGCGCAGGCCCGGGGGAACTGGCTCAGGCGGTCGATGTCCTTCATCGTGACCATGCCGCACAGGCCCATGGCCCCGTCGACGAGCAGCAGCTTCTCGACCTTGTTCTTGTTGAGGATCACCTGGGCCTGGTCCAGCGTGGTGGTCGGGGGCGCGGTGATCAGCCCGGTGTCGGTCATCACCTCGGCCACGCGCACGGCCGGGTCCTCGACGAACTTGAGGTCCCGCCGGGTGATGATGCCCAGCACCCGGCCCCGGGGCCGGCCACCCTCGGTGACGGGGAACCCCGAGACGTGGTGCTGGCTCATGAGCTGCCGCACGCGGCCGATCGTGTCCTGCGGCGCCAGCGTGATCGGGTCGCGGATGACGCCGTTGGCCGAGCGCTTGACCTTGCTCACCTCGCGGGCCTGGGCCTCGGCGGGCATGTTGCGGTGGATGATCCCGATGCCGCCCTCCTGGGCCAGGGCGATGGCCAGGGCGCTCTCGGTCACGGTGTCCATCGGGGCCGAGACCAGCGGGATGTTCAGGCGGATCGAGCGCGTCAGGCTCGTCGTGGTGTCCACCTGCGTGGGGACCACCGCCGAGTAGCGCGGGATCAGCAGCACGTCGTCGAAGGTGATGCCGTCGACCACCACCCGCTCGGCGGCGGCGATGGCCCGGTCGCGCTGCCACGGCGCCTCGGCTGGGGCACGCGCCCCGCCCGGGGTCGTGGTGGGGGCGTCGGGGCTTGGCGCAGCTGAGTTGGGCGTGCTCGGGGCGTGG
This sequence comes from Isosphaera sp., assembly GCA_013822085.1. GTDB lineage: Bacteria > Planctomycetota > Phycisphaerae > Phycisphaerales > UBA1924 > WM-009. The sequence goes on along the minus strand of PNJV01000025.1, from coordinate 26,509 downwards.
TCCGTCGCGGGGTGGGCTGCCATGGAGAACAGTAGAGGTTGCCCCGGCGCGCGTCCAAAGCGTCCGCCGGCGGCAAGCGACACCGCCGGCGGCCCTTGGCGGGGGCCATCGCGGTGCGGCCCTCCCCCCCCGCGCGCGTCAGGCCCGGGCCGAGAGGATGTCCGTGAGCACGTCGGCCTGGTGGTCGGCGTGGTAGCTGCTGCGGACCATCGGCCCGCTCTCGACGACCTTGAACCCCAGCGCCAGGCCTTGTTGGCGGAACCAGGCGAAGCGCTCGGGCGTCACGAAGCGGTCCACGGGCAGGTGGTTGCGCGTGGGCTGGAGGTACTGGCCGATGGTCAGGATGTCGCAGCCGTCGCCGGCCGGCCCGGCCCGGCGCGGGCGCGTCTGGGCCTGCACCCGGTCCATGAGCTCGATGACCTCCTCGTCGCGCTCGCCGATGCCCACCATGATGCCCGTCTTGGCCACGCCGCCGGCCTCTTTGACCCGGCGGAGGAGCTCCACCGAGCGGTCGAACTTGGCCGAGGGCCGCACCGCGGGGTACATCCGGCGCACCGTCTCGAGGTTGTGGTTGATGATGTGCGGGCCGGCGTCGATGACCATCTGGAGCGCCGCCGCCTGGCCCTCAAAGTCGGGGATCAGGACCTCGATGGACATCGCCGGGCAGGCCGCCCGCGCCCGGGCGATGGTCTCGGCCCAGATCGCCGCGCCGCCGTCGGGCAGCTCGTCGCGATTGACCGACGTGATCACCACGTGCTTGAGGCCCATCAGTTGCAGGCTCTGGGCGACGCGGCGCGGCTCGTCGCGGTCCACGGCGGCGGGCCGGCCGGTCTTGACGTTGCAAAAGCCGCAGGCCCGGGTGCAGGTGTCGCCCAGGATCATGATCGTGGCCACGCCGCGGGCCCAGCACTCGCCCATGTTCGGGCAGCCGGCCTCCTGGCAGACCGTGTGCAGGCCGTGCTCGTCCATGATGCCGCGCAGGCGCTCGTAGCCGGGCCCGCCGGGCACGCGCGCCTTGAGCCACGGCGGCTTGCGCTTGGGCGCGAGCTGCTCGGCCGGGCCGGCGTTGTTGATCACCATCCCCGAGAGGGAGACCAGCGGGGCGTCCATGCGCCGAAGCGGGTCGCCGCCGAGCGGCCTCGGGTGGCGGCTCAGGGTGTGGGCCAAGGCCGCTGGGCTGGCCAACGCGGCGTTTGGCGACGCCGGAGCTTCCGTTGATCCCGGCCCCGCCGCCGGCGCGCCCGCGCTCGCCCCGTGCTGATCCATAACCGACAATAGCCCGCGCCCCAGCACCCCCCACCCCCCACTCCCCACCCCCTCCTCCCATCCCTTGGCCCGCGCCGTCTCGCGCCACCCCCTGCGCCCTCTCGTGCATGAAAAGGTCCGGTCGCGGCGCGGCGCTCGCTGCTGCGGGCCGACGGGAAGGCGTCGGCGGGATCTCTGAATATGCGCGGTGCGCGTGGGAGTGGGGCAGCGCGCAAGAGGGCGAGTGCGCGGCGGTGGGGGCCGGTGTGGGGGGCCGGCGGTGGGGGGTGGGGGGTAAGGGGCGGCAGATGGTGGGCAGGCGTCGGCGCTGAGGCGCCCGCAACAAAGCCCGGCCGGCAGCACATTGCTAATCTAACTTCCGGACGATCGTGACACCCGCATGGCCATGAAGCGCCGGCGCGTCGGCTGCGATGGAGCACACCACGGTGAAGGTTCGACCGCCGACACACTTCTTGCCCGCCCCCGCGCACGCCCGCCGTCGCGGCGCCCGCTGCGCAGCCCTGGCCCCGCTGGCGCTGACGCTCCTGGCCGGGTGCGAGGTGGACAGCTACCTCGACCCGTCGCGCGTCGGGCGTTGGGAGCACACCCCAGCGACCCTGCCGCTGCTGGACCGACTCTCGATCATCGAGGGCCCGGCCGACGCCGACGTGGAGGTCGTCGACATCCGCCCGGAGGACCTGCTGCCGACCGTCGAGGAGTACCGCGTGGGCCCCGGCGACGGGCTGTCCGTCTTTGTCGAGAGCATCAGCGCCCCGGGCTTCCCCACGCAGATCCGGGTCGACAGCCGCGGCTTCATCGCCAACCTGCCCGGCGGGCTGGGCGTGCCCGTGTTCGTCAGCGGCCTGACCGTCACCCAGATCCGCGCCCGCGTGGCCAGGGCCTACGCCGAGCAGCAGATCCTGGCCAACGCCTCCGTCGAGGTCACCGCGCTGGAGCAGCGCGACGCCTCGTACAGCGTGCTGGGGGCCGTGGCCGTGCCGGGGCGCTACCAGATCCCCGAGCCCGATTTCCGGGTGCTGGAGGCCGTCAACCAGGCCGGCCGGTTCGCCGACAACACGCCGTTCATCTTCGTGATCCGCCAGGTCCCGCTGAGCGAGGCGGCCCGCGGCGCGTTCCCCGACCCGACGCCCTCGGACCCCGCTGCGCCCGACGGCCCACGCCCGCCGGTGGTGCCGATCCCAGGCCGTGACCCGCAGCGTCCCTCGCCGATCGATGTCATCGAGAACATCCTGGGCGAGCCACCCCCCCCACCCCCCCTACCCACCTCTTCCGACCCTCCCGCCCCGAGCCCACCTACGCCGCAGGCGCACAGGAGCGGCCCGCGCGCCGCGGCGCTGGCGCAGCAGGGCACGCCGCTGGCCCAGCACGCGGACGTCGGCGGTCTGTCGCTCTCGGTTCGCGGCGGCGCTCAGCCCGTCGGGGATCCCGGCGTGGCCACGCCGCCGCCCCGTCGCCCTGTGATTCCGCTCCCCGCGCCCAGCCCCGCTGAGTCGCCCGCGCCGCCCGGTGGCCCGTCGCAGTCCACGCCGACTTCCCCGCCCCCGACCTCCCCGCCCCCCCCGGCGCCGCCCGCTTTGACCACGCCGTCAGGCCGCGGCAGGCCCGCAGCCCCGGGCGCCCCCACGCTGTCACCTCCCGCTGAGACGGGGCGGTCGTCGGCCGCGCCCGGCCCGGGCGCGCAGACGCCGCAGGGCCCGCTCGGCCCGCCAGCGCAGGTCCAGGACGCCACCTGGGTCTTCCTCAACGGCGAGTGGGTGCCGACCGTCCGCCCGTCGGGCGACGCTGCGGCGCAGCAGCCCGGCGCAGAGCGCCCCGCCCGCGCAAACGTGCCCGGAGCCGAGGAGCCCCCCGCGCAGCTGCCGCCCCGCGCTCCGGCCGAGCCCGAGCAGCTCTTCACGCAGGTCGTCATCCGCGTGCCCACGGCCCAGCTGGTGGCGGGCGCAGCGAGCGTCAACATCGTCATCCGCCCGGGCGACATCATCCGCGTGCCCGACTCGCCCAGCGGCGTGTACTACATCGGCGGCGAGATCGCGCGCGGCGGGTCGTTCAACCTCCCCGCCCCCGAGCCGATCACGCTCGCCCGAGCTGTCACAGCCGCGGGGGGTTTGGGCAACCTGGCCATCCCCGAGCGCACCGAGCTGACCCGCCTGATCCCGCCAAACCGCCAGGCCAACATCCGGGTCAATCTCCGCGCCATCTTCGAGAACAACCAGCCCGATATCATCCTCAAGCCCGGCGATCACATCATCGTGGGAACGAACTTCTTCGCCTTCCCGCTGGTGATCTTCCGCAACGGCCTGCGGTTCTCGTACGGGTTTGGCTTCTTGCTCGACCGCAACTTCGGGCCCGACGTGTTCGGCGCCGTCCCGATCGGGAGTTAGCGCCGGGGCGAGTTCCGCTGCGTGGGCGTGGGCGTGAGCGGGGGCGGGGGGCCGTGCCCCGCGCGATCGCCTGGCCGCGGTGCCGGCAATGGCCGGCGTGCGCATCGGGTGTGACCGTCCGGCGGGCCTGACACTGCGGCGGGCGTGGCTCGGTGTCTGTGCGCGGGCGCAGCGCCGGCGGTAGATATCGGGTCTTGCTGCTGGGGCTTGCGGGGGTGGCGTGTGGGGCCGGAGGTTGGGGGGTTGGGGGGTGGAGGTTGTGGGGCGGTGTGAGCAGCGAGGGGGATGACCCGGGCAGTCGCTCGGCTGTATCCTTATGTGCGGGCGCGACCACGCGGTGCTGTTGCGCAAAGCCGATCCGGCCAGCCGATTGGCAGCGGCGAGCGCCGGCCGGGCGTGTTCCCAGGAGTGACCCGTGACGACCGTCTCAGTCAGCAGCGCGCGGTCGGTGCCGGGGCCCGGGGCGCGCACCGAGGGGGCGGGGCTGTCGCTGGGGATGCTCGCGTCGACGTCGGCGGCGCTGGTGCTGATCACGGCGATGTTCTGGACGTTCCTGGCCAAGCAGGCGCGGCACTCGTGGGCGACGGAGGACTGGTCGCACTCGTTCTTCGTGCCGCTGATCAGCCTGTACCTGCTCTACCAGAGCCGCGCCCAGCTGCGCGCAGCGGCCCGGGGCGCCGGCGTCTTCGTGCCCGGGCTGGTGCCGATGCTCCTGGGGATGGTGATCTACCCGTTCTTTCTGATCGGGTACCCCAACCACATGGGCCAGGGGTGGGCGTGGGTGCTGACGCTCTACGGGGCGACGCTGCTGTTCCTGGGCCCGAGGCTCGCCGCGGTGGCGCTGCTGCCGATCGCGTACCTGGTCATGGGCGTGACGATCTCGGAGCGCGTGATGGTCAACGCGACGTTCCAGCTCCAGCTGCTGGCCTCGCAGGGCGCCTATGTGCTCCTGAACGTGATCGGCGTGACGACGGACGTGCGCGGCAACGTGCTGGAGGTGCACACGTCCACGGGGATCGAGCAGCTCAACGTGGCCGAGGCGTGCTCGGGGATGAGGCTGGTGATCGCGTTCGTGGCCCTGGGCGTGGCCGTGGCCCTGGCCGGGCTGCGGCACTGGTGGCAGCGCGTGGTGCTGATCCTCAGCGCGGTGCCGGTGGCGCTGGGGCTCAACATCGTGCGCGTGGCGGTGCTGGGCGTGCTGACGCTCTCGGACCCCGAGTACGCCCGGGGCGGGGCGCACATGCTCATCGGCACGGTGCTGCTGGTGCCGGGTTTTCTCATCTTCATGAGCCTGGCCTGGGCCCTGAGCAAGGTGATCCGCGAGCCCCGGGCGGTGCCGGCGGGCCCCGGCGCCGCGTCCCCGCTGCCCCGTTCCAGCGGCCCGCTGAGCCCACCGGCCCGGGCGGGGCACCGCGGGGGTCAGGGCGTCGGGGCGTGGGCCGGGCTGGGGGCTCTCTCGGTGGGCGTGCTGCTCACGCACACGGTGGTGGCGGCGCTGGGGTACACGCTGACCAAGCTGCCCATCGATCCCCCGGGCGGGCGCGTGGTGGCCAGCCTGCCGTCGGAGACGCGCTCGTGGCTCCAGGTCGGGTCCGACGAGAAGCTCTCGACCGAGGTGGTGGCGACGCTGGGGACGGAGAACTTCGTCACGCGCACGTACGTCCAGAAGGGCCCGGCCGCGGGGGCCACGCCCGTCCGGGTGCAGCTGCACGTGGCCTACTACACCGGCAAGGTCGACACCGTGCCGCACGTCCCGGAGCGGTGCCTGACCGGCGGCGGGTGGTCGCTGGTGGGGGGCGACAAGGTCGTGCCGCTGGGCCTGGACGACTCGACCTGGCTCCCGCTGCGCGGCGACGACGGGGCCGAGCGGCCCGGGCTCATGACCGCGCGCCCCGACGCCTCCTTCGGCGACAGCGGCGGCGTGCGCGTGGTCCTGCCCCGCAGCCCGGGGTCGCTGGCGGCGCGCGTGTCGCAGTTCGAGTGGCCCGGCTCGCCCAAGCGCCTCTGGGGCGGCTACTTCTTCGTGGCCAACGGCGGGCACACGCCCAGCGCCAACGACGTGCGCCTCCTGGCCTTCCAGCTGGAGGACACCTACGCCTACTACATGAAGGTCCAGGTGAGCACCGAGGACGCCAAGAGCGAGGAAGAGTTTGCGCGGGTGATGTCGAGCATCATCGGCGAGCTGCTCCCCGAGCTGATGCGGTGCGTCCCTGATTGGGCGGAGGTCGAGGCCGGGCGGTACCCGGTGGTCAAGACCGCACGCTCGGCGGGCGTCGCCGGCGGGGCCTGACGCCGCGGGCGGGCGCTCTGGAGTCGGTGGTCGGGGGGGCGGTGGGTGCGAGTGAAGGGTGGCGTGGATGGTGGTGGGGGGGGTGGTGGGGTGGTGGGGTGGGGGTCGTCGAAGCACAACTCTGCGCACGGGCAACCGGGCCAACCAAGAGAGATCACAATGGCAGCCAAGGGCAAGGGCAGCGTCAACACCAAGTTCGTGGCCATCCTCGTCGCCGGCATGCTGGTGGTCGGCGCGGCGGTGGTGGCGGCGGCGGTCTTTGTGCTCCAGAAGGGCCCCGAGCAGCACGAGGCCGACGGCGACCGCTTCGCCGCCGAGGGCAAGTGGGACGAGGCCCGCTCAGCCTACGGCAAGGCGGTCTTCGAGGACCTCTCCCAGCCGCGCTACCTGGAGAAGTGGATCAAGGCGCTCCAGGAGGCCCGGCCGCCCACGCGCGAGCGCTTCACGGAGATGTACTTTAGCGACTACCTGCGCGCGGCCCAGAGGTTGGCGCAGCTGCGCTCCGACTCGGCCGAGCAGACCGGGGCGCTGATGGAAGAGCTGCTCGAGTCCGGGCGGCTGGTGCGGAGCTTCGACCAGCTGCGCCGGGTCGTCGAGGAGATGCGCCTGGTGGTGCCCGAGGGCTCGCCGGCGCGTCGGCACCTTGACAGGGCCTGGGGCGTGGCGGTGGCGGCCTCCTCGGCCACGGGCCCGGCGAGCGAGACCGCCCAGGCCCGCGCCCTGCTGGAGGCCGCGTTCAAGGCCGACCCCTCGGACCAGGAGGCGGCCATCAACCTGGCGGCGCTGGACTCGCGGCTGGCCGAGAGCGTGCGGCTGACCCAGCCGGAGGAGTCCGAGCGGCTGACGGCCCAGGCCAGGCAGTACCTGGCCGACACCGTGGCCGCCGACGGCGCCAACCTGCGCGCCCTGAGCGTGCTGGTGACCTTCGACCTGACCCTGGCCCGCACCAAGCTCCCGGCCAACACCCCCGCCGCCGACGTCCTCAAGAGCCTGCGCCCGCTGGCCGAGAGCGTGGTCACCCAGCTGGAGGCGGCGGACCCGAAGCTCACGGTGCCGATCGACGCGCTGGGCCTGGCGCAGATCGCCGGGGCGCTGGTGGCGCCCGAGGACCTGCCCCGGCTCGAGCGGGTGATGGAAGCCATCGCGCAGGCCCGCCCGGACGACGTGCAGGCGCTGCTCTCGCTCGGGCAGTTCAAGCGTCTGGCCGGCAAGACCGACGAGGCGGCCGAGATCTTCGAGCGCGTCTCGGCCCTTGAGGACCCCAAGCTGAGCCTCGAGGGGCTCAAGCGCGTCTTCCTGCGCGACGTGGGGGCGTACTCGGCCGCCGACGCGGCGATGGCCAAGCGCGAGCGGCTCTTTGACAACCGCGGGTCCCAGCGGCCCGCGCCCGACGAGATCGAGGCGGCCCGCAAGCGGTACGCGGGCCTGCGCGCGGCGCTTGAGAAGCGCGTGGGCCAGAACGACCCGCGGCTGTTGCTCCTGGACGGCCGCGCGGCGCTGGTCGAGTCGGACGCCGACCAGTCCCAGCTGACCTCGGCGCGGCAGAAGCTCAGCGAGTACAACCTCAAGACGACGCCGCCCAACTCCGACCCGGACGCGATCCTGGCCCTCTCGCGGGTGCTCCTGGCCCAGAACCTCACCGGGGAGGCCAAGACCAACCTGCAACGCCTCATCGACCTGGGCCGGGCCTCGGCCCCGGTGTACAGGCTGCTGGCCGAGATCGACATCACGCTGCGCGACTACCCCAGCGCCCTCCAGAGCCTCGAGCAGGCCCTTGCCGCCGAGCCGGGCAACCCGGAGATCATCAAGCGGCTCGGGGAGCTCGAGTCGCAGGTGCGTCCGACCGAGCCGTTCAACGTGGCGCTGACCAAGATCCAGGAGCTCCTCCAGGCCTCGACGACCGACCGGGCCAAGGTCCTCGAGGAGGGCCGCCGGGCGATCCCGCTGGCCCGCACCGGGGCGCAGCAGTTTGCGCTGGCCAACCTGTTCTACCAGATGGGCGACCGCCAGAGCGCCCAGCGGATGATCGAGCTGGCGATCCAGGCGCAGCCCGACCGCGCCGACTACGCGACGCTGCGCGACCAGATCCTGGGCGTGGACGTGCTGGCCCAGACCGTGGCCGAGATCGACGCGGCGGACATCCCGCCGGCGGAGAAGGCGCGGCGCAAGTACATCGTCTACACCACCCGGGCCGAGAACGCCAAGGCCGAGCCGTTCTATCAGGAATGGAAGCGCCTGGACCCCGAGGCCCCGCCGGTGGTGAACATCGAGTTCGAGCGGGCGCTGGCGGCGGGGAACTTCGACGAGGCGCGTCGGCAGGCGGAGATCGCCGCGCGCAAGAACATCGACCAGGCCGGCGGTGAGCTGGTGTACTCGCGCCTCGAGCTTGCCCAGGGGCGGGTGCAGGACGCGCTGCGCCGCGCCCAGGCCGTGACCGAGCGCGACGCCCTCAACCCGATCGCCTGGCGCAGCCTGGCCGAGGCCCAGGTCGCCGCGCGGCGCGGCGACGAGGCCGTGCGCTCGCTCCAGCGCGCCCTGTCCATCAAGCCCGACGACGCCTCGGCGGTCAACGCGCTGATCGTCGCGCTCCAGCGCGAGGGCCGCTCGCCCGAGGCCCTCCAGGTGGCGCGCGAGAAGGAGCAGATCACCGCCGTGGTGAGCGACCCGGCGTTCATCGAGACGCTGCTCCGGCTCGAGTACGAGGTCGGCGACCGGGCCAAGGCCATCGACCGCCGGCTGCGCGTCTTCGAGTCCGTGCCCGGCTACCGCCCCAACTCGCAGGCCCTGGCCCAGGCGCTCATCCGCGAGGGCCGGCTGACCGACGCCGAGCGAGTCGTCACCAAGCTGGCCGAGGTCGCCGGGGCCGACGGGCCCGTCACCGTGCTGCGGGCGGCGCTGGCCGGTCAGAACGGGCGCACCGACGAGGCCCGCAAGATCGTCAACGACACCATCCTGGCCCTGCCCGAGGCCCAGCGCGCCGGCAACGAGCACGCCCAGGTCGCCGCCGAGCTGCTGGGCTTCAACACCCAGGCGCTGCGCCAGCTGGCCGTGGCGGTCCTCGAGGACGGCCGGCAGTACCAGCGCCCCGACGTGATGGAGTCGGACCGCACCCTGGGCGACGTGCTCTACCAGTCGCAGGATTACCTGGGCGCGGCGACGTCGTACCAGCGGGTGCTCGAGAGCGTCAAGCAGGACCCGGACGACCGGGTGCGCCTGCGGCTGGCCGAGTGCCGGCTCCAGCTGGGCCAGCTCGAGGAGGCCGCTCGGCTGCTCGAAGGGGCCAAGGCGGAGGGCCCGGCGCTGCTGCCGCGCCTGCTCCTCCAGGCCCAGGTCGCCCGCCGACGCGGCGACGCCAACGCCGCCCGCCGGCTGATGGACGCGGCGATCACGGCCGACCCGAACAACCCCGCCTCGTACTTCCAGCGCGCCACGATCCTGGGCGAGGACCCGACGCTGCGCCGCGACGCGGTGGCGGACCTCCGCCGTGCCATCGAGCTCAACCCGCGCTTCTTGCTGGCGCGGGCGGCGCTGTCGAGCTTCCTGGAGCGCTCCGGCGACACGCAGGGCGCCCTGACGGTGCTGCGCGAGGGCGTGCGCCTGGACCCCCGGCAGGCCGAGCCGCGCGTGCTGCTGATCCGCAACCTCGAACGCCTGGGCCAGCTCGACGAGGCGGCGGTGGTCGCGGGGCAGGGAGCCACCGAGGCGACCACGCCGGGCGGGCGCGCCTACTGGCTGGCATTTGTCGGCCGCATGCGCGACGTGCAGCAGAACCACACGGCCAGCGCCCAGGCCTGGGCCGAGGCCTTCGAGATATCGCCCGAGCCGGCGGTGGGCCTGTCGCTGATCAACGCGTCGCTCCGCCGCGAGCCCCCAGACCTGCCGGCCGCCAAGCGCATGCTGGCGCGCCCCGAGATGCAGGTGGACCAGCTCTGGCCGGTGCTCGTTGCCCGCGGCGAGGTGGCGCGGCGCGAGGGCCGCAGGGTCGACATGGAACGCGACGCGCGCGCGGCCCTGGCCCTGGCGATCCAGCAGATCACCGTCGGGACCAAGGTCCAGCCCGAGCCCCAGCCCCAGCAGGCGGCGCTGTTCGTCACCGAGCTTGCGCGCATCTACCCGGAGGCGGCCGATCGGGTGGCGTTCATGGACGCGGCCGACCGCGCCGGTGGCATCCCCGAGCTGATGCGCGTGTACGTGGCCGCGGCCCTGCTGACCGACCCGGCCCAGGCGAGCGAGGGCCTGTCCAGGCTCGAGCGGCTCGCCCAGGAGAGCCAGGACCGCTCGACCATCTCCGCCGCGTCGGTCACGCTCGCTCAGCGGCGCTTCGAGGACGGGCAGCTGGCCGAGTCGGAGAAGCACTTCCGCCGCGCCCTGGAGCTCGCCCCCGAGAGCTCCGACCTGCTGAACAACCTGGCCTTCGTCCTGGCCCAGCAGGACAAGGCCGCTGAGGCGGTGAGCCTGGCCCAGAAGGCGGTCGAACGCGAGCAGCTGCGCGGCCAGGAGAACCCGAACTACCTCGACACGCTCGGGGTGGCCCAGTTCCGCGCGGGCAACGCCAAGCAGGCGGCCGACACACTCCGGCGGGCGTCGCTCTCAGCGCCCTTCGGACCCGCACAGGGCCCGATCCTGCTCCACCTGATCCAGGCGCAGCTGGCGTCGGAAGATCAACCCGCGGCTCGGCGGACCTATGAGGAGCTGGAGCGTGTGATCAAGGGCATGTCCGAGGAGGCCCGCGCCACGTATGAGCGCGGCAACAAGGACACGCTGGCGCAGGTGCGAGAGAAGCTGGGCCTGTGACGCCTTGAGCCCTGCGGCGCATCTTGGTGTGTGTTGAAGCGCCTAGCGTGCCAGTTCTTGCCCTGGGATGCGCTGTTCATGGTCTGATCGGGGACCCCGCTCTGTCCCACAGGCGAATGTGTTGGGGTGTATCGATCGGGGGCGTATGCACGGGCTGGGGCGCGGGACTTTGCGGTGTGGCAGGTCTGGGGTGATCCTGCGGGTGACGCGGGGCCGCGGGATGCGTATGGAATGGTGCCCCCGCTGATGGGCTGGGGGGTGAGTGGGGGGCTGGGGCTGGGGGGGTGGGGGCTGGGGTTCGGGCCGCGGGGCGTTTGATCAGCCCGCGGGGACAATCAGCCGACACACAGTCTGCCGCACCGTGCGCGGTGCCGGCGCCGATGGGAGACGCGATGACGACGATGCAAACAGCACCGAGCGGGAGGGCGGCGGCGGGAGCGGTGCGCGCAGCGCCCGCGGCGGCGGCCCCGCAGGGGGGCGGCACGGGGCTGCCGATCGATCCGGTTCGGCTGCTGCGGCAGTACAAGTACGTGCTGGTGCTCTCGGTGGTGATGGGGATCGGGCTCGGGGTGGGGGCGTACATGGTCCTGCGGCGGACGAGCCCGCGGTTCACCTCGACGATGTACTACGAGGTCCTGCCCAACGAGACGTCGATCGAGAGCGGCAGCCGGGCCCTTGAGAACAGCATCGAGTTCGAGCGCGTCGCCCGCACCGAGCTGCGGCAGATGACCTCCGAGACGGTCCTCAAGCTTGGGCTCAGGCAGTCCTCGGTGGCCCAGACCAAGTGGGTGCAGCAGCACCTGGTCAACGGCGTGCTGGACGAGACCAGGGCCTTCAACGACCTGCGCGGCGCGGTGACCGCGGCGATCGAGACGGGCACGGCGCTGCTGCGGCTGTCGGCCTCGAGCAGCAACGCCGAGGACGCCCGGCAGCTGGCCAACGCGGTGCACACGGCCTACTTCGACGATCTGCGGTCCCGGCTGCGCGACGCGTCGACCGAGGACCTGGAGGCGCTCAACCAGAGCCTGGCTCAGAACGTGACCACCCAGCGGCAGATCAGGAGCCTGGTGGAGAAGCTCCAGACCGAGAAGGAGATCGAGACGGACGACTCGCGCGTGGGGACCGCGCGGGAGACGGCCGACGCGGCGACACGCTCGCTCGGCGAGCTGCGCAACGAGATCAAGGCGTTCGAGGCCCGGCAGACCCGCCTGAGCGACATCGCAAGCAAGGGGGACCTGGCCCAGGTGCCCGCGGACATCGCCGAGGGGGTCCGCCGGACGGACCCCAAGCTGATCGATCAGGAGCGGACGCTGCTGCTGCTGGAGACCGAGAAGCTGAGCCTGCTCGATCGCGGCTACGGGGCCAATCACCCGGAGATGCGCCAGATCGAAGCGAGGATCGGCGCCGCCCGGGTGCAGAGCGAGAAGGTGCGCGAGGAAGCCATGAGGGCGGCCCTGAGCGCCGAGATCGAGGACCTGGCCGGGCGCCTGACGGGCATGAAGGGGCAGGAGGAGAACCTGACCGCGACGCTCAAGGTGGCTCAGGACCGGCTGGTGGAGATCAAGAACGCCCAGACGCAGCTCGAAGACTTGCGTGACCAGCAGGACAGCCTCAAGGAATCCGAGAAAACCATCATCGACCGCATCCGGCAGATCGAGCAGCTCACGGTCCGGAGCACCGGGGGGCGCCTGGGCCGGATCCGCGTGGCCCAGCTCCCGAACCTGCCCACGTCGGTGACGTTCCCGCAGCTGCCGATGATGGCGATCCTGGGGGTGGTGCTCTGCGGGGGGCTCACGGGCGGGCTGGTGGTGCTGCGAGAGCTCCTGGATCAGCGCGTGCGCGGGCCGAGCGACCTGTCGGCGATGGCGCGGCTGCGGGTGATCGGCCAGGTGCCCTCGGTGGAGGAGGACCCGACCAAGCCCGAGGCGGTCGAGACGGCGTTCCGCGACGCCCCGACGGGCGCGGTGTCGGAGGGCTTCCGGCAGCTGCGCGCGGTGGTGGCCAAGAAGATGGCCCTGGGCGGGCACCGCACGCTGCTGGTCGTCAGCGCCATGCCCGGCTCGGGGGCGACCTCGACGGTGTGCAACCTGGGCATGGGCTTTGCCGCCTCGGACTTCCGCGTGCTGATGATCGACGCCAACTTTCGCAGGCCGACGCTCCACCGGGTCTTCAAGCTCGGCGAGGGGCCCGGGCTGGGCGAGCTGCTCTCGCGCAAGGTCGCCTTCGAGGCGGCGGTCCAGCAGACGCCCCACACCAACCTGCACCTGATCTCGGCGGGCCTGCCCGCCTCCAGGGGCCTGCCCGAGCGCCTGGCCACCGAGGCCATGAGCCAGGCGCTGCGCGAGTCGGCCGAGCGATACGACCTGGTGCTCATCGACACGGCCCCGATGCAGGTCGCCGGCGACGGCCTGGCGCTTGCCAACCGCGTCGACGCCTCGCTGCTGGTGATCCGTGCGATGCTCGAGAAGCGCGGCATGGTCGCGCGGTTCGGCGGGCAGCTGGGCGAGACCAGGGCCGAGCTGCTCGGCGTGGTGATCAACGGCGTGCGATTCGCTGCCGGCGGCTACCTGCGCAAGAACATCCGCGCCTCGTTCGAGTATCAGCAGCCCACCGCCTGAGCGTCATACTCTGCGCGCGCTGGCCCGGCCGGTGGTCCGGCCCATCTGCGCCGAGGGCGTAGGGGAGTGGGGGCGTGGGGATATAGGGGGGTGGGGATGCGGGGGGGTGGGGGAGGGGTCGCGGCGTGGATCAGGGCGGGCCCGGCACCGATCGACGCGTGGACGCTGGCCCCAGGGTGCGAGTGCCCGCGGGGCATGTGCCCGGGGTGCGTGCGTTGGTCACGGGCGGGGCGGGGTTTCTTGGCTCGCACCTGAGCGAGCGCCTCGCTGGGCAGGGCGCACGCGTCACGATCGTCGATGACCTGTCCACCGGCCGGCTTGAGAACCTCGAAGCCCTCCGGCCCACGCCGGGGCCGCTGCCCCTGGGCCCCGACGCGGGCGCCGCGGAATTGATCGTCTCCGACCTGGGCCACGCCCTGGAGGGCCCGCTTGCGGGCCGGTCGTTCGACCGCGTGTATCACCTGGCGGCGTCGGTGGGCGTCCGGCGGGTGATGGACGACCCCGCCGACGCCATCGAGCGGAACGTGGTGCTCACGGCTCGGCTGATGCGGTGGCTGGTCGCTGGCGGCCTGGCGGGCTTTGGCGCCGCTGCGGGGGCTGTCGGCCCAGCGGGCGCAGCTGGCCCAGCGGGTGGCACCAGCGGGCGCGTGCTGATCGCCTCGTCGTCAGAGGTCTACGGCAAGTCCGAGCGGGCGCCCTTTGCAGAGGGTGACGACTCGGTCTTCGGCCCCACGACGGCCCTGCGCTGGTCCTACGCCTGTAGCAAGGCCCTGGACGAGCACCTGGCCCTGGCCCATCACCAGCGTCACGGCCTGGGCGTGGTGATCGCCCGCCTCTTCAACACCGTCGGCCCGCGGCAGGTCGGCGACTACGGCATGGTCCTGCCTCGGTTCGTCGGCGCGGCCCTGCGCGACGAGCCGCTGGAGGTGCACGGCGACGGCGAGCAGGTGCGCTGCCTGTGCGACGTGCGCGACGTGGTGGACGGGCTGTGCCGACTGACGGAGCACCCCGGCGCGGTGGGCGGCGTGTTCAACATCGGTTCGGATCAGCCGATGACGATCTCGGAGCTGGCTGCGCGGGTGGTGCGCGTGGTCGGCTCGCAGAGCCTGGTGGTCAAGACGCCCTATCAGCGGGTCTTCGGGGCGGGGTTCGAGGACCTGCGTCGGCGGGTGCCCGATCTTCGCAAAGTCCGAGCGCTGATCGGCTTTGATCCCGGTGTACCTTTCGACCAGACGATCCGCGATGTGGCGCGCTGGATCGCCGATGCAGATGGGTGCGCCCGCGGGTCACGGGACCGCTTCGGCCGGCACGGCGCGGGCCGATGAGGCGTCCCGGCGGCGATTGATCGGGGTCTGATTGGTCGTGGCCGGCAATGCACGGCTGCCGGTGAACGTCATACGGGATAGCGTGTGCGGCCGCGGGCGCGCGTGGCGCCGCGGGGCGCAGCGGAGGGGGCTGGGCGGGTCGGGCGCCAGCGGCGGGAGGTCGGACCGGTGCGCGTGGACGTGGTGGGCCAGAGCACGAGCCAGGCGGAGCCCGCGGTCGCGGCGGCGTGGTCCACGGGCGCCGTGGCCGAGGGCCTGGCGGGCGCCGGCGGGGTGCTCGGCGCGTTCTCGGGCATGATCGGTGTCTTTGTGGTGGCCTTCGTGGTGACGCTCATGATGACGCCGGTCTTCCGGCGGCTGGCGATCGCCAACGGCGTGATCGACCGCCCCGACGAGCAGCGCAAGGCCCACAAGTTCCCGGTGGCATACCTGGGTGGCGTGGCGGTCTTCCTCGGGCTGATGGCCGGGATCGGGTTCTCGTACCTGGCGCCGCTGCACGGGCTGCTGGACTTTGTCGCCGTGCCCGCCGACAAGCCGGAGTGGCTGACGGAGGTGGGCACGCCGCGCATGGTGCCGCTGTCGGTGATCCTGGGGATGACGGTGATCATGGTGGTGGGGCTGCTCGACGACGTGGCGGACGTGAGCCCGGCGCAGAAGGTGGGCGGCATGCTCATCGCCTCGGCGGCCCTGGCCTATGAGGACGTGGGCGTGAAGCTGGCGGCGCAGGTGCTCAGGCCGATCGGGGCGTGGCTGGGCAACCCGGACCTGCTCTACGAGATCCCGCTGCCGTTTGGGCTCGGGCTCGGGGGCGCGTCGGTGAGCGTGCTACAGGTCGACGTGATCTACTGGACCGGGACGGGCGTGATCGCGGTGTTCGTGCTGGGCGCGTGCAACGCGATGAACCTGATCGACGGCCTCGACGGGCTGTGCTCGGGGGTGTCGGCGCTGGCGGCCTCGGCGCTGCTGGTGGTCTCGGTCGGGCTCGGGCTGGCGGGGCACGGCGAGCTGGACAACGCGCGGATCGTCCTGTGCCTGGCGCTGCTGGGCGCCTCGCTGGGGTTCCTGCCGCACAACTACAACCCGGCGTCGATATTCCTGGGCGACGCGGGGTCGCTGCTGCTCGGGTTCACCACGATCGTGATCGTGCTGAGCCTGGGGGACGAGGGGCGGACGAACCTGGTGCTGGCGGGGCTGGTGATCTTCGCCGTGCCGATCATCGACACGTCGCTGGCGATCGTGCGGCGGAAGATGGCCGGGCAGAAGATCTCGGCGGCGGACGACCAGCACCTGCACCACATCCTCAAGCGTGCGTTGGGCGTCAAGGGGGCGGTGGCGATCCTGCACCTGCTCGGGGCGGTGTTCGGCGTGCTGGGGATCGCGCTGACGCTGACGCGCTCGCGCGTGGCGTACGTGATGGTGCTGGTGCTCGTGTCGTTCGTGGCGGTGATCGCGCTCAAGGCCGCGCGGCGCAAGCAGTTCGAGGAGGAGGCGACGCGGGCCCGCGCGGGGGGCGCCGCCGCCGGGCCGGCCAATGGCGTCCACGCCGGGGGCTCGGCCGTGGGCGCCAGCGACCCGGCCTGAGCCGCCCGGGGCTCCGCCTGTATACTGGCGCCCTATGCGGCACGGACGCGGCATCGCGCTGATGAACCAGAAGGGCGGCGTCGGCAAGACGACCACCGCGGTGAACCTGGCGGCGGGGATCGCCCGGCTGGGCCGGTCCACGCTGCTGATCGACCTGGACCCGCAGGCCCACGCCACGCTGCACCTGGGCGTGGAGGCCGGCGCGCGGGGGGGCTCCCCGGGCGCCTACGAGCTGCTGCTGGACCCGTCGATCGGGGTCGGCGCAGCGTCCGTCGAGGCGCGGGAGCGCCTGCGGCTGGTGCCCGCCCAGACGGACCTGGCGGCGATCGAGTCGGAGCTGGTCTCGGCGCCGGACCGCCTCACGCGGCTGCGAGCGGCGCTGGCCGCGGTGCCCGAGCCGGAGCGCGCCGAGTTCATGATCATCGATTGCCCGCCGTCGCTGGGGACGCTGACGCTCAACGCGCTGGCGGCCGTGCGCGAGGTGATGGTGCCGATGCAGGCGCAGTTCCTGGCCCTCCAGGGCCTGGGCAAGCTGATGGAGACGGTCTCGATCGTCGGGCGCGGCGCAAACCCGCAGCTGCACGTCACCGGTGTGATCCTGTGCAACCACGACGCGGGCACGACGCACGCGCGGGAGGTGGTGGCGGACCTGGACGCGTTCTTCGAGCAGGCGCGCAGCACCGATCGGCCGTGGCGCGCTGCGAGGGTGTACCGGCCCGGGGTTCGGCGCAACGTCAAGCTGGCCGAGGCGCCCTCGTTCGGGCGGACGATCTACGAGTACGCGCCCGGGTGCCCCGGGGCCGCCGACTACGAGGCCCTGGCGCGGGCGATCGTCGCCGAGTGGGACGCGCTGCGCGCAGCCCAGGGCGTGGTGCTGCCCGGCCGCGGCGTCATGGAGCGGGCGAGTGCGGCGGGTGCGGCGGGTGCGGGGCGGGCGGGTGGTGCGGGTGGTGCGGGTGGTGCGGGTGGTGTCGAGGGGATCCGATGACTGGGGGGCACGGCTCGGCGAGCCCGGGCGGGGCTCAGCCGCTGGGCGTGGCACGCCGGTGGTGGCGCGTCGCGTTCGTCGTCTACGCCGTTGCGCTCCACGCGATGACCCACGCGCCGGGCGTGCGCACGCCCGGGATGGACCTGGCGCGCACGGACCTTGCGGCGCACCTCGGGGCGTTTGCGGTGTGGACCGCGCTGTTCCACGCCGCGGGCTTGGCCGGCCCCTGGCTGGAGTGGCGCGCGGTGGCGCGAGCGGTCGCTGTGGGGGCCTTGGCTGGGGCGGCCGACGAGCTGAGCCAGAGCGTGCCGGGCTTCAACCGCGTGGTTGATCCAGCCGACGCGGTGGCGAATACTCTGGGCGCGCTCCTGGCGGGCGTGGTGCTGCTGGTGGTGGCGAGGGTGGCGCGGGCGCGTGGCGGCTAAGGGGCGGGGTGGGAAAGCGCATGGTATCTGAACGTGGGACCTCTGGTCAGTGGGCTGCTGCTCTTAGCGGCTGGGATCGTGCTGCTGGTCACCGGCGGGAGGTTCCTCGTTGACGGCTCGGTGAGCCTGGCCACTCGGCTGGGCGTGCCGCCGCTGCTGGTGGGCCTGACGGTCGTGGCCTGGGGCACGTCGTCGCCGGAGCTGGCGTTCAACACGACCTCGGCCCTTGCCGGCAGCGGGGAGCTGGTCTTCGGCAACGTGATCGGCGCCAACATCTGCAACATGGGCTTCATCCTCGGGGTGTCGGCCCTCATACGTGCGCTCAAGGTCTCCGACGACCTGGTCGGGCGCGAGATCCCGTTCATGGTGGCGCTGTTCATGGTCACAGCGGGGCTGGTGTACCTGCCGGTGGTGCTGGGCGGGACGGGGGCTGGGATCATGTGGTGGGGCGGCGTTGGGCTGCTGGCGCTGTTCGTCGGGCACACGACGCTGCTGGTGCGGCACTCGCTGGGCGAGCGTTCGGCGCACCTGGCTTTGGAATCGGAGGCCGAGGCGGAGGCGCGGCGGCACGCCGGGGCGGGCGTGGGGCGGGCGCTGGTGCTGGTGGTGGCGGGGCTGGTGCTCCTGGGCGTGGGCGGGTGGCTCGGCTCGGACGGGGCGGTGCGGCTGGCCGAGGGGCTCGGGATCCCCAAGGTGATCGTGGGGCTGACGGTGGTCTCGCTGGGCACGACGCTGCCCGAGCTGACAGCCAGCGTGATCGCCACGCGTCGCGGCCACGTGGACATCGCCATCGGCAACGTCGTCGGCTCGTGCACGTTCAACATCATGCTGATCCACGGGCTCTCGTCGGTGCTGGGATCGACGCCCGTCGGCACGGCCGAGGCGGTGGCGCCGCTGGCGTGGATGGTGCTCATGGGGGCGCTGATCGTGCCGTTCTCGCGGACCAACGGCCGGAGCGTGGCGCGGATCGAGGGCGGCGTGCTCCTTGGCGTGTACGTGCTGTTCCTGGGCTACCAGGTGTTCGACGCGTTGCGCGCCGGGCGCGCGGGGTGAGGCCGCGCGATGGGCACGGGGGCCGACGGGTTCCATATCCGTGTGACCGACTCGGCCAGCCTGGCCGGTCCCGGCGCCGCCCCTGGGCCCGGCGCCGGCCATGCCCCTGCGCCCCCGGCGGCGGGCGCACCTGACGGCGGGGCGCACCCGGGACGCGACGCAGAGCCCGCGGGGACCGAGCGGGCGCTGGCGTCGGCGGTGCGCGTGGTCTCGGGGGTGACGCTGCTCTCGCGGCTGGGCGGCCTGCTGCGCGACGTGGTGGTGATCCTGCTCTTTGGGACCAGCGCCACCGGCTCGGCGGTGGTGGCGGCGATGGCGATCCCGAACATCTTCCGGAGGCTCTTTGGCGAGGGCGCGCTGTCGGCGGCGTTCTTGCCGGCGTACAGCGCCGCGCAGCGCCAGGGGCGCGCCCGCGCCGACGCGCTGCTGTCGCTGACCGTGGCGGCCCTGGGCGCCCTGACGGCGGTGATCGCGCTGGCCGTGTGCCTGGGGGTCGTGGGGCTCGTGCTGCTGCTGCCGGGCGACGCAGACCGGGGGCTGTCGCTGGGCCTGATCGCCGTGACGATCTGGTTCATGCCGGCGATCTGCGCGGCGGCGATCCTGGCCGCGGCGCTCCAGGTGCACGGGCGCTTCGGGCCGGCCAGCAGCGGGCCGCTGGTGCTCAACGGCCTGGTGATCGTGGCCGGCGGCTCGATGCTCCTGGCCGGCGTCGGCGCCGGGCCCGGGAGCGCGTACGCGCTGGCCGCGGTGACGGTGCTCTCGGGGGTGGTGCAGGTGTGGTGGTTTGCGCGTGCCCTGCGCGGGCGCGCGGCGTGGAACAGCGACTACGCCTCCGCCGCCGCGCTGGTGCGAGGCATGCTGCGCCGGTTCGTGCCCGTGGCGCTCGGGCTGGGGGCGGTGCAGCTGAGCGTGGTCTTCGACACGTTCCTGGCGATGTACCCTATCTGGGTGGGCCCGACGCTCCTGGGCCGGCCGTACCCGCTGGACGCGGGCTCGAACGTGATCGTCACCGCCGCGGCGCGGATGTACCAGTTCCCGCTGGGCGTGTTCGGGATCGCGGTGGCCACGGCGGCGTTCCCGATGCTCGCCGCGGCCGGGGCGCGCAGCGACGGCCCGGCGCTGGTGGGCACGCTGCGGCGGAGCGTGCGGCTGTCGCTGCTGATCGGGCTGCCGGCCTCGGTGGGGCTGGTGCTGGTCAGGCAGGACGTGATGGCGGTGTTCTCGATCGGCGGCATGGGGCTGGGCGAGCGGGGCGCCCAGCGCGCAGCGGCGGCCCTGCTCGGCTTTGCCCCCGCGGTCTGGGCCTACGGGCTCAACCACGTCCTCTCGCGCGGGTTCTACGCCATCGGGGACACGCGCACGCCCATGCGCGTGTCGGTGGCCATGGTGGGCGTCAACGCGTGCGTGGCCGCGGCCCTGATCTGGCCGCTGCAAGAGGCGGGCATCGCCTGGGCGACGTCGATCGGCGCCACGGCCCAGTGCGCGGCCCTGGGCGTGCTGCTGATGCGCCGCGTGGCGCGCACGCACGCCGGCGTGGGGAGCCTCCTTGACGCGGCCACGGCGCTGGCCGCGGCGCGGCTGGTCGTTGCCGCGGCGGTCATGGGCGCAGCGGTGTGGGCGGTGACCGAGTTTTACACCGTCGGCCCGGGCACGGCCCCGCGGCTGTGGCGGCTGGGCCTGTGCGTGGCGGCGGGCGCCGCGGTGTACGCGGCGGCGGGGCGTGCGCTGGGCGCGCCCGAGGTGGGCTGGGTGCTGCGCGGGCTGCCGGGCGCGCGCCGCGGCTGAGGCCCAGCCGGGGGCGCTATCTTGCCCGCCGCGGGCGGGCGGGACCGGCGGCATGGAGCGCGCGATGGCGATCGACCTTGGCGGGCGGGCGATGGTGATCAGCGGCGCCTCGTCGGGCATCGGGGCGGCCACGGCGCTGGCCTGCGCTCAGGCGGGCATGCCCGTGGCCCTGGGCGCCAGGCGCGCCGACCGGCTGGCGGAGCTGGCCGCGCAGATCGAGGCCCGCGGCGGGCGCGCCCTGTGGATGGCCATGGACGTGGCCGACGCCGCGGCCTGCCGGGCGCTGGTGGACCGCGCCGCTGAGGCGTTCGGCGGCGTCTACGGCGTCTTTGCCAACGCCGGCTACGGGCTCGAGGCCGCGGTGCACCGGATGAGCGACGCGCAGCTGCGAGAGATGTTCGAGGTGAACTTCTTCGGCTCGCTCAACCTGATCCGCCCGGCGGTGGAGCGGATGCTGGCGGCGCCCGGTCAGGGGCCGCGCGGCCACGTGCTCTGGTGCTCCTCGTGCCTGGCGCGAATGCCCCTGCCGTACTACGGCGCCTACTCGGCGACCAAGGCCGCCCAGCACCACATGGGCCGCGCGATGCGCGCCGAGCTGCGCGGCACCGGCGTGCGCGTCTCGACGGTGCACCCGGTGGGGACCAAGACCGAGTTCTTCGACACCGTCCAGCGGCGCAGCGGCATCGCCAGCCTCATCCAGCACACCAGCGGGCGGCTGATGCAGTCGCCCGAGACGGTCGCCCGGGCCGTCGTGCGCACCCTGCGCCGGCCGCGGGCGGAGGTCTGGACCAGCTTGGTCGTCCGATGGGGCATGGCCCTGTGCGCGGCCATGCCAGGCGTCGAGGACCCGGTGATCAACCGCATGGTCCGCCGCCGGCGGGCCAACAGCAGCGACCAGCCAACGCCCGCCATCACCGGCCAGGTGGGCGCTGGCTGAGCGCAGCGGCGGTCTACCATCGCGCATGCGTGCACCCGTAACGCCTCTTTCACGGCACATCGGCGCGTGGCGGTTGGTGGCCTGCGTCGGCGTGGCGGCGCTGGCCGCCGCGGTGGCGGGGTGCGAGGAAAACTCCGGCAGCAACGCCGGCGGGGGCCAGGGCGGCGCGGGCCCGACCGGGGGCGGGCTTGACCTTGCCGGCACCGCACAGAACGTGCGCGGCGCGGTGCGCGGGGTCGAGTCGGGCATCAACCAGCAGCAGCAGCGCACCCTTGACGCGGCCAACGAGGCCATCGGCGGCCTGGGCGGCCAGGGCGGCGAAGTCGCGGCTGCGGGGCTGGCCTGGTCGGTGCCGGCGGGGCTGGGGTGGGAGCGCGTCGAGGGCGTGCGCCCGCCGCGGGCCGCCGAGCTGCGGTTCGGGCCCGGACGCGAGGGGGAGATCGTCTTCTTCGCCTTCGGGCCGGGCCAGGGCGGCGACGCGGCCTCGAACATCAACAGGTGGGCCAGCCAGGTGCTCGGGCCGCAGGGGCTGCCCGCCGAGCCGGTGATCAGCGAGCGCGACGTGGGCGGCGTGCGCGTGACGATCGCTCAGCTGCGCGGGACGTACCAGTCGGGCTCTCCCGGCCAGGCGCCCGTGCCCAAGCCGGGCTACGTGCTCATCGGCGCCGTCGTCGAGGGCCCCGGCCAGACGGCGTTCGTGCGATTCACCGCGCCCGAGGCGATGGCGCCCGAGCACGGCGAGGCGTTCAAGCGCATGGTCCAGACGGTGCGTGCGCGGTGAGCGCCCGGGGGCTGGAGCTGTGGCACGCGGCTGTGCTGGGGCTCGTCGAGGGCGTCACCGAGTACCTGCCCGTCTCGTCCACGGGGCACCTGATCCTGACGGTCGACCTGCTCGGCGTGCGCCAGCGCGTGGACAAGGACGCCATCGACGCGTTCAACGTCGTGATCCAGGGCGGCGCGATCCTGGCGGTGGTCGGGCTGTATTTGCCGCGGTTTGTGGCCATGGTGCGCGGGCTGCTCGGGCGTGACCCAGCGGGGCTGCGCCTGCTGGCCCGGCTGGCGGTGGCCTTCCTGCCGGCGACGGGCCTGGCGTTCGTCCTGCGCGGGGTGATCAAGGAGCACCTGTTCCACGCCGGGCCGGTGGTCGGGGCGCTCATGCTCGGCGGCGTGGTGATGATCGTGCTGGACCGGGCCCTGATCCGCGCAAAGCGCGCCGCGCCCGGCGAACCGCCGATCGGCAAGACCATCGAGCAGATGTCCCCGCGCGACGCGCTGATCATCGGCCTGTGCCAGATCGCTGCGCTGTGGCCGGGCACCAGCCGGAGCATGAGCACCATCGTCGGCGGCGTGGTGGCGGGCCTGCGTCCGGCAGCAGCGGCCGAGTTCAGCTTCTTGCTGGGCGTGCCGGTGCTCCTGGCCGCCACGGGGTACGAGGTCCTCAAGGAGTTCAAAGGGGCTGCCGACGGCCAGCCGAGCCAGATCCTGAGCCTGGGTGTCGGGCCGGTGGTGCTGGGGCTGGTGGTGGCGACGCTCTCAGCGGCGGCAGCGGTGCGGTGGCTGATCGGGTTCCTCAATCGGCACGGCCTTGTTTTGTTCGGTGTCTACCGCTTGGCGCTGGGGGGCGTGCTCATCGGGCTTGTGGCCGCGGGGCTGGTGCAAGTCCGCGCGTAGCGGTGCACTATCGTCAGGCATGAGCGGAGGCGGCGCGACGGCACCCCGGCCCAGGGCACACGAGCACGTGGCGGTCTTCCCCGGCTCGTTCGACCCGGTGACGTTCGGGCACCTGGACGTGATCGAGCGCGGCCGGCGGCTCTTCGACCGCGTGGTGGTGGCCGTGGGCCGGAACCCGAGCAAGGACCAGCTCTTTAGCGCCGCCGAGCGCGTGGAGATGCTCCAGGAGCTCGTGGACCAGATGACCCAAGCGGGCCAGACGGTCGCGCCCGGCGCGGCGCCTGTGGAGGTGGCCGGGTTCGACGGCCTGACCGTCGACTTCGCCCGCCGGATAGGGGCGACGGTGATCCTGCGCGGCATCAGGAACCTCTCGGACCTCCAGAACGAGGTGCAGCAAGCGGTGACCAACCGCGAGGTGGCCGGCCTGGAGACCGCCTTCGTGGTGGCCGGGCAGAGCTTCGCCTACACCTCCAGCAGCCTGATCAAGCAGCTGACCGCCATGGGCACCGACCTGGCGCCGCTGCGCAAGATGGTCCCCGAATCGGTCGTCGAGCGCCTGGCCCTCAAGAAGCGCCAGGGGCACCCGGCCCTGGCGCGGCTGACGGCCACGCGCGACCCCGCCGGCGAGCCCTGAGCGGCCCAGGGGCGCGCGGCGCTCAGTGCCCGAACAGGTTGCGCTCGCCGAAGTAGCCGCGGGACTCGAAGTGCGCCAGGGCCCGCTCGACGGTCGGGAAGACGGCGGTGGCCGTCTCGGTGATGAACGGCGAGGGCGGCTTCTTGGGCTTCCAGACCACGTAGACCTCCTTGGCGTGCTCGAAGGCGTGCTGGAGCTCGCGCTCGACGCCCGACGAGAGCCCCGGGATCCCGCCGGGGAGCTCCGGGATCAGCGAGACGATCATGTCGGACTGGTCGATGAGCTTGAAGTCGCGCATGTAGATCTGGCCGTCGATGTCGCCGGCGATGTCCAGGACCTCGCGGGCGCGGACGCGGATCGGCTCGGGCGTCTGGCGCGAGCCGGCCAAGGGGTGCGGGTCGGCCTCGACCCAGTCGCGCCCGTCGCGGGTGGCGGCGATGGCGCGCTCGAGCAGGAGCTTCTCGTCCACATCGCCCGGGTCGAAGGCGATGAAGTGCTTGGCAAGCTCGGCCCGGAAGGCGTCGATCTCGGCCAGGACCTCGGGCATGTCGGCGACGTGGCTCATGGGGAAGCTCGGGTAGACGCGGCGCATGGCCGGGCGCAGCACCAGGCGGAACATCGCCGCGCGGGTGTCGGCGTGCCGCCCGCGGGCCACGATGGCGAAGCGCGAGCCGGGGATCGCCTGGGCCAGCAGCTCCGTGGCCAGGATCTCTTCCTCGCGCCAGACCATGCAGTCCTTGAGCGTGGCGTCGCTGACGTGGTCGCGGTGGAGGCGGTGGTGGACCAGCTCGATGTTGTCCACCAGGCACACCAGCAGGTCGGGCTTGAGCAGCGCGATCTGGTCGAAATCGAAGGCGGCGAACAGCCCGTGCCGCCAGCGGAACGTCGCGTGCGTGTTGACGATCAGGTGCCGGCATGTCTCGGCCTGGGCGATGATGTCCTTGAACGCGGCCCGCCGCAGGGCGGTGAGGCGCGACAGCGGCAGGTCCAGGATCCGCCCCGGGCGCACGTCGCGGGCCTCGCGGTACATCATGTCCCCGACGTGGAACACGCCCAGCGGCTCGCCCTGCTGACCGGCCAGCTCGGCCACAGCGTTGAGGTACTCTTTCTTGTCCAGGCCGATCTGGCCCGTGACGATGACGCGCATGAGCCGGCTCCCGGGTGCGGGCCGCCCGGCCCGGCCCAGGGTATGGTTGGCGCTGCGCAGAACGGAGCGGCGCCGCTTCCCAACCCTCCCTTCGGAGGCCCAGGCCATGCACCAGAGCCAGCACGACTCCCACGACCCAGCCCAGCCCAGGCCCCCGAGACGGTCGTCTGGCTCGGCCGCACCAGCCAGTGGGTGAACCTGCCGTACTTTGTTCTGGGCGTCCTGATCGTGACGCTCCCGGTCACGATCTATCAGTACCTGCGCGTGCGCACGCACACCTTCACCCTGACCAACGAGCGGCTGCGCGTGGCCGACGGGGTCGTCAGCCGGCGCTACGACGACCTTGAGCTCTACCGCGTCAAGGACTTCGTGCTCGGCCGCACGCTCTGGGAGCGGGTGCTGGGGCTGGGGACGCTGACGCTGCTGACCAGCGACCCCACGACGCCGCGCGTGGCGCTGCGGGCCATCCCGGACGCGGTGCGCGTGCTCGAGCTCTTCCGCGGCCGGGTCGAGGCGCTCCGGCTCAAGCGGGGCGTGCGCGAGATGGACGTCAACTAAGCGCCCAGCCTGACCCGCTCGACGCGCGGTGCGTCCGCGGGGGCAGTATGATCGAACCCAGGGCGACGGAACGCCCGTCGAACCGTTCGGCGCGCTGGGCGGCGTGTCAGCGCTTGATGTGTGCAAGGAGCTGTGCGATGGACCGTGAGCAGCGCGTGGGGGGTGTGAGTTTGGCCGGGGGTGGGGGCAGCGGTGCGCATGCCGGTGGCGGCCGGGAGGCCCGTGGCACGCGTGGCCTGTGGGCGATGGCCGTGATGCTCAGCGTCGCGGCGCTGGGCGTGGTGGCGTCCACCAGCGGGGTCGCCCACGCGGTGGCGTCGCGGCTGGCGCCGCCGCCGACGATCGTGGCGACCATCGACCTTGAGCGCGTGATCAACGGCCTGCACGAGCGCTGGGCCAAGGAGCGCGAGCTGGAGGTGCTCAAACGCAAGTACGAGGACGACCTCAAGCGGCGCGAGAGCGAGCTCAAGACCGAGAGCGAGCTGATCAACGTCATGGCCCCCGGGCCGCAGCGCGAGGAGCGCGCCGAGGGCTTCGAGGAGAAGGCCGTCGACGGCCGCGTGCGCTCGGAGCTCTTCGAGCGGCGCCTCGAAGCGCGGCGGACGCAGATGTTCGCCAGCATGTACAAGTCGATCCTCAAGGCCTCGGCGGGGCTGGCCGAGGCCAACGGCTACGGCCTGATCCTCTCGGCCGACGACACCCTCCAGATCCCCGAGACCGCCAAGACGGCCCAGGAAGCGCGCGCCGTCATCGCCTCCCGCCGGGTCATCTTCCAGTCGCGCAGCCTGGACGTGACCGAGGACCTGATCACGCTCATGAACAACCAGTGGATCGCTGAGGGCGGCGCCGCGCCCGACAAGAGCTTGCCCGCTGGCACCATCCCCCAGCCGAGCAAGGCCCGCTAAGGCCGCTGCGCGCCGGCGCCCTCTGGCGCTGGCGCCGCTGAGGCGCGACAGAGTGCCCGGCGGGGCGCCAGGGTGGCCCCGGCGGGCCGTCGTGATGGGTCAGGTCGGCAGGGGCTGCTGCTGCAGCCGTAGCGGCCGCGGATGGTGGATG
>PNJV01000024.1 GCA_013822085.1 Isosphaera sp. | reverse complement strand
TTGATGCGTGCCCGGGCTTCACCATGAGCGGCGGAGTGAATATGGTTGGCACCCGGCGACCGGCCGCGCCCGCGGCCGAGGATCCCACGCCCACCAGCACCGGCCAGCCGGGGCCATCCTGCGAGGTTGACCCTTGAAGATCCGCACCGACGAGATCACGAGCATCATCAAGCACGAGATCGAGCAGTTCAGCGCTCAGCTGGAGGTGGCCGAGGTCGGTCGCGTGGTGGAGATTGGCGACGGCATCGCCCGGGTCTTCGGGCTCTCGAACGCCATGGCCGGTGAGCTGCTCGAGTTCCAGACCGCGCACGGGACGGTGACCGGGCAGGTCTTCAACCTAGAGACGGACACCGTCGGCGCGGTGGTGTACGGCGAGTACCTCCACGTCAAGGAGGGGGACCTGGTGCGCGGCACGGGTCGCCTGCTGGACGTGCCGGTGGGCGAGGCGCTGCTGGGGCGCGTGGTCAACCCGCTGGGCGAGCCGCTGGACGACCGCGGGGCGATCGTGACGACCGAGCGTCGCAAGGTGGACATCATCGCGCCGGGCATCGCCGAGCGGCAGCCGGTGACCCAGCCGCTCCAGACGGGCATCAAGGCCATCGACGCGATGATCCCCATCGGCAAGGGGCAGCGCGAGCTGATCATCGGCGACCGCAAGACCGGCAAGACCGCCGTGGCCCTGGACACGATCATCAACCAGCGGCAGTACTGGGGCACGCCCGAGGCGGTGGTGTGCATC
Organism: Isosphaera sp.; assembly: GCA_013822085.1. Taxonomy (GTDB): domain Bacteria; phylum Planctomycetota; class Phycisphaerae; order Phycisphaerales; family UBA1924; genus WM-009. The sequence goes on along the minus strand of PNJV01000024.1, from coordinate 34,728 downwards.
TACGTGGCGGTGGGCCAGAAGAACTCGACGGTCGCCGCGACGGTCGAGACGCTGCGCAAGAACGGGGCGATGGACTACACGATCGTGGTCAACGCCTCGGCGTCGGACCCGGCGCCGATGCAGTACATCGCGCCCTACGCCGGGTGCACGATGGGCGAGTACTTCATGTGGCAGGGGCACTCGGGCAGCGGCCCCAAGCACGCCCTGTGCATCTACGACGACCTGTCCAAGCAGGCCGTGGCGTACCGGCAGCTCTCGCTGCTGCTGCGCCGCCCCCCGGGCCGCGAGGCGTACCCCGGCGACGTGTTCTACCTGCACTCGCGCCTGCTGGAGCGTGCCACCAAGCTCAGCGACGAGAACGGGGGTGGCTCGCTCACGGCCCTGCCGGTGATCGAGACGCAGGAGGGCGACGTCTCGGCGTACATCCCGACCAACGTGATCTCGATCACCGACGGGCAGATCTACCTGGAGCCGGAGCTGTTCTTCGCCGGCGTGCGGCCGGCCATCAACGTGGGCATCTCCGTCTCGCGCGTCGGCGGCAACGCGCAGATCAAGGCCATGAAGCAGATCGCCGGCTCGCTGCGGCTGGACCTGGCCGCGTTCCGCGAGCTGGAGGCCTTCGCCCAGCTGGGCACCGAGCTGGACAAGACCACGCAGCGGCAGCTCGACCGCGGCGCCCGCATGGTCGAGCTGCTCAAGCAGCCGCAGTACATCCCCTTCACCGTGGTGGACCAGGTCATCTCGATCTTCGCCGGCGCCCGCGGGTACCTCGACGACGTGCCGCTGGGCAAGGTCCGCGACTTCGAGAAGGGCCTGCTCGAGTACTTCCGCGGCGTGGCCAGGCCGGCGCGCGACGAGCTGGAAAAGAAGCGCGCCCTGGACAAGGACCTCGAGAAGCGCCTCGAGGAGTCCATCCGCGGCTTCAAGAGCACCTGGAAGCACTGACGGGCGCGCCGGCGGCTTGCCCGCGGGCGGCCCGTACGATCACTCATGGCAGACCTCCCGCGCCCGCGACGCCCTGAGCACGCCCCTCGGCTCCCGGGCAGGGTCACCGTCTACGAGAGCACCGACGACCTGCTCGACGCGGTGGCGCGGGCCGTGCTCGTCAACGCGCACCGGGCCGTGGCGGGCTCGGGGGACTTCCACGTGGCCCTCTCGGGCGGGTCCTCGCCGATGCCCGTCTACGAGCGGCTGATGTACGACCCGGAGTTCCGCGCTCTGCCCTGGGCGCGCACGCACCTGTGGATCGTCGACGAGCGTCGCGTGCCCTTCGAGGACGACCGCTCGAACTTCGGGCACATCCGCGAGGTGCTCGTTGCCCACTCGGGCATCCCCGCCGAGCGGGTCCACCCGATCATGGCCACGCGCGACGACGCCGACACCCACCTGCACGCGCAGCTGCGCGGGCACCTGTCGGCCCGCCCGCCCGGCTGGCGCAGGCTGGACCTGGTCCTGCTGGGCATGGGCGCCGACGCCCACACCGCCTCGCTCTTCCCGCGCTCCCCCGCGCTGCGCGCCGACCTGCCCGGGCCCGATCACGACCCGGCCACCATCATGGGCGAGCCCCCGCTGGCCCGCCTCAACTCGGGCCCCGCCGTCACGCCGCCCGACCGCGTGACGATGACCCTCCGCTGCATCAACGGCGCCGACCGCGTGGCCGTCCTGGCCCACGGCGCGGCCAAGGCCCCGACCCTGGCGCGACTCGTCGAGACCCTCGACCGCGCCGGCGACGCCCCCGAGCGGCTGCCCGTGGACGAGCTGCCGATCCTGGGCGTGCGCCCCAGCAGCGGCAACCTGGAGTGGTTCCTCGACGGCGCCTCGGCCGGGCCGCACCCGGGCCCGAGCGCCCGGCCCGGGGCCCCCTGAGAGCTGCGGGCACCATGGCAACACTCTCCGTCACCCCCGAGCCGCGCGTCACGTTCACCACGCGCTACCAGGACGAGCACCTGCTCGTGGTCTCCAAGCGCGCCGGGCTGGTCACCCAGCCGGGGATCGGCCACGACACCGACACGCTCCTCAACGGCCTCTTTGCGCGCTTCGGGGCGCGCCTCCAGGCGCTGGGCCGGGCGCGGGACTTTGGCCTGCTCCACCGGCTGGACCGCGACACGTCGGGGCTGCTCATCGTCGGGCTCTCGGCGCGGGCCTACGACCGCCTGCGGGACGACTTCGCCTCCCGCCGGATCGCCAAGTTCTACTGGGCCATCGCCGCGCGGGCGCCCAGGGCACCCGCCGGCCTGATCGACAAGCCCATCGCCGAGACCACGCCGCGCCCGGGCGCCCACGGCCAGATCGTCGAGCCCAAGCTGGCCAAGGTCTCCTCGGCGGGCAAGGGCTCGGCCACGGCCTACCGCACGCTGGAGGCCTCGCCGATGGCCGCGCTCATCGAGGCCCGCCCGCTCACCGGGCGGCTCCACCAGGTGCGCGTGCACATGGAGCTGATCGGCTGCCCGATCCTGGGCGACCGCCACTACGCCCCGCCGGCGATCGCGCGGGCTGCGCCTCGGCTGGCGCTGCACGCCCACCGCATCGCGTTTGTCCACCCGATCACCGGCCTGCCCGTGGACACCAGCTCGCCCTTCCCGCGCGACCTGCGCTCCACCCTGACCCGCATGGGCCTGCACACGCCGACGGCGGCGCAGTCAGGGCCCGCCAGCGCCGGGCGGGGCATGGCCGACGCGCCCGACGACGCCGAGGCGGGTGCCCAGGGCGACGAGTGATCGTCCCGCGTGCGGCCGATCCCTGCTACACCCGGTCCCTGCTACACCCGGTCCCTGCTTGCTGCACATAGACGCGCAGGCACTGGCGCACGCGCGTGTGTCAGCGGCCCGCGGGCGCGCCGCTGACCGGCGGGGCGGCGTGGTCCACGCCCACGCGCGCGATGCCGGCGCGGGCGGCGATGTCGCGGGCGGCGATCACGGCCTCCCACGGCACGCCGTCCTCGCTGCGGAGCACGGCCTCGACCTGTCGGCCGCTCGACTCGGCGTCGCGCACGCGCGCCAGCAGCGCAGCCTCGGCGTCGGCCGGGCTCAGGGCGTCGGCCCCGTCGATGCCCAGCGACCACCCGCCGGCGGCGCCCGCCCCGGCGCGGACCACCAGGTCGATCCGGGCCGGCCCGGGCTCCGGCTGGGCCCCGCCGCCGCGCGGCGCGGTGGCCTCGGGCCCGGCGCGGCTGGGCAGCAGCGCCCGGATCAGCCACTCTGGCCCCACGAACGCCGCTGAGGCCATAAAGAAGACCAGGATCACCATCACCACGTCCACCATCGGGGCCATGTTCGGGCCCGCGTGCGCGCCGGCGCGGTCGGAGGCCCCCCGGCGCAACAACGCCCCGCGACGCCCGCTCATGGCGCCCGCTCCGTGATCAGGCCCACCTCGATCACGCCCAGCCGGGCGCACACGGCCAGCACGGGCCGGATGCGCTCAAAGCCGAGGCCCTTGTCGGCGGCGACCTGCACCGGCAGGCGGGCAAAGACCGACCCGGCTTGCGGACCATCGCCCGTCTCCGCTGGGCCCGCCTCGCCCGCGCCCGCCTCGGGGTGCTCCGACGCCCAGCGGGCTGCGGCGTCGCGCAGCAACCGCTCCAGCTCGGCCTCGTCTGCCACGGGGAGCCCGTTGACGACCACCCTGGCTGCAAATGCGCCCTGCGCGGGCGCGGCTGCCCCGGGTGGGACCGGCCCCGGCGCGATGGTGATCGTCACCGCGGGGGTGGACTCGTCGACCCGGCCCAGGCCGGACTCGGCCAGGCGTACGCCGGCGCGGTCGCTGGCCAGCCTGCCGACGATCAAGAAGAAGACGATGAGCACCATCACCACGTCGATCATCGGCGTGACGTTCACGCCGCCGCTGTGCCCCCCACCCCCGCCCCCCGCACCACCCGCATGACCGCCGGCGGCGCTGTGCCCGCGCGCCAGCCGCTCAAGAGCCCGGCGGGTCCTCACGGCTTGGCCCCGGCGGCGGCCGCGGCGGCCGCGTGCGCCCCGTTGCTGGCAGACGCGGGGGCGTGGGCCAGCGGCGGGTGCGGGGCCGGGTCGGGGAGCATCTCGACCAGCTCGGCGCCCATGACCAGGGCGTCGTTGCACAGGCGATCGACCCGCTGGCGGAACAGCCCATAGGCCATCAGCGACGGGATGGCCAGCAGCAGCCCCAGCAGCGTGTGGAAGAGCGCCTTGGCGATGCCGACCGACAGGGCCGCCGGGCTGGCCTGGCCCGAGGCGGCCCCGAGCGAGGTGAAGGCCAGCACCATGCCGTAGGTGGTCCCGGCCAGGCCGATGAGGGGGCCGAGGTTGCCCAGGACGTTGAGCGGCTCGATGGACCTGAACCAGCGGGCGCACAGGGCGCTGGCGGCCAGGTCGGCGGCGTCGCGGGCGCCGGCGCGGTCGCGCGGGCCGCGCTCGGGCGTGCCCATGGCGGCGCGGACCACCTCGCTGGCAAAGGACCCGTCGCGGCGCACAAAGCCGCGCAGCTCGTCCCACTTGCGCTCGTCGATGAGCCGGCGGATCGTGCCGCCGCTGGCCGCGGGGAGGATCACGCCCCGGCGGGTCTCGATCGCGGCGCGGAAGATCAGCCCGACCGTGGCCACCGAGCCCACCAGCAGGGCCCAGGTGAACAGGTCCATCGACTGGACAAACAGGTCCCACACCGTCTGGGGCACGGGCCCGCCGCCCGCCGCTCCTGCCGACCCGGGGCCCGCGGGCGCTCCGACGCGGGCCGCCCCGGCTGGGGCCAGCGCCGTCACCCCGCCAAGGAGCCCCACCGCCGCGATCAGCGCCGCGTGCATCATGAGCGATGGTAGAGACGCGGGGCGGGCGGTTCCCGTGTCACTCTTTGTCGCTCTGGGCGGCGCGCAGGACGTGCTCCTCGACGAGCACGGGCACGCCCTCGGCGATGCCCAGGGCGATGGCGTCGCTGGGCCGGGCGTCGACCTTGATCAGCTCGCCGGCCTTGGTGCGGATGTTCAGCTCGGCGAAGAAGGTGTGCTCGGCCAGGTCGTTGATGCAGATGGAGATCAGCTTGCCCCCGAGCGACGTGATCACGCTGGCCAGCAGGTCGTGGGTCTGGGGGCGCTTGATCTGGATGCCGCGGAGGCGCCGCTCGATGGCGAGGGCCTCGGGCAGCCCGATGACGATCGGGAACGACCGCCCGCCCTCGACCTGCGAGAAGTGCTGATCCCCCGGCCGGGCGTCGGGGTCGTCGCCGGCGTCGACGGGCGCGACCTCGCGCAGCTCGATGATCTGGACGTCGTTGAGCTCGCGGATGAGGATCCGCGACAGTTCCATCCGAACCGGCATCTGCCACACTCCCGCGGCCCGGGACTGCCGCACCAGGAGCGTACCAAGCCCGGCCCCGGCCTGCACGGCCCCGGCCCGCACCGTTCTGGCCCGCACCGTTCTGGCCCGCACCGTTCTGGCCCGCACCGTTCTGGCCTGGACAGACCGCGCCCGCGCAGCCCCGGCGTGGGGTGCTCCGACTGGGCGGGCTGGTCACGGAGCGCAGTCAAGGGGGGAGCCGGTCGGCGGGCGTTGGCGGGGGCCGGTTGGGTGGGGCGGTCTGAGCGCGTCGGCGGGCGGGCCGGTCAATTGGCACCGTCGAGCCCGCTGGGCTCGGGATCGCTCGGCGTGTCCGGCGCGCCGTGGGGCCCGGCTGCGCGGCGCGGCCGCAGCTCGACGCCCGTCAGGGGGCGGCCGATCCTGCGGACCAGCTCGCGCGGGCACCCGATGTCGGCGATCATCACCTCGCCCAGGGCCGCAGCGGCGCCGGCGCTGAGAAAGCCCTGCTTCCACCCGACCATCGAGACGGTGGCGTCGGCCGAGACCAACGGGGCGTTGGCGGGGCCCAGGCCGCGCCCGGTGTCGGCGTCCATGCCCGAGGGCAGGTCCACCGCCAGCACGCGCGCCCCCAGGCGGCGCGCCTCGTTGATGGCGCCGATCAGGTGCGCCGCCGGGCCCTGCGGATCGATCGGGCCCTCGGCCCCGGTCCCGAGCAGGGCGTCGATGACCAGCACCGGGTCGGGCAGGTCGCGCCAGAGCGCCCCGAAGGCGGCGCGCGGGTCGGCCGGGTTGGTCACGCCCACGCGCAGGCCCATCCGTTGGACGACCGAGAGCTGGGCCGCGGCGTCGCCGCCGAAGCGCGCCGGCTCGGCGGCCAGGAGCACCGCGGTGGCGTGCCCGGCGTTGTGCAGGTGCCGGGCCGCGGCCAGGCCGTCGCCGCCGTTGTTGCCCCGGCCGCACACGACCAGCACCGGGCCGGGGCGCTCCAGGAGCATCCGCTCGGCGACCGCGGCGACCTGAGCGGCGGCGTTCTCCATCAGCGCGATCGTCGGCAGGCCGTAGCGCTCGACGCAGAGCGCGTCGATCTGGCGCAGGCCCGCGCGCGAGAGCACGTACACCAGCCCGCCCTCGGCGGGGGGCTGGGCAGAAGCGCGCCGCGTGCGCCGCGTGCGCGGCCCGTCTGGCGGGGCGGGCTGGGGGGCGCCGAGCGCAGTCGGCGGGGCCAGGGGGGTGCGCGGCGGAGTGCGAGGGGGGGTGCGGGAGGGGGTGCGCGGGAGGGCCTTGCCGGTCCGGGCCGGCTTGCCACGCTTGCCCACGCGCGATGCGCCGCGGCGACCCTTGTCGGCCATGGCCAGAGCATACCAGCGCGCCGCGTCGGCGCCGCGGGCGCTGGCGCAGCGCGGGCGGCGGGTGTTGCGCGCGGGCCTTGCGGGGGCGCGGGTGGCTTGCAGCAAGGCCCGCGGCCCGGCGCCGGGGGCGTACGTTTGTGCATGAGCGGGTTGCGCCCGTCGAGCAGGCAGCGATACCAGTCCTATCTCCAAGCACGCCGGGGGCGCAACACGGCCGCCGCTGCGGGCGACTCGCCCGCCCCTGCGCGGGCGGACGCGCCGGCGCGCGACTGGACCAACGAGCCGCCGGAGGAGGGCCTGCGGCGGGCGGGCCGGCCGCTGGGCACGCTGCTGCGCGCGTTCCTGGCCGAGACGCGGGGGCGTCGCTCGGCGGTGGCCGTGGCCCTGCTGACGCTGACCGTGGCCACGCTGCTCGGGCTGCTCAACCCGCTGTTTACCAAGTTCACGTTCGATTACGTCCTGCTCGACACGCCGGGCCCCGGCGCGATCCCGCGATGGCTGGGCCTGCCCCGCGACCGCGCGGCGTTGCTGTGGCTTGTGGGCGGGGCGATGGTGGGCCTGGCGCTGCTCAACACGGCCCTGGGCACGCTGGGGCGATGGCACCTGACCAGGGCCCAGCGGGCGGTGCAGGCCGGCGTGCGTCGCAGGGTCTTCGAGCGGCTCAGCCGCATGCCCATCCACCGCATCCACGCCATCAAGAGCGGTGGCATCTCGGGCATCCTGCGCGAGGACGCGGGCAACGCGGGGGACATGCTCTTCTCGGCGGTGTACAACCCCCTGCGGGCGATCATCACGTTTTTGGGCGGCCTTGGGGCGCTGGCGCTCATCGACTGGTGGATGCTCCTGGGGGGGCTGCTGCTGGTGCCGGTGGTGTACCTGAGCCACCGCACCTGGGTGGCCCGGATCCGCCCGATCCACCGGGCCATCAAGGCGACGCGCACCGCCACCGACGCCCACGCCACGGAGGTCTTCGCGGGCCTGCGGGTGGTCAGGGCCTTTGCGCGGGCGCCGGCGGAGAAGGCCCGCTACGCCAGGGGCGTGCACTTCCAGCTCAGGCAGGAGATGCTCGCCTGGTGGTGGGTGCGCAGCGTCGAGACGCTGTGGATGGTCCTGGTCCCGTTGGCCTCAGCCGGGGCCCTGGTCTTTGGCGGGATGCAGGTCGTCGCCGGCAACCTGACCGTCGGGGACGTGGCCGCGTTCGTCGCGTACCTGCTGATGCTCCTGGGCCCGCTGGACGTGCTGGTGTCGACCTCCACGCAGCTCCAGCACGCGCTGGCCGGCTGGGACCGCTGCCTGGACGTGCTGGCCGAGCCCGAGGAGTTCGCCGGCGTCAGCCCCGCCGGGCTGCACCGCCCGGCGCGGGCCACCACGCCTGGGCGCGTCACGCTCGAGGGCGTGTGGTACACCTACGCGGGCCGGGCCGAGCCGGCCCTGCGGCAGATCGACCTGGACGCGCTGCCCGGGCAGACGGTCGCGCTGGTGGGCCGGTCCGGATCGGGCAAGTCCACGCTGTGCAACCTGGTCGCGCGCTTCGACGACCCGACCTCGGGGCGCGTGCTCCTGGACGGCCGCGACCTGCGGGCCGTCGAGCCGGCCGCGTACAGGTCGCTCCTGGGCATCGTCGAGCAGGACGTGTTCCTCTTCGACGGCACCATCGCCGAGAACATCGCCTATGCCGACCCATCGGCCTCGCCCGAGCGGGTCGCCAGGGCGGCCGGCGCGGCCCACGCCGACGAGTTCATCGGCCAGATGCCGGCGGGCTACCAGACCCTCATCGGCGAGCGCGGCGTGCGGCTCTCGGGTGGTCAGCGGCAGCGCCTGGCCATCGCGCGCGCGATCCTGGCCGACCCGCGCGTGCTGATCCTCGACGAGGCCACCAGCAACCTTGACACCCAGAGCGAACGCCTCATCCAGGCCGGGCTCGAACGCCTCATGCGCGGCCGGACCAGCTTCGTCATCGCCCACCGCCTCTCGACCATCCGCCACGCCGACCTGATCGTGGTCCTCGAGCACGGCCGGATCATCGAGCAGGGCACCCACGCCCAGCTCCTGGCCGCTGAGGGCCGCTACTGGGACATGCTCACGGCCCAGCTTGGTGCCGCCCGCGATTACGCCGCCTCGGGCCCCGGGCCGGCGCTGCACCCCGGGCCCGGACCGCAGCCGGGCGCACGCCGGGGCTAGGGGTCACCCCGCCCGCTGGGCCACGGGCGCCCGTTGCAACAAGTTGACCCCTCGGGCGTATGACCAGTGATGCCCACGCGCGCCGGTCGGTCGCTGCACATCGCACTTGCGCTGACCGTCGGGCCGCTCTGGGCGGCGGGGGGCGGTGCCGTTGGCACTGCCCTTGGCGGCGCTGTTGGCAGGGCCTGGCCGTCCGCGTCCGCGCCCGTCACCCCCACCACCCCCGCGGCGCACCCGGGCCCCGGCACCAAGGCCACCGCCCAGGAGCGATACCTGACGCTGCCGCTGCGCGGCGCCTTCGGCGTGGAGGTCGTGGCCCCGGCGATCCGCCAGGCCGTCGAGACGGCCGAGCGCAAGCAGATCGGCCACGTCGTGATCGTGCTCGACAGCCCCGGCGGGGCGGTCGCGGACGCCGAGGCGATCTCCGAGCTGATGCACGCGGCGCGCGACCGGGTCACGTTCCACGTCGTGTGCACGCAGGCCATCAGCGCCTCGGTGTGGGTGCTGGCCAACGCGCAGCGGATCTACGTCCCGCCGACGGGGCGCATCGGCGCGGCCCTGGTCTTCTGGCAGGACTCTTCCTCGGGCAACCCCGCCGTGGACCAGAAGTTCAACGCGGCCCTGGCCAGCGAGGTGGCCTCGCTGGCGTCGTCCAACGGCCACAACCCGGTGCTCTTTCGGGCCATGATGGAGCCGGAGGTGCCGGTGCTGGTGGCCCGCGCAGCCGACGGCACGACCGCCGTGAGCACCAGCCGCGACGTGCCCGGGGCCATCGGCTATACCCAGGTGCACTCGGGCAAGGGCGTGCTCTCGCTCGACCACGACCAGGCGATCCTGACCGGCCTGGCCCTGGCCCTGCCCTCGGAGGACCCGGCCCAGATCGGCCCGCTGCTGGGCATCGCCGGGTGGGCCCCGGCCGCGGGTGACCCCGGGCGACGCATCGCCGCCTCGGTGGCCAGCGCGTCGACCCGGCTGACCGACCAGCTCGCCCAGGCCGAGCAACGCCTCGGGGCGCTGATCGAGCGCCTCAACGCCCAGGCCGACCGCATCGACCCGCTGATCGCGGACTTCAACGCCTCGGCGCTGGCCCCGCCGGCCTCCAGGCTCGGCGCGATCGACGCGCTCATAGCGGCCTACGAGGACTACGCCAAGCTGACAAAGAGCTACGACGCGGCGGCCGCGGCGCACGCCCGTGCCTCGGCTGCGCTCTACGAGTTCCGCCGGGTCAAGCCGCCGGAGATCGAGGCCCCGTCCACGGCGCGCCTCAGGACCGACATCACCGACGCCTGGCGGCGCGCCAAGGAGATCCGGGCGCAGATCGCCCCGCGGGGCGCCCGGCCTGCGCGCCCGCGCTGAGGCTGCGCGGTACGCTCCGGGGCGCACCCACCCCGGAGCCAGGCCATGGCATCACGCAACGGCACCAGCGCCCCAGCGGCGCGCAGCGACCACCACGCCCAGCTGCTGGCGCACCTGGGCGCCGCCGGCGCGCTCGCCTCGGTGGCGGCGCTGATCGGCTGGGACCAGGAGACGTACATGCCCCCGGCGGCGGCGGCGGCCCGCGCCGCCCAGGCCGAGGAGCTCTCGCGCGTGGTGCACCAGCGGCGCACCGACCCGCGGCTTGGCGCCCTGCTCCGCGGGTGCCAGGCCGACCCCGCCCTGGCCCGGCCCGCCGACGGCCCCACCGCCGCCAGCCTCCGCCAGGCGCTGCGCGACTACGACCGCCTCACCCGCCTGCCCGAGGCGCTGGTGGCCGAGCTGGCCAAGGCCGGGTCGCTGGCGCAGGAGGCCTGGAAGAAGGCCCGGGCCGAGAACGACTTTGCCGCCTTCGCCCCGCACCTGGAGCGCATGCTCGAGCTGACGCGCCACAAGGCCCGCAAGCTCGCCGAGCCCGCCCCCGCCGGCACGGCCTCAGCCGGCACAGCGACCGCCGGCCCCAGCGAGCCCTACGACGCGCTGCTCGACGAGTACGAGCCGGGCGCCACCGCGGCGCAGCTGGAGGCGGTCTTCGAGCCGCTGCGGGCGCGGCTCTCGGGTCTGGTGGCCCGGGTGGCCCCGCGCAGCCGGGCCAGCGCGCTGCGCCCGCTCGCCGCTGTCACCAGGCGGACCACGCAAGCGGCCCAGCACGCGCTGGGGCGGGCCGTGCTCGGGGCCGTCGGCTTCGACCTGGACGCGGGCCGGCTGGACGTGACGGCGCACCCGTTCTGCTCGGGCATCGCCGCCGGCGACACCCGCCTGACGACGCGGTACACCGCCGCGACGTTCCTTGAGCCGCTCTACGCCACGCTCCACGAGGGCGGGCACGGGCTCTACGAGCAGGGGCTGCCCAAGGCCGAGCACCCGGGCACGCCGCTCTCTGAGGCGGTCTCGCTGGGGGTCCACGAGAGCCAGTCCCGGCTGTGGGAGAACTTCGTGGGGCGCTCGCGCGCGTTCTGGCGCTGGGCGCTGCCGCTGGCCAAGAAGACCCTGGGAGCGGGGGCGCGCAGCCTGACCCTCGACGCGGTCTACGCCGCGGCAAACCACGTCCGGCCGTCGCTCATCCGCGTCGAGGCCGACGAGGCGACGTACAACCTGCACGTGATGGTCCGCTTCCGGCTCGAACGCGAGCTGATCGCCGGGGACCTGCGCGTGCGGGACCTGCCCCGGGCCTGGAACACGCTCTACAGGGACATCTTGGGCGTGCGCGTGCCCGACGACCGCCGCGGGTGCCTCCAGGACGTGCACTGGTCCTTCGGGCTCATCGGCTACTTCCCGACCTACACGCTGGGCAACCTCTACGCGGCGCAGCTCTGGGAGGCCGTGCGGCGCGACGTGCCCACGCTCGAGGGCGACATCGCCCGCGGCCGGTTCGGGGGCCTGCTGGGCTGGCTGCGTCAGAGGATCCATCGGCACGGCCGGCGTTACACCGCAGCGGAGCTGTGCCAGCGGGCCACCGGCGCGGCGCTCTCGCCCGAGCCGCTGCTGCGCCACCTGGAGGGCAAGCTGCTGCCGCTGCACGGGCTCGGCGGCGCGCGTCGCCGCCAAACTGGGTCCGGCGCTAGCGCAGCGGCGCGTCCGGCTGTGCGCACCCCGACACGTCGCACGCCGGCGGGCGGGGCGTCCACGCGGCGCTGATCGACACGCCCCCCATCCCCATTCCACCCCCACTCCCAACGCCCCACAACCGCCAGCCCGCGCTCCGGGCTTGGCCCAGGGCCGGCGGGACGCTATATTTGCCGCACCGCCCGCGCGGCACCAACGCGTCGGCTCATGTCGGAATGTCTCCCCGAGCCGCGCAGGCGCGCCCGGGGGCATCGGAGACCACGCTGTGAACGATCAGGAAATCGAAACGAAAGTGGTGGAGATCGTGGCCAAGGTGCTCTCGGCCGACAAGAACACGATCCGCCACGAGACCAACTTCGACACCGACCTCAACGCCGACTCCCTCGACCAGGTCGAGCTGGTCATGGAGCTCGAAGAGGCGTTCAACACCAAGATCCCCGACGAGGAGGCCGAGAAGCTCCAGACCGTCGGGGCGGCGATCAGCTACATCAAGACCAACTTCCCCAAGTGATCCCGCCGAGCGGTCGCCCGGCCCGCGCGTCACGGCCTTTGCCGCTGCTGGCCCGCGGCAGGAACGGGCCTGGCCGGCCAAGCACCGTGCGCCGAGCGCGTGCTCAGCGCGGCCTGTGCCCGTGCCCGCACGGTGCCCGGTCACGGCCTGGGGCGAGCCTGGGGTGTGGGGTGTGTGAGCTTGGGGGGCGTGGGTGTGCGGTCTGAGCCTCTGGGCGCGGGGACACCCGACCACTGGCGGCGCCGGGAGCGCCCGCCCCGAGCCACCGACGCCGCAGCGACCGACAGCCGGCACGCGTAAGGTCCATCTCCGCTATGTCCAGCGCCAACTCAGCACCGGTCGGACCTGACGCCCCGCGCGTGGTGATCACAGCGTGCGGCGCGGTGACCAACCTGGGCCACAACGCCCGCGACACCTGGGCCGGCATGCGCGAGGGCCGCTCGGGCATCACCATGATCGAGGGCGACGACTTCGCCCGCTACAGCGCCAGCTGGGAGATCCGCATCGGCGGCCAGGTCAAGGGGTGGGACCCGGTGGCGGTCATCGACGGCCGCGAGCAGCGCCGGCTCGACCGCTTCACGCAGCTGGGGCTGTACGCCGCCGCGGAGGCGGCCGCCGCGTCGGGCATCGATTGGAACGCGGGCGACTTCGAGCGGCGCGGCGTGATCGTCGGCTCGGGGATCGGCGGGATCCGCACCATCGAGGAGGGGCACAACGTCATCCGCGACAAGGGCCCCGAGCGCACCAGCCCGTTCACGGTGCCGCGGCTGATGCCCAACGCCGCCGCGGGCAACATCGCCATCCGCTACAACCTCCAGGGCCCGGCCTCGACGCACGCCACGGCGTGCGCCTCGTCGGGGCACGCCTTCGCCGACGCGGTGCACACCATGCGGCGCGGGGAGGCGGACGTGATGATCGTCGGGGGGGCCGAGGGCGCCTGCAGCCCCATCTGCCTGGCCGCGTTCAGCTCCATGAAGGCGCTCTCCAAGCGCAACGACGACCCCACCAGGGCCTCGCGGCCGTTCGACCAGGGCCGCGACGGCTTCGTGCTCGCTGAGGGGGCCGCGGCGTTCGTGCTCGAGACCGAGGCCCACGCGCGGGCCCGCGGGGCCCAGATCCTGGCCGAGATCGTCGGCGTGGCCAACTCCTGCGACGCCCACCACATCACCGCCCCGCACGAGCGCGGCCTGGGCGCCGCCCGCTCGATGCGCTGGGCCCTGCGCGACGCGCGGCTGGCCGCGGAGGACATCGGCTACGTCAACGCCCACGGCACCTCGACCGACCTGGGCGACTCGGCGGAGGTCCGGGCGGTGCTGGACGTTTTCGGGGCCCTGGCCCGCCGGTCGGCCGGCGGCCGCCTGATGATGAGCAGCACCAAGTCCATGATGGGCCACAGCCTGGGCGCCTCGGGGGCCATCGAGACCATCGCCTGCATCCACGCCGTGCGCGAGGGCGTCATCTCGCCGACCATCAACCTGGAAAAGCCCGACGACGACTTCGACATCGACCTGGTGCCGGGCCACGCCCGCGAGCGCCGCGTCCGCTACGCCATGAACAACACCTTCGGCTTCGGCGGGCACAACTGCACCATCATCATCGGCCGCTACCAGTGACCGCCGGCCCGGCGCGGGCCGCCGGCGGCGGGCTCAGCCCTCGATGCGCGGGTCGAACCACCCGTAGAGCACGTCCACGATCAGGTTGAAGACGATCAGCATCGTGCTAAAGACCAGCACCACGCCGATGATCAGGAACAGGTCCTTGTTCCGCACGGCCTCGACAAAGTGCTGCCCGAGCCCCGGCACGCTGAAGACGCGCTCGATGACGAACGAGCCGGTCATGGCCAGCGCCGTGGCCGGGCCCAGGTAGCTGAGCACCGGCAGGAAGGCGTTCTTGAGCGCGTGGCGCATGACCACGCCCGTCTCCGTGACGCCCTTGGCCCGGGCGGTGCGCACGTAGTCTGCCCAGAGCACCTCCACCATGCTCAGGCGCGTCAGCCGGGCGATGTAAGCGGCAAAGGGCAGGCTCAGCGTCAGCGACGGCAGCAGCACGTCCACCGGCGAGCCCCACCGCCCCACGGCGCCCAGCCCGAGCCAGACCGGGAAGAGGATCAGCAGGACCGTCCCGATCACGAACGTCGGCAGCGAGACGCCCACCAGGGCAACCATCAAGGTCAGGCCGTCGATGACGCCGTTGGGGCGCACCGCCCCGATCACGCCGGCCAGGACTCCCAGCACCAGCGCCATGGCGATGGCCGTGGCCCCGATGAGCATCGATACGGGCAGGGCGCCGGCCAGCACGTCGTTGACGCTCCAGTCGCGGTAGCCCAGCGAGGGCCCAAGGTCAAAGACGCGCGCCGGCGGGGGCGCCAGGCCGTCGGCCTCGAACCGGGCGCGCCGGTCTTGGGCGGTGCCGTCGAGCTCCTCGACGGCCCACTTTGCCCCGGTGGCCGAGTAGAGGTACGAGCCGTAGAAGCCCCAGAAGCTGTCGAGGTTGTACCGGCGCTGGAGCGCCTCGATCACCTCGGCCGGCGGTCGGCGGCCCTCGGGGCGGTCCAACGGGTTGCCCGGCACGGCCCAGGCCAGGATCAGCGTGAGCGTGTAGATCACCAGCAGCACCAGCGGCAGCTGGGCCAATCGGCCGAGGATCCTGCGGGTCATTGGCCGGCTCCCGGCACGCCGCGCGGCGCGCCCTGGGCGGCGCCGCCGCCGGTCTGGGCGCCCCGGTTCATCTCCAGGCCCTTCTGGCCGGGCCCCAGCCGAGCCAGCAGGAGCATGTTGGACTTCTGCCTCGGGTGGGGCGAGATGCCCGAGACGGTGTGCGGGTCGAAGAGGAAGACCTGGGAGTAATGGAAGACGGGGATGAGCGGCAGGTCGTCCTCGATGATCTTTCTCTCAGCGGCCTCGAGGATGCGCAGGCGCTGGGCCGGGTCGGTCTGGGCGCGAGCCCGGGCCATCATGGCGTCGTAGTCGGGGTCGTTGTACTTGCGGTCGTTGTTGCCGTCGTAGGAGAGCATCAGGTCGAGGAAGGTGGTGGCGTCGCCGAAGTCGCCGTACCACCCGCCGCGGGAGATCATGTAGTTGGCGTTCTTGAGATCGTCGCGGAAGACCTTGACCTCCTTCTCGCGGACGATGACGCGGGCGCCGAGGTTGGACTGCCAGTCCTTGGCGCTGGCCTGGGCGGCCTTGCTGTACCAGCCGTCGCTGGTGATGAGGATCTCGATCTCGGGCAGGCCCTTGCCGTCGGGGAACCCGGCCTGGGCCAGGAGCCTGCGCGCCTCGGCGATGGCCCCCGGGTCCGGGGCGCAGGGCAGGCCCTCGGGCACGGCGTAGCCGCCCAGCGAGCCCGGGGGCACCAGCGTGCGGGCCACCGGCTCGCCCAGCCGGCGGACGTTGTCGGCGATGTTCTGCTTGTTGAGCGCCAGCGCAAAGGCCTTGCGCACGCGCCGGTCGCGGAAGGGGTTGGGCCGGCCGTCGGCGAAGCGCTCGTTGCAGTTGAAGTTGTAGTAGAACGTGCCGAAGGCGGGGAACGCGTGGATGTTCAGGTCCGGGTGCGGCGGCAGGAGGCGGTCGAGGGCCACCGGGTCGGTGACGCCCGCGGCGCGGGCCCGGCCCAGCGTGTCGGCGAAGCGCTCGTGGTAGCGCCGCTTGCGGTCGAGCATCTCGGCGCGGTAGTCGGGGATCACGTCGCTGACCCAGTCCACGCCGCCGGTCTGGAAGGCCAGGACCTGGGCGTTGGGGTCGTTGATCGAGGGCATGAGGATCGAGCGCGTCGGCAGGGCCGCGGCGTTCCAGTAGTGCTCGCTCTTGTCGATGCGCATGTCGCGCTTGAAGCGCCACCCGCTGAGCCTGTAGCCGCCGTTGCTCACCAGCACGCCCGGCTTGGTCCAGCCGGCGTCGACGCGCACCTGGGCCGTGACCGGGTCGACGCTGGTGTAGCGCTCCAGGAGCGGCGGGTAGAGCGGGGCGAAGAGCTCCAGCGACAGCGCGTCGAGCAGGTACGGGATCGGCTGCTCGAGCTCGAGCTCCAGGACAAAGTCACCCCGGGCGCGCACGCCCACGTGAGAGTCGAACCAGGCGGCGCTGGCTTGCCACAGCGCCCGCGCCTCGTCGGGCCGCGGCCGCCCCCGGCCCTCCTGCGCAAAGCGGGCCGTCTCGTCCAGACGCCGCTGCGTGAACGCCCGCCCGTTCTTGACGGCCTGGAAGAGCGTGATGTAGTCCCCGGCAAGCTCGGGCAGCATCCCGCGCCGCCAGGCGTACACGAAGTGCTCGGCCTTGACCGGCTGGCCGTTGGTCCACTTGGCCCCGGGCCGCAGGTAGAAGGTGTACGTCCGCCCGTCCGGCGAGACCTCCCACCGCTCGGCCGCGGCGGGCTGGGGCGCATAGGCCTGGTCGAAGACGTCGTTCTGGACCAGCGTCTCCCACAACGCGCCGGCCACGCGCAGGTCCTGCATCCACGACATCCGCGACAGGTCCAGCGTCGTCACGTCCCCGCGGTTGATGAACACAAAGTCCGCCGGCTCCTGCGGCTCGTCGAGCATGAACAGGCCCAGCGCCGCCGCGATCAACACCACCAGCGGGATCAACAGCTTGGTCATGCGGCGCTCCGTGGCCCGGCTGCATGACGATACCAGCCCGACGGCCCCGCCGCGCACTCCGCCCCCGCCGCCCCCTCCGCCCCCCCCGGGGTCGCCACGCCGCGCCGCCACGCCGCGGGTCGGGCGGGGAGATCCTTGACGCTGCGAAACCCGCGCGCTGCAAAGCTCGGATCTGTTGCTAGCGTCGCGCCGACGCCAGACAATCGACCCGCCCACCCACCCCGCCACGCCCCCACCTCGCCCTCGCCACCAAGCCGTTGCCACCAAGCCGTTGCCCTCGCTGCCCATGACCCCGGCACCCACCAAACCCCAATCCCGCGCGCCCCAGCTCAGCCCCCGTCGCTGCACCAGCCGGCGGTCGGTGGTCGGCGTGGCGCTGCTGACCCTTGCCCTGGGCGGCGCAGCCGGGGCCCCGCGCCCGTCGGCGCAGCCCGGCGCGTCGGCCCCCAATCTCGCGTCCAGCACCTCACCGGCGCCCGTTCCAGCGAACGCGCCAACAAACCCGCCCGCGCCCACCCCCCCCACCCCCGCACAGGCCCCGCCGTCGGTCGACTTGCGCCTCGGCCGAGAGGCGGTGGTCACGCTCACCGACGGCCGACGCTTCACCGGCATCCTGGTGCGCGACGACGGCCGAGAGGTCGTCCTGCGCATCGCCGGCATCGAGACGCTCTGGCCCGCTGCGCGCGTGGACCTGGTCCGGCTGCTCCCGAGCGTCGACGACCGGTACCGGCAGGCCCGGGAGGGGCTCGACCCCGACAGCTACCCGCTCCATTCCGAGCTGGCCCTGTGGCTGGTCTCCGTCGAGCGGGTTGACCTGGCCATCGAGGTCATGGAGGCCTATTCGCAGCGGCACGCCGACCACGAGCAGGCCCGCCGAGACCTTCATTCATTCCGACTCCTGGCCGAGCTGCGGGCCAAGCAGGCCCGGCCCGGCCCGACCGCCCCACCCCCCGTCCAGCCCACTGCCCAGCCCACTGCCCAGCCCACTGCCCCGCGCCCGCCCGCGGGCGGTGACGCCCGGCCGACCGCCCCGGCGCGGACGCCGCTGCTCGACGCCCGGGAGCAGGCGCTGGTCAAGGCCTTCGAGCTGGCGCTGGACGACAGCGCCGAGGTGACCATCCCCGACGACGTGCTCGACGATCTCTTCAAGACCTACGGGAGCACGCCGCGCGTCCCGGCCACGCCCGAGGCCAGGGCGCTCTTCCGCTCGGCCCCCGCCCGGGTGCAGCTGGAGACCATCTTTTCGCTCCGCGCGCGGGAGCTCTACCCTCGCCTGATCATCCTCGGCCTGCCCGACTCCCTGCGGCGGTTCAGGGACGACGTCCACGCCGCGTACCTCGTCAGCGCCTGCGCCACCGCGGCCTGTCACGGCGGCCAGGAGGCCGGCAGGCTCGCCTTTGCCACCGGCCGACCGCCCAACTCCGACGCCAACGTGCTGACCAACTTCGTGATCGCCGACCGCTTTGTGGCCCTGGCCGACGGGCAGCCCCAGCCGCTGCTCGACTGGGCCAGCCCCGAGCGCTCGCTGCTGCTCCAGTACGCCCTGCCCCGGGACGAGGCCCAGCTGGACCACCCCCCGGCCCCGGGGCCGGACGGGCGCGACCGCTGGCGGCAGGCCCTGAGCGGCCGCCAGGACCCGCGCTACGCCGCGGCGCTCCAGTGGGTGCGCTCCGTCGTGCAGCCGCGCCCCGAGTTCGACCTACGCTACAAGCCCGCCCGCCCCTTCGAGCCCCCGACGGCCCCTCCTACCAACGCGACCGCGAGCCCGCCACGCTGACCCGCACCCGAGAGCCCACCCGATGCCGAGCCTCTTGACCACACGACATGGCGTCCGATCCACCGCAGCGGCCCTGCTGTGCGCCTGCGGCGCGCTCCTGAGCGCCTGCGGCGAGCAGCACGCCGGCCGGCGCGCCGTCGAGCGCGCCCGCGTGGACCTGGAGGTGCTCTCGGCCGGTGGGCAGGCCGCCAACCCCTTCCCCGCCAAGCGCCGCGACGACCTGGCCAAGCTCGCCGCGTCCCTGGAGCCGCACTCGGCGGACTCCAACCAGGCGGTGGCCCAGTCGGTGGCGGTGCTCCTGTCGCGGGCCCGCGCCGAGCTGGCCGCCATCAGCCTTGCCGGGGCCGACGCCCACGAGCGCCAGCTCGATTCGGTCCTGGGCCGCGCCCAGGACCTGCTGGACACCTGGCAGCGCCAGCACGCGCTGGCCGACGCCTCGGTCGTGGACCCCGCCGAGCCCATGGCCCTGCTCCGCCAGCGCCTGGGGGAGCTGGCCGAGGAGCTGGACTCGGCAACCCAGGCCGAGCGGGCCGCCTCGGCCGAGGCCGAGGCCCTGGCCGAGCAGGCCGCCTCGCTCCTGGCCCGGGCCAAGTCCCTGGCCGAGCAGGCCACCGCCCAGCGTGCCAGGATCGAGACCGTCAGCGCCACCGAGGGCCTGGAGATCGCCACCGCCGCCGCCGCCCTGGACCGCCAGGCCGCGGCCCTGGACGTGAGCGCCACCGAGATGCTCGCCAAGGCCGAGGCCCAGCGCGGGCTCGTGGCCCGGGCCAGCCGCGACGCCGAGGGCACCCGCCGACGCGCCGCCTCGGTCGAGACCTCCGTCACGCAGCTGGCGTCGCGCGTCCAGGCCGGCGCGGCCGCTGCGCAGGCCTCCAGGGCGCTGGCCGAGCGGGCCGGCGCCGAGCTGGCCGAGCGCCTGGCCGAGGCCGCTGCGCTCCTGAGCGGGCCGCACAAGGAGGCCACCGACGACGCCGCCCGGCTGGCACGCCAGGCCCAGACGGACCTCCGCGGCGCCGGCACCCCCAGCGGCTCGGACCGGGCCACCATCGCCCTGGCCCGCGGCACGGCCCAGCAATCCCTGGGCGAGGCCCTCCTCAACCGCGCGCGCTCCCTCCAGCGGCTCCAACGCGCCCTGGGCGCTGCCGCCCAGGCCCAGCCGCCCCTGCCCGGCTCCGAGCAGCACGCCGCGCAGCTGACGGCGATCAAGCAGGAGTCCGCCGCCGCCCTGGCCGAGGCCAAGCAGGCCTTCCAGGACGCCCGGGAGGACTACCAGAGCGTCTCGGGCCAGCCCCGCGCCGCCCAGCAGGCCGAGCGCCTCGACCGCGTCCTGGCCGGTCTCTCCGGCGGCAGCGTCTCGGGCGCCACCGGCCCCGACGGCGGCGCCACAGACGGCGAGCCGGGCGGCGCCGCGGGCGGCGAGCCGGCCCTGGCCCAGGTCCGCGACCAGATCGCAAGCGCCCTGGCCCTGATCGTCGATGGCAAGCTCTCGCCGCTGGCCGAGCTGATCAGCGAGCGCGACGACACCTCCAGGCGCCTCAGGGCGATCCTCTTCAAGTTCGAGGACTCGGGCACCAAGCTCGACTCGGCCCTGCGCGCCAAGCTGGGGACCTCCTTCGAGGCCCTGCTGCGCGAGCAGGCCCAGGCCAACGCCGACCAGCTCAGCGGCCTGGGCGCAGCGGCCGGCGGCGTGCCCTTCTCGGTCGACGCCCCCCCCACCGCCTCCGAGGCCCGCCAGGAAATCCTCAAACAATTGGCCCAGCAGGGCGCCCTGGCCCCCGACGGCTCGGTCGTCTTCGACGACGGCACCGTCGCGCTGACATTCCGCCAAACCGACGGCGTGTGGCGCTTCGACCTGCCCGAGGTGCCCGCCGAGTTTGCCCCCGTTGTTGCCCAGGTGCTCACGACGCTCGAACAGGCCGGGCAGTTCATGGACGCCCTGACCGAGGACATCAACTCGGGCCTCCTGCGCTCCAAGGACGAGTTCGTGGCCGCGGTCATCCAGCGGGGCAGGCCGCTGGCGCTGGGCCTGCTCCCCGCCCTGGGCCCGCTGATGGGTGCCGGGCTGGGCGGCGACGGCACCTTCGAGGTGGTCCCCGCCGACGGCTCGGACGACATGCCCTTCCCGCCCGGCTTGGGGCTCCCGCCGCGGTTGGAGCTCCCCGAGGACCCGCCCGGCGGCGCCGAGCCCGGCCCCGAGAAGCCCTTCTGACGGCCGGGCCCGCAGCCGGAGCGTTGACGCCCCCGGGACGCGGGCCCTAGGTTTGCCGCTTGTCGCAGCCGTCGGCCCACCGCCGCGGCCCCACCACGCGGCCGCCCGCCAGCAGGCACGGGCGGCCGGGAGCACGGACCGAGCATGCGGACACACAGCCACAGCATCGCGCGACGCGCCTCAGCGGCACTGGTGGCCGCGGCCACGGCGTGGTCGGCCTCCCAGGCGCAGCCCCAGGGCCAGCCCGCCGGCCCGCTCCCGCGCATCCCCTGCACCATCGCCTCCAAGGCCGACCTGAGCGCCCAGGACCGCGCCGCGGTGACCGCCCACGCCACGGCCGTCGGTCAGGCCCTGGAGTCCCGGGTCCCGGGCCGCATCGAGGAGGCGCGCCGCGCAGCCATGGCCGGCCTGCGCTGCGACCGCGTCGAGGTCGTCTACCGGCTGGAGCTCTCCCGCGCCATCGAGCCGGCGCTGTCCATCTCGATGGCCAAGAGCCGCGACCTGGACGCCGACGGCGAGCTGCTGGCCCTCAACGTCCTGGCCCTGGCCGGCGCCATCGCCACGCGCGAGACGGCGGCGATCCTCCAGGACAGCCTCAAAGACGAGCGCCCGGCGGTGCGCTTTGCCGCCTTCGCCGGCTACGCCGAGCTGCTCCGGGCCGTGGCGGCGCACCCGACGGCGATCGTCCGCGACGACCTGGCGGCCCACCTGAGCGGCCTGGCTGAGGCGATCGTTGCCCAGACCGACCCTCAGCAGATGGAGGCCGGCCTGGTGGCCCTGGCCTCGGGCACGCGCGCACGCCCGGCCTCCGTGCCCGACCTGGACGTCCTCTCGCTCGGGAGCCTCTCGCGCGCCCTCCGCCAGATCCGCGACCGGCTAGCGCAGCTGGGCCAGCCCGAGCTGGGCTCGGCCGTGCTCCTGCGCGCCACCTCCACCGCCCAGGCTGTGATCATCGAGCGGCTGGGCCAGCCGCAGATCCCCGCCCTGCCCGAGCCGCTGCTGCGCGACCTGGCGGCCCTGGCCGGCGACGCCCTGCTGGCCTCCCCAGACCTGCTCGCCGCTGGGGCATCCCCCGGTGCTGTCAAGGACGTGGTCGCCTCCGCCCAGAGCCTCATCGGGCTCTCAGCCAGGGCCCTGGGCCGGTCGGTCCAGGTCAAGCTCGACGATCAGGTCGAGCGCGGCGCCGACGCGCTGCGGCAGGCCATCGGACGCGAGCTGGGCACGCTCGGCGCCGGGCCCTTCAACCTCCCCCCCGACCGCTTCGTGCGCGCCAGCCCCGGCTGATCCACCCCCCACCGCCGCGCCGCCCACCACCACAGCACCGCCTGGCAGCACCCCACATCAGCCCCGGCGCACCCGGCTGGCTCAGGCGGCCTTCTTGGCCACCGTCTCGCTGATCCGCTGAGAGAGCAGCTCGGGCGTGAACGGCTTGATGACGTAGTTGTTCACGCCCGCCTTGATCGCCTCGATCACGCGGGACTTTTCCGACTCGGTCGTGACCATGATGATCGGCGTGGCCTTGTTCGTCTGGCGGAACGCCTTGACGAAATCGATGCCGTTCATGTTGGGCATGTTCCAGTCCAGGAGGATCAGCTCCGGCCCAGCAGCGGCGACCTTCGACAGCGCGTCCTGCCCGTCGCACGCCTCGACGACCTCGGTGTGCCCGAGCTGCGCTAGCACGCCCTTCTGGATGTTGCGCATGGTCTTGGAATCGTCAACGAGCAAGATCTTCATGGCTGACCTCTGTGAATCGGGTTCGTGGCGCGTGTCGGGCGGTGGGCGGAGGCGGTGGGGAGTTCGTGTCGGGCGGGGGGTGGGGGGTGGGCCTCAGGCTGCGCGGGCGGGCGCCGCGTCCTGGGCCGCCACCTCACGGATGGCGATCTCCAGCACCAGGTCGCCGCAATCGGTCGAGCAGGGGATCACCACGCACGGCACGTCGCGCGGCCGCGAGACGGTGTGG
The DNA here is from genome assembly GCA_013822085.1 of Isosphaera sp. Classification (GTDB taxonomy): domain Bacteria; phylum Planctomycetota; class Phycisphaerae; order Phycisphaerales; family UBA1924; genus WM-009. Next base: position 11,844 of record PNJV01000024.1, on the reverse strand, counting down.
CCCGGTCCCATCACCACCGACGGGCACGAGATCGTGACCTTCTTCTTGCCGGCAAAGAGCCCCTTGGCCCCGCCGGAGATCATGCTCGTCAGCTCGCCGACGGCGTCGGGAAAGTCGGGGTTGTCGGGGGTCATCTCGCTGCCGGCCAGCAGCGCCACGACGCGCGTGGCCGTGGCCTTGGGGAACGAGAGCACGATCACGCCGGTGACGTCGCCGGACATGCCGATGATGCCCGAGACGTCGTAGGTCGTTCCGGGCTGGGTGCGGATGGCCGGCTCGCCGATGGTCACCGGCAGCTGCATCATCGTCGAGAACACGTTCTGGATCGAGACGATGAAGGGCGTGATGAATGCTGGGTCCATGGGTGGCTCTGTCGGTGTGATGGGCGGCGCCGTGGCGCGGGCGCCGGTCGCGGTTGAGGATCGGCCCGCGCCGGGGCGGGGATTAGTCCTGAGGGGACACCTCGGCGAGGGATATCAGGCGGGACGGGTCAACGATCAGCGACACGCCGCCGTCGTCCCGGATCGTCGCGCCGGAGATGGCCGGCGAGCGCCTGCCCAGGCCGTCGAGCGGCTTGATCACCACCTCCTGCTGCCCGACGAGCCGGTGGACCATCAGCCCCATGCGCCGGCTGCCGTGCTGGAGCACGACCGCAAAGGGCGCCTCAGCGGGGGCGGCCCGGCCCTGGTCCGGCTGGGCGGCGCCGCCCCGGGCCAGCAGCGCGTGGGCATCGACCAGCGGGAGCACCGTGTCGCGGAGGCGCATCACCCGCCGCTGGCGGATCGTCTGCACCTGCGCCGGCTCGGGGCGGACGATCTCGGTCACAGCGGCCAGCGGGATGGCGTAGATCTGGTCGCGGACGCCGACCATCATCGCCGAGAGGATCGCCACCGTCAGCGGGATGCGGATCGTCACGGTGCAGCCCTTGCCTGGGGCCGAGCCGAGGTCGATCGTCCCCTTGAGCTGCTCGATGTTGGCCCGCACCACGTCCATGCCGACCCCGCGACCGGACACGTCCGAGATCTTCTCGGCCGTGGAGAACCCCGCGGCGAAGATGATCCGGTCGACGTCCTGGTCGCTCATCTGCCCCAGCTGCTCGGGCGTGTAGAGGCCCTTCTCGATGGCCTTGGCGCGGATGCGGTCCCGGTCCAGGCCGCGCCCGTCGTCGGCGATGCTGATCGACACGTACGAGGACTCGTGCTGGGCGCGCAGGACGATCGTGCCCTGCGCGGGCTTGCCCGCCGCGGCGCGCCGCTCGGGCGATTCGAGCCCGTGGTCGCAGGCGTTGCGCATCAGGTGCACCAGCGGGTCGCCGAGCTCCTCGATCACCGACTTGTCAACCTCGGTCTGCGCCCCCTCGATCACCAGCCGGATGTCCTTGCCGAGCTTGCGCGCCAGGTCCCGCACCAGGCGCGGGTACTTGCCAAAGAGCTTCTCCAGCGGCTGCATCCGCGTCTTCATCACGGCCAGCTGCAGGTCGGACGTCACCCGGTCCAGCGCGCCCGAGGTCTGGGTGAACGTCTCGCGCAGGTCCTGGGTCACGCCCGACGAGGACCCGAGCTGCCTCGTCAGGGCGCCCATGCGGTTCTTCTGGAGCACCAGCTCCCCGACAAGGTTGAGCAGCGCCTCGAGCCGGCCGACCTCGACGCGGATCGTCTGGTCGCCCGACCCGCCGGCGGGCGTGGGGCCGCTGGCGCTGGCGGCCTTGGCGGCCTCGGGCTCGGCGGCAGCGGGAGCGGCGCCGGCGGGCGCGGCGCCGGCGGGCGCGGCGCCGGCGGGCGCGGGCGCGGGCGGCTCCTGTGGCGCGGCCTTGGGGTCATCGAGCCTGATCAGGGAGTCGTGGGCGTCGGCCGCTGCTGCGGCCAGCGCCGCCGTGTACGGCTCGGCCTTGGCCAGCCGCACCCGCCGAGCGCTCAGGGCCGACGCGTGGGCCCGCAGCTCGCCCAGGACGCCCGCGGCGGCGTCGGTAACCGCGGCGGTCAGACGCCTGGGCGCGTGCTCGAGCGCGGCCAGGGCCCGCGCCAGCGCGGCCATGTCCGTCAGGCCGAAGAACTCGACGCTCTTGGCCAGGGCCTCGGCCTGCTCGATCAGCGGTGTCGGGACCCCGACGGCCCCGGCCCGGCCGAGCGAGTCGATCATCGGCCCGATCGCGTCGAGCGCCTGCCGGGCGTCGGTGAGCAAGAAATCGAACAGCTCGGCCTTGCCCGAGCCCAGCTCCAGCGGCCGCTCGGGGGCGGGCTCTGCCAGCGGCGCGGGCCGGGCGGCGTGCGCCGGGGAGTCATCGATGGGCGCCGGCGGTTGATCGCTCGGCGAGCCGGCGCTCTGCGCCGGGGCCTGGGGCGCGCCGCTGCCGGCGTGCCCGGGGCCCGATTCGTGGGCCGGGCCGGCCTCGCCCAGCTCGCTCAGGGCCGCGCACAGCGCCGCGTCGGGTCGGGCCAGCTCCCGCTCGGCGCGGATGTCCTCGAACTGCCGCTTGATCGTGTCCACGGCGCCCAGCAGCAGGTCCATGGCCCGGCGGTCGGGGACGAACACGCCGTTGCGCGCCGCGTTGAGGGCCGTCTCAGCGGCGTGGGCCACCTCGACGAGGTTGGCGAGTGCCAGGAACGAGGCCGACCCCTTGATCGTGTGCAGCGCGCGGAACACCCGGTTGAGCAGCTCCGGCTCGTTGGGCGTCGATTCGAGCAGCACCAGGTCCTGGTCGAGCTGCTCGAGCAGCTCGCCGGACTCGGTCAGGAAGTCCTGCATCAGCTCGGGGTCGGCAAACGAGGACACGGCGTGCTCCGGGGCGGTTGGGTCGGTACAGAGTCTGGGTCGGTCCGCTGCGCTCCACGCTTGAGCGTTCAGGCGGCCTTGCTGCCCGGGCGCGCCGGCGTGGGGGCGCCCGGCGCCGTTCCTGCGCCGAGCGGGGCCTCGCCCGAGCCGGCCCGCGCCAGCTTGCGGTAGCTGAACGCCGTGGCCGGGCCGACCTGCGCAAAGGGCACGCCCAGGTCCCGCAGCGTCTCGCTGTGCCCGATGTACAGCGTCCCGTCGGCGGCCAGGGCCTCGTGGAACATCGAGACCAGCTGCTTGCGCATCGGGTCGTCGAAGTAGATCATCACGTTGCGGCAGAAGATCACGTCGAACTGCCCCAGGCGCTTGATGGCCAGGCGGTCCTTGAGGTTGAGCTCCTCGAACCGCACCAGCGCCGCCACGGCCGGGTCGATGACCCACTCGTGCCCGTCCTTGCGGAAGTAGCGCTGCTGGACCAGCGGGGGCAGCCCGCGCATGGCGTAGTCGGTGTACCGGCCCCCCTGGGCGATCTCCAGCACGCGCTCGGAGATGTCGGTCCCGAGGATCTCGATCTTCCAGTCCCCCAGGCGCAGGCCCAGCGTCCGGTGCACCTGCATGGCCAGCGTGTAGGGCTCCTCGCCCGACGAGCACGCCGCCGACCAGACCCGCAGGCGCTTGTGCGACGCGCGCGCCGCCAGCAGCCCGGCCAGCGTCTCCTTCTCGAACGCGTCCAGCTGCGGCGGGTTGCGGAAGAACGACGTCTCGTTGATCGTGATCTTGTTGAACAGCTCGTTGAACTCGTCCCCCTGGTACGGCCCCGTGCTCAGGAAGGCGATGTACTGGTCGTAGTCGTCGATCTCCAGCTCCTGGAGACGCCGGCACAGCCGAGACTCCAGGACGTACTTCTTGCTCTCGGTGAACGTGATCCCGGCGCGCTGGTAGATGATGTCGCGCAGCTTGCGGAACTGCTCGGCGGACATCGGGATCTCTTTGCTCAGGCCGCTCGAACCGGCAGGCCGGGGCGTTGGGTCGGGCATCGGTCGTGTCTCCGGGTCGATCGCGTCGAGAGTCCCCGCGGCGCCCGCGAGCTGCGGCCGGGCGCGGGGCGCCCCGGCGTGTGAGGGCGGGGGCGGGGGGTGGGGAGGCGAAAGGGCCAGGGGGATGGGGGCGGGGGTGGCTCAGGCGGCCAGCGCGGGCGCGCCGACGGTCAGGCCGGTCTTGGCAAAGAGCTTGGGCAGGTCCAGCAGGATCAGCAGGCGGTCCTCGAGACGGCCCACGCCCGCCACAAAGTCCGAGTCGGCCCCGGTCACCATCGCCGGCGCGGGCTCGACGATCTTGGACGAGATCCGCAGGACCTCGCTCACACGGTCCACGATGAACCCGATCACTCGGCCCGTCACCTCCACCACCACGATGCGCGACTGCTCCGAGCGGTCCGAGGCCGGCAGGTTGAAGCGCTTGCGCAGGTCCACCACGGGGATGATCTTGCCGCGCAGGTTGATCACGCCCTCGACCTCGGGCGGGCTCTGGGGCACGCGCGTCAACGACATCATCCGGTTGATCTCCTGCACCGACAGGATGTCCACGGCGAACTCCTCCTCGCCGAGCCCGAAGGTCACCAGCTGGAGCTGGTCCCCGCCCTGGGATGCGCCCGACTCGGGGCCCGTGCGGGCGGTGGCGTGCGTCTGGCTTGCGTTGCTCGTGGTCTGCGGCATGGGATCGCTCCGGGTTTCGGGGGCGACAGGGGGTATCGGTGTGCGGCGGAGGCGACTTGCGGTGCCGGCTCAGGCGACGGCGCGATTCATCTGCTCCGGGGTGCCCGGCGGGGCTCCGGCTGGGCCCTGCACGCCGCTGCTGCGGGCCAGGAACTGGGCGATCTCCTCCGGCGAGCCCGCCGCGGCCGCCAGCCCGGCCTCGATCACCGACCTGGGCATGCCGTAGACCACGCAGGTGGACGCATCCTGCGCGATGACCCGGCCGCCGGCGTCGCGCAGGGCCCGCGCCCCGCTGGTGCCGTCGTCGCCGATGCCCGTGCAGATCACCGCCAGCACGCGCGGGCCGGCCACGCGCGCCGCTGAGGCGAAGAGCTCCGACACGCTCGGCCGATAGACCTCCGTCGCCGGGCTCTCGGAGATGTCCGTTTCGAGCCGGCCCGAGGCCGCCCGCACCACGCGCATGTGCAGCGAGCCGGGCGCGATGTAGATCACGCCCGCCCGCACCGGCATCCCGTGCTCGGCGTGCACCACCTCGGGGCCGCAGATCTCCTTGAGCCGCGCCGCCAGAGACTTGGTGAATATCGGCGGCATGTGCTGGGCCACCACCACCGGGAAGGCGATCCCCTTGGGCAGGGCCGTCAGCAGCGTTTCGAGCACCGGCGGGCCGCCCGTCGAGGACCCGATCGCCAGCAGCCCCGGCGTGAGGGCCTGGAGCACCGCCGGCTTGGGCGGGATCACGCCGCCGGCCGTTGCCGGCCCCCTGCCCAGCCCCCCCAACAGCCCAGCCCCCGACCGCGCGATCGCACGGATCTTGGAGATGATCTCGCCCTGCACCAGCCTCAGGTCCGGCGCCGCCGAGAAGCCCCCGGGCTTGCCGATCACGTCGGCCGCGCCCATGCGCAGGGCCGTCAGGGCCGTCGCCGATCCGGCGGCCGTCAGGCTCGAGAGCATGATGATCCGCGGCACCACGGGGCACTCGAGCCGGATCCGACGCAGCGCGCCCAGGCCGTCGAGGTTGGGCATCTCCACGTCCATCGTCAGCACGTCGGGCCTGAGGTCCTTGCACAGGCGCAGGGCCTCAAGGCCGTCCTTGGCCACCCCGACCACAGCGATGTCCCCGGCCGGCCCCAGCAGCCGCTGGAGCGCCGAACGCATGAACGCCGAGTCATCGGCGATGACCAGGCGGATCTGGCCCGGCGCAGGCGCGGCCCCCTTGGCGGGCGCTGCGGGTCCGGGCGGTGTGGGCGGGTGCGCGTCCATGGTGTTCAGAGTCGCCGGCCCCAGGGCCAAGACCGGCTCCGAGCAGCATGGATCGAACCTTTTCGGGCCCGCCTTGAACCGCACGCCCTCCCGACCGATCCCCGGCGCCGCCCCGCACCGGGCGCCCGGGCCCGGCCACGCAGGCGCAAAGAGCCGCCGCCGCAGACGCCGGGGCTCACTCGAAGGACACGCGCCGCTTCTTGCCGGTGATGTACGATTCGAGGATCGCGCCGGCCAGGTCCCCCGCGGCGCAGTAGAACGCCGAGCCGCGCGTCAGCCGGGTCAGCTGCTCGATGAACCCGAGCCACTCCATGGCCTCCACGTCGTCGATGAGCGCAAAGGACGAGAACGTGATCCCCTGCTGGCGGCAGCGCACCGCCTCGGCCAGCGTCGCCCGCACCGACTCGGGCGAGGGCGGGTAGGCCAGGTTGAGGAACTGGACACCCGTCTCCTTGACGCTGCTCAGGTGCGCCGTCGGCTGCCCGTCGGTGATGATGAACACCTGCTTGTTGGGCGAGCCTCGCCGCGCAAGCGTCCGCCGCGCAAGCTGGAGCGCGTGGTGCAGGTTGGTAAAGTGCGGGTGCGTCTGGCCGGCCTGCTCCAGCGGCACGCGCAGCCGCACCTGCCAGGCGGTGGTCGTGATCGGCTTGGGCATCACCAGCGGCAGCTGCTCGGGCCTGAGCGGCTCAGCGGTGGAGGCAAAGCCGATGAAGTCCACGGTGTCCAGCGGGTAGCGCGCCACCAGCGACCGCAGCCCCAGAGCCACCTTCTTGGCCGCCACGTGCCGCCCGTGCCGCGCCATCGAGCCCGACAGGTCGATCAGCACGGCGATGGCCGCGTCGGTGACCGCCTCGGTGTTGAACACCGCAAGGTCGCCGGCCGTGATCAGGCCCTGCTGCGGCCCCGCCGCGCCCCGGGACGCCCGCCGCGTGTAGGCGTTGCGCAGCGTCTGGGGGCCGTCCAGGTCGCTCAAGGGGTCCCCGTACTGGTAGCCGCGGGTGCCGTCGCTGCGCTCGCCCGACCGCCCGGCCCAGCGCGAGGCGTGCCCCTCGCGCACGCCGGCGCGCAGGTCGCGGAAGATCTCGCGCAGCGCCCGGTGCTCCATCCCGCGCACCATCCGCGGCGTGAGCCGCAGCTTGCCGGTGCCCTCCTGGCGCTCGAGCATGCCGGCGCGGATCAGCTCCTCGATCAGCTCTTGCACCCGCTCGTCCATCTCCGGCAGCGCGTCGAGCCCCTGCTGGCCGTAGCGCAGGATGAACTCCTCCAGCCGCGGGTCGGCGAAGAGCTCCCCGGACGGCACGAAGCCCTCGCCGTCCTCATACTCGCCATAGATCACCGACACGGACACCTCCCCGCACCGCCCGCCGCCCCCCGTCACACGCCCGACCGACGCCCGCCGATACCACAACTTTATGTCCGACCCAACGCGGGCGCTGGCCTGGCTCGTCGACGATTCCCGCGCCGTCCTGCGGCTGCTCGAACGCCAGCTGACCCTCAAGCGTGTCGCCGTCCGGCTCTTCGACGCCGCCAAGCCCTGCCTGAACGCCCTGGCCGCGTGCAGCGGCCCGCGCCATCACCCGGGCCTGATCGTGATCGACCGCCACCTTGCCGACGCCGACGGCATCGACCTGGGAGCGCAGGCCCGCAGCAGCGGCTACCGCGGCACGATGGCCCTGTTCACCGCCACGCACGACGGCGATACCGCGGCCGTCGCCCGCGCCCGCGGCTTTGACGTCACCCTGCCCAAACCCCTCGACGCCGATTCGCTGGCGTGGCTGGCCACGGTCACCGGTCGCGCGCCATGACAGGCTGTGCGCCCAGCGACCCCGACCCTCGCCCCAATGCCCAGGAGAGGATTTGAACCTCCATGCCTTGCGGCGCTACCACCTCAAGGTAGTGCGTCTGCCAATTTCGCCACCTGGGCTCGCCGATCACAATAGGCCAGTGCACCCGGCGCGAAAACCCCGCGCAGCTGCCCCGCACCCCACCCCTCCACACCCCCACACCTCCACACCCCTCCACACCCCATCCCATCCCCCGCACCTCCCGCCCCCGACCCTTGACCCTCGACGGGCCGCTGCGCCGCGACCGAGCGAGCGCCCGCCCGCCCGCTGAACTCCGATCGAGGGTTCGATATACTGCCACAGAGCGCACCGCGGACCGTTGTCTGACCGCGTCGTTCGGGAGGTTCGCGTGGGTGCCAGCGGCGCGTCATCGGGTCCACGTCCTGGCCACTCCGCCGCTGCGCACGCGACCGACGCGGCGGCGCTGATCGACGCCTGCGCCAAGCGGGCCACGCGGGCGGGGGTCTTCGGCTCGGTCCGAGCCCTGCCCGACCACCGCGGGCTCGAGTGCGCAGCCGCCAGCGCAGCCAGCCCAGCCCACTACCGCCTGACCATCGAGCCCGACGGCCGCGCCTGGGTCAGCCTCGTCATGGCCGACCGCTACCTGAGCCAGTCCATCGAGGCCGACCTGGTCCACACCGGCGACAAGCTCTCAGACCTGGTGCGCGACGAGCTGATCGACCTGGGCGCAGCGATCGGCCGCCAGGACCCCGGCCCGAGCGTCGAGCACTTCCGCGACGAGCAGAAGCTCTTCACCTTCCGCTCGCCGGTCACGCCGCGGGCCGCGCCGCTGGACGACCCGGCCGTCATCGAGCGCGCCGCGCAGCTGCTGCTGGCCTACCAGTCCTGCTTTGCCAACCTCGGCGACATGTCCGGCGGCGACCAAGGCCACGACGAGGCCAACGCGTGAGCCCGGCGCCCCGCCCAGACGGCGGCCTCGGGGCGCCCCCCCACGCGGGCCCGCCGCAGACGGGGCACGGAACAGGAGCGGCCATGCGGGTGCTCATGCTCGGCTGGGAGTTCCCTCCTTATGTGAGCGGCGGTCTGGGCGTGGCCTGCCGCGGCCTGACCAGCGCGCTCGACGAGCTGGGCCACCGCGTCACCTTCGTGATGCCCAGGCCCGTCTCGGTCGCGCCCGACGCGCCCGTCCGGGTGCTGGCCCCCGACAGCCCGGTCCTCCAAGGCGCCACGGGCCACGCCGCTGTCGGCCGCTGGGACGACGCCGACCCGCACCCTCAGACAGCTGCGCACCCCGCGCCGCCCGCCCGCGCACCGCAGGCGGCGCCCTTTGCGCTGACCCCATCCCCACCCCCCACACCCCTCTCACCCTTGCCTTTCCCCGCGGCGTCTGCGCCCGACTCTGACGCGGCCCCCAGCGCGCCCGGCTTGCCGCCCGATGCGCACGCGCACCCCGCCGCCGACCCCGGGCCGCAGCCGGGCCCGCACGCAGCCACGCCGGCCACGGCCACGCGCCGCGCCGCCTTCGCCCGCTCGGAGATCGTCGAGCTGCCCGCGACGCTGCGCGACCCCTACGGGGGTGTCCTCGGGGCGGGCGTGCCCCACGACCCCCGCCCCCGCGCCCCCGCGCGCGACTCCCCGCGATGGGCCGACGCCGAGCAGGCCTGGGCCGAGCGCGCCCAGCACCACTCCCACCAAGGGGCCCAGCAAGAGGCCCACAGCGGCGGCTCGCGCTGGGCGCGCCCCGCCCCGCGCCTGACCCACCACGGCGAGCACGACCCCGCCTCGCGCTCCACCGCCGGTGTGCGGCTCTTCCCAAGCCGGCCCGCCCCCGTCTACGCCGGCGACTCCATCGCCGACGCCGAGCGCTACGCCCGCATGGTCGTGGGCATCGCGCGCCACGAGGAATTCGACGTCATCCACGCCCACGACTGGCCCGCCTTCCCCGCCGGCCAGGCCCTGGCCCGGGCCACGGGCAAGCCGCTGGTCGTCCACGTCCACTCCACCGAGTGGGACCGGGCCGGCTCCGAGTCCGACGACCCCGGTGGCCCCGGCGGCAACCCGCGCATCGCCGAGATCGAGCGCCGCGGTTGCCAGGCCGCCACGCGCGTCATCGCCGTGAGCGAGCTGACCCGCCGGGTGATCGCTGCGCGCTACGGCGTCGAGCCCGGCAAGATCGACGTGGTCCACAACGCCCTGGACCACCCCGGCGTCTGGGAGCTGGCCCGCCGGGAGCGCCACGCCGTCGGGCCGCGCGACCGCGTGGTGCTCTTCCTGGGCCGGCTGACCGCCCAGAAGGGGCCCGAGTTCTTCGTCGCCGCTGCGCGCCGCGTCCTGGACAAGGAGCCCGACGCCAAGTTCCTCGTCGCCGGCTCGGGCGAGCGCGAGCTGCGCGTCATCGAGCTGGCCGCCGAGCTGGGCATCGGCCACCGCGTCCTCTTCACGGGCTTCCTGGATCAGGCCGACGTCCGCCGGGTGATGGCCATGGCCTCCTGCTACGTCATGACCAGCGTGAGCGAGCCCTTCGGCATCGCCGCCCTGGAGGCCATGGGCAGCCAGGTGCCGGTGATCGTCAGCCGGTCCAGCGGGGTCACCGAGGTGGTGCGCCACGTGCTCAAGGTCGACTACTGGGACGTGGAGGACATCGCCAACAAGATCGTGGCCGTCCTGCGTCACCCGCCGCTGAGCCAGGAGCTGCGCCAGCACGGCGCCGTGGAGGTCAAGGCCCTGACCTGGCAGAGCGCCGCTGAGGGCTGCCTCTCCTCGTACGCCCGCGCCATCGCCCTCAAGCGCGCCGACGAGCGCGAGCTCAACCGCTACCGCTGAGCGTGCCGCGAGGCCCGACCTTCACTCACCACCCCCGCCACCACCCCCGCTCACCCCACGTCGCGGCCCTGGAAGAGCAGGACAGCAAGGGCCAGCGCCATGGCGGTCTGGGTCAGCGAATAGAGCGCGATCAGCGCGTAGTGCCCAGCCGGAGGGGCGTGGTTCTGGTTGACCGCGTCGAGGAGCCAGAAGAACTGCAAGTTGGGCACCAGCCCCCAGACTATCAGCGCCGCGGGGTTGACCGCTGTGGCGCGGTCGAAGACGAAGTCCTTGGCCATCGGCGGGCGCGCGATGGCCACCGCCGGGGGGCCCTCGTGGCGGATGCGCAGCGCAAACGCGTCGGCGTCGTACTCCACCGCGACGATGGCGCCGCCGACCGGCTCTGCGGCTGGTCCCCCCGCCGGTCCCGTGCCCGCCCCCGCCGCCGGCCCCGACCCTCCGGGCGCGCCGGGCTCATCGGCCGGGTCAGCAAAGGGCGGAACGGGCATGTTGAAGCCGTTCGGGTTGGGGCCGTAATAGATCGCCAACCCGGGGCGGATCACGCGCGACGGGGCGCCGTCGAGGGTCAGCCGGTACTCGGCGCCGGGGCTCTGGAACCCGACCCCGCCGCTGCTGAGGGACTCGGCCGTGAGCACCTGCCCGATGGGGCGGTTGTCGAAGGCGTACCTGCCAACGAGCGCGCTGGAGGCCATGCCCAGCACCAGCACGCCGAAGCAGACCACGATCGTCATCACCTGGCCGAGCCTGGTGGAGGCGGCCACGGCGATCGCCGTCATGACCATGATCCCCAGCAGCAGCACGCCCTGGGCCGCGCTGGTCAGGGGCTTGATGTCCTTGGCGATCGGGTGCAGGGCCCATTGCTTGTCAAAGAGCAGGCTCAGGGCGTAGGCCAGGGCGATCAGCGGCAGGAGCGTCAGGGTCGTCGTCTGGGTGAAGTTCCAGCCGTAGAAGAAGTTGCCCCACACGCCCGCGCCCATGGCCAGGCCCAGCGCCGAGAACGTGAAGACGATCACGGGCAGGTCCAGCTTGTTCCAGACCGCCGTCTGCACGCCGTGCTGGACGGCCAGGAGCAGGAACAGCTGGGTGATGACGACGGCGACAGCGATGGCCGAGGCCACGCCGACGTACTTGCCCAGGACCACCGCCGCGCGCGGGACGGGCTTGGAGACCACGGTGAGCACCGTTTTGTTCTCGATCTCGCGCGAGACGGCGGAGGTGGCGATGAAGCCGGCCAGGAGCGTGCCCACCAGGAAGACCGTGGCCATGCCCACGTCCAGGAGCAGCTTGTCGTCGCCGGAGACCTCGCCGTCCTCGGTGTAGCCGAGCGAGAACCCGGTGCTCCAGGTGACCATCAGGATCCCCAGCCCGCCGAGCATGACCAGCACGAAATAGACCGGCTGGCGGACGCTCTCGATGAACGTGGTGCGGGCGATGGGCGGGATCTGGGTGAGCATGGTCGTGCGTGCTGGGGC
>PNJV01000023.1 GCA_013822085.1 Isosphaera sp. | reverse complement strand
CTCGCAAGATCGGCCAGAGATTGCGGCTGATCCGGGTTGGCTGGCGGAGCGGGAGGCTCCGTTATAAAGGGCGTCAGTGGCTTGTAGAGCGTGCGAGCGACCTCGGGCAGGTCGCGCTCGATCTGCGCCAGGTCTTTCTTGAACGAGTCTTGAGGGATCACGCCGCGCTGCGCGAGCGAATCCAGCGCCGTCAGGACCAGCACCGCCAGGCCGCGGGCGGTCGGGTGTAGCCCGTCGTCCTGGATGAGCGCGCGGGTCTGCTCGGCGGGGATGACCACCGGGCCGGCGCGCAGCTGGCGGCTTTCGTGGACCGAGAGGAACAGCTCCGAGACCTTGAAGATCGTGACGCTCGGGCGCTTGGCCGCCCACGCGGCGACGGTCGCGTTGAGCTCATCGAGGAGCTCCTTAGAAGGCAGCCACAGGTCTCTTTGGGCCAGGCCTATGAGCGCGCGCATGGCCTCGTTGGGGCTTGGGATGTCGCCGAGGGCGATCGGTGTGTTGCCGAAGCGTTCGAGAGCCTTGAGGCCAAGGGTGAGTCGGGCGCGGGCCTGCTCTTCGGGCTTTGGAGCATCGGCCGACCGGTCCGGGAACGCGTAGGCGTACCAGAACAGGAAATCGACGGCGATCACGACCGTGGGGTCGTCGGCGAGCGCGGCGTTTGCCTGCCGGTCGCCTTGTTCGACAGGGTTCCAATAGAAGCTATCGCTGGCGTGGAAACTAGCCTTGACGTCCTCGGTCCCGACGAGCGTGAGGTAGACAGATTCGGCGTTGACGGGGACCCTTTGGTTGTCGGCGGTGGTGACGCGGATCTGATAGCCATCGGAGGCGGAGGCCCCGATGATGGCGGGGCGGGTCAGGGGTTTGGGGGCCCAGCCGGCCATGGCGATCGCCACGACGAGCAGGGCCGCGGCTCTGGCGCTGTGGGCGATGCGCCAATGCAGCGCCGCTCCTAAATGCAGCGCCGCTCGAATCCGGCGGGCGAGTTTGGACATGGTTGTGTTCATATCGTGTGGTATACCTCTGTGTGGGCCGGGTTGCAAGGGCCCGGGCTGAGTGGTGTATGCTCGGCTATGGCACGGCCGGTGGTTATCCAGACCGAGCACTTGGACGACGAGGCGGCGCGGTGGTTGGCCGAGCGGTGCGACGTGATCGCGCTCGGGCCGGGCCAGGCGGGGTTCAACGACGCGATGGCGCGTGCCGACGCGGCGGTGGTGCGGACGTACACGCGCGTCGACGGCGCGTTCCTGGCCCGCGGGCCGCGGCTGAGGGTGGTCGGGCGGGCTGGCGTGGGGCTGGACAACATCGATCTGGACGCCTGCCGGGCGCGCGGCGTGGTGGTGGTCAGCACGCCGGACGCGAACACGTCGGCGGTGATCGAGTACGTCACGGCGTGGATGCTGGATGCGACGCGGCCGCGGCTGTTCCTGGACGGGGCGCTGCCGGCAGAGCGCTGGAACGCGCTGCGGGCCGAGCTGCGGGCCCCGCGGCAGCTGTGCGAGCTGACGCTGGGGATCTGGGGCCTTGGGCGCATCGGGTCCGGCGTGGCCCGGGTGGCGCGGGCCCTGGGGATGACCGTGATCTATCACGACCTGCTGCATATCCCCGTGCCGGTGCGCAGCGGGGCCGAGCCCGTGAGCCGGGCCGAGCTGTGCCAGCGCGCTGACATACTCACGGTGCACGTGGACGGCAGGCCCGGCAACGCCGGCCTGGTGGGGCCGGAGGACTTTGATCTCATGAAGCCGGGGGTCGTGTTCATGAACACCAGCCGTGGCTTTGTGATCGACGGCCCGGCGCTGGCGCGGTTCATGGCCGCGCACCCGGGGGCCATGGCGCTGCTGGACGTGCACGAGCCCGAGCCGTTCGGGCCGGGCTACGGCCTCCTGGGCGTGCCGAACGTCAAGCTGTCGCCGCACATCGCCTCGGCCACGGCCATGGCGCAGCGGAACATGTCCTGGGTCGTGCGCGACATCTGGCGTGTGCTCACCGGTCAGGAGCCGATGCACCAAGCGTGAGCGTCGTGTCAAGCCCGTCGGCGGGGCGGGGGCCTGGTTGGCCGCGGAGGTCACGGGCCGCTAGCCTTGGCGGCGCGTGCGCTGGGGGGAGCCGGGCGGGCGTTGCGGGGCGAACGGGAGCCGATCATGCTTGGCAAAGTCTTCAAGGCCTACGACGTGCGCGGCGTGTACCCCGACCCGCTCAACGAGACCATGGCCTGGCAGATCGGCTACGGCGTCTCGCGGTTCTTGCTCCAGGACGCGGCTTCGGCCGGCGAGACCTCGCCGATGATGAAGAACATCGTCGTCGGGCGCGACATGCGCAAGAGCAGCCCGGCCCTGTGCGAGGCCCTGATCAGGGGCATCACCGACCACGGCGGCAACGTCCTGGACGTGGGCATGGTGGACACCTCGTTCATCTACTTTGCCGTCAACCACCTGGACTGCGCCGGCGGGGTGATGTGCACGGCCAGCCACAACCCGCCGCAGTACAACGGCTTCAAGGTGTCGCGCCGCAAGGCCAAGCCCGTCGGGGAGGCGACGGGCCTTGCCGAGGTGCGCAAGTACGCGGCCCTGGTTGACCGCCAGCACCTCCAGCCCGGCGGCGGCCGCGTCGAGCCGCGCGACCTCTGGGACGCCTATCGCGCCCACGTGCTGCGCTTCATGGACCTGGGCAAGCGCAGGGGCAAGAAGCCGCTGCGCGTGGTCATCGACGCCAGCAACGGCATGGCCGGGACCATGATCCCGCGGCTCTTTGGCAAGAAGGGCGCCGGCGTTGACGGCCTCGAGATCGTCGAGCTGAACTTCGACAACTCCCGCGGCGAGTTCGCCCACGAGCCCAACCCCCTGGTGGCGGCCAACGTCCGCCAGTGCTCCCAGGCCGTGGTGGCCCAGAAGGCCGACGCGGGGTTCTGCTACGACGGCGACGCCGACCGCTGCGTCCTGGTCGACGAGCGGGGCGCCATCGTCGGGTGCGACCAGCTCACCGGGGCCCTGTGCGGGGCGTTCCTCAAGCAGTCCCCCGGGGCGGCGGTCGTCTACGACCTGCGCTCGACCAAGGCCGTGGCCGAGGCCATCGAGAAGGCCGGCGGCGTGCCGGTGCGCAGCCGCGTGGGCCACGTGTTCATGAAGCAGGCCATGGCCGAGCACAAGGGCGTCTTCGGCGGCGAGCTCTCCGGGCACTTCTACTTCGCGGGCAACTTCGACGCCGACAGCGGCGTGATCGCCATGTGCACCGTGCTGACACTCCTGGCCGAGAGCGGCAAGAGGGTCAGCGAGCTGGTGGCCCCCGTGGCCCGATACGCCCAGTCCGGCGAGATCAACTTCCAGATCGAGGACAAGGACGCGGCCCTGGCCAAGCTCCGCCACGAGTTCGCCGGGCACGGGACCATCGACGAGCTCGACGGCGTCACGGTCGACTGCTTCGCCGCGCACGGCTGGTGGTGCAACGTGCGCAAGAGCAACACCGAGCCCCTGCTGCGGCTCAACCTCGAGGCCCGCGACCGCAAGTCGCTCGAGGCCGCCCTGGCCCGCGTCGCCCCCATGCTCGGCCAGCGCGTGGAGCACTAAACCGCCACGGGCCGATCACCGAGGGGACGCCGCGGCGCATGGGGCCGGGGGCTGGTGCGGGGCCGGGGGCTGGTGGTAGGGGGCGGGGGGCCGGCGGTGTGCGCTCGGCCCAGGAGGCGCGACGATGTCGCCCAGCGAGTTCTTCCGCGGCCACGGCCTCGTGCAGGACCCATTCCTGGGCGAGGAAGCCTGGCAGGACGCCGTCCTGCGGCGGATCCTTACGCGCGGGGCCATGGGGCCGAGCCAGTCGGGCGCAGCCGGGTCCGACCTGCTGGCCCAGCGCGCCCGCCACGCCGAGCTGGAGAAGTTCATCGGCGACATGGAGAGCCCCGGCTCGGCGGTCGTCTTCGGCGACAAGGGCAGCGGCAAAACGGCGATGCGGCTGATGCTCGAAGGGGCCATCGCTCGGCACAACGCCGCCGCCCGCGCCGACCAGGCCCCCGCCGGGGCCAAGCCGAGCCCCGCCCCCGCCGGGCAGGCTCAGCCGCGCCGGCTGCTGCTGATCCCCCACGAGGACTTCGGGCCCATGCTCGAGAGCCTGCGGGCCAGGCTCGGGGGCCGGCCCGAGAGCGAGCCCCGCCGCGCCCGAGCCCGCGGGCCGGCTGCCACAGCGGGCCGCGCCGAGCCCGGCGCGCAGCCCCCCTTTGCGGGCGCGCCGGCGTGGCTCTGGCGCCTCCGCGCCGAGGACCACCTGGACGTGATCCTGCGCTCGGCGGTCTCGGCCCTGGTGGCCGGCGTGCTGGGCGAGTCCGGCGGGGGCGAGGCCGTGCGCGTGGACGTCGGGTCGGGCTCGGGCGAGCAGCGCGCGGCCCTGCGCGCCCTGCCGCCCCACCAGCGGCAGACCCTGGCCGTCCTCCAGGCCCTCTACGACCACCACGAGCAGGCCCCGCGACGCCAGCGCAGGCTCCTGGCGCGGCTGGGCCTTGGCCGCGGCTGGCCGGAGCGCTCCTGGAAGCTGGCGGCCCGGCTGGGCTGGGCCCTGCCGCTGGGCGTCCTGGCCTGGGGCATGCTCTCGGAGTGGGAGCCGGGGTGGGCCGACGAGTTCACACAGGTGTGGGAGCTGGGCTTTGCGGGCGCTTCGCAGGTGTCCCAGCGCGGGGTGGTGGTCAGCACCGCGGCGGCTGTGGCCGGGCTGGCCTGGGCCGGGGTGGTCCTGCGGCGGGCCGCGGGCCGCCTGAGCGTGCGTCGGCTGGCCCACCGGGTGCACAGGCAGGTGCGGGCCCTGGGCCGCAGCGAGCGGGCGGTGCTGTCCATGCTGCGAGGGCTCCCGGCGCCGCTGCGCCGCGCCTGGCAGCACGCGGGGGTGATGCCCGAGGCCGGCGGCGTCGAGCGCCGCCTGGCCATGCTCGACCGGGCCGCGGCGGTGCTCCGTGGGCTCGGCTACCGCGCGATGGTGGTCGTCGTCGATCGCGTCGACGAGGCCGCGCAGGTCGCCGGCGACCTGGAGAAGATGCGCCCGCTGGTCTGGCCGCTGCTGAGCAACGCCCTGCTCCAGTGCCGGGCCGCGGTCTTCAAGGTTCTCATGCCCTCCGAGCTGCGCCACGCGCTCTTCCGCGAGAGCGCCGGCTTCTTCGCCCAGGCCCGGGTGGACAAGCAGTCGCTCGTCGAGTCCCTCGTTTGGACCGGCCCGATGCTCTACGACCTGTGCCTGGCGCGCCTGGAGGCGTGCAAGGACCCCGCCACGGTGGCCCTGGGGGCTGCGCCAGTTCCCGCTGCGCCCATCCCCGGCTCGCCAAGCCCTGACGCGCCCGGCACCAGCCCATCGGGCACCAGCGCGCCCAGCCCCGATGCGTCCGGGCCTCAGGACCCGCTGGCGGCGCTCTTTGATCAGCGGGTGGGCCGGGCCGGCCTGACCGACGCCCTGGAGGCCGTGCGCCAGCCGCGCGAGGCCCTCAAGCTCCTCCACCGTTGCGTCGTCGAGCACTGCGCCGCCGTCGGCCGCGGCGACGGGCCCGCCGCGGCGCGGATCAGCCGCGAGGTCCTCGACACGGTCCGGCGCGAGCACGCCGAGCGCGCCCGGCAGGTGCTCCAGGGCGTGCGCCCCGGCTGAGCGCTCAGCACGCCGGCTCGGGCGGGCGCGGGGCCGGGGGCGTGCTCAGGGGCGTGCCCGCCCGGCCCAGCCGCTGGTGCAGCGCGCAGCGCATGCGGTCGATCGCCCCCGCCAGGCGTTCCAGGCCCGCCTCGGGCCCCAGGGCCAGCAGCTCGTCAGCGGGGATCGGCCGGCCGATCATCACCCCCACGCCGGGCCCGCCGAGCACCCTGGGCAGCTTCCAGCCGCGGCGGTAGGCGTCGTAGGTGCCCTCGACGGCCACCGGCAGCACCGGGCACCGGGCCCGCGACATGAGCACCCACGCCCCGCGCTTGAACGGCTGCATGCGCCCGTCGAGCGTGCGCGAGCCCTCGGGGAAGACCAGCAGGGCCCGCCCCAGGGCCAGGGTCTCCAGCGCCTTGCGGATGGCGGCGGTGTCGGGCGCGTCCTGGCGGATCGGGTGCGCGTTGACCGACCGGATCAGCGCGCCCGTGGCGCGGCCCTTGAAGAGCCCGGACTTGGCCACGTAGTGCAGGTGCCGCGGCCCCACCGCAGAGCCCACGCACAGCGGGTCCAGGAACGACTGGTGGTTGCTCACCACCAGCAGCGGGCCCGTCGGCGGGACGTTGCCTCGGCCCCAGACGCGCAGCCGGTACACCAGCGTCATGGCGGCGTGGCACGCCCCGCGGCACAGCGCGTACCAGAGGATCTGCGCGACCGAGCGGCCCGGGTCGCGGGCGCGCAGCGTGGGCGGGGCGGGCAGGGCTGGCATCGGGCCGAGCCTATCAGCCGACGCGCGGGCGTGCGCGTCACAGATCGAACGGCACCGGCTCGATCCGCTGGCCCGGGCCGGCCTCGCCGTCGGGCCCGGGCCCGGCGTGGCGGCCCAGCGCCTGGCCCGAGCCGTCCTCGATCGTCAGCGGCACGCCCTCGGGCAGCGCGTCGAGGAAGGCCCGCCCGTAGCCGGTGGTCAGCACGCGCGGGTCGAGGATCACCACCCGGCCCTGGTCGGTGGCCGAGCGGATGAGCCTGCCGAAGGCCTGCTTGAAGCGCAGGATCGCGCGCGGCAACGCGTCGTCGCCGAAGGGGTCCTTGCCGGCGGCGCGCAGGCGCTCGGCCCGGGCCTCGACCAGCGGGCGGTCGGGCGGCTCGAAGGGGAGCTTGGTGATGATCACGTTGCGCAGCGTGCGCCCCTTGACGTCTACGCCCTGCCAGAACGACGCCGCCCCAAGCAGCACCGAGCGCGGGTCCTGGCGGAACCGCCGCAGGACCTGGCCCGGCGAGCCGTCGAGCCCCTGCGCAAGCAGGGGCAGGCCCAGGGCGCCCATCGGCGCCGCCAGCAGCTCGGCGCAGCGCAGCAGCGTCTGGTGGGCCGTAAAGAGCACAAAGGCGCCGCCCTCGGTCTGGGCGGCGTGGTGGGCGATGCGCTCGGCCAGGGCCCGGGCGTAGGCCCGGTCGCCGGCGTCGCGCTGGGCCCTGTCGGGTGCGCCGCTGCGCCCGGCGCCCGGCGCCCGCCCGCCCCCCCGCCCGCCCCCCCGCCCGGCCGGCCCGGGCACGGACCGGTCGATGATCACTCGGCACTGGGAGGCGTAGTCGAACGGGCTCCCCACGCGCAGCACCCGCGGCCCGGCCCCGTCCGCCGGCCTGTCCAGCCCGAGGCGCTCGAGCGTGTGGCCAAAGGGCGACCCGTCGTGCCCCGACGTCGTCAGGGTGGCGCTGGTGAGCGTCACCGAGCACTGCCGCTGGTAGAGGTGCTCGCGCAAGAGCGGCCCGACGTCCACCGGCGCGCACGCCACGGACACGCGCGGCCCGATCCCGCCCCACGCCGCCGCCGGCTCGTCGCCCTGGCCGGCCTGGATCCAGTAGACCGAGCCGGGCAGCTTCTGGTCGGCGATCGCCTCGGCGATGGTCGCCAGGCTCTCGGCGCGGGCGACGTAGGCGTTGAGCTCCAGGCGGTCGGCGTCGGCCTCGGTGGGCGGGGCTTGCTGGTCGCTCTGGGAGGTCGTCGGCGGTCCCAGGGCCTCGCGCAGCACGCGCAGGCGGTCGGCCAGGTCGCGCAGCGCGCCCGGCAGGGGCACGGTGAGCATGCCCGGCTCGGGCAGCCGCCCGCTGCGCAGCGCGCCCGAGCGCGCCAGGCCCAGGGCCTCCTGGAAGAACGCCCGGCTTGCGCCCTGCGCCCGGTGCACCGCCCCGATGGCCGCGGCCACGGCACCCTCCCCGCGCGCCGGCCCCGGGCTGCGCGACAGCGCGTGGGCCAGCGCCGGCAAATAGCCCTTGCCGGTCCCGGTGTGGAAGAGCACGCCGAAGAAGTGCTCGCACCGGGCCTCGGGCAGCTCGAGCCCGAAGTGGTCCGACGCGGCCTCCTCGACGGCGTGGGCCTCGTCGAGGATCACGTGGTCGTACTCGGGCAGGAACCCCGCCCCCCCGGCGCGCAGGGCCAGGTCGGCAAAGAACAGCGCGTGGTTGCACACGAGCAGGTTCGCCGCCGCCATCGTGCGCCGGGCCGTCTGGTAGAAGCACGTGTCGTACGTCGGGCAGCGCCGGCCCATGCAGTTGTCGCTGTCGCTCTGGACGCGGTCCCACACCCCGGGGCGTTCGACGGCCGGCAGCGTCGAGAGCGTCCCGTCGTCGGTCGTGCGCGACCAGTCCTTGATCACCGCCAGCGTGCGCCGCTGGGCCGGCTCGGGCAGCACGCGCTCGCGGCGCGACTCGGCCAGGGCCAGCCGGCGCAGCGAGAGGTAGTTGCCGCGCCCCTTGACCAGCGCCGGCACCAGCGGGTGCGACCGGCTCGGGTCGATGCCCCAGCCGGCGCCGCGCTCGGCGCCGGGCGCGCCGGCGCCGACGGTGTCGGTGAGCGTCGGCAGGTCGCGCAGGACCAGCTGCTCCTGGAGCGCGATGGTGTTGGTCGCCACCACCACGCGCTGCCCGGTCGTGAGCACGCGCAGCATCGCCGGCACCAGGTACGCGAACGACTTGCCCACGCCCGTGCCCGCCTCCACCACCAGCCGACCGCCGGCGGCGAGGTTCTCGGCCACGGCCTTGGCCATCTCGACCTGCTGCGGGCGGGGCTCGTAGGCCCCGTCGCTGGCGCGGGCCCGCATCCACGCCGCGATCGGGCCGCCGGGCCCCAGGATGTCGGCGACGGGGTGACGCACGGACGATGTTAGGTTGCGCCCGGTGCGCCGCAGCGTTGGCGCGCAGCGCGCGCGTGCGAGCCCCGGGCTGGGCGCTTAGCCCTCGCCCGCGCCGGCGGGGCCCTTGGCAGGCGACGGGCCCAGCGGGGAGCGCTTGGGCTCGCCGTCGGCGCGCGGGTAGGTCCTGGGCGTGGGCCGCGCCTTGACCAGCACGATCAGCCGCCCGGTGGGGGTCGTGATGGTGGTCTCGTGGGCCAGCCCGAGCGTGCGCAGCGCGTGGGCCGACTCGGCCAGCTCCGCCTCGGCCCGCGCGCCCTTGACGGCCAGCACCACGCCCCCGACGCGCACCAGCGGGGCGCACAGCTCGGCGACCACCGCCAGCGGCCCCACGGCCCGGCAGACCGCCGCGTCGTACACCTCGCGGTGGCGGTCGCGGTCGTGGCCGATCTTCTCGGCGCGGTCGGCCAGCACGCGCACGTTGCTCAGCCCAAGCGCCCGCGCGGCGTGCTCCAGGAACGCCGCCTTCTTGCCCGTCGGTTCGAGCAGCGAGAAGTGCACGCCGCCCATGGCGATGGCCAGCGGGATCCCCGGCACGCCCCCGCCCGAGCCCACGTCGATCACACGCGGCGTGCGCGGCGTGGCCCGCTCAGCGGGCGCAGCGCCGCCGCCCTGGGCCGGCTCGGGCTCGCCGATCGACGCCAGCACCGGCAGGAGCGACAGCGCGTCCAACGCGTGCCGAAGCCACGCCTGGGCCGGGTCGGTGATCGCCGTCAGGTTCACCCGCTGCGTGGCGTCGAGCAGCAGGGCCAGGAACTGGCCCATGCGCGGGGCCTCGTCCGGCTCAAGCTCGATGCCCAGGCTGGCAAGCCCGGCGGCGAACTCCGGCGTCGGCTCCAGGGCTGGGGGCAGCGGGTCCCCGGGGGCGTGCGCCAGCGGCGCGCGGGCGGGCGCTGGGCGTGGCCCGGGCCGCGCGGGCTTGGCGCTGGGGCTGGCGGGCTTAGCGCTGGGTCGCGCAGGCTGCGAGCCGGGCCGCGCGGGCTTGGGGGCCGGCCGCGCGGGCTTGGAACCGGGGCGGGCCCAGCGTCGGTCCTGTCCCGAGCGACGCGGGCCCCGGCCCGAGGGCGGCGGCGGTGGGCGTGATGGCATGGGTGGTTGTAGGGCCCCGCCGGCGCCGGCCGCGCCCGACCCGCGGCGCCGCTGAGGGTCAGAAGCGGTCCCCGAACTCGAAGGCCGGGCGCGAGAGGATCGGCGGCGGACGCATGGCCACGCCGAAGATCAGCCCCACCATCAGCCACGACGAGAGCATGCTCGACCCGCCATACGAGACGAACGGCAGCGTGATGCCGATGATGGGCGCAGCGCCCACGACCATCGAGACGTTGACCACCGCCTGCACGGCCACGAACGAGGCCAGGCCCACCACCAGCACGCGCCCGAAGGCGTCGCGGGTGCGCACCGCGCTCAGGGCAGCCCCGGCGATCCACAGGGCGTACAGGGCCAGGACGCCCGCCCCGCCCAAGGCCCCGAACCGCGCCATGAGCACGGCGAAGATCATGTCGTTGTGCCGCTCGGGCAGCTCGGCGAAGCGCACCACGGCCCGCGCGTGGGCGTCGGTGTTGCCCAGCATCCCGCCCGCCCCGACGAGCATCTGGGCCTTGTGGGCCTGGTAGTTGAGGTCCTCCCGGGCCGTCTCGTCCCCGACAAGCTGCTGGTACATCCCCACGATGCGCTGCTGCTGGTGCGGCTTGAGCAGCGGGTACGACGCGGGGATCGCGCACAGGCCTATGGCCACCGCCGCGGCCATGTGCCGCAGACGGGCCCCGGCCGCCAGCAGCATCGCCAGCAGCGCCGGCGCGTAGAGCATCGCCACGCCCAGGTCGGGCTGCAGAAAGATCAGCCCCACCGGGATGAACGTGATCACCGCCGGCGGCAGCAGGCCCCGGTACGTGCGGTGGTTCTTGCGGTAGCGCAGGTACTGGGCCATGGCCAGCGCAAAGGCCGGCTTGGCCAGCTCCGACGGCTGCAGGTCCATCGGCCCAAGGTCGATCCACCCGCGCACCCCGTTGACCGGCCTGACCACCGACGCCGGCACCCACGGCACCAGCAGGAACACCAGCAGGCACAGGCACACGGCCATCCCCGGCCAGGCGATCAGCCGCAAGAAGCGCTGGTGCGGCAGGGCCACCACGGCCGCGGCGACCAGCCCGATCAGGCCGTGGAGCGCCTGGCGGACCGTCAGCGGCCCGGGCCCGCCTTCGCCCGCTGTGTCCGGCTGCGTCAGCGCGTCGAAGCCCGGCGCCGGCTCGAGCGCCCCAGCCGCCGCCTCCAGCGCCGCCCGGTCGGCGCCGCGGAGGCGCTCCCCGAGGTCGATCCCGTACAGCCCCAGGCATGTCAGGGCCAGCGCCGCGATCACGCACAGCCACGCCGGGTGCCACAGCGTGATCTCCTGACCGATCAGCCGCGCGATGGTCAGCGGGCGGCGCATGGCTCAGCCTTGCCCCGCCGCGGGCCCGGGCCCGGGCGCGGGCGCGGCGGTGGCCCCGGCGCCCGCGTCGGTCGCCGGCGTCAGGTACCCCTCGGCGACGAGCGCCCGGACGCTCTGAGCCGCCAGCGGCCCGGCCACCCGACCCCCGGAGCCCCCGCCCTCGACCAGCACCGCCAGCGCGTGCGTCGGCACGCTGTGCTCGTGGCCGGCGGGGCTCTGCGGGCCCACCAGCACCACGAACCAGGCATGATCGATCGTCACCGGGTTGCCCGCCGCGTCCAGGACTGGCCCGCCGGCGGCGTCCCGGGCCCTGCGCCCCGAGTCGGCCGTGCCCGACTTGCCCCAGACCGTCAGGCCGGGCAGGTCGAAGATCGTCTCGCGTCTGCTGGCGCCCGGCTCGGACTCGACCGTGATGTGGTGCCCGGTGCCCAGCTCCTCGGCCACGCCCCTGCGCAGCCCGTCAAGGGCCGCGCGCACCGCGTGCCGGTCCAGCCCCAGGTCGATCCGCCGCACGGGCTCGTCGGCGCGCAGCCTCGGCAGGATCCTCACCCCGCCGCGTGCCAGTGTCGCGTAGGCGTCGGCCGCGTGCAGGGGCGTCCAGGCCACGGGCCCCTGCCCGATGCCCATGAGCACCGCCTCGGAGTTGGTCAGCGCGCGGCCCTGCGCCGGGGCCGACCCGCCCGACGGCTCGCCCATCTCCTGGCGGTCGGCCTCGGTCGAGTCCACCGCCAGCGTTTCTTCGCCCACCGGCGCCGCGATCGGCCCGGCCGTGCCCCCGAACTGCGGCCCCACGCCCAGCGGCGCGTGCCCCCACTGGCCGCCGGGACCCTGACCGCCAACGCCGAAGCGCTGGTACCACGCCGCGATCCGCTCCGGGCCCAGCGACCGGGCCACCTGGAAGAAGAACACGTTGCACGAGACCATGATCGCCTCCGAGGCGCCCAGCGGCCCGCCCAGCTGGGCCGTGTGCGTCGTGCGGAACGGCGGCTTGTAGATCCAGCAGCGGAAGATGTCCGGCCGGTCTTCGAGCAGGTGCCCGGTGCACTCGGCGGTCTTGTCGTGGGCCCAGACGCCCTCGGTCACGGCGGCGCAGTACATCAGCGGCTTGACGATCGAGCCCGGCGGGTACGGCTTGGCGATGGCCCGGTTGAGGGCCGGCCCCGCGCCGGCGTCGCCGAAGACCCACCCGGGACGCTCGGCCACGTCGGCCCGCGTGAACCCAGGCGTCGAGACCATCGCCAGAACGTCCCCCGTGGCGATCTCCAGCGCCACGACCGCCGCCGGCAGCGACGCGCCCAGCGGCGCGGCCAGGTTCTTCTGCCACGGCTGGACCGTCGTCAGCCCCACCTCGGGGCTCATCAGCGCCGCCAGGCGGGCCTGCAGGGCCGCGTCGATGGTCATCCGCACGTTCTGTCCCGGCACGCGCGCCTCGGAGCTCGCCTGGCCCGTGTCCAGGCGCTTGCGCACCAGCCCGCGCAGCCCGCGCAGCGCGCCCTCGGCGCTGGACTCGACGCCCGTGTGCCCCACCGCGTCCCACGGCTGATAGAACCCGCGGTCGGTCATGCCGTCGGCCCGCTCGCGCGGCCGCGCCGCGATGTCCTCGGCGAACACCCGGTCGCGCATCCACCCCACCAGCCGCGTGGTGGCCCCCTCCACGCTCACGACGACCCGGCCCTGACCGGCCAGCCCCGCCGGCAGCGTCGAGCGGTCCAGGGCCACCTCCACGCGCTCGAAGGGGTACTCGCGCCGCGACACGTCGATCACACGCACGCCGGGCAGCACCGCCCCGCCGTCGTCCGCGGCGCCCGCTGCGGCCTGGCCGGCGGCGTCGAGGCGCGACTGGAGCTCGAAGGCCACCGTGTCGCTCAGGCCGCGCACGATCACGTGCGGCTCGGCCTGCTCGCGGATGGGCCGCTCGGCGTCGGCCAGCTCGACGCTGGCCTCCTGCCCGCCGCTGCGCAGGATCCGCTGCTCCAGGGCCGCGCGGCGGCGCTGGGCCACGTCGATCGACGCCCGCGCCACCCCCGCGATGACCTCCTCGCGCCGCAGCGCCATCGCCTCGGCGTCGGCGCCCGTGACGCGCGCAAGCCAGCGCCACCCGGCCTCCAGGCGGGCCACGTACTCGGGCACGTGCGCCGCGGCCGCCCCCTGACGCTCGGCGGCGCTCATGGTGCGCCACCGCGCCCACCCGGCCTGGCGCCGGGCGCGCTTCTGGGCCTGGGTCTGGGCCCACTGCCCCGAGATCACCGCGTAGTCCACCGCCACGTCAAACCCGGGCCGGTCGATGGCCAGCACCCGCCCGCGGCGGTCCAGGATCGCCCCGCGCGTCGTCCCCACCCAGCGCTGCTCGACCAGCCTCGACTCGGCCTCGGCACGCAGCGCCGCGCCGCGCGTCACCGTCAGCCGGCCCACCTGCGCAATCGCCGGGATCAGGCACAGCCCCGCCGCGGCGCACAGAAGGGCCACGCGACGCTCGAACATCGTCGGGAGCGGGCCGGGGGGCGTTGACGGCGTCACGCGCGCGTGCATCGGTCACCATGGTTGGGGCGGGCGGCGGCGGCTCGATCGGTGCCGCTGGCGCCGCCGTGCCTGCCGGCCCGGACCGTGACACATCGTCACGCCCGGGCCGCCGGCGTGAATTTCTCCGCGCACCGGCCCGCTCGGCCGCGGTGCTGACCCCGCGCCGGCCGGCCTCGGCCCGCTTGGGCCGTCACCGGGCGGCGTTGCCGCTGCGGCGTGTGCGTCGCCCGCCCGCCGGCTTGGACCGGCACAGCTGCGCGTAGGCGTTGTGGTTGTGGATGGACTCGAAGTTCTCCGAGGAGATCGCGTACCACCGCACGCGCTCCTCGCCGTCAAGGGCAAGGGCCAGGTCCCGGACGATGTCCTCGACGAACTTGGGGTTGTCGAACGCCCGCTCGGTCACGTGCTTCTCGTCCTGCCGCTTGAGCACCGCGTAGACCTGCTCCGAGGCCGCCGATTCGAGGATCTCGATCAGGTCCTCGATCCACAGCACCCCGGCGCGCGGGTCGGGCCGCACCGCCGCCTCGATCACGCAGCGCTGGTTGTGGGCCCCGTAGCGCGAGATCTGCTTGCTGCACGGGCACAGGCTCGTGGCCGGCGCCCGCACGGTCATCACCAGGTCCTCGGTCCCGCTGCCGACCGAGCAGGCGAACGACCCCTGGTAGTCCACCACGCCCGGCTGCCCCGTCGCCGGGGCGCGCTTGCGCACGAAGTACGTGAAGCTCGCCTCCAGGTGCGCCTCGGCGGCGCCCAGCCGCTGCCGCACCGACTCGGTGATCCGCGGGATGTCCCCTGGCGAGACCGCGCCGTCGTAGGCGTTGAGCACCTCCAAGAACCGCGACATGTGCGTGCCCTTTTGATAGTGCGGCAGCGACACGTACATGTTGATCCTGGCCACCGTCGCCTGCTCGCCCCCGCCGTGCCGCGGGCTCACCGCCAGCCGCATCGGGTACACCACGTCCTTGACGCCGACCTTGTCGATGGCCACCGCGCGCGTGTCCTGCTCGCCCTGCACGTCGGGGATCGTCACCCCGGGCGGCAGCGGCGCAGCCAGCACAGGCCCGGCGTGGGCGCCGTTGACGCCGACCCCGCCACGGCCCCCGCCACGACCCTCGGAACGCCCCGCCCGCCCGCTGCGCACTGGCCCTGTCCGCTTGCCCATGTCAGGCTGCTCCCGCGGCTGGGGCCGCGCTAGAGGTGAGAGTGTGAACGCGCGCCCCACCCGAGTGAAAGTCCGTCGATCAACGCTCCAACCCCCAACCCCCAACCCCCAACCCCCAACCCCCAACCCCCGCTCCCAACCGCCCCGTCCCCCAAGCACCCCAGCTCACCGGCCCCGCAACGCCCGCCATCCCCGCATAGCCAACCGATCGCGCCTCAGCCCCGGGGCCCGGGCTCACGCCGGACTGGCCGCCTGCGCCCCCTGCCGCGGGGCCAACGATTTGGCCCACGACATCCCCATCGGCGCACCGGCCACCGCGCCCGCCGCCCACGCCCACGGCGACACCCGCGTCATCGGCGCCAGACCGCCCAGCTCAGCCGTCGTGTCGATCCAGCCGTCGGCGCCCACGCCAAGCGACGCCACAGCCATCGACGCAGCCCCCGCCAGGCTCACGCCGCCGACCACACCCGGCAGGCTCACCCGGCCCGTCACCACGCCCGCCAGCAGCGCCCCGATGCCCCCCGAGAGCAGCCCGACGGCCGCCCCCTGCCCCGGCATGGCCGTGCGCGCCACCTGCCAGGCCACCGCCGCCGCTGCCAGGGCCCCGAACCCAACCCCGAGGGCCAGGTCGTCCGCCCGCGGCGAGTTGGCCGGGTCCGCCGACCGGTCGCACCCCGGTGCGCGCACGCTCAGCCACCACGCCACCGCGCACCCGATCGCCCCCAGGGCCAGCGTCTCAGCCGCCAGCGTCATCAGCGCGCCGCCGGCGTTGGCCCCGGCTGCGCGCAGCATCGTTTCCATCGACGCCCCGCCCCAGGCGCCCCAGAGCAGGCCCAGCCCCGCGGTGAACATGCCCCAGCGCACCGAGCTGAGGCGCACCACCGCGTGCCCGAACGCGCACGCCAGCGCCATCGCCACCAGCCCGCGAAGCAGCCCGGGCACCACCCCGCCGCGCCCCAGCGCCGCTGAGGCCTGCGTCACCCCGTCTGACATCACGCCGCGCGACACCAGCAGCCACACCACGGGCCCCAGCACCAGCACCCCCAGCCACAGACATGCCCAGCGCACCGCCATCATCGGGTTCACCCGCCAGCGTAGCCCCCGGCCGGCCCGCCCTCCGGCGGCGTTGGCCGTCGCTGCGCCGGCGCGGGCCAATCATCACGCATGCCCCCCGACGCCCAGAGCGCCCCCGTGCCGCCACCCCCGCCCCCCCACAACACAGCCCCGGCCCCGCTCCCGCGCAGCCCGCTCACTTTCGACGACCTGGCCGCGGACCTGCTCTGGCCCAAGCTCCTGCGCGTCCCCCGCCTGGCCCTGGAGCCGGGCCGGCTCACGCTGGGCGTCATCGCGGTGCTGCTGGTGGCCCTGGCCGAGGAGCTGCTGCGCCTGACCGTCGTCGTTGACGCCCAGGGGCCCCTGTCCAAGCTGGGCGAGTCGATCATCACCACCGCCGGCCCGCGCCTGGGGGTCTCGCCGGGCGAGGGCGCCTGGCAGGCGGTCTTCACCGTCCCAGCGATCGTGCTGGCCGAGCGGCCGCTCTCGCTGCCCCTGGCCCTGGCCGCCGTCGCCGCCGTCTGGTGCCTGCTGGGCGTCGCCGTCTCGCGCTCGGCCATCGTCGAGTTCTCGACCGGCGCCCGCCTGAGCTGGCCCCGGGCCCTGCGCTTCGCCTCCGACCGCCTCGGCTCGTCGCTGGGCGCGCTCCTGGGCCCGCTGGCGATCGTCTGGGGCATCGCCCTCTTTGTGTGGGCCGTCGGCCAGCCGATGCACGCCGTCACCGGCCTGGACGTGCTGGCCGGCCTGCTCTTCCCCGTGGCGCTGGTGCTGGGCCTGATCGCCGCGGTCATGGTCTTTGCGCTGAGCCTGGGGGGCCTGCTCCTGGGGCCGGCCGTCGCCGCCGACGGCGCCGACGCCTTCGACGCCGTCCAGCGCGCCTACGCCTACGCCCTGACCAAGCCCCTGCGGCTGGCCTTCTACCTGGCCGTCGCCCTGGTCGTTGGCGGCCTGGCCCTGGGCGTCGTCTCGGAGATCGCCTTCGTCGCCCAGCGGCTGGCCGTGGCCATGTCCGGCACGCCGCTGGCCGATTCCACCTTCGCCATCGACGCGGTCGTCCCCGCCGACGCCTCGCGTTCGCAGGCCGCCGCCGGCCGGCTGGCCCGCGCCTGGGTCTACGTCCTGGAGCTGGGCGTGTACGGCTACGGCGCCTCGCTGCTCTGGACCGCCTCGGGCCTGGTCTACCTGCTCATCCGCCAGGTCTGCGACGGCCAGGACCTGGGCGAGATATACATCCCGGGCATGCTCGACGCCACGCTGAGCGCCAACATGGCCCCCACCGAGCCCGCCGCTGGCGACGCGGCGCCCGCGCCCCGTTCCGACCACCAGGGCGCGCCCCGGTGACCGAGCCGATCGTCCTGCCGCCGGGACGGCTCCCCGACCTGTGCGGGGCCCTGGCCGAGCTCGGCGTGCGACAGCTCACGCTGCGCACCGCCGCCGGGGTGCGCACGCTGGCCGCGCGGCAGACCGACCTGCCGGGCCTGATCCTGGCCCTGTCGCCGACCGATCGCATCGCCTGCGATCGCCCGCGCGTGGTCATCGAGCTCGCCGCCGACGGCCGCGTCGCGGTGCGCACCGACCACCCCCCGCTGATGGCGCGCCTCGCTGCGCCCGCCGCCTGAGGCGCCGCCTGGCCGCGTGCTCAGGACGCCCCAGCCGCGGCCCCGCGCGCTGCTGCGCCGGCTGCCTGACCGGCCGCGCCGTCCATGCCCGGGGTGGGGCCGGTGGTGGCGGGAGCAGCGGTCGTGGGTGTGGCGGGGGTCGTGGGTGTGGCGGGGGTCGTGGGTGTGGCGGGGGTCGTGGGTGTGGTTGGGGTCGTGGGTGTGGCGGGCAGGGAGTCAGCCGCTGGGGCCTGCGGCGCCGCAGCCCGCGCCCCCGCGGCGCCCTCGGCGTTCATCCTGCTGGCCTCGGCTGCCAGTCGGCTGGCCTGAGCCGCCTCAGCGGCCTTCTTCTTGGCCTCGGCGCGCTTGAAGGCCTCGATCTTGGGCTTGTCAGGGGCCAGCGTGATGCTCGCCTGCGGGCCGTTCCACCGCGGCGGGCTCTCGAGCTTGCTCACGTCGGCCAGCTGCTCGGCGATCTCGCGCAGGCGGTTGATCCCAAGCTCCCGGTGGGCCATCTCACGGCCGCGGAACTTCTGCGTGATCACCACCTTGTGCCCGTCGACGAGGAACCGCCGGGACTGGTTGACGCGGATCTGCACGTCGTGCGGGTCGATCTTGACCGAGCGTCCCAGCCGCACCTCTTTGAGCTCGCTGGCCTTGCCGGCGCTCTTGCTCTTGCTGGACTTGGACTGCTCGTACTTGAACTTGCCGTAGTCCATGATCTTGCACACGGGCGGGCGCGCCTCGGGCGAGATCTCCACCAGGTCCATCCCCGCCGACTCGGCCATCTTGAGCGCCTGGGCCGTCTCGATCACGCCCACCTGCTCCCCGTCGGCGCCGATCACGCGGATCGGGGTGATGCGGATCATGTGGTTGATGCGCGTCCGCTGGGGCTGGCCTTGGCCGAAACGTGGCGTGGGGAAACGGGTGATGGCTGTGACTCCTCGACGGGTTCAATCGCGGCGCCGGACCGCGCCGGCGGGCGACCGGGACGACATCGCCACGCCGGGAACACCCCGGCGGGCTCGCTTGCTCGATACGGTCGCGCGCTGGTCCCGGGCGTGGCGCATCACGCGTGCCCGATGCGCAGCATCCGGGGCGGGTGTGGTCGTCTGGCTCGGCTCGAGCGTCGCTCGCCCATGCGCACCCCGTGTGGGACCCGTCACGCGAGCACCGGCGGCTCGCTGCCTTGAACCCTAGCGGCCCCGGGCCCTCCGAGCAATCCCAACCCCCCGACACACCACACCCCATCCTCCCCAACCCCGGCACGCACCGAGCACGCCCCAGCAGCCGCACCCCGCTGTGTGGCATCCTCCGCGCGGCGCAGGTAAAGACTCTCGCCCCGGGCCCAGCCTGCTGCGAACCGCACTTCGGGGTTCACGGCAGCTTGAGGATGGGAGAGCTTGAGGGATGGGAGAGTGGGGGGGTGGGGGGTGTGGTGTGTAGGGGGGTGGGGGGTGGGGGTCGCTGAGCCCAGCCAGGGCCGCTCAGATCGACCGCACAACGTGCATCACCACCGCGATCACCGCCAGCACCAGCACGGACACGAACAGGTAAATGTTCACGCCCTTGTCCAGCGCCACGGCCTTGTTCTCAGCGATCTGCGCCGGCGCAGCGGCCTCGGCCTTGGCCAGGCTGGCCAGGTCCAGCCCGCCCAGGTCCCGGTGAGCCATGGGCGGGTCCTGGCCGCGGCGCACGGCCTTGAGATCGCCGATCAGGTCCCGGCAGCTCTGGTACCGCTTGCGGGGGTCCTTGGCCATCATCATCTCGATGACCTCGGCCACGCGCGGCGAGACCTTCGGGTTGGCCTGGTCCGGCGGCACAAGCTCGGCCTTGAGGTGCTTGTGCATCACGTCCGAGGGGGACTTGCCGTCGAACGGCACCGCCCCGGTGACCATGTGGTACAGCGTCGCCCCGAGCGAGTAGATGTCCGCCGGCGGGCCGATCTTGACCTCGCCGCGGATCTGCTCGGGGCTGATGTAATAGGGCGTGCCGAACGCCTTGCCGGCCTCGGCCTCGGCGGCCTCCTTGTCGCTGATGGCCCGGGCCAGGCCCATGTCCGCCAGCTTGACGACCCCCTGGGTGGTGATCATCACGTTCTTGGGCTTGACGTCGCGGTGGATCAGCCCCTTCTCGTGGGCGTGCACCAGGGCCTCGGCCGTCTGGATGACGATGTCCACCGCGTCCAGGTCGTTGAAACGCTTGCGGGCCACGATGTCGTCGTGGACCGTGCGACCCTCGACGTACTCCATCACGAAGTAGTGGTACTCGCCCGCCTTGCCCACGTCGAAGGCCTGCACGATGTTCGGGTGGTTCAGCTGCGCCGCGGCGCGCCCCTCGGCGTAGAACCGCTCGATGAACTGCGGGCTCTGCGTGAACTTCCGCGGCAGGACCTTGATGGCCACCATCCGGTCCAGCGAGAGCTGCTTGGCCTTGTACACCTTGGCCATCGCGCCCGCCCCGAGCACGCCCACCAGCTTGTAGCCCGGGATCTGCTGCCCGCTGCGCTCGGCCTCGGCCGCCTCGCGCAGGCGCTCCAGCTGCCGCCGGGTGATGTACTCGTTGGCCACCAGCAGCTCGGCCACCGAAGGCTGCCCCAGGCCCCCGGCCGAGCCGACCTCGGCCGCCAGGCCCCCGCCCCCCCCGCCCCCCCCTCGCCCCCCGGGCCCCTCGCCCCCGCGGGCAAGATCGAGGCACCGCTGGAGCTCCTCAGGAGTCGCCAGGCCCTGGTCGATCACCAGCCGGCCGACGATGGTGTCGAAGTTCGACGACGACCGCCCCGAACGCGAGGCGCCGGGGTCCTCGCCCATCCGCGAGGCGTCAGGCCCCGAGGCGAGCATCGGGCCGCCAACAAGGTCCTTGGGGCGGTGCAACGGGTCGGGCTGGTGCGGTGCGGCGCTCATGAGGCGTAGATCGTCTGTGCCAGTGGCGGGATCGCGTCCGGTCTGATGCGCGATGAGACAGTCGGTGTACGACCGGCTTGTCTCTAAGATCGGGTCGCGTGCTCGCCGGCTTGGAGGGTGGCGTGGTGGGTGTCAATCACGGAGTGTCGATCAAAGTACAAACAAACAGCAAACAAGCCCGCGTCCGCTCAGCACGACACGGGGAGCACAACATACTCGCCGATACGCAGCGCCGCCCGTCTCGGGTTGCGGTAAAACCCGAGTCAGGCGGTGCCCAGTTCGGTTGGCAAAGCGATCGGAGCTGACGTACGTGCTTTGAAAGGGTTCCGTGAAGCTTGCTTTGCGCCCGATATAGCCTGCCGCACGTGGCCGCGATTGCCTGATGCACAGCGTGCTCCTCAGGGAAGAACGCGATCGCAAATTCGGACAGTTTTTTCGTGGCTGGGCGGAACTGTTTGCACGTTCTTCAAGAATGGGTATATTGCTACGTATCGAGTGACGCTGGGGAAGCGTTGCCGTCCGTGTGCACAAACCGGCCAAAGTGGCCAGACGCACGGGGCAAGGCACCCAGATCGCACGATCACGATGTTGTCGGGCCGCGTGCCGGGTGTCAGTCGTATCGACAACGATCCAGGAGGACAGTCGAATGCGTCAGATCAAGTCCCGTGGGTTCACACTGATCGAGCTGCTGGTGGTGATCGCGATCATCGCGCTGCTGATCGCCATCCTGCTCCCCGCGCTGCGCAACGCCCGCACGCAGGCGCGCATCACCGGGTCGCTGGCCAACGTCCGCAGCCAGATGCAGGGCGTGGCGGCGCACCAGGCCGAGAACCGCGGCCTGACCCCCCAGATCACGATCTTCAACCGTGTCGGCTACACCCCCGAGGACTTCCAGCGCGATGACATTTTGCGCAGGACCGTCGGCGGTGTCACTGTTCCCGGGGCGGGCTGGGCGCCGTTCACCTATGGCGGCAAGAACGCGGGCAACATTGGCGGTGGAGACTCGTCGTTTGTGGGCTCTTTCTGGGACATCGGTGCGCCGCACCGTGTGCTCAACCCCTTCATCGCCGGCAACGCCGTCCTCGGCACCCCGCGCCCCAACGGGCTTGAGGGCGGCGGCGCCACGAACGGCGCGGCGCCCCTGAATACTGAGCGCGACTCCATCGACCTCCCCGCGTTCCGCTCCCCCGGCGACCGGTTCAGCATCTGGGTTCGTCCGAGCGGGAACTCAGGCGGAACGAACATCGACATCAACCGGCTGATCACTGGCGCTTCCGCCAGCGCCTACGTCTCGACCGGCACCTCGTACGCGATTAACGTGCTGAGCTTCCAGACCGGTGGGTCCGCTGGTGCAAACGCGGTGGCGACGGATATCGCCAACCGCCGACTCTTCCAGAACAGCGCCGCGGTTACTCCTTCCAAGTTCATCTACTTGTCCGATCTCCCTGGGATGGCGTTCGCGTTCGATCTGGACACCACGGCGAACATGAACTTCAACCGCGTCTGGAGCAGCGAGTTCGGTGATCCCAACCGCACCATCGCCGGCTTCCTCGACGGTCACGCCGCCTACCAGACCCTGGTCCGTGGCAACGCTGCCATGCCCTTCGACCCCAACACCGTTGAGGGCCGAGACCGCCGGGCCGGTTGGATCAACGGCGAGTACCAGTTCGTCTTCAACCCCGCCTTCCGCCGCTGATTCCTGCACCCCAGCCCTGCAAAGCTTTCATAAGAACGGCTCCCGAATCGGGGGCCGTTTTTCAATTTGTTGTCCCGCTGCCGCACGGCGCTTCTTGGGAGATCCGCGATCGCCGACAATCCGTATGATCCCAAGCAGCACACACGCTGCGCCCGCGTCGAATAGTCTGCCATGAGCGCCTCGCTGCTTCGTTCCCGGGCATTTACGCTCATCGAGCTGCTGGTGGTGATCGCGGTCATCGCCACGCTCGTCGGCCTGCTGCTGCCCGCGCTGAGCAACGCCCGCCGGACCGCGCGCCTGACCGTGTCGCTCTCGAACGTGCGCAGCGTGGTCCAGGCCTGGGCTGCCTATCAGAACGACCACGACGGCGCGCCGCCGCTGGACCTGATCGCCGGCCAGAGCCTCTCGGGCGGCACGCTCGTGGGCGTGCGGACGTACCACTTCGCCGGCGGCTTCCGCGACGCGGCCCGCTGGGGCAACAGCCTGTCGATCTTCGACATCCCCCCCGCGGCCAGGCCGCTCAACCCGTACCTGGCCGGCGGCCGCGAGCTGCCGCAGACCGAGGACCTGGCCCGCGAGCGCAACTTCGTCTTCGACGCGCTCCGCTCGCCCGGCGACCGCCAGAGCTTCATGACCACAGCCTCGAACCAGTGGCTGACCTTCGCCCCGCAGACCGCCCTGACGTGCTTCCAGGACGTTGGCACGTCGTACCACGCCAACTGGCAGTGGTTCGCCGACTATTCCGACGAGCTCCGCCCGCGGTTCGCTCAGCTGAGCCTCGGCCCGGCCGCCCAGCTGAGGTTTGTCATGGGCCGAGCGGCGCCGCGGTTCCGCGCCGCCGTCAGCCAGAGCCCCTCGAGCCTGGTCTTGGTCACCGACCAGACCGCGCTGCTGGCCTTCCTGGACACGGCCCAGCAGCGCCGCTGGCCTGGCGAGTTCGGCGACTTGAACCGCTCGGTCACCGGCCTGGCCGACGGCCACGCGGACTACACCGAGTTCCTCCCCGGCCGACGCCGCGGCCCCGGCTTCCGCTGGGACATCCAGCGCGCCAACCCCGACGAGTCGTCGGCGGTGAGCGAGCCGTGAGCCGAGAGCCTGGCGGCAGCTGACGCCGTCGGGCGCACGCCCTCTATCCTGCCGGCGCGTGTCCGCCCTGATCGCCACAGAAAGCCGCCCCCGCACGCTGGCTTGGTTCCACGCCGGGCCCCTGCTGTTCGGGGACTGGGGCACCAGCCGGCTGTACGTGCTGGGCTTTGCCTTTTACTTCACGGGGCACGCCTCGCCGCTGTACATCGGGGCCGTGTCGCTGCTGATGATCGCCGTCGCGGCGGCGTACACGATCATCTGCCGGTGCTTCCCGGAGGGCGGCGGGGCGTACGCGGCGTCGCGGGCCATCTCGCCGACGCTCTCGGTGGTCGCCGCCACGCTCTTGCTGTGCGACTACACGGTCACGGCGTCGCTCTCTGCGATCGAGGGCTTTCACTACATCGGCGCGCCGGGCGGGTGGGCGGTGTGGCTGTCGGTGGGGCTGATCGCGTCGCTGGGGGTAGTCAACTGGTACGGGGCGCGCAGCGCGGGCCGGCTGGCGCTGGGGATCGCCCTGGCGGCCCTGGCGGCGTCGGTGCTGATCGCCGTGCTGAGCCTGCCGCTGCTGCCCAAGGGCCTGGCAGCGATCACCGCCGGGGACCCGAGCATCCACGGCCCCTGGAACCGCTGGGAGGGCTTCGTCCGGGTGGTCCTGGCTTTGTCGGGCCTGGAGGCGGTGGCCAACATGACCGGCCTGATGGTCAAGCCCGTGGCCCGGACAGCCAGGCGGACGATCTGGCCGGTGCTCGTCGAGGTGGTGTGCTTCAACATGCTCTTTGCGGTGGCCCTGGGCGCCGTGCCGCAGCTGGCCGGCGTGACGGCCCCGGACCACGTGGTGCACGAGGTGCGCGCGGGCCTGACGCCCGATCAGGTGCCGCCCGAGGTCAAGGAGTACCGCGACACGCCGATGCGCCTGCTGGCCGAGCACGCCTCGGGCAACGCCCTGGGCCCGGCCGTGGGGCGGGTGGTCACGGTCGGCGTCTCGGTCGCCTTTGCGCTGCTGCTCTTCTCGGCGGTCAACACCGCGATCATGGCCGTGGTGGCGGTGATCTACGCCCTGGCCTCCGACCGCGAGGCGCCCCGGTCGCTGGCCAGGCTCAACGGCTCGGGCGTGCCGCGCTGGGGCCTGCTCCTGGCCTGCCTCATGCCCGTGCTGGTGCTGGTCCTGGAGCGCGACGCCAAGGCGCTGGGCGAGCTGTACGCCATCGGCGTCGTCGGCGCCATCGCCATCAACGTCCTGTGCTGCGCCGTCAACCGGGCCCTGCCCATCGCCCGGGCCCAGCGCGCGTTCCTCTACGCCCTCTCAGCGGTCATGATCGCCATCGAGTGCACGATCGTCTACGCCAAGCCCAACGCGGCGATCTTCGCCGGCGGCATGATCGTCCTGGTCATGGCCGCGCGGTACGCCGGCAGGCTGCTCTCGCCCGGCGTTGCCCAGGCCGCGCCGCGCCGGCTCCCGGCGCCGCTGGAGCCGGACCAGGGCTGGATGTCCGAGCTGACGCGCGAGGGCCTGCCCATCGACGCCGCCCGCCCGCGCCTGATGCTCGCAGCGCGCGGGCGCGACCAGGCCGAGTTCGCCGTGGACCTGGCCAAACGCCGCGGCGCCACCCTCTTTGTCCTCTTCGTGCGCACCCTCCGGCTGCTCGACGTGCAGCCGGGCCAGGTCCCGCGCATCGAGGACGACCCCGACGCCCAGGCCGCCCTGGGCACCGCCTCCGTGCTCGGCCGCAGGGCCGGCGTGCCCGTGGTGCCCATCTACGTCGCCGGGCCGGACATCGCCGGCGAGATCCTCGACTACACCACCACCTACGGCTGCGAGCTGCTGATCATGGGCAAGACCCGCCGCGGCGTCTTTGCCAGATCACTCGACGGGGACGTGGTGGCGCAGGTCGCTCGGCACCTGCCCGAGGGCGTCACGCTCCTGACCCGCGCACCCGGCGCCGTGCCCGAGCGCCCAGAGCCCGACCACCCCGCCCAGGTCTGACCGCCCCGCGCGCACCCGCTGACACATGCCCCGACGCGCGCCGATTCTCCCCGCCGCTACGCTCAGACCATGCCCCCAGAGCACGCCCAACGCCGCCCGGGCCACAGCGGCCCGGACGCCTTCGTGCTCGGCCTGACGCCCTCGCAGGCCCAGGCCGTGACCCACCGCGGCGGCCCCCTGCTGGTGCTGGCCGGGCCGGGCTCGGGCAAGACCCGCGTGATCACCCGCCGCATCGCGCACCTGATCGCCACCGGCGTGCGCCCCTGGCAGATCGTCGCCCTGACATTCACCAACAAGGCCGCCGGCGAGATGCGCCAGCGCGTCGCCGAGCTCCTGGACCCCAGCCACCCCGCCCCGCACACGCACCCACACAACCAGGCAAGTGCGACCCTCTCCCCCGCCCTGCGCGGCCTGACCATCACCACTTTCCACGCCCTGTGCGTGCGACTGCTCCGCCGGTACGCCGAGGCCTCGGGCCTGGTCCAGCGCGGCCTGCTCCGGCCCGACTTTGCCCTCTACGACGCCGACGACCAGGCCCGGCTCGTCAAGTCCGTCATCGCCCAGCTCCAGCTCTCGACGAGCAACTTCCCGCCCCGCTCGGTCCTCTCGGCCATCTCCGCAGCCAAGAACGAGCTGCTCTCGGCCGCCCAGTACCAGTCCCTAGCCGCGGACTTCTACGCCCGCACCATGGCCCGCTGCTACACCGCGTATCAGGCGGCCCTCCGCCAGGCCGGGGCCGTGGACTTCGACGACCTGCTGCTGCTCACCGCCGAGATGCTCCGCGATTGCCAGCCCGTCGGCGACGAGCTGCGGGCGCGCTTCCGCCACGTCCTGGTCGACGAGTACCAGGACACCAACCGCGCTCAGTTCGTGATCGCCACGCTCCTGGCCGGCCAGGTCGCACCCCAGGGCGCCCAGGCCCAGAGCGCCGACGCCCGCGAGCCCTCGGCCCCATCTGCCTCCCCCCCATCACACCCACCCCCCGTCCCCCCCGCGCCCGCCGCACCCCCCGCGCCGCCGAACATCTGCGTGGTGGGCGACCCCGACCAGTCGATCTACGCCTGGCGTGGCGCCGACATCTCCAACATCCTCAACTTCGAGCGCAACTACCCCGGCGCCCGCGTCATCGCCCTGGGCGAGAACTTCCGCTCGCGCGCACCCATCCTGGCCACAGCCGACCGCCTCATCCGCCGCAACGCGCGCAGGAAGCACAAGCCGCTGATCCCCACCCGCGGCGCGGGCGAGCCCGTCCGCGTCACGCTCTGCAAAGACGAGCACCACGAGGCCGCCGCCGCCCTGGGCTGGTTCCAGAGCACGATGGCGGCTCTGCCGGCCCTGCGCTGGAAGGACTGCGCCG
Organism: Isosphaera sp.; assembly: GCA_013822085.1. Lineage (GTDB taxonomy): Bacteria > Planctomycetota > Phycisphaerae > Phycisphaerales > UBA1924 > WM-009. The sequence goes on along the minus strand of PNJV01000023.1, from coordinate 9,921 downwards.
TCCTCTTCCGCACCAACGCCCTCTCCCGCGTGATCGAGGACACCCTGCGCAACGCCGGCGTGCCCTACGTGATGGTGCGCGGCACGGCCTTCTATGACCGCGAGGAGGTCCGCCACGCCCTGGCCTACCTGCGCGTGCTGGCCTCGCCGGCCGACGCCGTCTCGCTCGGGCGGGTCATCAACACGCCGGCGCGCGGCATCTCCGACGCCACGCTCGAGCGGCTGCGCGACGCTGTCGCGACCGGTCTGGCCCCGGACCTGCGCGCGGCGCTCGCGCGTCCGGGGTCTGTGCCGGGGATCTCGCCGCGGGCCGCCGGCGCGGTCGCGCGGTTCCATGACATGCTCTGCGCCTGGCGCAACGCCGCATCGCTGGGCCTGCCCCACGACCAGCCCAACAGCCCCGACCAGCCCCAGAGCTCCGCGCCCGCTGCCGATCCCGCCACTGCGCCCAGCCCCTCGATCCGCCGCACGCCCGGCCAGACCCAGGGCCTCTTCGGGCCCGATGCGCTGGACGAGGCCGACACGCACGCCCCGTCCGGCGCGCTGCCGCCGGACGAGCCCGCCGCTGAGCCCCCGGCCGACGACCAGCCTGCGCCCGCTGCGCCCGCTGGGCCGCTCTCGCTCTCGGGGCTTGTCGAGCTGGTCATCCGCCAGTCCGGCCTGGAGCACATGTACCGCGCCGAGGAGGAGCGCCTGGAGAACCTCGCTGAGCTGGTCTCCTCGGCCGCGGAGTTCGAGCAGCAGTACCTCGCCGGCTTGATCGATCCCGACATCGCACCGCCGCCCTCGCCTGCGCCCGCACCTGCGCCCACACCTGCGCCCACATCTGCGCCCACACCCCCCGTCTCGTCCCTTGCCGCCGCCAACGAGCCGGCCGCTCCCGCAGGGCCGATTGACCCGTTCGCTGATCCCTTCGCTGACCCGTTTGCGCCCCTGAGCGGGGTTGCCGACCCCGACCCCGACTCACCCGACCTACCCACCGCCCCCGCCTCGGAGCCCGCCGGCACGATGGCCATGCTCCGCGCGTTCCTCGAACGCGTCGCGCTGGTTGCCGACACCGACGCCCTCGACCCCGAGCGCGGCGCCGTGACCCTCATGACACTCCACGCAGCCAAGGGCCTGGAGTTCCCCCTGGTCGCCATGATCGGGCTGGAGGAGGGCACGCTCCCGCACTCGCGCAGCCAGGACTCCGAGGCCGCCCTCGAAGAGGAGCGCCGCCTGGCGTTCGTCGGCATCACCCGCGCCATGGAGCGACTGCTGATCACCAGCGCCGCCTTCCGCACGCTGCGCGGCACGCCGGAGCGCACCATCCCCTCGCGCTTCATCGACGAGATCCGCGGCTCGGACGTGGTGCTCACCGACGCCGCCGACCCGCTCGCCGACTACCACTCTTCCCACCCCGCGCACGACCCGGACATGGCCCGCTTCCTGGGCGGCCCGTCCGGCGCAAGCCATGCAGCACACCCCCCCCACTCCTACGCCAGCGCCCAGTCGCGCAGCACAAAGCCGCTGCCGTACCCGCCCGGCTCGCGCGTGCGTCACCCGCAGTTCGGCGTCGGCACCGTCGAGGCCTGCACCCCGGGCGTGAGCGCCCGCGTCACGGTCCGCTTCCCGGGCGTTGGCACCAAGACGCTCGTGCTCGAGTACGCCCGCCTGGTCCCGGCCTAGCCCGGCGGCGCGTGCCCGGCGTGGTCAGTAGGCCCGCTCGATCCGCGCGCCGGGGTAGAAGAGCGACAGGATCTCCTGCCACCCCTTGCCGCGCTCGCCCAGTTCCTTGGTGGCCCACTGGTCCAGCCCCACGCCGTGGCCGAAGCCGCGCCCGCGGATGGTCACCGCTTCGCCGGTGATGGTCCATTCCATGTCGCCGCTGCGGAGCCGGTCGCCGGTGGCCAGCGGGCGCGCCCCGGCCCCATCGAGGTTGCAGGCCCAGCGCAGGCTCTCGGCGCCGATCGTGTAGCTCTGCCCGCCGGGCTGGACGACCAGGTACTTGGTCGGTCGGCCGGCCGCGTTCTTCTCGCTGACGGTGACGCGCTCGATGCCCGTCAGGCCCGCCAGCGTGTCGCTGTTGCGTCGGCCCCAGTGGCGGAGGCGGCTGGTCAGGTCGCCGCGCGTGCGGGTGACGGTCCAGCGGAAGTGCGGCGAGGTCTGCCCGTACTCGGGCCTGGCCTGGGCCTGGATGGGCCCGGAGAGGTTGTACTCGTACCCCGGCCCGGTCTGCCAGGTGTCCTGGGCCGAGGCCGGCCTGCCGCCGCTGGTGCTCGAGTAGTACGCCCGCAGCACCGCCCCGCGCCAGGTCAGCACGACGCCGGCGGTCTGGTCCACCGCGTCGGAGGCGGGCCCGCCGGCAGCCGAGCCGCCGTAGGCCTGGTCGCCCACGTCGCTCTCGACGTCGAAGCGCTCCCCGAGCCGCCGGCTGCGCCAGCGCTCGTGCAGGGCGTACGACCGCGCCGCCACCGCCTGGGCCTGATACGCGGCCACGGGCCAGCCCCGGGGCAGCTCGGCCAGCACCACCCCCTTGAGGTACTCCTCCACGCCCACCTGCTCCAGGACGTCGAACGCCGTCGCGTCGATCTCCGTCCGGGCCGCAAGCTCCAGGACGCCGGCGTAGGCCTTGCCGTTGACGCTCACACGCGGCCCCTGGCGCGACCCCTGCGCGGGGACGGCGTTCCAGCGCCGCGCCTGCTCCGGCGTGGCCGCCAGGCGCAGGCCCTCCCCCACCGGGAAGCGCCCCACCAGGCCCGTCGCGTCGGTGACCTCCCACGCCTGGCCGCGCAGCCGAACCACGACCGGCCCGCTCAGCCGCGTCGGGGCGCGCCCGGAGACCGCCCCGGGCCCACCCAGGGCCGCAGCGTACACCCCGCCGCCCTCGCCCTGGCCACCGGACCCGCCGATCGCGCCCACCCGCGCCTCGCGCACCCCTTTGAGCAGCCGCACCCGCATCTCGGGCGCGCCCACGATGCCCGAGAGCGCGACCCGCGGCAGCCGGTCCGCCGACTCGGCCCGGCCCACAGCCGGGGCGACAGCTGCGCCCTCGCCCTGCGGCGTGCCCGCGGTCTGGCTCCCGGTCGTGGCGCTCGCCGTCGGCGGCGCGTACCACCCGGCCGGCTGCGAGCACGAAGCCAGGACCACCCCCACGCCGGCCAGCAGCGCCGCCACGCTGCGCACGCTCCCAAGGGGGCCGCGCCCAGCCCGACCGCTGCCGGCCCTGCCCGCGACCGGGGCCGACTCTTGCCGCGCACGCCGCCGCCGTGTCGCTCGCACTGTTCCTCCCAAGCTGGTACGCTCGCGCATCATTGCTCTATCGGCACGCGCCCCGCCCGGTGCTGCACACTCCGGGTGCCCAGCGGGCCGGCACGCCCCCACGCGCCAGCCTCGCCCCACCCCGAGCTACCCCCCAGCCACCCCCAGCCACCCCCAGCCACCCCAGCACACGCGTGTCCCACCACACCCAGCACACGCACCAGATCCTCCGCCTGTGCGCAGCCCCCGGCTGGGGGCCGGTCCTGATCGCCCGCGCGATCGCCACCCTCGGCTCGCCGGGGGCCGTCCTGGACGCGACCGCCGAACGCCTGCGCACGGTCCCGGGCGTGGGGGCCGAGCGCGCCAAGGCCATGGTTGACTCCCGCCCAACCTCCGGCCGGGCCGCCGACGGCGAGCTCGAGCGCGCCGCCGCCGCCGGCGCGCAACTTGTCGCCTTCGGGTCCACAGACTATCCGCCCCTGCTGGCCCAGATCCCCGACCCGCCGCCCGTCCTCTACGTCCGCGGCTCCTGGGACCCGGCGCGCCTCGACCGCTACCCCATCGCCGTCGTCGGCTCGCGCAGATCGACCGCCTACGGCATCGAGCAGACCGAACGCTTCGCCCACGCGCTGGCCTCAGCGGGGCTGGCCGTGATCTCCGGCGGCGCACGCGGCATCGATGGCGCCGCGCACCGGGCGGCGCTGCGGGCCAAGGGGCGCACGCTCGTTGTCCTGGGCTGCGGCGTCGACCGGGCCTACCCCGACGAGCACGCCGACCTCTTCGCCAAGGTCCTCGAACTCGGCGGCGCCATCGTCAGCGAGCTGCCCATGGGCACGCCGCCGGTCGCCGACAACTTCCCCGCCCGCAACCGCATCATCTCGGGCATGGCGCTGGGCGTGCTGGTCATCGAGGCCGGCGAGGGCTCCGGCTCGCTCATCACCGCCCAGCAGGCCGCCGAGGAGCACGGCCGCGAGGTCTTTGCGCTCCCGGGCCGGGTCGATTCTCCCACCAGCGCAGGGTGCCTGCGTCTGATCCGCTCAGGCGGGGCCGTGCTGACGATCTCGCCGGCGGACATCCTCGACGCGCTCGCCGAGCCGGCGCGCCATCACTTCTACGGCACCCACGCTGCGCGCTACGCGCCCATCCCCACGCCCGACGCCCATCCCACGCCACCCCCCAACCCCCCTCAACCCCCTCAGCCCCCCCAGCCCGAGCGGCCCGCGACCCACCAGGCGATCCTGGCCGCCCTCACCGAGCCGCGCACGCTCGATCAGCTCGCCCAGGCCACCGGCCTCGAGCCCGGCGCCCTGCGTGCCACGCTGACCATTCTGGAACTCCAACGCCTGATCGCTCGGCAAGGCACGCGGATCATACGGCAATTGCATGGATAACCCTATTTGGCTCTTGTGAGCCTCAAATAGTCCGTGCAAAATGAAAAAATAATCAGCGTAATAGGCTCAGATTCGAACACACACCGAAAATAAATCACAAAGTCCCTTGCGTATGGACGATGATCGGCTATCCTTGACCAAACGAGGACGCTCGATGATCCATCCACGCAACCCACAGCGCCGTGACGGCACGCCGAACCAGTCAGCGCGGTGGGTGCAAAGCCGAGCGCGGTCGCACACGATCAGATCGCTGTGGACAAGCCTTATGCGCGCAACGGCGCGCTGCCTGTCGGGGCAGCCATGCCCCGAGGGAACTCCGCTGTTGGCGCTGGGCCCCGGCGGTGAGTATCTGACGCGATACCAGCTTGAGCCGTGCAGCAGCCACTGGTGGCCCACGCGCACGGATCAATCAGCAGAACACGCTGCGCTCGCACCGGCGCTCGCACCGACGCCCACCAGCCAGGCGAGCCTCTTCGACACCCCGCCCGCAAGCCGTAGGCATCTGAGCCGGGCGCGAAACCACCGCGCGCACGCCACACACAACAACCCCGTTCTGCGGCGGGCATCCCCCCGCACAGCGGCGGTCTGGGAGCACGACCATGAATCTGACGCCCAAGCAACTCCGCATCCTGGGGCTGATCCGCGACTGGCGGATCCGGTACGGGTTCTCGCCGACCATGCAAGAGCTGGCCGACCAGATCGGCGTGAGCAAGGTCACGGTCTTCGAGCACGTCGAGGCGCTGATCAAGAAGGGGGCCCTGGTCCGCGAGGCCAACAAGGCACGCTCTTTGTCGATCGCTGAGGGCGTCGCGGTGCCCGACGAGTCGCGCCCCCTCCGCTTCCCGCTGGTGGGCAAGATCGCCGCCGGCAACCCGATCGAGAAGGTCGCCGACACCGACGAGCTCGACCTGGTCTCCTTCCTGGGAGCCAGCGACGAGGCCGTGGGCAAGACCTTTGCGCTGCGAGTCGACGGCGACTCCATGAAGGACGAGGGGATCTTCGACGGCGACTACGTCCTGGTGCAGCGCTCCGACGTCGCTCACAACGGCGACCGCGTCGTGGCCCTCCTGCCCGACGGCCAGACCACCCTCAAGAGCTTCTTCCGCGAGACCGACCACGTGCGGCTGCAGCCGGCCAACCCGAACTTCGCCCCGATCATCGTCCGCGACTGCAAGGTCCAGGGCATCGTCAAGGCGGTGGTGCGCAGGTACTGATCGCCGGCCCCGTCGGGTATCATGCGCCGGGAACGTGCGCCGCCGCCGGTCGGTGTCGGCCCGCCGCCCCGGCTGCGGAGGTCTGGCAATGGCAAAGTTCTTTTACACACTCGAAGAGGCCGCCGCTCGCCTGAGCGTGAGCGAGGACCGCGTCCGGGAGATGGCGTCGTCGGGCCAGCTCCAGGAGTTCCGCGACCGTGACAAGCTGGTCTTCAAGCGCGAGCAGGTCGACCTGCTCGCCGGCGACGACGCCGGGGGCGGCGGCATCCCGCTGGTCGATACCGGCGAGATCGGCCTGGCGGACACCGGCAGCGTCGGCACGCCCGCCACGGCCGACGGCAGCTCCATCGGCCTGGCCGACTCAGCGACCAAGGAAAAGTCGGGCATCTCGATCTTCGAGGCCGACGAGCTCGACCAGGACGACCCGTCGGCGCAGACGCAGGTCGCCCCGACCATGGGCGGCCTGAGCGGCTTCGGCGGTGACGCCGGCGGGTCCGGCTCGGCCATCTTGGACCTGACCCGCAACGAGGACACCGCCGCCGGCGCGACCCTCCTCCAGGACGTCTATGGCCAGTCCGGCGCGGGCGCCCCGGGCGACAGCGGCGCGCCGGCTGGGGCGGGGTTGTTCGAGCCCGCGGGCGTTGCGTCGGATGTCGGCGGCTCGGGCGGCGGCGGCGTGATGGTCCTGGCTGCCGAGCCGTTCGAGCCGGGGCCCTCGGGGTTCGCGGGCGGCCTTGCGCTGGGCATGGTGGCCCTGATGTCGCTGGTGCTCGCCGTGGTCATCCTGGCCATGACCGGCGTGGCCGGCATCGGCCTTGTCCAGACCATGGCTGGCAACTTCCCGATGTGGCTGGGCATCCTGGCGGGCAGCGTGGCGTTGTTCGGGTTGCTCGGCTGGTTCTTGGGCCGTCGCGGGTGATCAGCCCTCTGGGTAGGGGCGGCCCTTGCCCATGGTTGCCAGCGCGGGCGCATCGGTCCCCGGACCGGAGATCCCGTGCTCTTTCAGCAAGGAGGTGCGTGCAAACAGGAGCCGTGGAGTTCGCGTGTCGATCGAGATGCTGACGCTGAGCCAGTCGCCGGCGTCGATGCTCAGCACCCGCGTGGCGCGGTCGATCGATGCCACCGCTGAGAAGGGTTCGAGGCGGCCCGTCTCCGGCACTGCGCTTTGATCGAGGCCGGCGCTGTGATTGGGGCGTGCGGCGTGGTCGGGGCGTGTGGCGTGGTCGGAGCACGTGGTCAGGTCGCGGCTGGTGAGGCTGTGGCTCGCCGGCGAGCGCGCGGGCAGGTCGAAGCGGGGCCACGCGGTGACGGCGTCGTCATCGCCGGCGCGGATCTCGATCGTCAGCGACCCGTCGCTGACGGTGCCCGCGGGGCCCGCGAAGGTCCAGCGCACGCACGTGCTCGTTGCGCGGAGGATTCGTGCCGCCGAGTAGCACAGATCGGGTGTCGCGGTCTGAGTGCTCACGCGGGGTCCTCCTGAATCGGGGCGGTCGCCGGAGGGTCGGGCTCGCTCAGCGCGGAGGCGGCCAGGCGGAGCTGGTCGGGGGGGAGCTGGAGGAACCGGGTGCCGACCCGGTCAAAGAGCGTGAGCAGGTCGATCAGGGCGTCGAGCCTGGCGTTGTGGTCCTGGGTCGGCTGGTCTTGGCCCCGGCGGGGCGGGGCGCTCAGGTCGCGCAGCTCGATGAGCGAGTGCAGGACCGGGTTGAGCTCGCGCTTCATGCGCTGGCGCACCACGGCCTGGAGCATCGTCCAGGCGTCGGGGACGGCCTGGAAGTACTCCTTGCGGTCGCCGCGCTTGTGCGTGCGCGTGATCACGTTCCAGTCCAGCAGCGCCCGCAGCGACATCGACGCGTTGCCGCGCGAGATCGCCAGGCGTTCCATCACGTCGTCGGTGCACATCGGCTCGCCGGTGATCAGGAGCAGGGCGTGGACCTCGGCCATGGTCCGGCTGACCCCCCAGGTCGTGCCCATCTGGCCCCAGGAGGCGATGAACGAGTCCTGCAACTGCGTCAGGCCCTGGGCTGTGCCCGGTGCGCTGGCGGGGTCCGTTTTCACGGCTGTGCTCGTGTGTGTCGGCGTGGGCACCGTATCACTATACGAACTGTCCCGCGGGAGGGCATGGATATTTCAGAATATTTTGAAACCAATACTGATCCGATGATATCGGGCCCTTTGTGCGGATTATTTGACGATCCTCCGCGTGCCAGCATGCCCGCACGGCGGAGGTGGCGCGGCCGAGGGGCATCCTCACACGGCCAGCAGGTCGAGCACGCCGGCGGCGCCCAGGAGGCACGAGAAGACGCCGTTGAGGGTAAAGAAAGCAACGGGCAGCCCGGCCAGGCCGCGGCGGACGAGCACGACGTGCTCGGCCACGAGGAGCGCAGCGGCCAGGGCGCTGGCGGACCAGAAGAGCGGGCCGAAGCGTGGCTCCAGGACGCAGGCGCCGGCCAGTGAGGCAGCGGCCAGGGCGTGCCAGGCCCGGCTGATCCACACAGCGGCGCGCGTGCCCAGGTCGGCCGGGATGCTGCGCAGGCCCGCGGCGCGGTCGAAGGCGGTGTCCTGGAGCGCGTAGAGGATGTCAAAGCCGGCGACCCAGAGCAGGACCATGCCGGCGATGGCCCACAACGCCGGGGTGGAGGCCAGCGCAGCGGGCTCGACGGCGATGGCCGCGGCCAGCGGGGAGATGGCCAGCGCCGAGCCGAGCAGGGCGTGGCAGAGCCAGGTGAAGCGCTTGGCCAGCGAGTAGGCCGCCAGCCACGCCAAGACGGGGAGGCTCAGGGCCAGGGGCCAGGGGTTGGCGTCGAGGGCCCAGAAGGCGCCGGCTGGGAGCATGAACGCGCCGGCGCAGGTGAGGGCCAGGGCCACGGCCCGCCCAAGCGGGAGCGCGCCCGAGGCGACGGCCCGGCGCGCGGTGCGCGGGTTGGCGGCGTCGAAGCGGGCGTCGGCGATGCGGTTGAAGAGCATGGCCCAGCTGCGCGCGGTGATCATGCACAGAACAACCAGGAAAAGCTGGAGGGCGGTGTGCTGCGGCGGGTGCGTCGCGGGCCGGGCCAGGAAGAGGCCCAGCACCGCAAAGGGGAGCGCAAAGACCGAGTGGGCGAGCTTGATGTCCGCAGCGGCCAGGAGCAGCGAGGCGCGCCAGCTCGGTCGGCGTGGGGAGGCGTCGGGGTGGTCCGGCGTGGGCGTCAGTGGAGGTTGGGGCGCGTGCGTGTCGGTCGCGGCCGGCATCGTGCGTGGATGGTAGAGAACCGCCAGGGCAGCGGCTGGCGGCTGGGGGGCGGGGGTGAGAGGGCGAGGCCCGGCGGGGCGCGTGGCGTCAGCGCAGCGGCGCAGAGTCGGCGGGCCGGAGCTCGATCACTACGGGCACCAGGGTGCGCACGGCAGCGGGAGAGGCGGGCTCAGCTGCTGGGTCGGTGGTGGCGGGCTGGTCCTGCGGGAGCGGGTGGGCGTTGAGCGTTTCGGCCAGCACGCGCACGTTGCCGGACCTGAGCGAGCGGATGAGGCGGTCGATCGCCGACGGCGTGGCGACGACCGAGGCGAGGTAGACGCGGTCGTCGAGCACAGCCGGAGAAGGGCTGGGCACGATCAGCGGGGTCAGGGGGGGCGCGTCCTGGGCGGCGTCTGACGGCTCCGAGTTGGTCAGGAGCGCGGGGGTTGGCGGCGTGGCGGCGCTGGCCATGGCGCGGGACGCGTCGAGCGAGCGGACAGCGGCGAGGGTGCGCCCGCTGTCGGTGTCCGGGGCCCGCTGCCAGAGCGTGGCGGAGGTGGTGGCGGGCGTGCGCGGGCGGTCGGCCAGGGCGTCGAGCCGGACGAAGAGCTCGTCGGCGGGGATGCCCACGGGGGCCACGACGCGCAGGGCCAGGCGGCCCTGGAGGGCCAGCTGCACATACGTAGGGAGAAGGTCCGGGGGCGTGGGGGCCTCGGGCTGGTCGGGGACGAAGGGCGTGGCCGAGGCGAGGTCTGCCGGCGTGGCCCCGTGCAAGGCTGGGGCCCCAGCCAGGGCTGTGCCGGCGGACGGGCCGGGAGTGATGTGAGTGGGGGCGAGGGAGGTGGAGGACGTGGGGGTGGTGGGGGAGG
>PNJV01000022.1 GCA_013822085.1 Isosphaera sp. | reverse complement strand
GAGAGGAAGGCCACAAAGTCGTTGGCGTCGAGGATGCCGTCGGGGCCGCTGCCGTCGACGACCGTCAGGCCGAGGAAGTCGGCAACGTCAGCGACCGTGCAGCCGGCCGGGCCGGGGGGGGGGAAGAGCTGCACGAACTGATCGCCGGCGATGTTGGCGAAGTTGACGCCGCGAGGGTCGCCCAGGTTGCCGCTCAGGTCGGGGAGGCTGCCCGAGACCTGGTTGGAGAGGAAGTCGTAGCCGCCGTTGACCACGAAGATCGTGGCGCGGATGGGCGAGACGCCGTCCCAGCCCAGCTCGGCCAGGTTGAAGCGGGCCTCGGTGCCGGTGGTCACCGCCAGCGCCGCGGACTCGTCGGCCACGACGCTGTTGTCGCCGTTGATGCCGGCGACGTTGGAGTTGTCCAGCGTGGACTCGAGCAGGTTCACCAGACCGGTGCCCGGGTCGATCGGCAGGAGGGTGACGCTGCTGAGGTTGTCAGCCGCGGCGCGCGGGGCGAGGTTGGTGAACAGGTCGAAGCGGGTGTCGTCCTGCAGGTCGTAGCGCGGGCCGTTGAAGACCGAGGGGTTGCCGGCCGGGCCGGGGGCGCCGCGGCGGCCGACCTCGAAGGCGCCGTAGTCCAGGGCGTTGCCGTTGGAGGTCTCGAGGCGCCCGGTGCTGCGCAGCACCGCGGCCTGCACGCCGGGGCGCACGGGGGTGCCGCCGGAGTCGAAGCTGTAGCTGAAGAAGTAGTCGGCCTCGAAGCCGGCGTCGAAGCTCAGGCCGTTGGTCTGATCGGGCGCCGAGTCGCCCATGCGGGTCAGGCCGCCGAAGTCGATGTCCACGTTGCCGGCAAAGCCGGGGAAGTTGATCGCGTCGTTGCGGGCCCGCAGGCGGTTCTGGCCGCCGGGCTGCGCGTCGAAGAAGAACACCAGGTTGTTCGGCGCGCCGAGGTTGCCGGTCACCAGCACGAACAGGTCGTCGCCCTCGACGGTGGCGTAGACGGCGTTCATCTCCGAACCGACGGCAAAGTCGGGGCTCGGGCGGGTCTCGAAGGCGCCCACGCGGTCGCCGCCGACGCCGGCGGTGTTGCTGTTGTTGATGGCGATCAGGGTGCCGTTGCCCAGCTGCGCAGGGGTCGCGCCGTAGTTGCCCTGGCCCAGGAACGAGGCCGAGCCGGGGGTGGTCGTCAGGTCGGCCAGGTCGGTGAAGAACTCGAAGTCCCCGCCGCCGATGTCGCCCCCGTTGATGCTGTAGACAAAGTCGGCCGCAAAGCCGTTGTCCAGGATCATCCCCGGGATGCCCACGAAGTTGTCGCCGGCCGCGGGCAGGCCGCTCATGCGGCCGATGAACCCGCTGTTGCCCTGGGCCAGGAACTGCTGGCCGCCCGCCTGGCTGTCGATGAACAGCTGGAGCCGGTTGAAGTTCGACTCGACGTTGCCCGTGATCATCACGTGCAGGACGCCGGCGGTGGTGTCGGCCACGACGTACAGCCCGTCCAGCTCCGAGCCGAACGCCTGATCGACGTTGCCCTGGGCCGCGTTGCCGAAGCCCGTGAAGTTCGTCTGGAGCGCAACAGCCGGGCCGTACGCCGCGTCGAGCTGGCCATCGACAACGATCCCCGAGACCAGCGCCGGGGTGACGCTGGCGAACTGATCACCAGCGAAGTCGGCCTGACGCAGGTCCAGCTCGCGGGCCTCGGCCTCGTTGCCCTGGTTCAGCGGGCGGCCGGGGAGCCACTGGTTGGAGAAGAAGCCGCTGTCACCGCCGGTGATGACGGCCATCAGCCGGATGGCGTTGCCGGGGACGTAGCCGATCGCCGCGAACGGGATCGAGATCTCCACGCCGGTGGTCACGGCCGCGGGATCACCCAGCGCCGTGGCGCCGCCGGTGCTCGACCCGGCGGTGTTGTCACCGAACTGGGTGTTGTTGGTGTTGACCCACAGCGCCGGGCCGTACTCGCCCGGGCTCAGGGTGCCATCGACGACCGGGGCCTGGGCGCTGGCGATCCCGCCAGCCAGGGCCAGCAACAGACCGGCCGAACCTTGCTTCAGAACACGATTTGACATCTCAGACTCCCTGTATAGACACCGAGGTTCACTCGATTGCATACAGCGGTATACACAGTCCCGGGCGTCCGCGCACGGTCACTTGTGGCCACCGCCTTCCCGAAACAGACAAGTTTCGGATAGACAGAGAGTAACGCCGATCCTGCGCTCCGGCCATGGTTTTTTGCCACAATTGCTTGCAAATCCCGATGTCAGCATACGCGCGCATACCGAAATCACCGCCGAAGACCGCTTTGTTTATGCTTTGGTTGTGTCTTTGTCACTCGCGGCCGCTCAGTAAAACCCCGAGATTGCCGCAACTGCCGGTTCCGCGTGCAACGTGAATGCTTGCATGTGGTACAATCTCAGGCAATACTGTGAATGTTTGTGAGCCGTCCTCTTCTGTATACCGTTGTCGACAGAGTAATACGTCCAATAACATTCGGGCGCGCATACGCGGTCGATCGCACATGGGTATGCTGCTCGGATCACCTCAGAAGGAGTTCTCAGTGATGCACCAGAGCATCTCGGCCAAGCTCAGGGAGATCCGCTGCGCGTTCTCCGACCGTCTCACGGGTCGCACTTCCGGCTTGCGCAGCAGCCGAGACACCCGCTCGGGCTTCACGCTCATCGAACTGCTGGTCGTGATCGCGATCATCGCCCTGCTGATCGGGATCCTGCTCCCGGCGCTCTCGCGGGCGCGCTTCTTGGCCCGTCAGGCCTCGTGCCTGGCCAACGTGCGCACCACCGGCCAGCAGATGTTCGCCTACTCGCTCGACTTCAAGGGCTGGCTCCCGTTCTTCCCGTGGAACCCCGGGCCAACCACCGACACCTTCCGTACGCAGTTCTCGCAATCCAACCGCGCCTCGCAGTTCCTCAGCGGGCAGTTCCGTTTCGGCGGCGTCTCGGGGCTCTACAGCGTCTTCCAGGAGGGCGACGGCAACACGCGCGGGTTCAACGCCGTCTCGGCCACCGCGACCGAAGAGACCGCGTCGTACTGGCCCCTGTCACCGACGCAATCGCTGGCGATCCGCACGCCGCTCATGCAGTCGTACGTCTCCGATCAATACCAGCAACTGACCGACACGGCCGACCGCGAGGACATCTGGTACGGCGCCAACTTCACTTCCGAGGGCGCAACCAACAACAGGGTCATCACCGCCGGCCGTGCCTTCCGCCCCACGGCCCCCAGCTCGGCCCGGCAGGTCATCGGGTACAACGTCTCGTACATGTACACCGTCGGCCTGCGCACCGACGAGTCGGCGCTCTTCAAGGCCGCGCCCTTCTGGGGCGACGAGACCAACGGCTTTGACGTGGCCACCTTCGCGTTCTACAACGGCGGGCTCTACGGCACGACCCAGAGCCCCAACGATGTCGCCCGGCAGTTCCAGATTAGCCCGGGCTTCTACGCCCCGATCGACAACCACGGACGCGACGGCGGCAACTGGGTCTTCACCGACGGCCACGCCGAGTTCCTGACCGGCAACATCATCGACACGTTCTACGGCCAGCCCGTCCCGGGCGAGAGCCGCACCCAGAGCGTCAACGTCCTCGACCCCACGCGCAGCAGGCGCATCCAGAACCTCGACTGACCCGGCCCTCTTGCTCGTCCTCGGCCCCGCGGCTGGCACGCTCGCGGGGCCGTTTGCTATTGTGCATCTGTGAGCCACTCCCAACTGCCCCCCTCTGCTGATCCTCACGCACAGCCCGCGCCGGGCGGCGGCCGCGCAGCGCCGCGGGCGCGGCGCTCGGTGCTGACCCCGCTGGTGCAGGCCCAGGAGTTCGGCCTGGTCGTGGTCATCGGGCTGATGATGGCCGGCCTGACGCTGGCCTCGTGGCTCAAGGACGGCGCCATCGAGGCCCAGGTCAGCCGGGTCGAGGTCCCCGAAGGGGCCTCGGTGCGTGTCGAGGACGAGCGCCTCGTCCTGTCGCTGCCCGGCCGGGCGGATCAACGCGTCTTTGCCCGCGGCGCCGGCTGGGGCCTGGGCACACAGTTCGGCAAGCCGGTGATCGAGCAGCGCCAGCGCGTGCGCCTGGCCGCCGGGGACCGGCTCGAGAGGATCGAGCCGGGCTTTCTCGTGCGCCAGCCGGGCCAGGGCGGGGCCGTTCGGCCCCTGCTGCGCAGGGACGGCTGGGTGCTCGTTGACGACCCGGCCCCGGGCGCGCTGGTGCGCGAGGACGCCGACACCGGCGACCCGCTGGAGCGGATCGAGCTGATCGGGGGCGTCCGCGCCGAGCGGATCTGGCCCGGCCAGACCCTCGTGCGCCAGGGGCAGGCCGCGGGCAAGGCCTACCTCGAAGGGGACGGATGGTTCGTCTACGAGGCCGGCGACGGCACGCGGGAGCTGGCCCGGGCCTTCCGGGCCAACAAGTTCCTGCGCCTGGAGAACCTGATCAACGTGGCCACGTCCGCCTCGTTCATCGCCATCATGGCGGTGGGCATGACGGGGATCATCGTGATGGGCGGGATCGACCTGTCGATCGGCTCGATCTACGCCCTGGCCTGGGTGGCCGGGGCGGTGGTGATGCGCGAGGTCCTCGACCCGGCGGCCCCGGCGTGGGTGTCGGTGACGGTGGGGCTGCTGGTGTGCGCAGCGGCGGGCGGGCTGGCCGGGCTGGTCAACGGCGCCTCGACCGTGGGCCTGGGCGTGCACCCGTTCATCATCACGCTGGGCGGCATGGCGATCTACCGCGGCGTGGCCTTCGTGCTCACGGGGGGCCTCTCGGTCAACGCGCCCGAGAGCTTCAGCGCCTCGGTCAAGGCGGGCCTGAGCGTCGGCGGCGTGGTGATCAACCCGATCCCCACCGGCGTGATGGTCGTGGCGGGCCTGCTCGGGGCGGTCGTGGCGGCGCGGACGGTCTTTGGCCGGCGTGTCTTTGCCATCGGCGGCAACGAGACCGCGGCGCGATACGCCGGCGTCCCGGTCGGGCGCACCAAGATCGTCATGTTCACCCTCACGGGCCTGCTGGCGGGCGTCTCAGCGATGCTGGCCCTGGGATACTTCGGGGCCGGGTCCTCCGAGGCCGGCCGCGGCTACGAGCTGGAGGTGATCGCCGCTGCGGTGGTGGGGGGGGCGTCGCTCTCGGGGGGGCGCGGCTCGGCCCTCGGGGCGGTCTTGGGGGCCCTGATCATCCAGCTGATCAACAACGGCTTCGACGTCCTCCAGATCGACTCCAACTACCGCCAGATCGTCATCGGCTTTGCCATCGTGCTGGCGGTGGTGGTCGACCAGGCCAAGGGCCGGCTGGTCAAGGGGCCGCGGGGGCGGTAATCTGCGATCGCCCGCGCCGGCTGACTCCGCTCGCCCACGGGCGACGAAGACACGCCGGCAACGGGCCGTGCGGAGCGGCCCGCCGGGTTGACGCCTAGGCGGGGTTGGGGGTGACGGGTTCGCGTGCGTCAGGGTTCAAGGGTCCACTGCGAAGGAGCAACACATGCGTGGCTGGATCAAAGCGGTGCTCGGCGTGATGACGGCCGGCGTGACGGCGGCGGGCCTCTTGGGGGCCGCGACGGTCTCGGGGGCGCACGCCTCCGAAGCCCCGCAGCCGCGGCCGACCAAGTCGCGGTACGTCATCGGCCTGGTGGCCAAGAGCAACGAAAACCCCGTCTTCCTGGCCGCCCGCACCGGCGCCCAGGACGCGGCCCGCAAGATCGGCCGGGACCTGGGCGTCGAGATCGTCATCGACTGGCAGACGCCGACCTCCGAGGACGCCCAGCGCCAGGCCACGGCCGTCGAGCGCCTCGCCTCCGTCGCCGACGGCATCGCGATCTCGGCCTCCGACGCCAACCTCCTGGTCTCGTCGATCAACAGCGCCGTCGAGCGCGGCGTGCCGGTGGTCGCCTTCGATTCCGACGTGCCCACCTCCAAGCGCTTCGCCTACTTCGGCACCAACGACTTCGAGTGCGGCAAGCAGGTCGCCGGCGAGCTGGTCAAGGTCATGGGCGACGCCGGCGTCGTGGCGGTCCTGGCCGGTAACCAGAACGCCCCGAACCTCCAGGCCCGCGTCAAGGGCGTCCTGGAGGGCCTCAAGGCCCACCCGGGCGTCAAGCTCAAGGAGGTCTACTACCACGCCGAGACCGCCCAGGACGCCGTGCTCAAGGTCGAGCAGGTCATGGCCGCCAACCCGGACATCACCGGCTGGGCCATGGTCGGCGGGTGGCCGCTGTTCACCAAGAACGCCATGAAGTCCGTCGCCGGCAAGGCCAAGGTCGTCGCCGTCGACGCCCTGCCCGCCCAGCTCGACTACGTCCGCTCCGGCGAGGTCCAGACCCTCCTGGGCCAGCAGGTCTACGAGTGGGGCTACCAGTCCGTCACGCTGCTGATGGACAAGATCGTCGCCGGCAAGGAGCCCGCCGGCGGCGCGATCGTCAACGCCCCCCTGACCGTCGTCGGCACCGCCAACGTCGAGGAATACAGCAAGAACTGGGAACGATGGCTGCGCCGCCGCTGAGCGGCACGGGCCCAGCCGGCCTACGCGGGGGCCGCCGCGGCCGTTCCCTCTATCCCCTCTCCCAAACTCCGCGGGCCCCCAGCCGCCGAACCACGCAACCCCTCAACCCCTCAACCCCTCAACGCCCCGGCCGACGGGGCGTTTGTCGTGCGCCCCTCGCCGGGCCGCGACCCAGGCGGTATGCTGACGCGATGCCCACCGTCCCGGGCCACGCCCTGCCCCATGCTGACCCGCCCGCCGCTGCGCCGCGCTCCAGCGGCGTCAACGGCCACGCGCCCCGTCCCGCGGAGGACTTCCTGACCGTCCGCGACGTGAGCAAGCGCTTCGGCATCACCCAGGCGCTCGACCGCGTGAGCGTCTCGTTCCGCGCCGGCGAGGTCCACGCCCTGATGGGCGAGAACGGCGCCGGCAAGAGCACGCTGGGCAAGGCCATCGCCGGCCTGCACCGCCCCGACGAGGGCGTCATCACCCTGGGCGGGCGCCAGCTCGCCCCCGGCGACATCGACGACGCCTTCGCCGCCGGCGTGCGCATCGTCCACCAAGAGCTGGCCCAGTGCCCCAACCTGACCGTCGCCGAGAACCTCTGCCTCCACGACATGCCCACGCGCCGCGGCGTCGTCGACTACGCGACCATGAACCGCCGCGCCGCGAGGCTGCTTGCCGACCTGGCCCCCGAGATCGACCCCCGCGCCCCGCTCGGCGACCTGCCCCCCGGCCGCAGGCAGATCGTCCAGATCGCCTCGTCGCTGGGCGAGGGTGAGGCGGGCGGCTCCCACGCCGGCGCGCCGCGCGTGATCATCTTCGACGAGCCGACCTCCTCCCTCTCGGTCGCCGAGGCCGACCGGCTCATGTCGATCGTCCGCACGCTGGCCGGCCGCGGCATGCTGTGTGTTTACGTCTCCCACCGCATGGGCGAGATATTCCACTGCTGCGACCGCGTCACGGTCCTGCGCGACGGCCGGTTCGTGGGCACCAGCCGCATCGCCGAGATCACCCAGTCCGACCTGGTCGCGCAGATGATCGGCCGCCGGATCGACGACTCGGCCTCCTACCGCCGGGCCCCGCACGCCCCGGACCCGGCCGGCTCGGCCCCGCTCCTGGCCGTCGAGGGCCTCAGCTCGCCGGGCAAGCTCCACGGCGTGTCGCTGGAGGTCCGCCCCGGCGAGGTGGTGGGCGTGGGCGGGCTGGTGGGCTCGGGCCGCTCGGAGCTCCTCGACGCGGTCTTCGGCCTTGACCAGGCCGCCACGGGCGCGGTGCGCGTCGCCGGCAGAGACCTGCCCGTGGGCAGCCCGCGCGCGTCCATCGCCGCCGGCGTCGGCTACGTCCCCGAGGACCGCCGGCTCCAGGGCCTGTTCTTCCAGCTGGGCATCGCCGAGAACATCGCCGTGCCGCAGATGCCCGACCTGGCCCGCGGCGGGCTCAGGTCCTTCCGCGCCGAGCGCGGCCTGATCCAGCGGCAGCTGGCCCGCTTCCGCGTCAAGGCCGCCTCGCCCGAGTCCTTGCCCGGCGAGCTCTCCGGCGGCAACCAGCAGAAGCTCCTGATCGCGCGATGGATGACCGACGCCACGCGCGTGCTCCTGCTCGACGAGCCCACGCGCGGCATCGACGTGGGCACCAAGACCGAGATCTACCGCATCGTCCGCGACGCCGCCGACGCGGGCCTGGCCGTGCTGCTGGTCTCCTCGGAGATGCCCGAGCTGCTGGCACTGTCCGACCGAGTCCTGGTCATGTGCGACGGGCACCTCACCGGCCAGCTGCGCGGCCGCGAGATGACCCAGGAGAGCGTCCTGCGCCTGGCCACCCTCAAGCACGCGCGCACGCCCGACCCTGCGACCGTCGCCGGCTGACCGCAGCCCCGCATCCCCACGGCCCCTGAGCGCAACCCGGCAGCGCCGTGGCCGGCCACGCCGCGGCTACATTGACGCGCATGGCCGCCGCACGCACCAAGCCGCGCTCCTCGCGCCCCGTGCCGCGCACGGCCGTGCGCCCAGCCGCCGCCGTGCGACGCCTGGCCGATGACTACTGGTCGCTCTCGGCCGGGCCGCTCCACGCCCTGGCCCTGCTCACCCCGGCCGTGCTGCTCTACGAGATCGGCGCCATCGTCTTCCTCACCCAGTACGCCTCGGGCACCCAGCGCACCATCTTCGCCGAGAAGCTCCTTGGCGACTTCCTCAACGTCTTCGGCCTTGCCGGGCTCCTGGTCCCGGCCCTGGCGATGCTCACGATGCTCCTGATCCAGCACGTGCTGCGCCGCGACCCGTGGACCGTCAAGCCCCCGGTGCTCCTGGTCATGGTGCTCGAGTCGGCCTGCTGGGCCCTGCCCCTGCTTGTGGCCAGCGCCATCGTGCAGCGCATCGCCGACGGGGCCGGCCCCGCCGCGACGCTGGCGCAGGGGCAGTCCTTCGAGGGCCTGGGCCTGGGCGCGCGCCTGACCATCTCCCTCGGGGCGGGCATCTACGAGGAGCTGCTCTTCCGCCTCATCGGCGTCGCCCTGGTCTCGATCGTCGCCGGCGACCTGCTCCAGCTGGACAAGCGGCTCACCGCCGCCGCGGCCGTGGTCCTGACCGCCCTGGCCTTCGCCTTTTACCACCCCGTCTGGACCAGCGACGGCGCCCTGGTCTGGGGCTCCTTCGTCTTTTATGTCCTGGCCGGCGCCTATTTCGCTGGGCTGTACCTCCACCGCGGCTTTGGCGTGGTCGTCCTGGCCCACGCCGCGTACGACGTGCTGGTGCTGGTGCTCCTCCAGCGGCTGGCCTAGGCGGCCCCGCGCCCGGCGCAAGCGGTCGCCCCCGCTCAGTCCTCGTCGGCCGGCCCGTCCAGGCGTTCCTGGAGCCACGCCCCCTGGATCGTTTCGAGGATCTTCTCGTTGACTGGATGGTCCGGGTCGGGGCAGAAGCCGGGCAGGGCCTCGACCAGCCCGCGCAGGGCCGTGAAGCGCAGCGTCAGCGGGTCGGTCTGCCGGTGCGCCCGGTGGAGGCGCAGCGCGATCTCCTCGACGTCAAGCCACCCGAACTGGTCGCGCGGTCCTGCCATGGGGCCCCCGGCGCGTCAGTGCGCGTCTTCCTTGACCGCGTTGCGGTTCCACGCCGGCACCCGCACCACGATCGCCTCGCCGTCGCCCTTGTCGATCGCGCACTGGCAGGCCAGGCGGCTGTTGCGCTGGAGCCCCGGCGCTTCCTCCACGCGGTCCTCCTCGGCCTCGGTCGAGGGCGAGAGCCGCGCCATGCCCCCCTCGACGTACACGTGGCACGTCGAGCAGGCGCACACGCCCCCGCAGGCGTGCTCGATGTTGATCTGGTTGCCCATGGCCACCTCGAGCAGGTTCTGCCCCCGCGCAGCCTTGACGGTCCACTCGGCCCGGTCCGTGCCGGTCAGGCCCTCCGGGTCTTCCAGGCGGAACGTCACCGCGATCACTGCGTCCTTGGGATCGATGGGGCGGATGTGCATGCTTGGAGCCTCCAAAGTGCGACCGGACGCCCAATGCTACCCCCGCGCAGCGCACGCAACCGACGCGCCCAGCCCCAGCGCCCCCCGCGCTACCATCGACCCTGATGCACACCGGCGACCGTGCCCAGCTCGCGCCGCGACTGGTCGGGCTCTCGCTCATCGCGCCAGCCCACAACGAGGCACCCAACATCCCCGAGCTTGTCCGCCGCGCGGGCCAGGCCCTGGCCGCCACCGGCCTGAGCTACGAGCTGGTCATCGTCGACGACGGGTCCACCGACGGCACCCGCGCCGCCGTCACGGCCCTGCTGCCGGACCGCCCCTGGCTCCGCTGCCTGGCCATGACGCGCACGCCCCGCGGCCGCGGCGGCGGGCAATCGGCCGCCTTCTTCGCCGGAATCCGTGCCAGCCGCGGCGACCTCATCGCCACCATCGACGCCGACCTCCAGAACGACCCGGCCGACCTGGCCGACCTCCTGCGCGTCCTGCGGCAGCGCGACGCCGACATGGTCCAGGGCGACCGCTCCCACGCCCGCCGAGACAACGCCGTCCGCCGCGTCGGCTCCATCGTCGGGCGACTCTTCCGCCGGCTGCTGCTGCGCGACGTGGTCCGCGACACCGGCTGCTCGCTGCGACTGATGCGCCGCGAGGTCGCCCTGGCCCTCCCCTTGCAGTTCAAGGGCATGCACCGCTTCATCCCGATCACCGCCGCCTCGCTGGGGTACCAGGTCGACCAGGTCCCCGTCGGCCACGCCCCGCGCACCGCCGGCGTGAGCAAGTACGGCCTGGGCATCACCCAGCGAGCCCTGCCCGGCCTGATCGACTGCCTGGCCGTCCGCTGGATGATCAACCGCCGCAGGCCGGTCGATTCTGCCGAGATCGTGCTCCCAGCCGACGCCCCGGCCGGCACCGAGGTCTTGCGCCCAACCGGGGCTCCCGCGTGAGCGCTCCTGCGCCCGCGCCCAACAACGCCCCAGCGCCCGCCAGCACCGCCGCGACCGCCAGCACGCCGGCCCGCCGCGGGCTCAAGTGGGAGCCCCTGGCGGCGATGCTCGCCCTGGTCCTGGTCTGCCTCTGGCTCGTCCTCGGCTCCACCGCCACGCCCACGCTCCGCCCGGGGGCCACAGCGTCCAAAGTCCAGATCGGGGCCTTCAAGGGCGAGCTGGAAACCCTCCCCGACCCAGCCGCCCCCGGCGGCCAGACCTTCCGCGTCCTGGGCCGCGACGGCCACGCCTCGCCACTCCTGACCGCCCCAGAGCTGGAGCGGATCCTCGGGCAAGACGGCCTGATCAGGGCCTCAGCGGCCTCGGGCAACACGCTCTTCCGGGCCCTGAACATCACCGGCTGGACCAGCCTGGTGTGGGTCTGCGTCGGCGTGCTGGGCCAGATCGCCTTCTTTGGCCGGATGCTCGTGCAGTGGGTCATCAGCGAGAAGCGGCGCGCCAGCGTGGTGCCGCCGATCTTCTGGTGGCTCTCGCTGGTCGGGGCGGCGATGCTCCTGTCGTACTTCGTCTGGCGCCAGGACCTGGTCGCGGCACTCGGCCAGACCCCCGGCGTGGTGATCTACGCCCGCAACCTGCGCCTCATCGGCAAGCAGCGCCGCCGCCTGGCACGCCCGGACGCAGCAGCCGTCCCCGCCGTCGCCTAGCCCTGCCGCGCCCGCCTCAGCCCCCGCGCCCGCCATCGCCGCCCAGCGAGCGGCCCTGCCCCTTGGTGGCACGCCGGGCCAGCCGCGGCCTGGGGATGCCGTACTTGTCCATGCGCGACAGGAGCGTGTTGGGGTTGATGGCCAGCCTTGCCGCAGCCCCGCCCTGGCCAAAGACGCGGTAGGCGCTCGCCTCCAGCGCGTGGGTGATGTGCAGCCGTTCGAGCTGTTCGAGCGAGAGCTCGAGCAGGAAGTCCCGCGCCCCGCCGCTGCCCGTTGCCCCGGATCCCGCTGAAGCGTCCACACCCCCCGCACCCCCCATACCCCCCGTGCCCGGCCCTCCGCCCCCAGCGGGGCCGATCGGCGACTCGGGCAGCTCGATCTCCAGCTCGCCCCCGTCGGCCAGCAGCGTCGCCCGCTCCACGGCGTTGGCCAGCTCGCGCACGTTGCCCGGCCACCCGTAGGCCATGATCCGCCGCAGCGAGCGGTCGCTCAGCGGCAGCACCGGCCGGCCCATCCGCCGGGCCAGACGCTGGTGCAGGTGCTCGGTCAGCTCGGCGATGTCCTCGCGTCGCTCGCGCAGGGCCGGCACCCGGACCTTGAACACGTTGAGCCTGTAGAACAGGTCCTCCCTGAACCGCCCGCGTTCGACCTGCCTGGCCAGGTCGCGGTGCGAGGCCGCCACCAGGCGCACGTCCACCCGTGTCGGCTCGGCCCCGCCGACGCGCTCGAACGCCCGCTCCTGGAGCACCCGCAGCAGCTTGGCCTGGCTGGCCATCGGCAGCTCAGCGATCTCGTCGAGGAACAGCGTCCCGCCGTCGGCCAGCTCGAACTTGCCCAGCCGGCGCCGGTCGGCCCCGGTAAAGGCGCCCCGCTCGTGCCCGAAGAGCTCGCTCTCGATGAGCGACTCGGGCATCGCGGCGCAGTTGACCGGCACGAACGCCTCGCCCGCCCTGGGCGAGAGCCTGTGGATCGAGCGCGCCACCAGCTCCTTGCCCGAGCCCGTCTCCCCGTGGATCAGCACCGTCGTGTCCGTCGGGGCCACGCGGGCCACCTGCTCCTGCACCGCGCGCAGCGCCGCCGACCGCCCCACCATCGCGTCGGTCTGCCCAACCGCCGTCAGCCCGTCCCCGCCGGCGACAAGCTCCGCTTGGAGCGTGGTCAGCCGGGCCCGGGCCCCCTCGCTCTCGGCCAGCCGAGCGCGCAGCCGGCCGACCTCGCCCTCAGCCCGCTGCCGAGCGGTCACGTCCACCAGGACCACCGCCCACACCCCCGCTGACACCCCCACCCCCGCCCCCACCCCCGCCCCCGCCCCCGCCCCAGCCAGCCCGACCCGCCGTGCAGTGATGTCCGCCCACCTGGGCGCCTCGCCCACGCCCGCTGCGACCTCCGCCCCGCGCACGTCCAGGTTCATCAGCGGGCTGCCCAGGGGCTGGGTCATCGCCTCAGGGATCCGCCGGAAGGCCGACCAGAGCACCCTGCCGACCAGCGAGTCCGTGCGGCGTGCCCGTGCTGGCTCGCCCACGGTTGCCGATGGTTCGCTGCGCAGCGAACCGATCAGGTCACGAGCAGCTTGATTCTCGGACTTAATAACCCACTGCGTATCCGTCAGCACAACCCCGCAAGTAAGGGATTCCACGAGAGTATCGAGCGAGAACAAATCAACAAATTGAGACATATCGCAATAGTATCATAAAATACGAAAAATCGCAATACATACTGAGATATATCACAAAACAATGGCAATTTCTGCTCGATCCGCCGAGTTTTTGGATACGCACGCCAGCTTCTTGAATTGGCACCTCACTTGCCAACGTTCTCCCGTCGCCGTCGCAGTGAGCGTGAGGCAGGACCGAGTGTCACACCGCAGCCGTTGTCAGACATTCGGACGTAGGGAGAACGGTCGGTCGATTGGTGGGATCGGGGGGTGGGGGGGAAAAACCGAAACGGCCGCCGTGTGGCGTCCGGGAAACGAGGGGCTCGGAGTGGCCAAGTGGGCTGGCCATTTCGAACCCTCGTTCTCTTTTTGGGCCCAGGCCTCACCGCTGCGCTGACGCATCGCGCCCGCGTCTTGGCACCAGCGGCGGTGCGCGTCGGAGCTGACCGGGGCGCAGACCGTGCGCCGCCGGGCTATCGGTCGCACACACGCGTGTGATCGGCCGCGGCGCGTGTTCGCGGACGTCAGAGCACTCCCAGAGCGACGATCGCGCCGCGAGGGCCCCCGGCCGGGCCCCGCCGCATCCGCGCACCCGCGCGCAGCGGATCGGAAGGACGATACACAGCCCGGCGCGTCGGACACGCGCGCGCCGGCACGCCCAAGAGCAGACCATGACCCAGCCGACACGCGAGCCCGACGAGTTCGATCTCCAGGTCGCCCAGGCGCTCCGCCGGCTCCAGCCCAACAGCGTCATCGAGCTGACCGGCCCGCGCGAGCTGGTCGTCGACGGGCGCAGGCTCGACCTGGAGAACCTCTACCGCCTGGCCGCGCACGACCCGTCCCGGCGGCGCGAGATCGTCGACCACTACCTCGAGCAGCTCTTCTCCGGCGAAGCGGCCACGGTCGCCGCGCTGAGCTTCGACATGGTCCGCGCCCGCATCATGCCGCGCATCCAGCCCGAGTCCATCTTCAAGCACCTCGACCGCGCCCAGGTGGCCCACGTCCCCTTCGTCAACGGCACCGCGCTGGTCTTCGTCATCGACATGCCGCTGATGACCGTCAGCGTCACCACCGAGCAGTCGGTCCGCTGGGGCGTGAGCCCCGCCGAGCTCGAGACCCTCGCCCGCGAGAACCTCCGCGAGCACTCCTCGCCCCTGGAGCTCCAGATGGTCACCAGCCGCGAGGGCGGCAAGGCCGCGATCATCTCCCAGCAGGACGGCTACGACGCGGCCCGCGTGATCCTCTCGGGGCTGCACCGGCAGCTCTCGCCGCGGCTGGGCCCGGACTTCTACGTGGCCACCCCCGCGCGCGACATGTTCGTGGCCCTCTCGACCGGTCCCGAGCAGTTCGTGCACCGCCTGACCGAGCGCGTCAACCTGGACTTCCTGCGCCTGCCCTACCCGATCATTCCCAGCCTGTTCCTGGTCACGCGCGACGGCGTCGCCGGCACCGTCCCCGGCGAGCGCGACGAGCTCTTCGAGGCCGCCTGAGGCCCCCGCCCCCCCGCCCGCCCGCCCGGCCCGCGCCCAAGCCCACCCCCCGGGCAATGATGCCCCATGCAGTGCTGGCTCGACGCGCGCGAACTGTCGGTGCACACGCCCACGCTGGCCGCGGCCCTCCAAGCCGCCCGCCACGCCGCCCAGGCGCTGGCGCGCGTCATCGTCGAGGTCCACGTCAACGACCGCCCCCTGACCGAGGACGAGCTGGACGACCCGAGCCACGACCCCATCCCCGGCGCACAGGTCCGCTTCGTCTCCGCCGAGCCGCGCTCCCTGGTGCGCACCACGCTCCTGGAGATGGCCGACGTCCTCATCGCCTCCGATGAGCCCCACCAGCGGGCCGCCGAGCACTTCCAGCGCGGCCAGTCCAAGCCGGCCTTCGCCGAGCTCCAGGCCGTCCTGAGCGTCTGGGAGAACGCCCGCCGCGCCGTCCACGAGGGCCCGGCCCTCCTGGGCATCGATCTGGCCCACGTGCTGGTGGGCGACCACCCCGACGCCGACTCGGACGCCGACCCCGACGCCGACGCCCCCGCCACCCCGGCAAGCCGCAGCGCCAAGGCCGTCCCGCTGCCGCAACGCATCGACGAGCTCAACGCCACGCTGGCCCAGCTCAAGTCCGCCATCGAGGGCGAGGACTGGGCCACCGTCGCCGACGTGCTCGGTCACGACCTGCGCCGGGCCGCGGCGGTCTGGGCCGGTGTCCTGCGCGATGTGGCGGCGCACGTGGCCGCCCGGCGGTAAGCTCACCGGCCGATCGGCCGCCTCCCGGTCGTCAGCAGGCCACCGACCGGCCGCCAGCACAGGCCGTGAGCACGCCGCGGACCCCCGGCCGCGCCGCACCCGGAGCACCGCCCATGAAGCCCAAGCTCGCCGGCGCCTCCGACCGCATCGACCAGGCCATGCAGGCCGCCTCCGAGGCCCTCGTCCGTCGGCGGTACTTCGAGTGCCAGCGCCTCTGCCTCCGCGCGCTCGCCGCGGCCCACCGCCTCCACGACTACGAGCGCATGGCGCGCATCCTCCTGCCCCTCCAGGAAGCACGCCGGCACAAGCGCGACACGGCCACCGACGCCGGCGCCGTCTATGTCCTGACGGGCCCGATCCCAGCGCCTGCGAACCTCCGCCCGGGCTGCTACCTCGTCGAGCCGCCGCGCGTCGGCATGGACGGCGCCCTGCTCCGCGAGGCCCTGGACGCAGCCGAGGTCCCCGCGCTGGTCCTCACGCGCGAGCCGCTGACGCGCACCGGCCTGTGGCCCGTCGTCGCGCACGGCCCGGTGACCGTCCGCGTCCGCGTCCCCGCGCCGGCCCGCCGACCCGAGCCCTGGGCCATGCCCGAGGCGATCCGCGCCCACCCGCACCTCGTCGCGCCCACGCCGGCACGCCCGGAGCTGGTGGAGCACTCCGCCGACGCCTCCCAGGCCCCGCCCAAGCCGCCGCCGCAGCAGCAGCAGCCGCCCGCGCCGCGCCGCAGCCGCAAGCCCACCGCCGCCACCACGCCCACCGCCACGCCCACCCCCGAGCAGGACGAGCACGCGGCAGCGCCGGACACCTCGCCCATGGCCGACCTGCCCCCGGTCGCGTGGTTCATCCACACCGCCGAGCTGCTCGGCGACGAGGCCATCGCGTCCGTCGCCCAGGGCAGGCCCGCCGCTGCGCGCGTCGAGGAGCTCCTCCAGCGTCTCGAAGCGCACCCCGACCACGAGAAGCTCCACCAGCGTCTCGAAGAGGCCTGCCGCGCAGCCATCTACGAGCCCCCGCCGGCTCGGCCCGCCGGCAGCGAGACCCCCGACGACCCAGCCGACGATTTCCCCGGCGACCCCGCTGACGAGCTGGCCAACGCGCCCGCCGACCTGCCCGCCGACGACCCCGGCACGACCCCCCACGCCCCCCCGCGCGGTCAGCGGTAGTACTTCTGGCTGTTCTCTCGGTTGCGCTGGTTCTGATCGCCGATCACGCCGCCAGCGACCGCGCCGCCGATGGCACCGATCGCGGCCCCCTTGCCCGCCGACCCGGTCAGCGAGCCGATGGCCAGCCCGCCCAGCGCGCCAAGCGCCGCCCCGGAGAGCGCGCCCTCGCCCGCGTTGTTGCACCCGCTCATGACCACAGCCCCAGCGGTCACCAGCCCCAGCGCCGCCCTGCCCATACCCGACCGTGTGCCGCGCATAGCTCGCTCCGTTCCGCCCGCGGCGTGCGCGGGCACCCGAATCATTGCGACGTGCCTGCCACCATTCGAGTTCGTCTGGTGCGCTGCCCGGATGCACCCGCGACCGCGCCCGTACGCCCCCTGTTCGTGCACCCGCCCCGCGCCACCCGCGCACGCCCTGCCGACCACCACCGAGCCAGACGCCGCCGAGCCCCATGCGCGCATGCAACCCGTCCACACGCCACGCCCAGGCCGCCCAGCCCGGCGTCGGCCCCGACGTAAAGTCAGCGGTCGCTCTCACCGGCGGCGCGTGGCCCGGGCAGCGTCCGGCCCCGCGCTCCACCCCGAGGCTCACCCATGGCTTGGTTCTCCCGCCGCACGCCGCGCCCCGCCGCGCCGGCCGCCCCCGCGCACCTCGCCGGCACGCCCCACGACGCCCCCGCGCCCCCCCGCGTGGTCACCCGCAAGGACGCCGGCCCCGGCCCCTCGCCGCACGACGCCCCCGCCGAGGCGCGCATCGCGCAGATCGGCGCCGAGCTCCTGACCCGGGCCCGCGCCCACCGCGCGGGCGTCCTCTCGTCGCAGTTCTACTCCGACGCCCTGATGAACTGGTCCATGAAGGACCCCGCCTTCAAGGTCCAGCTCTTCCGCTTCGTCGACGCCTTCCCCACCCTCCGCGGCACCGACGACATCTACGACCACCTCCGCGACTCCCTCTCCCAGCCGGGCGTCTCGGTGCCCGCGGTGATCTCCACCGCCATCGCCGCCGGCTCGATCGCCAAGGGCCTGGCCGTCTCGCAGATCTCCAAGCAGATCACCGGCATGGCCCAGAAGTTCATCGCCGGCACCGACGCCGCCTCGGCCCTGCCGAGCCTGCGCGCCATGTGGGACGACGGCATCGCCTTCTCCGTCGATCTCCTGGGCGAGGCCTGCGTCTCCGACGACGAGGCCGACCACTACCAGCGCAAGTACCTCGACCTGATCGAGAACCTCCCCGCGCAGGTGGCCGCCTGGCCCGCCGCGCCCCGCCTCGAGTCGGACCACCTGGGCCCCATCCCACGCACCAACGTCTCGGTCAAAGTCTCGGCGCTCTCGCCGCGCGCCGACCCCATCGACGCCCCCGGCGCCACGGCCGACCTCCTGCGCAGGCTCGAGCCCATCCTCGAATCGGCCCGCGACCGCGGCGTCTTTGTCAACTTCGACATGGAGCAGGAGCACCTCAAGGACCTGACCCTCGACCTCTTCTTCCGCGCCGCCGAACGCATCGACTTCCACGCCGGCCTGGCGATGCAGGCCTACCTCCGCTCCGGCCCAGACGACGCCCGCCGTGTCTGCGACTGGGCCGCGCGCCGGCGCCGGCGCCTCACCGTGCGACTGGTCAAGGGCGCCTACTGGGATTACCACGTCGTCCACAGCGAGATGGCCGGCTGGCCCTGCCCCGTCTGGACGCGCAAGCGGCACACCGACGCCTGCTTCGAGACCATGGCCCAGGTCTTCCTGAGCGCCACGCCGCCCACGCCCGCCGCCGCCGCCGCCGCCGGCGGCGTCACGCTGGCCCTGGGCTCGCACAACGCGCGCTCCATCGCCGCCGCGGTGGCCGGCCTGGACCGCCGCGGCCTGCCACGCAGCGCCCTTGAGCTCCAGATGCTCCACGGCATGGCCGACCAGCTCAAGCACGCCGCCGCCGAGATGGGCCTGCGCGTCCGCCAGTACGTGCCCGTCGGCCAGATGATCCCCGGCATGGCTTACCTGGTGCGCCGGCTCCTGGAGAACACCTCCAACGAGTCCTGGCTCAAGGCCGGCTTCCTCGACAACGCCGACCCCGCCCGCCTGCTCGCCTCCCCGTTCGTGCACCCCCCGGCCCCCAGCCACACGCACCCGGGCGCCCCGGCCGGGCCACTCAACGGCTCGGCCAAGCCCCACGACCCGCTCACCCCGCTCGACCCGGACGCGGTCGCCGACCTCTCCGCCCCCGAGCGGCACGCCCTCTCCCCGGCCGTCGAGGGCCTGGACGACGGCAGGCCCTTCGCCAACGAGCCCCTGCGCGACTTCTCCAAGCCCGACCAGCACGCCGCCTTCGCCGCCGCCGTCGCGGCGGCACGCCCCGAGCCCATCGACCACGCCGCGACCACCCCCGCCGACGCCGCCCGCGCCGTCCAGCGCGCCGCCGACGCCTTCCCACTCTGGCGCGACGCCGACCCGCTTCGACGCTCGCGCGCGCTCGTGGCCGCCGCCGAGTCCCTCCGCCGACGCCGAGACCACCTGGCCGCCGTCATGATCCGCGAGTCGGGCAAGACCTGGCGCGAGGCCGACGCCGACGTCGCCGAGGCCATCGACTTCTGCCAGTTCTACGCACGCCTGGCGCCCCAGCTCTTCGCCCGCCGCCGCCTCGGCCGATTCATCGGCGAGCTCGACGAGGCCCTCTTCCAGCCCCGCGGCGTCGCCGCCGTCATCAGCCCCTGGAACTTCCCGCTGGCCATCTGCACCGGCATGACCGCCGCGGCCCTGGTCACCGGCAACACCGTCGTCCTCAAGCCCGCCGAGCAGACCCCCGCCACCGCCAAGGCCCTCTTCGACGCCCTCGACGCGGCCCTGCGCCACCAGCTCCAGTCCAAGACCCAGGCCGTCCTCCAATTCCTGCCAGGCCTGGGCCACACCGTCGGCGCCGCCCTCGTCCGCGACCCGCGCGTGGCCATCATCGCCTTCACCGGCTCGCGCGACGTCGGCCTGGACATCCTCCACGCCGCGGCGCCCGCCTCCCCGTTCGCTTCGCCCACGCCGCCGGCCCCGCCTCACGTCAAAAAGGTCATCGCCGAGATGGGCGGCAAGAACGCCGTCATCATCGACACCTCCGCAGACCCAGACGAGGCCGTCCTGGGCGTGCGCCACTCGGCCTTCGGCTTCCAGGGCCAGAAGTGCTCCGCATGCTCGCGGGCCATCGTCGTCGACCCCGACGGCCCCGACGGCCACCACTTCTCAACCTTCCGCGACCGCCTCGTCGCCGCCACCCGCGCCCTGACCATCGGCGACCCCGCCCTCCCAGGCACCGACATCGGGCCCGTCATCGACGCCGACGCCCACGCCAAGGTCTCCGGCTACATCCACCGCGCCATCGCCTCGGGGCTCTCCCACGCCACGCTCCCAGTCCCCGCCGGCCTCCCCGCCGCGACCGGCCGCCTCTACGTCCCCCCGCACGTCTTCTGGACCGTCCCCGAGGACCACGAGCTGGCTCAGCACGAGGTCTTCGGCCCCGTCCTGGCCCTCATGCACGCCCGCTCCTTCGACGACGCCCTGCGCATCGCCAACTCCACCGACTACAAGCTCACCGGCGGCCTCTTCTCCAGACGCCCGGCCCATATCGAGCTCGCCAAGCGGCAATTCCGCGTCGGCAACCTCTACATCAACCGCGGCATCACCGGCGCGCTTGTCGCGCGCCAGCCCTTCGGCGGCTTCGGCATGTCCGGCGTGGGCTCCAAGGCCGGCGGCTCGGACTACCTCCTCCAGTTCGTCGAGCCGCGAGCCATCACCGAGAATACCCTGCGTCGCGGCTTTGCGCCCGAGCTCTAAGCCACCACACTCAACCACGTTTCTAAAGGAACCCTTATGGACAGCACGCACACCTTCGTCGCCGGCGATCGCGGCCCCTGGATCACCGAGCGAGTCACCCCCGTCACCGGCGAGCCCTACGTCTCTGCCCCCCGGCTGGACGTCATCGAGGGCAACCTGGCCCACTGCGACTCCCTCTGGTGCCTGCGCGGCTTCCGCAGCAACCTCCGCTACACCACCACCGCTGAGCACGCCAAGCTGCTGGAAAAGTCGGCCGGCCTGGGCCGACCGGAGGCCACGCTCGCCGCCCTCATCCCCATCCGCAAGAACGACGCCTGGTGGGCCTTGGCCCAGGACCAGCGCCGCGCCCTGTTCGAGGAAACCTCCCGGCACACCTCCATCGGCCTGGAGTACCTCCCCAACATCGCCCGCCGGCTCTACCACTCGCGCGACCTTGGCGAGCCGTTCGATTTCCTCACCTGGTTCGAGTACGCCCCGCAGCACGAGGCCGCCTTCGACGAGCTCCTGGTCCGCCTGCGTCGGACGCAGGAGTGGACCTACGTCGACCGCGAGTTCGAGCTGCGTCTGCGCCGCGCCGAGTCCTAAGACGCGGGCCAGCCAACCCCCCGCGCGGGAACACCCGCGCGCTTCCTAACCACCGCCCCCCGCGCGAGAGCTGCCACGCGTGCCCGCATCGGCGCGCTTCCTAGCAGCCACCCTCAGCGCGGGGTTTTCCATGCGCACACACCCCCGCACGGCATGGCCCCAGCTCCCGTGCGGGAACACCCGCGCGCTTCCTAACCACCGCCTCCCGCCCCCCCCGCACCCCCAGCACCCCCAACGCCGCGGTCGGGCGCCTCGTCCCACGTCCTGGCACGCCCCTTGAGCATCCCCCAGAGCTCTTCGAGCAGCTCCCGCGTGCCCAGCCGCGCCGCCGCCGAGATCGCCAGCACCCGCTGCCCCCGCCCCACCCGCAGCTCCTTGCGCAGGGCCTTGACCGCCCGCTCGGCTGCGCCCGCGCCCTCCTTGCCCGCCCCCAGCAGGTCCACCTTGTTGAGCACGATCACCTCCTCGCGCTGGGCCAGCTCGCCCGAGTACGCCGCCAGCTCACGCCGGATCGCCCGGTAGTTCTCCGCCGGCTCGCTCCCGTCGGTGGGCGACACCTCCAGCACGTGCACCAGCACGCGCGTCCGCTCGATGTGCCGCAGGAAGTCCAGCCCGAGCCCGTGCCCCTGGCTGGCCCCCTCGATCAGCCCCGGGATGTCCGCCACCACCAGCCGCCGCGAGGCGTCCAGCTCGGCCACACCCAGCTGCGGCGAGAGCGTCGTGAACGGGTAGTCGGCGATCTTGGGCGTGGCCTTGCTCAGGGCCGCCAGCAGCGTGCTCTTGCCCGCGTTGGGCATGCCCACCAGCCCCACGTCCGCCAGCAGCTTGAGCTCGAGCCTCAGCCGCTTGTGCTCGCCGGCGAACCCGGGGTGCGCATGGGCCGGCGCCTGCTGCACCGCGTTCTTGTAGTGCTCGTTGCCAAAGCCCCCCCCCCCGCCGCGCGCCACCACGAAGCGCTGCCCAGCGACCATGTCCACCACCAACCCCCCGCCGTCCTCGTCGTACACCAGCGTGCCCGGCGGCAGCCGCACCGCGCAGTCGCGCCCGTCGGCCCCGTGCTGCTGCTTGCCGCGACCGGGCTCGCCGGACTCGGCCTCCCACTCCGGCCTGCCCCGGAAGTCCAGCAGCGTGTTGCACCCCTCGTCGGCCACCAGCACCACGTCGCCGCCCTTGCCCCCGTCGCCGCCCTCTGGGCCGCCCTTGGGCTCGTACTTGCCCCTGCGGAACGACACGCACCCAGCCCCGCCGTGCCCCGCCCGAACCGAGATGACCGCGCGATCAACAAACATTGCCCGACCATATCCCGCCCGTTGCCACCGCACGCCGAGGCCCGGCGCAATCCATCGCCCCCGGGCGCACACGCCCCAAGCACACACAAAGATGTGTAACGCCCGCCGGCCACGCCCACCCGCCCACGTCAACCGCCGCTGCGCCTTGGCTCTTTCAGCCGCCGGCCACCACGCCGGCACCCGCAGCGAGGGCTCACGGCGTGCCCGGCCGGCCCTGCTCGTTGCCGCCCGCGATGTTCGTGCGCATCTGCGTGTCGGCCTGCAGGTTCCGCAGCTTGTAGTAGTCCATGATCCCGATGTTGCCCGTGCGGAAGGACTCGGCGATCGCCCGCGGGATGTCCGCCTCAGCCAGCACCACCAGCGCCTTGTTCTCCTCGATCTTGGCCTTGTTCTCCTGCTCGAGCGCCAGGGCCAGGGCGCGGCGCTTCTCGGCCTCGGCCTGGAAGCGCTTCTTGTCCGCCTCGGCCTGGGCCTGCTGGAGCTGCGCCCCGATGTTCTCCCCGACGTCGATGTCGGCGATGTCGATCGACAGGATCTCGAAGGCCGTCCCCGCGTCGAGCCCCTTCTGCATCACGGTCTTGGAGATGTTGTCGGGGTTCTCCAGCACCTGCTTGTGGGACTTGGCCGAGCCGATCGTCGTCACGATGCCCTCGCCCACCCGCGCGATGATGGTCTCCTCCGTCGCGCCGCCCACCAGCCGCGAGATGTTCGTCCGCACCGTCACCCGCGCCTTGGCCTTGAGCTGGATGCCGTCCTGCGCCACCGCGTCGATCGTCGACCGCGGCCCGTTCTGCGCCGGGCAGTCGATCACCTTCGGGTTCACCGACGTGTTGACCGCGTCGAGGATGTCTCGGCCGGCCAGGTCGATCGCCGTGGCCATGTCCCACGTCAGCGGGATCTTGGCCTTCTGCGCCGAGATCAGCGACGTGATCACCTGCTGCACCCGCCCGCCCGAGAGGTAGTGCGTCTCCAGCGCGCTCGTCGAGATGTCCAGCCCCGCCCGGACGGCCCGGATCCGCGAGAGCACCACCACGCGCTGATCCACCTTCCGGAAGCGCATGCCGATCAGGTCCGTGAACCCGACCTTGGCCCCCGACACCAGCGCCTGGATGTACAGGCTGGCGAAGTTGGCGACCACCGCCAGCACGCCCAGGACGACCAGCCCCACCACCACCAAGACCGCGATCAGCCACGTTTCCATGTCGGTGCTCCGCGCTTCTTACGCCACCCCGCCCCCCCGCCCCCCGCCAACCCAGCCCCTGCGCCGGGCCGCGCGTGCGCAGCCCACGCTGGGGCGAAGTATACCGAAACAGGCACCGCCACGCAGGCTCGCGCCTCCCGCGCCCACGAACCCGCCCTCCTCGCCGCCCCTGGCACGCCCAGCGGCACGCAGTTCCCCTGGCACGCCCAGCAGCACGCCGCGCTGCCCGCAGCCGGCAACTCCCAAGCGCGGCGCCGAGCTCCCGCCCCGCGCCGCGACGACCTCTCCCTTTACTCTTTCTCTCTCTCTCTCTCTCTCTCTCTCTCTCTCTGCCTCCCGTGCCGCCCCCTCCCCTGAGCCCCGCCCCTCCCCTCCCCTGAGCCCCGCCGACCCCGCGCCGCTCAGCGCACCCCCAGCACCGTGCGCCCGATCGCGATCAGCGTCCCCTTGAGGCTCCCCAGCGCCTCCCACGTCCCAGCGATGGTGCGGTTCTCACGCCCGGACTTTTCCAGGGCCCGCGCCAGCGCCTCCAGCTCAGCCCGCTGCTCGGCCGAGCTGAGCAGCCCGCGCACCCGCTCCAAGCCCTCCTCGATCCCAGACCCGTTCAGCCGCTCCCCAAGCCTCTCGTCCCTCGGTGGCATCGCCGTCCCCCTTTCTATGGAAACCGTCCGCCCGCCCGCGCCCGACCACGCGTCGGAGCGCCCCTACACGTGTGCCCCTGGCGTCCCCGATGGCGTGCGCTCAGCGCGCCCCGCGCGGCTCAGCGGGCCGGTCCCCGCGCACCCTCCCGACCGCGTCGATCAGCTCGCGCAGCCGGCCGGCAACGTCCCGGGCGCGTTCGAGCCCCGGCTCGGCAGCGCGCAGGGCCTCGCCCGTCTTGGCCGTCAGGTCCAGGCCCACGGCCGAGTCCCGCGCGTCCTCGGCGTCCCGGGCCGAGCGCAGCCACGCGGCGACGGCGCCCCCAGCGGCCAGCGCCGCCGCCGCCTCGCTGCGCAGCGCCTCGCGCAGACGCGACGCCGCGCCCGCGACGGCCTGCCGGTACTCGGCCAGATCCTCCGCGTCGTGCGCCGCGCCCGCCTCAGCCCGCCGGGCGTAGTCGCTCATCCGGTCGCGCCCGTCGGCCACGCCGCCGATCGCGCCCGCGTCGGCCCCGGCCTCCACCAGCGCAAGCCGCGCCGACTCGAGCAGCCGCGCCGCCTCGCGCACGTCCGCCGCGTAGTCCCCGCGGTCGCGCGCGATCGCCCCCGCGGTGGTCTCGATGGTGTGCCCCAGCGCACGCTCGAGCACGTCCACGCCGGCCAGCGCCGCCGCAAACGCCCGCTCCTGCTGGGCCAGCGACTTCTCGGCCAGCTCCGCGCCCTCGGGCGGCACCGCTGCGCAGCCGTGGATCAGCACCAGGCTCGCCAGGCTCAGGAGCCCCGCCGCCCACAGCGGCCAGGCCCGCACGCACACCCGCCCCACGCGTCGGAGCCCGCCGCGCCGCCGACGCAGCGGCCCGCCCGCCCCCGCGCCCGCCCCGCGCTCCCCTGCGCAGTCCCCGCCGCCGCCCCGGCCGGCGGTGTGCCTGCCGTTGAGCCCCGCCATCTCCCCAAGCCCCTTGACCTCTTTCATGCGTTCCCTCCCGCGCGGGCGACCGGCCCGCACCACAAGCTTCGCGCACGGCGGCGGCGCGTGCAAGCGATGGGACATCACCGGTCGCGCAGCGCGCTCGGGTCGCGCCTAGCCGTGTCCCATGCTCACATCATCGTGTGATTTGATGGTCCCGCGCGCCCGACCGCTCCGGCACGCCCGGCCTTACGAGCCCCGCGTGGGCTCCCACCGGTGCACCAGCGCCGCAGTCGCCGTGTCGCCGAGCACGTTGGCCACCGTCCGGGACATGTCCAGGGGTCGGTCCAGCGCCAGCACGATGGCCACGCCCTCGATCGGCAGGCCCACCGTCTGGAGCACCGCGATGAACAACGCCGTCCCGCCGGCGGGGATCCCCGGCGTCCCGATCGCCGAGACCGTGACCGCAAAGACCAGCGTGACCAGCTGCCCCGCCGAGAGATCCACGCCGTAGAGCTGGGCGATGAACACCGCCGAGATGGCCTGGTAGAGCCCGGTCCCGCCGAGGTTGATCGTCGCGCCCAGCGAGCAGACGAACCCCGCCAGGCGCTTGGGCACGCCCAGGTTCTCGTGGGCGCAGCGGATCGTCACCGGCAGCGTCGCCGTTGACGACGACGTGGAGAATGCCAGCAGCCCCGCCGGCAGCATGCCGCGCAGGAACCGCCCCGGCCCGACGCCCCCCAGCGCCGCCACCGGCGTGTACAGGCCCAGGCACAGGACCGTCAGCCCGGCGACCACCGTCAGCGCGTAGACCCCCAGCGAGACCACCACCCCGAGCCCCGACCGCGCCGCCACGCCGGCCAGCAGGCAGAAGACCGGCACCGGCGCCAGCTTCATCAGCAGCGTGATCACGCGGATGAAGACCTCCGAGAGCACGTCGCACACCTCCAGCACCGGGCGGGCGCGCCGGGCCGGCAGCAGGGCCAGCACCGAGCCGACCATCACCGCCACCACCACGGTCTGGAGCACGTCGCCGCGGGCCAGCGCGTCGAAGGGGTTGGTCGGGATGGCGCTCAGGAGCGTGTTCCAGAGCGAGGGCGCCGCCCCCTGGGCCGACGCAGCGGGTGCTGGGGCCGCCTGGGCAAAGACCGCGCGGCGCTGGTCCTCCGTGAGCACGCCGGGCCGCACGGCGTAGGCCAGGGCCAGCCCGATCAGCACCGCGATGACCGTCAGGACGGTGAAGAGCCCGACGGTGCGCAGGCCGACTCGGCGGAGCGTGCGCGCAGCCAGGGCGCGGGCGGCGGGGTCGTCGGGGTCGTCCGGGTCGGCGGGGCTGGTGGGCGCAGGCGAGCGGGGTGCGGGGGGTGAGGGTGCGGGGGGTGAGGGTGAGGGGGGCGCGTCAGGGCCGGCGTGCGCGGCGCGGGCCTGCTCGGTGAGCGTGGCAAAGCCCGCGATGAGCGTAAAGAGCACAATCGGCACCGCCAGCATGCGCAGGGCGCGCACGAAGGCGTCACCTATGAATGTGTTGAGGCGGGCGACGAAGCGGGCCGCGCCCGCCGCCGGGCCGGCCTGCGCGTTGCCGTCGCTGGGCCGGGCGGCCAGGTACGCCCCGGGGTCCTGGACGCCCAGCTCGGCCCAGGTCTGGGGCGTCCAGAGTGCCCCGACGAGCGCGCCGACGGTCAGGCCCAGGACCAACGCCAGCAGGATCCACCACGCGTTGCGCATGGCCCGGAGCGTACCGCGTTGCGCGGCGTCGCGTGGGCCCGTCGGCTGGGCCCGGCGGCGCCGCAGAGGGGAATACCATCGGCCCACGATGGACGCGGCTTGGCTGGCGATGCTCGGCGTGGTCGGGGTGGGCTCGCTGGTGGGCGGGGTGTACTGGTCGGCGGTTCTGCGCGAGGTGGTCCTGAGCATGCGCCAGCTGCCCACGGCCCGCGACGGCCTGGCCGCGGCCCAGCGGCACGAGGCCAAGGCGCACGGCCACGCCGGGGCGTGGCCCACGGTGTGCGTCATCGTCCCGGCGTACAACGAGGAACGCGTGATCGCCACGCTGGCGCGGTCGCTGGTGCGCCAGGACTACCCCGCCGGCCGCCTGAGCCTGGTCTTCGCCCTGGACCGCTGCACCGACGCGACGGCCGAGCGCATCGCTCAGGCCACCGCCGGCTCCGGCGTGGAGGTCCAAACGCTGCGCATCACCCGCTGCGCCCAGGGGTGGTCGGGCAAGGTGCACGCGGTGTGGCACGCCGTCAATCACGCGCAGCCGGCCCGCCAGGCCGACCTGCTGCTCTTTGTCGACGCCGACACCGAGCTGGAGCCTCAGTGCCTCCGGGCCACGGTGGCGCTGCTCCTTGAGAACGACCTTGCGATGGTCTCGCTGGGCAGCACGCTGGCCCGGCGGTTCTGGTTCGAGCGGCTCGTCCAGCCGGTGACCAGCTACGAGCTGCTGCGGCAGTTCCCACCCAGGAAGGTGAACCGCCGCGGCGGGCGGGGCCGGCGCGCGGTGGCCAACGGGCAGTACATGCTCTTCCGGCGAGAGGCTTACCAGGCCGTCGGGGGCCACGCGGCGGTGCGCGAGGCGCTCCTGGAGGACCTGATGCTGGCCAAGGCCCTGCGTCAGCACGGGCTGGCCCTGGGGTTCTATCTGGCGGCGGGGCTGCTGCACTGCCGGATGTACGACGGGTTTGCGGCATTTGTCAGCGGTTGGAAGCGGATCTATCAGGAGCTGAGCCACCGGCGGCCGAGGCGGCTCAAGCGCTTCTCGCTCGCGCTGCTGCTGACGGACCTTGCCATGCCGGGCGCGATGGTCGGGGCGGTGGGGCTGGGCGCGCTGGCCTGGGCGCAGGGGGGCGCCTCGGCGGCGCAGGCGTGGGCCGCGGCCGCGGTGGCCGGGGTGGGCGCTGTGGCGTACGCGGTGTACCTGGGCGCGCTGGTGACCGGCTGCGTGTGGGGGCGCACGCCGGCGTGGAACGCGCTGAGCCAGCCCGTCGGGGCGGCCATCACGGCGTGGATCCTCTGGCGCGCAGCGGTTGACCTGGAGTCGGGCGTCGAGACCAGGTGGGGCGGTCGGACCTACAAACGCGAGCCGCGGTTCGAGGGCGATCACTGGCCGTGGCAGGCGTACGGCACGGTGCCCGGGTGGTACCGCCGGCGCGTGCAGGAGGCCGCCCGCGCTGCCCCCGACGCCGGCGACGCCCAGGCTGCTCCGGCCGCTGAGGCGACCAGCCCCGCGCGGGCCTGAGCAAGCGCTGCGCGGGCCCGAGGTCTGCCCCGCAGCGGGCGCGGTGGCTCGGCTGTAAAGACCGGTCGGCGCGAACGCGGGGTGGGGCGGCGTTCGTATGATGCGTCATGGCGGGCGAGGCCCAGGGAACGACGCTGGCGCTGTCGGCGGTCCTGAGCGTGCTTGTGCACGCGGGGATGGCGGTGGCGGTGCGGTCGCTCCCAGCGCCGATGCACGACGCGTCCGCGCCGCGCGGCCAGACGGTGCGCTCGCCGCTGCTCTTGGCCCAGGCCCTGGCGCCCGAACCGCCGCCCGAGCCCTCCGCGGCTGAGCCGTTGCAGCCTGCGCCGCCGGCACCGGCCGAGGAGGCCCCCGCTGCACCACCCCCCCCACCCCCGCTTCCCCCCCCACCCCCACCGCCGGCGGTGGCGCTGGGGCGCGACGACGGCGCGGGGCAGACGCGCTCGTGGATCGGCGGCGTGGGCCAGGGCGAGCACGTCGCCCTGGCCGCAGCGACGGATCAGCCCTCGCTGGCGATCACGCCGGGCGAGCGGGCCGCGGTGGTGGCGCCCGGCGCAGCGCAGAGCGTCGCGCCCGCAGCGATCAGTGCGCCCGCAGCGACGAACGCTCCGGCGGCGATCAGCGCTGCTGCGGCTGCCGATCGGCCCGGCCCGGGGGGTGCCAGCGGTGGCGGTCCGAGTGGCGACGGGAGCAGCGGCGGTGGTGCCAGCGGCGGTGGGGGCGGTGGGGGCGGTGCAAGCGGTGGGGGCGGTGCGAGCGGTGGGGGCGGTGCGAGCGGTGGGGTTCGTAACGCCGCGGGTGGCCAGGGAGTCGGCGGCGAGGGCGGGCGGCCCGGCGCTCCCGAGCTGCCCCAGCCCATCCCCGCAGCGCCGGGCGCCGGGAGCCCTGCGCCCAGCCCCGCGGCCCCCGCAAATACACCTGATCAGGTGATCCCGGAGGCCGCCCCAGCAGCGGCCCAGCAGCCCGGCACGCCCGCCGGCGAAGGTCAGCCCCAGAAGCCCGCCCAGCCGACACGCGACGAGCCGGAGCCCGCGGGCGCTGCGCCGGACGGGCCGCGCGGGGCGCTGTCGCAGGCGCCGCGCCGCCCCGAGGGGCAGGCCCGCCCGGACCCGACCGTCGGGCGCCAGGGGACGCCCGAGGGCGTCGCGCAGAGCGGCCGCACGACGCCGAGCCCGTCGCAAGTGGTGGCCAACGCCGACGGCGGGGCCGTGCGCCCCGGGCAGGACGTCGGCACCACCGACCCCCTGCGTGTGGGGACGCCGGTGGACGCGTCGCCCGGCCCGGCACCCGAGGACCCCGGCGAGGACCCGCTGCGCGTGGAGGAACCGGCGGCGCGGCTTGAGGAACGCCGCCAGGCGGCAGCGCCGGGCTTTGACTTTGTGGCGGGGGTCTCAGCGGTGGTGGGCGCCGTCGAGGCGGTCGACGACGCGGTGCGGCGGGTGGTGACCGAGGCGGTCAGCGAAGCGGTCCGCCGAGCGATGGAGGCCAAGGAGGCGATGGATGCGCCCGAGGAGCGTGCCCAGTCGGCAGCGGGCCCGGCTGAGCCCGCCGGCGGCGCGGGCCGGGGTGGTGCGGGGGGTGCGGGGGGCGCGGGTGGTGCGGGCGAGCAGAGCGCGGGGGGTGGAAATGGAGGCACGGGGGGTGGAGGGGGTGGGGGTGGGGGTGGGCCGCAGGCCGGCGGTGACCCCGGGGATGCCTCCGACCGCGACTCGGACGCCACCAGCGTGCGTCGGCGGGGCGTCTATCGGCAGGGTCAGATCGACGTTGGCCAGGGGCTCGAGCTCAAGACGGTTCGGCCGCGGTTTAGCGTGGCCACGCGGGTCTTTGGGCTGCCCAGGCCGCCGGTGGTCGAGATCGTCTTCGGGCCCGACGGCGCCGTCAAGCGGGCGCGGGTGGTGCGGGCCA
Organism: Isosphaera sp.; assembly: GCA_013822085.1. Taxonomy (GTDB): domain Bacteria; phylum Planctomycetota; class Phycisphaerae; order Phycisphaerales; family UBA1924; genus WM-009. The sequence continues at coordinate 7,614 of PNJV01000022.1, read as the reverse complement.
GCGGGGGCGGCGATTCGGTGGACGAGCCGGTGCTCAACGCGGCGTACCAGTGGCGCGCGGTGGGCAGGCTCCTGGGCGAGCTCGGCCCCAAGGGCGAGGTGGCGGTGACGATCACGTTCCATTTGCAGTGATGGGCCATTTGCAGTGATGGGCCATTTGCAGTGATGGGCCATTTGCAGTGATGGGCCATTTGCAGTGATGGGCCCGGCGGCGTGCGGCTGCGCGCGGTGTCTGAGAGCGGGGAGCGGGGTGGGGAGCGGGGGATGGGGGTGGGGGTTGGGGTTGGGGGTGATGGCTGTTCACGGCATGCAGCGGGCTCCCTACGCTGGCGCGTGAACGCCCCAGGCACAGCCGGTGAGCGCGCGGCGCAGCGGGGCCTGATTCAGCGTGCCCTGGCCCACATGAGCGACCGGGCCAACTGGCTCGCGGGGCACAACGACGCCACAGCGTGGGTGGTGTGGGCGGTGGCCGCAGCGGTGCTGGCGGGGCTGGCTGTGGCTCGGCCGGGCGCCAACACCGTGGCGAACAACTACAGGCTGGCCGCCCTGGCGTGGGTCCAGGGGCGGGACATGTACACGCCCGGGGCCGACGGGTGGCTGTACCCGCCGCAGGCAGCGGTGCTGTTTGTGCCCTTTGCGCTGCTGCCGGAGGGGCTGGGCGAGGGGGCGTGGCGGGTGGCGATCGTGATGGTGTACGCCTGGGCGGTGTGGCGTGTGAGCCGGGTGGCCGTGGGCGGGGCTGCGAGCGACGGCGGGGGTGGCGGTGGTGGCGTGGGTGATGGCGGTGGGGGTGGTGGGGCGCCGGGGCGCATCAGTGTGTTTTTCCCAGCGACGCTCCTGGCCCTGCCAGCGGGGCTCGGCGCCATGCACAACGGCCAGAGCAACGTGCCGGTGGGGGCGATGATGGCGCTGGCAGCAGCCGAGGCGGCGCTGGGTCGGCACTGGCTGTCGGCGGCCTGGGGCGGTCTGGGGACCGCGGTCAAGCCGCTGGGCGTGGTGGTGTCGGTGGTGCTGGGGCTGGTGGGCGTGGTGCGGGGTGTGGGGGGTGAGGGGGGTGAGGGGGTGGGGGAGGGTGGGTCGCAGCGGCGCAGCCGGGTGGTCGCGGCGTGGGTGGTCGCGGGCGTGGTCGTTGCCGGCTTCCCGCTGGTGAGCCACACCAGCGTCGCGTACGCGTGGGGCCAGACGCTGGCGGGGCTGGCCAAGCTGGGCGAGGTGGCGGCGTACGACGGCAGGCGGTTTGCCGACATCGAGGGGGCGCTCGAGACGCTCGGGGTTGTCGGGCCGGAGGCGTCGCTGACGTGGCTGCGGGCTGTGGCGCTGGCGGGGATGGTGGCGCTGTGCGTGGCCGCGGTGGCGCAGCTGGGCCAGCGCTGGGGGACGCTGGTCACGGGTGCGGCGGTGTGCGCCTGCGTGGTGGTGTTCAACCCGCGCAGCGAGGGCAACTCGTACGTGATCGTGGGGCTGTGGCCGTCGGTGATCGGGGGCGTGGCGCTGCTGGTCTGGCGGCGGGCCTGGCTGGGGTGGGGGCTGATCGGGGTGGCGGTGTGCCTGGCTGGGGCGCACCTCGTCCAGCCCGGCGGCAAGGACTACACCGTCAAGCCGCTGGTGAGCCTGGCGATGGTGTGCGTGCTGGCGTGGCTGGTGGCGGGGGGTCGGCGTCGGCTGGAGGCCCTGCGCAAGGGCGGCGCGATGTACACTGCGCAGGCGTTGGAGCGCCAGCCCGACGCGTCAGCGGCCCGGGGCGGCCTGTCGTGAGCGGCGCGCGGCTGTGAAGCGCGGGGCGGGGCGCAGGTGGCGGGTGGCGGGGGTGTAGTGAGTGGGGGCTTGAGGGTGGTGGGTGGTGGGGGGTTGGGGGTTGGGGGGTGGGGGCCCCAAGGGCCAGAGGAGTCCGGCCATGCGTGAGCAGCACAGCGGGCATCGGCAGGGGGCTGGGCAGGCGGCTGGGCAGGGGGCTGGGGTGCGGCTCTACGACGGCGAGACCGACGCGCTGGTGTCAGCCGAGCTGTCGCCGCTGCGCGTGAGCCTGCTGCCGGCCGAGGGGCAGGCGGCGCGCGAGCAGGGCGGGGGCGGTGGGCTCGGGGCCGAGCAGCGGATCCGGATCATGTGGGGGCAGGACCTGCTGCGCGACGTGCTCGACGGCCGGTACCGCGCGATCGTGTGCGGGGTCAACGACACGGACAACACGCGCGGCGTGGTGGCGCAGATCGTGGACCTGGTGCGGGCCAGCCAGTGGACGTCGGGTGCCGTCACCAGCTATGCGCGCATGTTCCAGGAATCGGTGGGGGTGCACGCGGCGCGGGACCGGGAGCCGTACGTGCTCAAGGTGGACCTGGACTCGGTGCTGGTGCTCGGGCTGCTGCGTCCCAAGGGGCGGGACTACTTCACGCTCGATGACCTGCACCGCGGCTTTACCACCGTGAGCCGGATGCTCGCGGACCGCCGCGAGCGGCTGCCGGTGGCCAGCGTGAGCTTCCTCAACGCGCGGGCCAACAGGCTCGTCGGCGCCGACGGGCGTGAGCCGTCGTTCGAGGCGGTGCTGCGGACGATGTACTCGGCGGGCTTCCGCGGGGACGTGTACACGGCCCCGGGCATGTGGGGGCTGGGGCACGTGGGCGTGTTCCCGAGCTACCCGTTCCCGGCGGGGATCGCGCGGATGGGCGAGGGCTCGTCGTAAGGCTGCGGCGGGGCAATGATCGGGCCGGTCCGCCGGTGGCAAGCGGGGGCCGAGAAGGAGCGGGGCGTGTCCGGCGGTCGGCGGCAGAGGCGGTACAGGCAGGTGGCGCGTCGCGCAGCGGCGGGGGTGGCCCGGGAGCTGCCCGGCCTGGCGGTGGCGCTGCGCGGGGCTGTTGGGCGGGGGTACCGGGCCGGGGACCTGTGGGCGGACCTGCGCGCGGGGCTGACGGTGGCCAGCCTGGCGCTGCCGCTGAGCGTTGCGCTCGCCTCGGCGTTGTCGCTGCGGGGCACGGGCGTGCGCCCCGAGGACGGGGTGTACGCGGCGATCGTGGCCGGGGCCGTGGCGGCGCTGCTGGGGGGCAGCCGCGGGCAGATCACCGGGCCGACGGCCGCGTTCGTGGTGGCGCTGACGCCGGTGGGGGCGCAGCTTGGTCTCTGGGGCGTGGCGATGGCCACGCTGCTGGCCGGGGTCATCCAGACGGGGATGGGGCTGCTGCGGTTTGGTCGCTTCGTCGAGTTCATCCCCAGCCCCGTGACGACGGGGTTCACCGCGGGGATCGGGCTTGTGATCGCGGTGCTGCAGGTGCGGGACTTTGTGGGCCTGCCCATCGACGCGCTGCCGACGGCGTTTGTTGACAAGGTCTGGGTGCTTGCCCAGGGGGTGCGCGCGCACCTGTTCTCGGGGGCGGGGGCCGTGGGGGTGTCCGGCGTCTCGGCGTGGTCCGACGCGCTGGTCGGGGTGGTCACGCTGGGGGCGATGTTCGCTGCGCCCAGGCTGCCGCTGGTGCGCCGGCTGCCGGGGCCGCCGGTGGGGATCGTCTTGGGGACGCTGCTGGTGATGGGGCTTGGGGCGGTGTGGCCGTGGTTCGAGCCGGCCACGCTGGCCAGCCGGTTCGGGGGCCAGGGGGCCCAGGGGGGCGTGGCCGCTGGGCTGCCCGCGGTGGTCTGGCCGTGGGGGCAGCCGGGTGCCGGCGGCGGGCCGGTGGCGGTGACGACGGCCTCGGTGCGGCTGGTGCTGATCACGGCGCTGGCGCTGGCGATGATGGGCTCGATCAACAGCCTGATCTCGGCGGGGGTCGCCGACGGGCTGACCGGGGCGCGGCACGACCCGGACAGCGAGCTGGTGGCCCAGGGGCTCGGGAACGTGGCGGCGCCGTTCTTCGGTGGCTTTGCCTGCGCGGGCGAGGTTGCGCGGACGGTGGTCTCGGTGCGGGCGGGCTCGCGGAGCCCCGTGGCGGGCGTGGCGCACGCGGGGGTGCTGCTGGCGTCGCTGCTGGTGCTGGCCCCGGCGCTTGGGCGCGTGCCGATGGCGTCGCTGGCGGCGCTGATGCTCTTCATGGCACGGGGGATGGTGGACCCGAAGAACCTGCTCTTCCTGGCCCGGCACGCGCCGCGCGCCGACGCGGCGTTGCTCGGGGTGTGCTTCGGCGTGACGGTGCTGATCGACGTGGCCACGGCGGTGGCCGTCGGCGTGACGATGGCGTCGGTGGTCTTCATGCGGCGCATGGCCGACGAGATCGTGCTGCGCCCGGAGACGGGCAAGCACCCGGCATGGGACCAGCCGGTGCCGGCCGGCGTGGTGCTCTTCCGGGCGGGCGGCCCGCTGTTCTTCGGCGCGGCGCGGCGGGCGCTGGGGCAGCTGGCTCAGGCCGAGCGCGGCACCCGCGTGATCATCGTGGACATGAGCGCCGTGCCCAGCGTGGACGCCACGGCCATGGCGGCCCTGGACTCGGCCGTCGGGCGGCTGCGCAGCGCCGGCGTGCTGGTGGTCCTCTCGGCCGTGCGCGCCCGGGTGGAGCGGGACATGATCCGCGCCGGCTGGGAGGACCGCGACGACGCGCCGGTCATCACCGGCAACGTCGAGGCGGGCGTCGAGGTGGCCCGCGCCTGGGTCGAGACGCAGTAAGGGGCCCTCGGCCCAGGGCGGTCCAACTCGCCCAACTCGCCCGGCCCGGTTGGCCCGCTCGGCCCGGTTGGCCCGGTTGGCCCGCGCCGCGGGTTGCGTTGCTGGACAGCCCGCTGCGCGCTGCTATGGTGGGCCTATGGCACGCGCGCGGGACGATCGAAAGAAGGGGCCGACCCCGACCCCCAAGGGGCGTCGGGGTCCTAGCAAGGGTGTTGAGCTTTCCAGCACGGCGGGCCGGGCGCGCCGCGACGCCGGGCCGGGGCACGCCGAACGCCAGACGGGCAACGGGGCCGAAGGCTTGCGGCGCACAGAGCCCGCCGGCGCCGAGACGCGCGGCGCCGCTGAGCGAGCCGTGCGCACCGCCGTCGGCATGGCCGGTGCGGTCATGGGGCCCGTCGGGACCGCCGTCACGGCGCTCTCCCCCGAGCGGACCCTGGCGACGCAGACGCTCTTCTGGCACAACGTGGCCCGGGAGATGCTCACGGCGTTGTCGGCCATGTCCATGAACCAGACCGACCGGCGCGAGCTGGATGGGCGCATCGCGATCCTGACGCAGGCCGGCGAGCGGATCCCGATCGCGGCGATCTCGCCGCTCTTTGCCTGCGGCGTGCCGACGGGGGACATGGAGCGCGACCTGTCGATCGCCGTCGAGTGCTCGGTCTTCCGCGTCACGACGCCCGCGGGGGAGGTGTTCACGATCCCGCTGCACCAGGTCCGGGCCATCCACGCCCTGACCGACGAGCTGGTGCACGAGCTGGAGGAGCTCCAGCGCGGGCAGCGCGGCGAGGGCACGCCCGGCAACGAGCCCTTCGGCTTTGCGGCATTCCGCTCGCTGACTCAGCAGTCGCGCCCGGCCCAGAGCGACCCCGCCAGCCCCACGGCGCCGGTGCCGCTGGCGCCCGAGGCCCCGCCGACGATCCTGCCGCCGATCGATCGCGTGGGCGCCATCGGCTGGCGGATGGCCTGAGGCGCGCCCAGCGCGCGGGGTGCGACGGGGGCCTCCAGCAGCCGCCTTGCCGCCCTTGCTGCGCGCAGCTCTCGCGTGCGCGGGGTGGTCCGGGTCCAGGTTCGGGGCGGCTGGGGCAGCAAGAAAAAGTCGATCGCCGTCGAACTTCCACGCTGCGGCGCGTCTATGGATAAGTTGCGTTCCAGGCGGCACGGGCGGGTCGTGCGATGCCCGGGCGTCCGGGCGGCGGAGCTGTGCCCGAGACAGGAGCGAGCATGATCAGCGAGATCACCCCGTGCGTGCTGGTGGCGGTGCCGGTGCACAACGAGGAGGGCCACATCGGCGGCGTGCTCGGGCGGGTGAGCCAGTACGCGCGCGACGTGCTGGTCGTTGACGACGGCTCGAGCGACGGGACACCGGGGCGGCTGCTGGACGCGGCGCGGGAGCTGCCCGGCCTGCGGGTGATCCGCCACAGGCACAACCGCGGCTACGGCCGCTCGCTGCGGACGGCCTTCACGTACGCGCGGCGCGCCGGGTACCGGTGGGTGATCACGATGGACTGCGACGAGCAGCACGAGCCCGAGTCGCTCCCGGGGTTCTACAGGGCCATCGCGCAGGACGACGCGGACATCGTCTCGGGCACGCGCTACCCGCGCGGGTTCGACGCGGGCGGCGGCGACGCTGCGCCGCCGGATCGGCGCGCCATCAACCGCCTGATCACAGCCCAGGTCAACGCGCAGCTGGGGCTCGGGCTGACCGACGCGTTCTGCGGCTTCAAGGCCCACCGCGTGAGCACGCTGGGTCGGCTGGGCCTGACCGAGGACGGGTACGCGTTCCCGATGCAGCTGTGGGCGCGGGCCGCGGCCCTGGGGCTGCGCGTGGTGGAGCTGCCCGTGCGGCGGATCTACGCCGACCCGAACCGGCGCTTCGGCGGCGGGCTGGACGACCCCGAGGCCCGGCTGGCCCACTACCGGGCCGTCCTGGAGAGGGAGATCGCCGCGGGCGGGGCCGGGGCCCCGGGCGCGATTGAAGCCCCGGGCCTGGGCGCGCCGATGGTGAGTGCGTGAGCGACCGGCTGCGGGCGATCCTCAAGCTGGAGGTGCCGATCATCGTGGTGATCGGCCGGCGTCACATGCCGCTGCGCGAGGTGGTGGGGCTCATGCCGGGCACGATCATCGACCTGCCCAAGAACGCCGACGAGGAGCTGGAGCTGCTGGTCAACAACAAGTCCGTCGGCACCGGCATGGCGATGAAGGTGGGCGAGAACTTCGGCCTGCGGCTGTCGTTCATCGGCAACGTGCGCGAGCGCATCGAGGCGATGGTCGGCGTGGCCGAGGAGAAGACCGCTGAGGACAAGGCCGCTGAGGCCCTGGCCGAGCAGCTGCTGGCCGGGCAGATGGGCTAGCGGCACAGCCCGGGCCCGCTGCGCAGAGTGCGCGAAAAAAAGCGAGCGCCACGGCGCTCGCTGGTGATTCGACCGTGCTATTTCACGACCTGCTCTGAGCGCTTCAGCGGATCAGGGCTGGGGTGGCGGGTCGATGGTGATGGCGGGGGGCTTGACAGGGGGCCAAGCGGGCTGCTCAATGGCTGGGTCGCAGAATGCAGTATGGCTGTTGGGCGAGGTCACGGTTATTCCCCGCCTCTCGCAGAGAATGCGTAGGCCGCCTAACTGCTTGTAGAGCGCTCCCAGCCCTGCATAAATGCGCTGTTGGTTGGGTGGCGTCGCCCAAGGGTCAAGGACGCACATATAGCACGCAGGAGTGTTGCTAATGTTCTGCGGCACTGGCGGCGTAGCCATAGGGTCGGGCGCGAACAACGGGTTCGGAGGCAAGAACGGCGGTGGCGGGTTCGTAAAATCGGTCGGCAGGATCCATCTAGGCGTCGGGATATCAAAGCAGATAAAATTAGGGGGCGGGCCGCCACCTCCCCCCCCACCACCAGGACCAGGCGGGGGCGGGGGCGGGTTCGTCGGTGTGCCGCTGGGCTGCCGGCCCGAGCTCACCAGCAGCGCATCTAGACCAGGGAAAGCGTTTGTAATCTCTGGCTCCGGGAACGGCAACGGTCCGCCGGGATCGGGGTTGTTCGGCTGC
>PNJV01000021.1 GCA_013822085.1 Isosphaera sp. | reverse complement strand
TAAGAACTCGCTCTTCAAGAGCCCGTCGCGCAGCCGTTTGTTGATGCTCGCCACGTAGCGGCTCTCTCACGCGGGGCGCGCTCTATAAAGAGTCTTTTCACGCCGAGCTTCTCGTGTGCCCACATCAGTGCATTCTTGCAGACGCTTCGCTCACGTGAATTCAAGTGTCTACGAAGGTTGTTGAACGGGCCGTCTGCGTTCGCGATCACGCCGGGATATTTTCATCATCAACCACGCGCCTCGCGTCGCGCGTTGCCCCATTGCCTACTGGCCGGTCAGGAACAGCAGCGCGTGCCCGTCCGGGTCGCGAGCCATGAGCCCGCTCCCAGCTCGCTCGCCATTTGCTGACACCGGCTGCGGCCCGGGCGAGACCGGACGCCCGCCCGCCTTGCGGCACGCGACAAACAGAGGCTCGACGTTGTCGACGTTGATCGCTACGTGCCAGTGCCACACGTCTGTGGGCTGAGTGTCAGCCGGCATGGGCCGACCGCTGCGCGGCGTGAGGTACTCGAGCAACTCGATGCCCGGCCCGGTCGGCGCACGGAGCGTGGTGATGCGCAAGCGGGCCGGAAACACCGCGTTGAGCCGCTCCTGTTCGGGTCCGTGGTTCTCGCTTGTGCCCGCCACGCGCAGGCCGAGAAGGTCGCGGTAGAAGGCGAGCGAGGCCTCGGTGTCGTCGACGACGATCGCGGTGTGATCGATCCCAAGAAACAGCCGGTCGTTCGACTGCCAGCGCTGCTCGCCCTTGCCGCTCGGGAACTCGAGTATCTCGAGATAGTGCCCGTCAGGATCGCGGAAGTAGAAGGCCTCGATCCCGCCAGCGTTCGTGTTCCAATCGGGCAGCCGCTGCGGCTGCGGCGATGCGTGAGCCACGTTGTGCGCTTTGAGCCGTGCGTACGCCTCGTCCATGTCGCGCACGATGATGGCGATGTGCTGGAACCAGCGGTCGTTGCCGTGCGAATCATGGGGGATCGGTCTGCCGCGTGGCGTGATGAACTCGAATAGTTCTATCGTCTCGCTCCCGATCCGCAGCGATGCGGCTCGCGCACGCGCGCCGAACACGCCAGTGAGTCGCTCGAACGCTTCGCCCTCCAGTGTGCGAATACCGAGCGGCTCGGCGTCGAGCACCGAGCGGTACCACTCCATGGACCGGTCGAGATCCGTGACTGTGAGCGCGATCGCGCCGATGCGATTTGCGGCTCCCGCAACGGGCTCAGCAGGAGCTGTTGGCGCCGCGGGCTGCCGAGCGATGGCCCCTAATCCCGCTGGGATCAAGGCCACGAGGGTCAAGAGAGCGGTGGCAGCAAGCGCTCGTGCGCGGTGTTTCATAGCAGTTATCCTTCAAAAGAAGAAGCAAAAAACATCAGGGTGGCGGGGATGGCCCCGCGATCACTGGGGCGAATTAGCTTTCAAGGTCATATATGACAGCGGGACCTTGTTATTATTGCAAGTGCGTTGAGGCCTTGGTTGTGGTTTATGGAAGTTATCTAGTTAGATATTGTGGAGCATGCCTGGTGCATTGTGATCAATAAATAATGTATATATTGCTGCAATATGAATAATATATAGATATTACTTAATCGCAAACCGTGCGCCGATCCGGTCCAGAATCACGTCGCCGACGCGCAGCGCGTTGGCCATAATCGTGAGTGACGGGTTCACGGCACCGCTCGATGGGAAAAAGCTCGAATCGGCGACGTAGAGGTTGTCGATTTCGTGGGCCTTGCAGTTGATATCCAGCACGCTTGCGGCGGGGTCTTGGCCGAACCGCAGCGTGCCGTTCTGGTGCGACACGCCGCTGATGCCGAGCTTCGGGCCGACGTACGCCGCGGTGTGCACGCAGCGCCCGGACGAGCAGCCGATGTGATCGAAGTAAGATATGAGCTTAGAACGCAGCCGGTCGTACGCCTCGCGGTTGTTCTCGCGGTAGCGGAGCTGGATTCGTCCCGAGCTTGTAATCATGACGCGGTTCTCAGGGTCGGGGAGATCCTCGGATGTGATGAAGAAGTCGACCGTGCGTGTCCACAGTCGGCCGGCGGGCACGTCCGGCAGGTGCGGCCTGGCGACGCTCTCTAGGAAGGCCTCGTCGGGCTTGCCCATCAGCTGGATGAGCCCGAGCGGGAGCTTCGAATCGTCCGCGCCGTGATAGAAGTCCGCGATGGCGAACGCTTTCTGGAAGTGTGACGGGTTTGGCACGTCGGTGATCGCTATGACCGCGCCGTTGTTGTGGCACATGTAGTTTCGCCCGACGAGGCCAGATTTGTTGGCAAGCCCCGCCGGATGGCGATCGCTCGCCGACCGCAGCAGCAGCGCCGCGGAGTTGACGGCGCCGCAGGCTACAACCACAATCTCGCCGCTGAACACGCGGCGTTGGCCCTCGATGATCGCGTGGACCTCGCTGACGGACCTGCCGTCTTGGGTTGTGCCCAGCCGTTCGACGAACGCGCCGGTGATCAGCGTGACGTTCGCGTGCTGGAGTGATGGCCGAACGCAGACGACGTCGGAGTCGGACTTAGTTTCGGTCAGGTCCGGGTAACCGTCGAAGTTAGAAAGCACATGAGCCGGCGCGGGCCCCGGCCGGTCTGAGCTGAGTCGGACGCCGAGCGCGCAGGGGAACGGCCTGAGCCCCTGGGCCGCAAAGCCGTCCGAGATCTCGCGCATCCGCGGTTCGTACTCGACCGGCCCGAACGGGTATGGACCCGAGCGGCGCGGTTCGGTCGGGTCTGTTCCCGCGGCCCCGTGGACCGAGTACAGCCGCTCGGCCTGCGCGTAGTACGGTTCGAGGTCGTCGTACGAGATCGGCCACGCCGGCGAGAGGCCGCCGTAGTGGCGAACCGCACCGAAGTCCGACTCTCTGAGGCGCAGCAGCGCCGCGCCGTACACCTTGGTGTTGCCGCCGACCCAGTAGTGCGTGTAGGGCGAGAACTCTGCGCCGTTGCTGTCGAGCCACGCCTCGCGCGTCTGATAGCGGGCGTTGGTGAAGACCTCGCGCTGGTCCCAGTTCTCGCGCTCGCGTGGCAGGAACGTGCCGCGTTCTAGCACGAGGATGCGCTTGCCGCAGGGCGCGAGCTTGTGCAGCATCGTGCCGCCGCCGGCGCCGGTCCCGATGATGATGATGTCGTAGCGCTCGGCGTTCATGGTTGCTTGCCTCCGTTGGTCGGTTCGTTGCGCGAGGGCGACGCGTGCGCGCCGAAGTCGATCGGGCCGTCGCACCCGCAGTGGACGCAGGCCTCGTGCCGAAGATGGTTCAGCTTGCAGCAGTGCACGGCGGGCAGCCGCGGCAGCCTGGTGTACAGCTCGGCCGCCGCGAGCATCCCGAGCACGGGGGCCGTGAGGTAGACCCAGATCGCGCTGAACTCGCCGCTGGCGATCGCTGAGGCGAGCGTCCGCGCCGGGTTGATGCTCATCCCCGAGACCGGCGCCTCGATCGTAATGTATAGAAAGACCATGAGGCCGGCAAAGACCGGCGTGTACGCCGCCAGGCGCTTGGTGTTGGACACGATCAGCAGTATCAGCATGAGCGTGAACGTCATCGCAAGCTCGGCCGCGAACGCTGCGGCCACCCCGAACTTGCCGGGCACCGTCGGCGCGTAGCGCACGGGCGCGTCGGTGAACCACGGCCCGACGACAAGACCGATGGCCACGACGCCGAGCGTGCCCAGTGCGAGCTGGCCGGCGATGTACCCCGCAGCGAGCGCCGGCCTGATGCGGCCCAGCCGCACGTACGCGATGGTGACAGCCGGGTTCATGTGTGCGCCCGAGCGTCCTCCCAGTGGCGAGTAGATCAGCCCGATCGCCGTCAGCCCCATCGCTAGGCCCATGAGCGCCCTGCGCGCAAGCTCGCCCGGGAACAGGCGTAGAACGGGCGACTCGGGGGCGTACATCAGCGCGGCAAAGACGCCCACCGATGACATGAACAGCCCGAGCAACGCCCCGTCGATCACGCACAAGACAAGCCGAGCGCGGACGCTCGGCGTAGCGCCGCTGCTCATGGGTGATCAGCCGCCCGCTTCAAAGCCGGGGTAGAGCGTCATCCCGCCGTCGACGAAGACGCTCGTCCCGGTCAGGTAGTCCGCCTCGTCGGAGGCCAGCCACACCGCCAGACGCGCGACATCGTCCGGCTCGCCGATGCGCTTGTACGGGATGAGCTTCATGAGCTTGTTGTACGCCTCGGGCGTCTCCCAGGCGGGCCGGTTGATCGGCGTGCGAATGGCGCCCGGGCAGACGCTGTTGACGCGGATGCGCCACGGCGCCACCTCCTGTGCCAGGCTCTTCATCATGAGCATGACCCCGCCCTTGGACGCGGCGTAGTTGACGTGCCCGGCCCACGGGATGACCTCGTGCACGCTGCTCATGCACAGGATCTTGCCCGCGGCGCACGACACCTGGGGCCGCACGCCGCGACGCTTGAACTCGCGGATGGCCGCCCGCGCGCACAGGAACTGGCCCGTCAGGTTCACGTCGATCACCTTGCGCCACTGCGCCAGGGTCATCTCTTCGATCGGCGCGTCCTGCTGCAGGCCGGCGTTGTTGACCAGGATGTCGACCGTGCCCAGCTCGCCGATCACCCGCTCGTACATGGCCAGGACCTGGGCCTCGTCGGAGACATCGGCGCGCACGGCGATCGCGCGCCCGGCGTGCCCGCACCCGCACCCCTCGACCTCGGCGATGACCTCCCTGGCGGCCGCCTCGTCGCCGATGTAGTTCACAGCCACGTCCGCGCCGGCCCGGGCCAGCGCCACCGCGATGGCTCGCCCGATGCCCGAGCTGGCCCCGGTCACCAGCGCCTTCTGGCCGGCCAGGACCGGCCTGGCCTCGCACTGGGGCAGCGTTGCCTTGGGCAGCTGCTCGGGCATGAGGTCTCTGATCAGAGCGCTCGACATGGTGTGTGGGTGTGTCATGGTCTGTAAGCTCCGGGAAGGTTCAGGCGTGCGCGGCGGCCGCGGCCCCGGCGCGTGCGTTGCGGCGGGCGGCGTCTTGGCCGGGGTACTCCATAAGCAGCGAGGCGATCAGCCCGGTCCAGCCGGTCTGGTGCGACGCGCCGACGCCGCGCCCCGTGTCGCCGTGGAAATACTCGTAGAACAGGACGTGATCGCGGAAATCGGGGTGGTCGCGCAGCAGCGGCGCGTGCCCGTACACGGGCCGGCGTCCGGTGTGGTCTGGGAGGAAGATGCGCGAGAGCCGCCGCGCGATCTCCTGCGCGGCCTCAGCGAGCGTGGCCGTCACGCCCGAGCCGGTCGGGCACTCGATCGTGAGCTTGTCGCCGTAGAAGCGGTGGAACGTGCGCAGCGACTCGACGATGAGGTAGTTGACCGGGAACCAGACCGGGCCGCGCCAGTTGGAGTTGCCCCCGAAGAGCCCGGAGTCCGACTCTCCCGGGGTGTAGCCGACCGTGTACCGCCGGCCGTCGGCCCACAGGCTGTACGGGGCGTCCAGGTGCGCCCGCGACATCGCCCGCACGCCGTGGTCGGAGAGGAACTCGGTCTCGTCGAGCAGCCTGCGGATGACGGCCTTCATGCGGTGAGCGCGGAGGAGCGACACCAGTCGCCGGCCGCCCTCGCCGGGCTGGTTCCAGCGCGACACCAGCGCCGCCAGCTCCGGCTTGTAGCTCAGGTACCAGTCGAGCCGGCGCTTGAAGTCCGGCAGCTCGTCGAGCAGCGACCCGTCGATCACCTCGACGGCGAACAGCGGGATCAGCCCCACCATCGTCCGAAGGCGCATCGGCTGCATGCCGCCCTCGGGCGTGTGCAGGACGTCGTAGAAGAACTGGTCCTGCTCGTCCCACAGCCCCACGTGCGCGCCGCCGATGTTGTTCATCGCCTCGGCGATGTGCAAGAAGTGCTCGAAGAACTTGGTCGCGATGTCCTCGTAGACGTGGTTGTGCCGGGCCAGCTCCAGCGCGATGCGCATCAGGTTCAGGCTGTACATCGCCATCCAGCTGGTGCCGTCGGCCTGGTCGATGTGCCCGCCGGTGGGCAGCGGCGAGCTGCGGTCGAAGACCCCGATGTTGTCCAGCCCCAGGAACCCGCCCTGGAAGATGTTCCGGCCGTCCTCGTCCTTGCGGTTGACCCACCAGGTGAAGTTCAGCATCAGCTTGTGGAACACGCGCTCGAGGAACGCCACGTCCCCTCGGCCCCCGCGCTGGGCGCGGTCGATCTCGAAGACGCGCCACGTCGCCCACGCGTGCACCGGCGGGTTGACGTCGCCCAGCGCCCACTCGTACGCGGGCAGCTGCCCGTTCGGGTGCATGTACCACTCGCGCGTCAGCAGCACGAGCTGGTCCTTGGCAAAGCCCGGGTCGAGCCTCGCCAGCGGGATGCAGTGGAAGGCCAGGTCCCACGCGGCGTACCACGGGTACTCCCACTTGTCTGGCATCGAGATCACGTCGGCGTTGTTGAGGTGGTCCCACTCGCGGTTGCGCCCCCCGAGCCGCTCGGCGGGCGGCTTGGGCTGGGCCGGATCGCCGGCCAGCCACTGGGGCACGTCGTAGTAGAAGTACTGCTTGCTCCAGAGCATGCCCCCGAACGCCTGACGCGCAACACGCCGGGACTCCGCGTCGGCCACGTCGGCCAGCAGGTCCTCGTAGAACCTGTCCGCCTCTCGCAGCCGATCGCCGACGGTCGCGTCGAAGCCCTCGAACGGCTGGCGGCCCTCGGCAGCGCTGAGCCTCATACGGACCACGATCGAGCCGCCTGGGGGCACCTCTCGCTCGCAATGGAACGCGGCCTTCGTCCCCGCGTCGCCCCGAGAGAGCCCCGCCGCGTCGCCATTGACCACGTAGTTGTTGATGCCGTCCTTCGACGGCCCGGCGCGCGGCGAGCCGTACAGCCGCTCGACGTTCGTCTCGTTCTCGCACAGCAGCGCCGGCGCGTCGCCCTCGATCCAGCACCGGTACCGGCCCAGCTCGGCGTGCTCCAGGGTGAGCGAGCCATCGCCGGCCTTGGTGATCCGCGGCCTGGGCGCCCCCGAACGCCACGACCAGGTGTTCCTGAACCACACGTGCGGCAGGACGTGCACGCGGGCCGCCTCGGGGCCGCGGTTGATGACCGTGACCCGCAGCAGCAGGTCGCTCGGCCCCGCCTTGGCGTACTCGACCTGGACATCGAAGTACCGGTCGTCCGCGAACGCGTCCGTGTCGTGTATCTCGTGCTCGGGCTGATGGACCCCGCGACGCCGATTCCCCTCGACCAACGCCGCGTACGGGAACTCGCCCTGCGGGTACTTGTAGAGCATGCGCATGTACGAGTGCGTCGGCGTGCCGTCGAGGTAGTAGTACAGCTCTTTGACGTCCTCGCCGTGGTTGCCCTCGGAGTTCGTCAGGCCGAAGAGCCGTTCCTTGAGGACCGGGTCCTTGCCGTTCCACAGGGCGATGGCCACGCACAGCCGCTGCCCATCGTCGCTAAAGCCCGCCAGCCCGTCCTCGCCCCAGCGGTAGGCCCTGCTGCGGGCCTGGTCGTGCGAGAAGTAGTCCCACGCCGAGCCGTGCGGGCTGTAGTCCTCTCGGACCGTGCCCCACTGACGCTCGCTCAGATACGGCCCCCAGAGCCGCCACGGCGAGCCACCCGCCTCGCACTGTGCCAGCCGTGCTCGCTCCGCGCAGGCCGCCTGGCCCGCTTCACGTCCCCGTGCCATGAACATCCTCCTTGACGACACTGAGACGGTGCCAGCCCCCGCTCCCTTCCGACGCAAGACATTACGGGGCCTTACTTTGCATTGCGACGAATTCACGCGATCTATCAGCAGATCATGGCCAGTTTCTTCGCATGCTGATCAACTATCCCGACCGGTCCATTCATCGGCCCCAGCGCTTCCAACACGCGCAAGCGCAGCAAAGACCGCTTGGGAACGCGATATCTGCAATCAGCTCGAAGCGATTCGACCAGTCAGATCAGGATCGGTCGCGTTCAGGCCAGTCGCGGCCCGACGCGAGTGTGCGGATCGTGTCAAGCGCGCACGGGCACGCAAATCGTGACGCGAGCGCGCAAGGCGCGACACGGCGCTCACCCACGCCGCGGTGCGCGCTGCTGTCTTGGCCCGCTGCCGCTGTTGTGGGCCCCGGCCCCGCGTCGCCAGCCTGCGCGCAGGCGGGCGTACGCTAGATCGTGCCACGGGTGTACCTGGAAACGTTCGGGTGCCAAATGAACGAGCTGGACTCGCAGCTGGTCACGGGCCAGCTGCGCCAGCTGGGCTACACGTTCACAGACCAGCCCGCCCAGGCCCAGGTGGTGCTGTACAACACCTGCTCGGTCCGCGAGCACGCCGAGCAAAAGGTGTGGTCCCGGCTGGGCGAGCTGGCCCTGCGCAAGGCCCGCGAGCCGGCGCTGGTGGTGGGGGTGCTCGGGTGCATGGCCGAACGCGAGGGCGCCGGGCTGATCAAGCGCATGCCCGTGGTCGACCTGATGGTCGGGCCGGCGGAACTGGACAAGCTGCCGGCCCTGCTGGACAACGCCGTCAAGACGCGGGCCTCGCTGCTGCACGACGGCGCGACGCTCTCGCTGCTGGCCACGCCGGACGATCAGAAGCCTGACGTGTCGCTGCTGCGCTCGGCCGGGCAGGTGGCCCTGCACGGCTACGGCAGCGGGCACACCGGCCAGACCAACCGCCGCTCAGCGACCCTGGCCGCAGCCGCGGACACGCTCGAGCTCCTGGACCTCTCGCGCAGCACGGGCGAGCGGGAGCTCTCGGCCGGTGGGCGTTCGGCGTACGTGCGCATCACGCGCGGCTGCAACAAGTTCTGCACCTACTGCGTGGTCCCGTTCACCCGCGGGGCCGAGGTGCACCGCCCGCCGGGGCACATCATCGACGAGTGCAAACGCCTGGCCGACGCCGGCGTGATCGAGGTGACCCTCCTGGGACAGACCGTCAACCACTACCGCTTCGAGCACGCAGCAGCGGTGACCATCGGCGGTCTGGTCCAGCCGCAGAAGGGCCGGGCCTACGCGGCGCCGGGTCCGTCCCGCGCCGACCCCTACCGCGGCGAGCGGGTGACGACGTTCGCCGACCTCCTCCGGCAGATCCACGACCAGGTGCCCGCGATCCGCCGCCTGCGCTTCGTGACCAGCTTCCCGCGCTCCTTTGGCGACGACGTGCTCGACGCCATCGCCGACTGCCCGCGGATCTGCCGGTACCTGCACGTGCCGGCACAGAGCGGCTCGGACCGCATCCTCAAGCTGATGAACCGCGGCTACACCGTCGGGGAGTACCTCGAGTTCCTCGACCGCGCCCGCGCAAGGCTCGACCAACCCCAGGCCGGTCGGCCGCTCACGGTCGCCGGCGACATCATCGTCGGGTTCCCAACCGAAACCGACGAGGACCACGCAGCGACCGTGGCCCTCCTGCGCCGGGCCGCGTACAAGAACTGCTTCATCTTCAAGTACTCCCCGCGCCCCGGCACCGTGGCCATCGATCGGTTCGAGGACGACGTGCCCGACGAGGTCAAACGCGAACGGAACCAGGAGCTCCTGGCCCTTCAGCAGGGGATTTCCGCCGAGGTCTCAGCGGCATATGTCGGCCGGACCGTCGAGGTCTTCGTCGAGGGTGTCTCGCCGCGGGCGGCCAAGGCCATCGGCCGAGCCCGAACCCCCGAGCCACGCAGCGGCGTCGCGCTCACGGTTCATGGCGAGCCCGCGGGCAACCCAGCTGCCGACCGCGAGCCAGCCGAAGCCCTCGACGGACAAGGCCAAGCGGTGGGTGCGGGGGGAGATGGCAGCAGCACCGACGGTCGGGTGCAGATGGTCGGCCGGACTGACGGCGACCTCATCGTTTTTTTCGATGCTTCCGAGAGCCAAAGTCTTGATAGTCTGATCGGTCGCGTGGAGCGCGTGCGTGTCGAGCGCTCCAGCGCTCTGGCGCTCTTTGGATCGACCGTCCAGACTAACTGAGTCCGCTCGGACCCCATATCGAGGGGGACGATGCCCGACCCGAGCGGCGTTTGGTCCAATAAAAACACATATGATTGGCAAATACGAGCGATCGAGCGTCCAGATTTCCTGCTTATCGGCGGGAAAAGAGCCGCGTGAAGGGCTTTACACATTCTCAATGCGGGATTTTCAGGGGAAACCTTGCGGGCCGGGAGGGATCGGGTACTATTTCGCTGTTCCGAGGGGACGCGGCCTCACACCCGCGCCTTCGGAGGGAAGGACAGGGGCATACCGCCACCTGCAAAGGGAGTGTCATACATGGTTCGTCATTTGGTTTCTGCGATGGCCGCAATGGCCCTCGCCGGCACCGCCCTCGGTCAGGGCACGGTGCGCTTTTCTTTCGCTGACCCCGCCGGTGGTCGTCAGCTCACCAACGCCGCCAGCACCCTGACGTACGACTCGGCCGCTGTGCTGAGCTTCATCGTCGACGGGTCCGACGCGGGCTTCCCCAGCACCACCTTCGCCAACGCCGGCCTCGAGCTGAGGCTGAGCGTGGGCGCCGCGGTGGTCAACGCTGGCGTGGCTCAGGCCCCCATCAGCGGCTTCTTCCGGATCTTCAACCGCACCAACCCGGACTCGGCGACGAACACCATCCTCCGCGGTGACGCGGACGTGGGCTCGTTCCTGAGCATCGGTGCGTCGTCCTCGATCCTTTTCTCCAACCCCCCGGTTGGCTTCTCGCTCACGGCTGGCCAGGAGCTCCTGAACGTCCTGCCCGCTGGTCTCTTCCTCGCCCCGCTCTTTGACTCGGTCTTCACCATCACCGACATCCTGACGGTCGGCTTCCCCCGCCCGCCGGTCATCGGCCCCACCGGCTCCGTGAACAACTTCTCGGCCAACACCTCCTTCTCCGGCACCGCGCAGCTCGTCCCGACCCCGGGCGCTGTGGCTCTGATGGCCCTGGGTGGCCTGGTTGCCGGCCGTCGTCGCCGCTGAGTGACGCCAGCCCTGCTGGGCTGGGCTTCAACGATTTCGATTGGTCTCTATACCTCAATGTCTTCAGAACACCCAAGCACAAGCTTGGGTGTTTTTCCTTTATGTGCTCACAAACTACGAACAAAATGTGTGCGTTACGTCAGGGGATCTCTCTGATTCGGGAAAAAAGTGAACTGATTCTGGCCAGTCGGCCAAGATCGGATATCATTTATCAGCTTGCGCCTCGCCGCGCAGGGGTCACAGAACAGGAGAGAGAGACATGCGCACAGCGCAGTTTGCTTTGGCGACATTGGTCATCGCTGGCTCGGTCAGCGCTGCCTCGGCTGGTCTGACGTTCTCGTTCGCTGATCCGGCTGGGCCTGGCCAACTCACAAACACCGGCGGCCTTCTGAGCTACAACTCGAGCGCGGTTCTGTCGTTCAACATCGACGGCACCACCGAGCCGAACGCGTTCTCGGTCTCGTTCGTCAACGCCGGCCTCGAGCTGAGCCTGACGCTCTCGAACGCCACCGCGGTGTTCCCCGGCCTGCTCAAGGCAGACATCGCCGGCACGTTCCGCTTCTTCAACCGTGACGTCAACGGCGGCGTCGGCGCCGCTGCGACGATCCTCGAAGGCACCGCCCCGGGCGGCGCGTTCGTGAACATCGGGGCCACGGGCTCGGTGCTCAGCGATTTCCAGTTCTTCGGGCTGACCCTGTCGGCTGGCCAGCAGCTCCAGAACCTGCTGCTCCCCGGCCGGTTCATCGCCCCGCCGTTCGACTCGGTCTTCACGGTGACCGACATCGTGCCGCTGCCCGTGACCATCGTCAACGGCACGATCAGCAACTTCACCGCCAACACGTCGTTCTCCGGCACGGCCAACGTGATCCCGACCCCTGGCAGCGTCGCGCTGCTGGCCCTGGGCGGCCTGGTTACCGCCCGCCGTCGGCGCTGATTCCTCGGTGACGTTCGACACACTCAGATCAAGTTCGCGAGCTTGACAGGAGAGAGAATATGCGTTTTTCTCAGGTTGGTTTGTCTGCTCTGGCCCTGGCTGGGCTTGCGGGCAGCGCGTTCGGAGGTCTGACTTTTTCCTTCGCCGACCCGGCTGGTAACGGTCAGCTGACCAACACGGGGGGCGTGCTGAGCTACGCCTCGAGCACGGTCCTCGCGTTCAACATCGACGGCTCCACTGAGCCGGCGCCGTTCTCGGTCTCGTTCGTGAACGCCGGCCTGGAGCTGAGCCTCACGCTGAGCAACGCCACGAGCAACTTCGGCATCACGACCGCTCAGATCTCCGGCACGTTCCGGGTCTTCAACCGCGACATCAACGGTGGCGTCGGGGCCGCTGCGACGATCCTCGAAGCCGTGGCCCCGTCGGGCGCGTTCGTGAGCATCGGCGCCGCCGGCACCGTCAACACCGACTTTGACTTCTTCGGGCTGGTCCTGACCGCTGGTGCGCAGCTCCAGAACCT
The DNA here is from genome assembly GCA_013822085.1 of Isosphaera sp. Taxonomy (GTDB): domain Bacteria; phylum Planctomycetota; class Phycisphaerae; order Phycisphaerales; family UBA1924; genus WM-009. Next base: position 27,447 of record PNJV01000021.1, on the reverse strand, counting down.
GCTGCAGCCCGGCCGGTTCATCGCCCCGCCGTTCGATTCGGTCTTCACGGTGACGGACATCGCGCCGCTGCCGCTGAGCGTGGTCAACGGCACGATCAGCGACTTCGCCGCCAATGCGTCGTTCTCTGGCACGGCCAATGTGGTCCCGACCCCCGGCAGCGTCGCGCTGCTGGCCCTGGGCGGGTTCGCCGTGTCCCGTCGCCGTCGCTAAGCGTCCGTCGGCCGCGTGGCGGCCGGTGGCACAACACGATTTGACGCTCAGCGGGGTCGAGAGACCCCGCTTTGCAATACGGTACGGATCGAGTTCTCGGAAGTGGGCCCACAGCCAGGCGTTGAAAAAACCTGATTGTGGGAACCGCGACGAGGGCCGCAACGCACAACAACGAAGACGCGACGCGCGAGCTTTGGCGCGCCGGGCTTTTACAAGAGGAGCAGAGAGATGAGCAAGGTTGTTCTTGGTGTGGTGGCTGGTTCGATGCTGGCTGTGTCCGGCGTGGCCAACGCCGGCGTGGTGGGTGAGCAGGTCGGTGTGTCGGTCACCGTGTTCACCGCGACCGCCGGCGCCTTCCTGAATCCCTCCGCCGGTGGCGCGATCCTGCACTCGATCGGTGGCCCGGCGACCACGCTCGTCGGCATTGCTGGCCTGTTCGAGGACGTGCTGGTCACCAGCTCGGTCTCGGACGTGGCCAACACCCGCACGATCACGCTCGAGTTCCTGACCGCCAACGGCGCGACCCTCGGCGCCCCGGGCCTGACCTTAGGCGGTGCTGCGCTGACCACGCTGGCCTTCAACGTCGGCAGCATCAACGCTCTGAGCAACGGCATCGATGATCCCGACCGCATCGGCACCGTCACCGGTTCGCTGTCTCTGCTCGGCGTCGCGTTCACGACGGCCGCGGGGATCACGCAGACCCCCACCACGTTCTCGGCGACCAACTCGATCAGCGCTGGCGGGGCCGACATCCTCAGCTTTGGCATCACGGGCGCCCGGTACACCTTCAGCTACGCCATCCCGACCCCCGGGGCTGCGGCTCTGATGGGGCTGGGCGGGCTGGCCGCGGCTCGTCGTCGTCGCTAAGCGTCAAGTTCTCGTTAAGGATCAATAATCAACTCGCCGCAGTGATCCTTAGGGGTCACTGCGGTATTTTTTTGTTGTCATATTCGGGAAAGGCCGTATAGTCAGTGCACTTGCCCCGTGGACGCGGCCTCACACCCGCGGCGAGGGCACAGGGAGAAGGAGTGTCGCATGATTTCCAAGGTGTTGGCGGGTTTGGTTGCGCTGGCTGGGACCACGGCTGTGGCCCACGCTGGGCTGACGTTCTCGTTCGCCGATCCTGCGCCGGGCCCGCAGGTTTCGTTCAGTGGCGGCGTCGGCGGCCTGCTTACGTTCGATGAAGAGGTGTCTTTCAGCTTCGTTGTGGACGGGTCGAGCGAGCCGGTGCCGTTCATCAATGTGCTGACCGCGCGCCTCGAGCTGTCGCTGACGGTGGGGGCGGCGGTGCCGCTCGGTGGGGGCGACTTTGCGGCCCCGGTGTCGGGCTCGTTCCGCTTTTACGACCCGCTCGTTTTTGACCCCACGCAGAGCACGATCCTGTCGGCGGTGGTCGCGGACGGCGTGTTCCTGCGCGTGGGCGCCGGCTCGTCGGTGAACAGCGATTCGCTGGTGTTCGGGCTGTCGTTTGTGGCAGGCCCGCAGCTGGAGGCGTTGCTGCTGCCCGGGCGGGCGATCGCGCCGCTCTTCGACGCGGTGTTCACGCTCACGGACGTGCTCAATGACGCGGGCGGGTCCGTCATCGCCGGTCCGGACGGCGGGCCGATCTCGGCGTTCACGGCCAACGCCTCGTTCTCCGGCAGCGCCAACGTGGTCCCGACGCCGGGCGCGGTGGCGCTGATGGCTCTGGGCGGGGTCGCAGCGGCCCGCCGGCGGCGCTGAACGAGCCATTCACACGACTTCCTGCCAAGGTGACCGGGCCCTGTCGAATGACGGGGCTCGGTTGTTTTTGGGGTCTCAGGGATCGGCAAGAGGATTGCGTACGGACTGCCATGGGATTGGATCTGGGCAACGCGGGCGCAATTCCTGCCTTGGCGGCGACGCTTCAGTTCGCCGCTCGTCGGCAAGAATTGCTCGCGCACAACATCGCCAACATCTCGACGCCGGAGTTTGTGCCCGTGGACGTGTCGGTCCAGGGGTTTCAGAGGTCGCTCGGTGAGGCGATCGAGCGGCGTCGGCGCAGCGGCAACCCCGAGTCGGGGCTGGAGCTGGAATCGGGCGGCGAGGTGCGCATCGGGCCCGATGGGGCGCTCTCGCTGCGGGCGGCGACGCCCGTGCCGGGGGTGCTGGCCCACGACCGCAACGCCCGGAACCTGGAAAAGCAGCTCCAGAACGTGGTGGAGAACGCCACGGTGTACCGGGTGACGGCGGACCTGCTGCGGCTGCGTCTGGAGGGCTTGCGAGCGGCCATCAGCGAGCGGGCGTGACGCGCAAGGCGGGGCTCAAGGCCAGGGAGGAGTAAGGCATGTACGGGGCGCTCGACATCTCGACCAGCGGCTTGATCGCCCAGCGGACCCGGCTGGAGGTGATCTCGGCCAACATCGCAAACGCCGAGACGCTGCTCGACGGCGCGGGCCGGTTGCGGCCGTATCAGCGCCGCCAGGCGCACTTTCAGGTGGGCAACCCCGGGGCAGCCAGCGAGGGGGGCCGATCGTTTGGGGTTCATGTGGCCGATATAGAGCTCGACCAGCGCGAGGCCCCGCTGGGGCGCTACGCGCCGGACCACCCGCTGGCGTACCGCAGCGGGCCCCGCGCGGGGTACTTGGCGACGACGAACGTGAACTCGACGGTGGAGCAGATCAACGCGGTCGAGGCCGCGCGTGCGTACGAGGCGAACATCGCGGCGGCGGAGGCCACCAAGCAGATCATCACGGCGTCGTTGCGGCTGATCGCGTGAGCGGTGAGTTCGGCGGGCCGGGGCGCTGCGCAAGGGTGATACGATACGGACGGAGTTGGACCACTTATGGCGGACCCATTGGGACTGATCGGCGGCGGCGGGGGCGGGGGAGTGGTCGGGCTTGGCCCGGCGGGTTCTGGCGTGCGCGGCGCGGATCGGGCGGGGCGCGTCGCCGGCGGGCCGGGGGGCGCGGCGGGCGCCGGGGACGCGGCGGAGGGCTCGTTCGCCAGCGAGCTGCTCAAGAGCATCGAGCAGGTCAACGGGCTGGAGCAGCAGGCCAACGAGGCGACCGAGGACCTGCTCTCGGGCCGACGCAACGACGTGGAGAACGTCATCCTGGCCACGCAGAAAGCGGACGCGGCGTTCCGGCTGCTGCTGAGCGTGCGCAACAAGGTCGTGCAGGCCTACGACGAGCTCAAGCAAGTGCGGATCTGAGCCGGGCCCGTGGTGGCGCCGCGTTCAGCGCTGGGCCTGGCTGTGCCGGGCACCGATGCGCTCATCGTGCAGGCGCCACCAGTGATCAACCGAGGCCTGGATCGTCATCGGGGTCATGGCGTCGGCGGCGGCGCGCGACATCGCTTCCCTGCGTGGGCGATCGGTGATCAGGCCAAGGAGCGCAGCAGCCCAGCGGTCCTGGGCGGCGCGGTCGTGGGGCGAGTCGGGGGCGCGCAGGACCAGGCCGGTGCGGCCGTGCGCGACGACCTCGCAGGGCCCGCCGAGGTCGCCGACGACCGCCGGGAGCCCGGACGCGAGGGCTTCCATGACGGCCTGGCCGAGGGTGTCGGTCGTGGAAGGGAACACGAAGATGTGGGATGAGGCGTAGAGCGTGGAGAGCTCGCGGCCGTGGCGGAAGCCGAGGAAGTGGGCGTCGTGAGGGGCCAGGGCCGCGCGCATGTGGCTGAGGTAGGGGCCGTCGCCGACGACGACGAGCTGGGCGCCGCCGGCGTGCCCCGGCGTGGCGGCGTGCTGGAGCGCCGCGCGCACGCGCGGCCAGAGCTGCGTCAGGAACGCCAGGTTCTTTTCCAGGCTCACTCGGCCGCAGTAGAGGACCCTGACAGTGCCCGGGGCGTCGGGGATTCCCAGGCGGCCCCAGACCGCGGGGTCGCTGTGCCAAGGGCGGAAGCGATCGACCTCGATGCCCGGCTGGAGCGCGACGCTGCGCGAGCCGCCGACGCCGATGGCGCTGATCAGCCTCTGCGAGGCGCGCGAGCGGGCCAGCACCGCGCCAAACGGGGCGTAGAACCAGCGCATGGCGTCGGTGGTGATGTCGGTCAGCGCGGCGTTGGCGTGGAAGAGGTGGTGCACGTAGGCGGGGAAGTCGGTGTGGTAGGTGCCCAGGAGCGGCAGGCCCATGGCGCGGGCCGCCATGCGCCCGGCGAGCCCGACGGGTCCGGGGGTCGAGACGTGGACCGCCTGGGGCTGCAGCTGACGCAGCGCAGCCCGGGCGCGGCGCAGCGGCGGGGCGACCAGCTCCAGGTTCGGATACCGCGGCATGGGGCGGGCCCATCGCGGGGGGAGGTTGACGATGTTCGGCAGGTTCGGGGCGGCCAGGCGCGTGGAGGTGATGACGCGAAGGTCGCGGCCCGAGTCGAGCGACCTGCGGGCCAGGTCGGTGATGAAGCGGGCCACGCCGTTGACATCGCCGAGTGTGTCGGTGAAGAGCGCGACGCGGTGGTGCATGGCGGGTGCGGCGACTGCGGACTGGGTGCGACCGGCCGGGATGGTCCGGCTTGGATTCAGCTCAGGCTGCGCCAGCGTACCCGCGTGGCGGGGATGGCGGGGATGGCGGGGATGGCGTGGGTGGCGTGGGTGGCGCTTGGGTTGACCGGTTCTGCGAAGAAATGGCGTGTTGAGGTAAGCGGTTGAGTCAGGAGCCCGTCAGACCCATCCCGGGCCCGCAGGCCCAGGGCAAAGCCAAAGGAGACACAGATATGGCAACCGGACGAATTGGCGCGGTGGACCCGAAGACGGCAACGGGCAAGGTCAAGGAGCTCTTCGAGGGCCCGCTCAAGGGGATGGAGAACCTGAACATCTTCCGCGGGATCGCGCAGTCTCCGGCGGCGCTGGCCGGTCTGGCCGGCCTGTCGGGGGCCCTGGGCGCGGGGACGTTCAGCGCCGCTGAGCGTGAGGTCATCCAGCTGACGGTCGGCCAGGCCAACAACTGCGGCTACTGCCTGGCTGCCCACACGCAGATCTCCAAGGGCGCCGGCCTGAGCGAGGACACGATCAAGCAGGCCCGCCGGGCGCAGATCACCACCAACCCGAAGCTGGCGGCGCTGTCGCGCTTCGCTGCGGTCATCCAGGAGCGGCGCGGCAACGTGAGCGACCAGGACATCGCCACCTTCAAGGCCGCTGGGTACACCGACGGCCAGGTCGTCGAGGCTGTGGCCAACTTCGCCCTGGCCACGTTCACCAACTACTTCAACCACGTCAACCAGACGCCCGTGGACTTCCCGGCGGCTCCGGCCCTCTGAGCCCTCCGGGCGGCGGCGCATGCCGCCACGCCCGAGCTGCCAGAGATGCCCCGCGGCCACGAGTGCAACGCTCATCCCGAGCCCTGCCGATCGTTCGGCGGGGCTTTTTTATGCGCGCGGTGAGTGTCGGAGACGCGAGGGGGAAGCGGGGGGAAGCGGGAGTAATAGGGGGAGGGTTTGAACAAAAAAACCGCCCCGCGACGTGGAGGCAATGACTCGTCGCGGGGCGTTCGCAGGGGTCCGGATGTGGTCGGCTGGCGGTGGGCTCCAACTGATACAAGAGTGTGCCATCTGGCAGCTCCGAATGCCTGCGACTTGGGACTGCGGGCGTGCTGAGCCGGGCCGTCTGTGCCGACTCCGCGAGTTGGGGGAGCAATTTGCGGCAATGTTTGGCTAGTTTTCGGACCCCGACGCGCGCAGAGCGCACAACCGGGCGTGCTGCAGCGCGGCAAGTGCGCCAGAGAGCGGACTTGGCGCGATGAATCAAGCTGCAAGAGCGGATCGTCCGAACATGAGCAGCGCGTCGCGCCCCGTGCGCGGCGGGGGGCACAGAGGCGGGGTGGAGGCGCGTCAGGACGATGCGCCGCGCGGACCAGGAGGGTCGAGTGAATCGCCTGCGCGAGGTGATGGAGAACATCGGCAAGCAGCTCTCGGGGCTGCCGCTTGTGCATCGGATGCTGTTTGTGGCGTTGGCGGGGGTGATCGTGCTGGTGCTGCTGCTGGTGTGGAGCCAGTCGTCGCGTTCGGCGATGGTGGCGTTGTTGCCCGGGGCAACGGCCCAGGAGATGGCCCGCGCACAGGAGCACCTGACGAGCATCGGGATCCGGACCGGCGCCGACGGCTCGGGCCGGCTGACGGTGCAGGCCGAGGACCGCGTGCGGGCGCTGGCGTCGCTGGTTGAGACCGGGCAGGGGCCGACGGACCCGACGCGCGCGATCGGGTCATTGGTCGAGGGCACGTCGTGGATGAACAGCCGGTCGGACAACGATCGGCAGTACTACGCCAACCTGCAAGAGGGCCTGAGCCGGGTGGTCGGGGGGTTCAGCGGCGTCGAGTGGGCGTCGGTGGTGATGGACGTGCCCGAGCCGGTGGGGCTGGGGCAGACGTTCCGCAAGCCGACGGCGTCGGTGACGGTGCGGATGCGGCGGGGGGCGATCCTGAGCCAGGAGCAGGTCGACGCGATCGCGGCGACGGTGGCCGGGTCCAGAGCGGGGCTGTCGCTGCTTGACGTGAGCGTGGTGGACCAGACCGCGGGGCGCGCCCTGCGGGCCCGGCGGCCGGACGACTACGGCGCCACCAGCTACATCGAGCACCAGGACAAGGTGGAGCGGCGCGTGGCCGAGAAGCTGGGCATGACGCTCGGCTACATCCGCGGCGTGCTGATCGCCGTCTCGGCGCAGGTGGACGTGACGCGGCGGGTGACGAGCGTTCGCTCGGCGCTGCCGACGGGCAGCGGCACCGTGGCGATCCCGCGCCGGGAGCAGGGGGACACGCAGGAGATCACGCAGGCGACGCCCGCGGCGGCGCCGGGGCTCTCGTCCAACCTGGCCGACGACATCGCGCGGTCGCCGTCGGGGGGCGGGGGCTCGCGGACGAGCACGGAGAAGACCGAGTCGGAGTTCGTCGTGTCGGTGGGCACGCGCAGCGAGGACATCGTGGACCCGCGCGGGATGCCCACGAGGATCACGGCTGTGGTGCACCTGCCCAGGGAGTACATCGAGGACCTGGTCAGGCAGGGCCGGGCTGGCGCAGCGGCTACGGGCGCGGCTGCGGGCGCAGCGGCGGGTGGTGGCGCAGCGGGCGGCGGGGTCGATGCGCCGGTGACCCAGGCGGAGATCGAGGGGGCGTTTGCGACGGAGAAGGCGCGCTTGGAGGCGGACCTGCGCCCGCTGCTGCGCACGGCGGCCGTCGAGGCGGGCGTGGAGAGCGCCGAGGCCGAGCAGGGCATCGTGGTGTCGCTGATCCCGGTGCCGAGCCTGGCGTCGCTTGGGCCGGTGCAGGAGGCGGGGCTGTTCGCGTTGGGCGGCGGCGGTGGGGGGAGCGGTGGTGGGGGCGTGCTGGGCGTCAGCGGCGGCGTGCTGGGCCTGATCCAGACCGGCGTGCTGCTGGCGCTGGCGGTCGGGGCCATCGGGACGATGCTGGTCGTGGTCCGGCGAGCGGGCAAGCCGCTGGACCTGCCCACCGCTGAGTCGATCGTCGGTCTGCCGCCGGCGTTGGAGGCCGGCGCCGACGTGGTCGGCGAGGCGGACGAGACGCAGACGGCGATGATGGGCATCGAGCTGGCCGACGGCGAGCTTGAGGCCAAGAAGAAGCTCGAATCGGTGACGCAGATGGTTAAGAACAACCCCCGCGACGCGGCGGGGCTGCTCAACCGGTGGCTGGCGGTGGAGCACTAGGCGCGTCCGCGTGGGCGGGGCGCGCCCCTTGACCGGCCACCCAGGAGTCCGCTGAGCATGCCACGCAAGCCGGGAGAGAAGCTGCCCGAGAAGGCCGAGGACCTCGAGGGCATCACCAAGGCGGCGATCCTGCTGCTCTCGCTGGAGGCGGCGGTGGCGTCGGAGCTGCTCAAGCAGCTGCCGCCGGAGGCGATCGAGGAGGTGACGCGCGAGCTGGCCGGGCTGGGCCCCGTGCCCGAGCACCTGCGCGGGGCCGTGCTCGACGAGTACTACAGCATGTCGATCGCCAGCCAGTACATGGCCGAGGGCGGGCTGGACTACGCCAGGGTGCTGCTCAAGGAGTCGCTGGACCCGGCGACCGCCGACAAGGTCCTCCAGCAGATCCAGACGCAGGTGCAGAAGAAGCCGTTCTCGTTCCTGCAGAAGGCCGAGAGCGAGAACCTGCTGACGTTCATCCAGGACGAGCACCCGCAGACGATCGCCCTGATCGTGTGCCACCTGCCGCACCACAAGAGCGCCGAGATCCTCTCGGGCCTGCCGCACCAGAAGCAGGTGGAGGTGATCAAGCGCGTGGCCAACATGGACCAGACCAGCCCGGACGTGATCAAGGAGGTGGAGAAGGGGCTCGAGAGCCGGCTCTCGAGCATGCTGATGCAGAGCATGGAGAAGACCGGCGGGGTGCCCACGGCGGCGGAGATGCTCAACCTGACCGACCGCTCGACGGAGAAGTCGATCATGGAGGGCCTGGAGGCGGAGGACCCGGACCTTGTGGAGCAGATCCGGCGGCTGATGTTCGTGTTCGAGGACATCCGGATGCTCGACGACAAGGGCGTGCAGACGATGCTCAAGGAGGTCGACAACGACGAGCTGTCGCTGGCGCTCAAGACGGCCAGCGAGGAGCTCAAGAACCGGATCTTCAAGAACATGTCCGAGCGCGCCGCGCAGCTGATCCAGGAGGACATGCAGTTCATGGGCCCGGTGCGCGTCAGCGACGTGGAGGCGGCGCAGCAGAAGATCGTGGACACGGTCCGGAGGCTCGAGGACGCGGGGGAGATCATCATCTCCGGCCGCGGCGACAGCGAGCAGATGGTCTGACCCCGGCCTGTGGGCCGGGCGGAGCGGAGGTGCGGCGTGGCGTTGATCCGGCGGGCGGACGCGGCGCAGGTGGCCCGGCACGCGGTGGTGCTGGACCTGGGGGACCTTCAGGCGCAGGGCCGCGCGCTGATCCAGGGGGCGCAGCGCGAGGCTGCGCGCATCCTCTCCGAGGCCCGCCAGGAACGCGTGAGCCTCTACGAGGGCGCGCTCCAGGAGGGCCGGGCCGAGGGGCAGGCCGAGGGCCACGCCGCCGGGCTCCGGCAGGGCGTCGAGCAGGGGCACGCGGCGGCGCTGGCCGAGCGACGCGCCGACCTCGACCGGCTCAGCGGTGCCTGGGGCGAGGCCCTGGTGGCGTTCATCGGCGCGCGCGAGCACGTGCTGGCCTCGGCCCAGCGCGACGTGCTGCGTCTGGCGGCGATGATCGCCGGCAGGGTCGTCAAGCGAGCCGTGGGCCTCAACCCCGGCGTCGTCAAGGACCAGATCGCCGCGGCGATCGGCCTGGTGCTCCGGCCCACGCGGCTGGTCATCGCTGTGAGTCCCAGCGACGCCGAGCTGGCGCGGGCCGCGGTGCCGGCCCTGATGGCGCGCACCGCCCAGGCCCCCGGCGGGCAGCACGCCGAGGTGGTCGAGGACCCGAGCCTCGAGCCCGGCTCGTGCGTGGTGCGGCTGGGGGAGATGGAGCTGGGCGTGCCAGGCGGCGTGGTCGACGCGTCCATCGGCACGCAGCTCGAGCGCATGGTCGAGGCGATGCTGCCAGGCGAGGGCGCAGCCGCCCGGCCCACGCCCGCGGCCGGGGCTGAGGCATGAACGCGATCGAGGCGGCGGTGCGCAGCGTCCAGCAGGCAGAGCCGATCGAGGTCATCGGGCGCGTGGCGGCGGTGCGCGGCGTGACGATGCTCGCCAGCGACCTGCCGCTGCCGGTGGGCTCGACGGTGCGCGTGGCGGTGGAGGCGAGCCTGGCCGGGGACTCGGGCGCCAGCAGCACGCTGGGCGAGATCGTGGGCTTCGAGGGCTCGCGCGCCGTGGTGATGCCCCTGAGCGGCCTGGAGGGCGTGCGGCCGGGGCACGCGGTCATCGGCGCCGGCACGGCACGGACGATCGGCGTTGGCGGCGCGTTGCTGGGCCGGGTGATCGACGCCATGGGCACGCCGATCGACGGCGCGGGCCCGCTGCACGGGCTCTCGCCGCGGCCGATCGACGCTCCCCCTCTGGGCCCGATGCAGCGCCGGCGCATCCGCGAGCCGCTGTGGACCGGCGTGCGTGTGATGGACGTGATGACCACGCTGGGGCGCGGCCAGCGGCTCGGGCTCTTCGCCGGACCGGGCGTGGGCAAGAGCACGCTGCTCGGGTCGATCGCGCGCGGGTGCGCCGCCGACGTGTGCGTGGTGGGGCTGATCGGCGAGCGCGGGCGCGAGGTCAAGGACTTTGTCGAGGGCGTGCTCGGGGCCCAGGGGCTGGCGCGCTCCGTGGTGGTGGCGACCACCAGCGACCAGTCGCCGCTCCTGCGCATCCGCGGCGCGCTGGCCGCCTGCGCCGTCGCCGAGCACTTCCGCGACCTGGGCCGGCACGTGCTGCTGCTGGTCGACTCGGTGACGCGCTTCGCCCAGGCCCACAGGCAGGTGGGCCTGGCCGCGGGCGAGCCGCCCACCAGCAAGGGCTACACGCCGGGGGTCTTCTCGGCGCTGGCCCGGCTGCTGGAGCGCGCCGGCGCCGCCGAGTCGCACCAGGGCGCCGCCGGCTCGATCACGGGCCTCTACACGGTGCTGGTCGAGGGCGACGACGCCACCGAGCCCGTCTCCGACGCGGCACGCGGCATCCTGGACGGCCACGTGATGCTCTCGCGCGCCCTGGCCCAGCGCGGCCATTACCCGGCCGTCGATGTCCTCGACTCGGTCAGCCGCGTCGCCGACGACGTGTGCGACCAGGGCCTGGTGGCCTCGCGGCGGATGATCACCCGGATGCTCGCGGCGCACAAGAAGGTGGAGGACCTGCTCCAGGTCGGGGCGTACGTCAAGGGCTCCGCGCCCGAGGCCGACGCGGCCATCGATCTCATGCCCCGCATCAACGAGCTGCTGCGGCAATCTCCCACGCACGTGGCCGACCCCGCGGCGACGCGCGCCGAGGCGCTCCGGCTTGCCACCGACGCCGGCCAGGCGATCGCCGTGCGCACCGGGCACCCCGCCGCCGCGGGCGGCAGGCCCGGCCCCGCGCCCGACCGCGCGCAGGCGCCGCGCAGCGGCGGGAGGTGACCGATCGTGCCCGCACGCTTTGTCTTCACGCTCGAGCCCGTGCTGGACATGCGACGCCGCGACGAGGAGCGGTGCCTGCGCCAGGTCGCGGAGCTGGAGCGGCAGCGGCTCCAGATCACCGAGCGCGTCGGCTCGGTGCAGCGCGGCGCAGCGGGCGATCGCCAGCGGCTCACCGCGGCGATGTCCCCGGGCACCGTGGACATGGCGGTCGTCCGCATGCAGGCCGTGGCCTCGCAGCACGCCGTGCTCCGGCTCCAGCGCGCCGCCATCGAGCTGGCCGGCGTGATGCACCGCATCGAGGCGGCCCGGCTCGCCCTCCAGCGGGCCACCGCGGCCCGCAAGGCACTGGAGATCATGCGGCAGAAACAGCGCGTGGCCTGGGCCCGTCAGCAAGCTCAACGCGAGACCCTCGAGCACGAAGACCTCGCTGTGATGCGATTCGGGAGAGAGCCGCGCTGAAGCGGCTCGGGCGTTCGGTGCCTGTGAGCCTCGGCGGCTTGGCCCGCGGCTTGCGTGAGCGTCGATCGGGGAGTCCGCGCACAGGGGACGCGCATGATCCGGTCGGTGTGGACGGGCATCACGATCGTGGCGGTGGCCAACTTCCTGGCCACGGTTGGGTTCGTGGTGCTTTTGTTCTCGTCGGGCCGGCTGGACTCGGCGCGCGTCGAGAAGATCCGCGGGCTGCTCAGCGAGACCATCGACGAAGAAACCTCCCGGCTGCAAGCGGAGGAGCGCGACGCCCAGGCCCTGGCCGCCCGGCGCGCGCAGGATGCCCGCCGCAGCGGAACGCCCGAATCGACCGAGGAGACCCTCGACGCGGCCCAGGAGCGTGCGTCGCTGCGGTCGGCGCAGCTGGAGCGCCTGCGGGCCGAGGTCCGGACGCTGCGCGACGAGCTCGAGTCGCAGCTGGGCACGCTCGAACGCGACCGCGCCGCGCTGGACCAAGAGCGCACGCGCCAGTCCGAGGCGCGCGAGCAGGAGAAACGCGAGCGCGAGTCCGAGCAGTTCCGCCGCAGCGTGGCCACGCTGGAGAGCCAGAAGGCGCCCGCGGCATACTCGGTGCTGCGGGCGATGATCGAGGACGGCAAGCGCGACACCGCGGTGCGCTACCTGGTGGCGATGGAGGACCGGGCGCGCTCGCGCATCGTCGGCGAGTTCATCAAGGCCGATCAGGGGCGCCCCGCCTCGGAGCAGTTCGCCGCGGGCCTGCTCGAATCCATCCGCCTCCATGGCCTGAGCGACGAGCGCGCGGGGGACGCCCAGCCATGATCCGCACGCGGGGGCACGCATGAGCGCGCTGGGCATTGACCGGCTGCTCGCAGCGCCGGCGCTCACCGGCACGGGCGTGCCTCGCGCCGGCGATCGGTCGCTCGGCTTTGGCGAGCGCCTCGATGAGCGTTTAGACGCCGCCCAGACCGAGCCGCGCACCGACAGCGACCCCGCGCTGGACGCTGCGCAACCCGAGCCGCAATCCGAGCCCGCAGCGGGCCCCACCGACGAAGCGCAGCCCGCTGAGACACCGAGGGATGAACAGCCCCAGGGTCCATCTGGTGACGACCCGCCCGAGGCCCCGCAGCAGCCGAGCGCGACCGATGCCGGGTCCGCCGAGGTTGCTGGCGCGCGGCCCGATGACGCAGCTGAGGTCGTCGATCGCGGCGCGCCCGACGCCGCACCCGCGCAGACGCCCACGGGGGGCTCGGTTGAGGCTGCGCCAGAGCGATTTGCGCCTCAGCCGGGCCCGCCAGCAGACGCCGCGGCGCTCTCGCGCGGCGCTGCTGTGACCGCCGAGGCGATCGCGCGTGCGCCGCTGCGGCCGGCCACGGCGCTGGGCATCCTGGCAGCGGGCCCGCTGGATATCGCGTCGCTCAACGCGCTGCTGCTCAGGCTCGACCCGCGGGTCGCTGAGCCGGCCGCGGGCGCCGAGGCGCCCGCAAGCGACGACGCAGCCGCGCAGACACGCGGCGCCAGCAACGCCACGAGCGCGGCTCGGGCGTCGGGCCGCCAGATCGCAGCGCCCGAAGTTACGGCTCGCTTTGCGCCCACGGATGTGCTTGATGACCTGTCGGCAGAACCCGACACTGCCGACCCGCTGCGGGGCGACGCGACCGAGAGCGGGGGCGCGCCGCGCGAGCCGCGCGCAGGAATCGATCGCGAGCCGAGCCCGCCCATCGCTGGGCCGCACACAGAGGGCACGCCGCGGGCCGAACCGCCGGCACGGGCCCTCGGACTGGGCGTGGGCGTCGCAGCGGCGCCCGGCACCGGGCCGGGCGCGGCCGCTCCGTCACATGCTGGCCCAGCGGCCATCACGAGCACGCAACGGCAAGACCCCGCCACGCACCTTGCACTGACGGCGACGCGCAGCGACCGCGCCCCGGCGCAGCGCACCGACAACGAGCCGCGCCACACGCCGGCCCGAGCGGCGATCGATGCGCAGCTCACGCGCGGCGTGAGCGCAGCGCTGGCGCAGCGGCCGGGGCCGGTCTTGCTCAGGCTGGCGCCGGAGGAACTGGGCCAGGTCCGCGTGCACGTGGACGTGCGCGGCGCGGCCGTGGGCGTGCGGGTGGAGGCCGCGTCGGAGTCGGCACGGGGCTTGCTGGCTCTGAGCCAGGACTCCCTGCGTGCGGCGCTGGAGCGGCAAGGACTGTCGCTGGCGAGCATCCGCGTGGAGGTCTCCGACGCGCTGGCGGAGCCGGGCGTCGGCGGTGGGACGGGCGTGGCGGAGGCCCCGCCGGCGGCCATCGAGCGAGAGTCGGAGCGCACGCGGAGCGGCGCACGGCGGAGGCCGCGGGAGCGCGGCGAGTAGGACCCGGGGACCGGGCTCACTTGATCATGTGATCGCTCGGGGCGGCGGAGCTCCCCCGGGCGGCTGCGACGCGCCGGCCGCACCCCACGCGGGCGGCGGCGCCGCTCACCCAAGGGGACCTTGCATGTCAGCGATCAGCGGCGGCGCAGCGGCTCTGGCAAGCGCGTCGCCGGCGACGGCACCGGGTGGGTTCTCCGAGCTCTCCTCCGAAGAGTTCGTGCGGATCCTCGTCAGCGAGCTGACCCGGCAGGACCCGCTGGCGCCGCAGGACTCGTCGGCGCTGCTGGAGCAGCTCTCGTCCATCCGCTCCATCGAGAGCGATCTGAGCCTGACGAACCAGCTCCAGAGCCTCGTCACGGAGAACCAGCTCGCCTCGGCGGGCAACCTCATCGGCACGTTCGTCAGCGGCGTGACCGACACCAACCAGCGCACCGAGGGCTTCGTCGTCTCGATCAACCGCACCGACAGCGGGGCGATCCTCAACCTGAGCAACGGCTCGCGGGTCGGCCTGTCGCGCGTCGATGAGATCATCGACCCCAGGCAGTTCGCGCCCGATCCCGCCCCGCCGAGCGGGCCCCCGAGCACGGGCGGCCCGACCACGCCGACGCCGACGCCGACCTCCGGGCCCGGCCCTGCGCCACCGCCGCGCGGCGACCCGCCCGCCCCGACGCGCGATGAGCCCGACCGCGCCCTCGCTGCCCCGCGATCGCGGCGTGGTGACTTTGACGCTGCCGGGCAGCAGCCAGCCGGGGCGAATGTCGCTGAGTGACCACGCCGCGGGCCCGCCCAGTTGCCCGCCTCTGAACACGCACGGAGCGCACCGATGGCGATTCAATCCGTTGACCTGATCAGGGGTCTCCTCACCGGGGCTGCGGCGGCGGCCAGGCCCGCTGTGGACGGCGCGCTGGGCGCAGCCACGCGCTCGACGGGCGTGGACTTTCAGTCCATCCTCGCCGGGGCCAGGTCAGGCCAGGCGCGCTCCAACCGGCCCGTGGAGGTCTCCGAGCGGCTGGGGATCAGCCTCAGCGATGACCAGGCCGAGCGGCTCTCGGCCGCTGCCGACCGCGCCCAGTCGGCGGGCGCTTCGACGGCGCTGGTGCTCCTTGACGGCCTGGCGCTGCGGCTTGACGTCACGGCCCGGCGCGTCGATGAGCGGCTCGACAACGCCGAGCGGCTCCGCGGGGGCTTCGACGCGATCGTCTCGGCGCCCGCCCCGGGAGCGACCGACGAGCCCACGCTGGTCCCCGTGCCCGGCGGCGGCCTGACGGGCAACGCCTCGCTGGCGTCGCTCCTGGCCCGGCTGGCCCGCGCTGCGCAGACCGCCGACACGCCGGCTCGTCGCGCAGCGACGAGCCAAGACCAGGCCGCAAGCGTCCCGGACGCCGCCTGAGCACCCCAGCGCACCGCCGCGATCACGCCCCAGGCCCACAGGCCGCACCAACGACTCACCCCGGAGACACACCATGGCATCGACCGTCGCACTCTTCACGGGCCTGACCGGCCTGACCGCAAGCGCCCGCAACCTCGACGTGATCGGCAACAACATCGCCAACGTCAACACCTTCGCCTTCAAGAGCAACCGGCTCGTCTTCGCCTCGCAGTTCTCGCGGACGTTTTCCACCGGCAGCACGCCCAGCGACGGCCTGGGCGGTTCCAACCCCGTGCAGATCGGCCTGGGCGTCGCCATCGGCGGCACCCAGCGGAACTTCAACACCGGCACCATCTCGCCCACCGGCGACGCGCGCGACCTGGCCATCGAGGGCAACGGCCTGTTCATCGTCGAGCAGGGCGGCACCCAGCGCTACACGCGCGTGGGCACCTTCCGCACTGACCCGCAGAACAACCTCACCACGCCCTCCGGCGAGCGCGTCCTGGGCTTCCCCGTCGACGACCGCTTCTCCGTCCTCCCGGGCACGCTCTCGCCCATCAGCATCCCGCTGGGCCAGCTCACGCTCGCCGAGGCCACGCGCAACGTCTCGCTCACGGGCAACCTCAACGCCGGCGGCAGCGTCCCGACCTCCGCCGCCACCACCACCGTCAGCCCGCTGCTGACCAGCGCCGCCGGCAACCCCGCCGCGACATCGGCCACGCTCCTGTCGGACCTGGTCGACCCCGCTGCGCCGGCCAACCCGCTCCTGACCGTGGGCAACTTCATCACCGTCACCGGCGCCGTCAAGGGCGGCCGCGAGCTCCCCGACGCCACCGTCGAGATCACCGCCACGACCACCGTCCAGGACCTCATCGGCTTCTTCAACGCCGCGCTGGGAATCCAGACCGGCGTGGGGCCCAACCCCGACGGCACCACCCCCGGCGTCTCCATCGACGCCTCCGGCTCGCTGACCATCGTCTCAAACACCGGCGCCGACAACCGCGTCGAGATCTCCGACTCCAACATCATCCAGTTCAACCCAGGCGGCCTGGCCCAGGGCAGCCCCTTCGACCTCACCCCCGACGCCACGGGCGACGGCGAGTCCGTCCGCACCACGCTCGTCGCCTACGACTCGCTGGGCAACCCCGTCAGCGTCGACGTCACGTTCGTCCTCGAGGCCCGCACCGGGGGCAACGGCACCCTCTGGCGCTACTACGCCGAGTCGGCCGACAACGCCGGCGCCGACCTGCGAATCGGCACCGGGCTCCTGGAGTTCTCCTCCACCGGCGCGCTCGTGACCGAGTCCCCCGTGGTCCTCTCACTCGACCGCACCGGCACGGGCGCCGCGTCCCCGCTGGATTTCACCCTCGACTTCGCCCAGAGCCCCGGCGGCGTCAGCGCGCTCACCGACGACCGCTCCGAGGTCGCCGCCACCTTCCAGGACGGCGTCCCCTTCGGCGTGCTGACCGACTACGGCGTCGGCGCTGACGGCGTGATCACCGGGGCCTTCTCCAACGGCACCACGCGCACCATCGGCCAGATCGCGCTGGCGGTCTTTGCCAACAACGAGGGCCTGGTCGACATCGGCAGCAACCTCTTTGCCATCGGCCCAAACTCGGGCACGCCCGTGATCACCAACCCAACCTCGCTGGGCGCGGGCCGGATCGTCGGCGGCTCGGTCGAGCTCTCGAACGTCGACCTGGCCCAGGAGTTCGTGAACCTGATCCTGGCCCAGACCGGCTACTCGGCCTCGTCGCGCATCGTGCAGACCACCAACACCCTGCTCGAGCAGCTGCTGGTCCTGGGCCGCTAAGCCAGGGGCTGTGAGGGCATGGCCGGCGCGAGCAGGGCTTGTTCGATGCCGGCCCGCGCGAAGCCGGCCCGCGCGCCGCTGGCTTGCGCCGAGCCGCCCAGATCGGTGCTGGTCCGCCGCGGGCGAGACGGTCAGATCGCCGCGTCGACCAGGTTCATCGTCTTCCACTTCTTGAGCTTGAGCCCGAGCGTCCTGACCCCGATCCCCAGCGCCTGGGCGGTCTTGAGGCGGTGCCCGTTGAACCGGCGCAGCGTCGAGACGATCGCGTCGCGCTCGATGTCCTCCAGCAGCCGGTTGGCGATCGGCACCGCGTCCCCGCTCACCGCGGGCTTGGTCTCAGCGATGGTCGCCGCGGGCGCAGACCCGTTGGCGTGGGCGGCGTGGGCGGCGTGCGCGTGCGCCGCGGGCCAGGGCTCAGCGACGGTGGGGGGCTGGGGCGCGGGCAGCGGAATGGCCGTGGCGCGCAGCGGGAGCGTCGGCGTTGGTGACCATGCACCCCCGAGCCACGGCCGGATCAGGTCCCCGGTGATCGCCGCCGGCTCGCCGCTGCCGCGACGCTGGCACAGCACCACCGCGCGCTCGCAGATGTTCTGCAGCTCGCGCACGTTCCCGGGCCACGGGTAGCGCCCCAGCACATCGATCGCCTCCGGCGTGATGCGGGCGGCGGGCCGGCCGTCGCGCGCCGCGATGCGCGCCGCAAAGTGCTCGGCCAGCGCACCGATGTCCTCGGGGCGGTCGCGCAGCGGCGGCAGGTGGATCGGCAGCACGTTGAGCCTGAAGAACAGGTCCTGGCGGAACTCGCCGCGCGCGATCGCCGTCGGCAGGTCGCGGTTGCTCGTGGCCACCACGCGCACGTCCACCCCGATCGACGCCGACGACCCCACGCGCTCGATCACGCGCTCCTGGAGCACGCGCAGCAGCTTGGCCTGGATCCGCGTGGAGATCTCCGAGATCTCGTCGAGCAGCAGCGTGCCGCCGGAGGCCAGCTCGAACCGCCCCTTGCGCGTCCGGTCCGCCCCCGTAAAGGCGCCGCGCTCGTGGCCGAAGAGCTCGCTCTCCAGGAGCGACTCCGACAACGCCGCGCAGTTGACCCCAAGGAACACGCCCGCGCAGGCCGCGGCGCGCCCGCGCTCCGAGCACTCGTGCACCGCCCGCGCCACGACCTCCTTGCCCGTCCCCGACTCGCCCACGATCAGCACCGTCCCGTGGCTCTCGGCGACCGCCAGCACCTGCTCCTTGACGCGCCGGATCGCCGGCGACGCCCCCACGATCCGGTCGATCCCGCGCGACTCGGCCGCGCCGCCCCTGCCGACCAGGGCCGCCAGCGTCCCCGGCACCGCCGGCTCGCCCGCTGCGCTGCGCAGCACCGCGTTCTCGCGCACCAGCCGCGCGTGCTCGACGGCGCGCTTGACGGCGATGATCAGCTCGTCCCCCTCGAAGGGCTTGGACAGGTAGTCGAACGCCCCGACCTTGAGCGCGCGCACGGCCGTCTCGATCGTCGCGTACGCCGTCATCAGCACGATCGGCAGCTCGTCGTCGATGGCACGCACCCGCTCGACCAGCTCGATGCCGCTCATCCCGGGCATCTTCAGGTCCGTCACCACCGCGTCGGGCCGACGGGCCGCGATCGTCCGCAGGGCCGCCTCGCCCGAGTCGGCGCTGACAACCTCCAGCCCCGCCCGCTCAAGCGTCGCGCCCACCGAGTCCCGCATCATCTCCTTGTCGTCGACCACCAGTACCGTCGCCATGGCGCCCTCCGTGGCTTGTGGACCCCGCGCCGCGCTCAGCCGCGGACCTCTCGCCCGCCGCGATCCGTCGCTCACGAGCGCAACTCCTATCGGGCCGGCGCCCGCTCCGGCCGCACTTTCTGCGCACGCCCGCCCGCCGCCCCCTCAGTCTCGGTACCGCTGGTGGCAGTCCCGGCACGACGCCGCCAGCTCCGCCCACGCCCGCCCGGGGTCCTCCCCCGACCCCCCCGACCCCCCCGCCCCCCCCGATCCCCCCTTCCCTCCAGCCCGCACCGCCCGGTCCAGCTCCCGCGCACGCTCGATGGCGGCGCTGAGCGATTCCCTCAGTCCGGCCGGCCCGTTCACTGCCTCGGGCTCCCGCGCCAGGTCCTCCCACACGTCCAGGTACAGGCGCGCCTCGCGCGCCGGCACCAGGTCCGGGTGGTCGGCGGTGGTGCGCCACCCGGCCCGCGCCAGCACCTTCATGCGGTCGTGCACCGCGTCCAGCTCGGCCATCAGCCGAGTGAAGCCCGGCACGCTGGCCGCCTCCGGGAACGAGCCGTCGACCGCGTCGAGCGTCTCGGCCCCGACCGCCGTCGCTTCCCGCACCGACTCGTGCAGGCCGGCGTAAGTGTCCGCGGTCCCCGCCGACCTGAGCACCCGCTGTGCGCGCTCCGGCGTGATCGCCCCCAGCCGCCGGGCCGCCACGCACGCAGCGGCGGGGCCCCGGTGCACCCCGTGATGGCAGTGCACGTACACCGGCCCGGGCAGGTCGCGCACCGCCCGCGCGATCCTCAGCCCCTCGTCCTCCTCGACCCGGTCATAGCCCACCGGCACGTGCACCACGCGGATGCCGTGCTGCGCCGCAGCGGCCGCGTCCGGCGCCGGGCCGTCCACGCTGATCACCGTCCGAACCCCCAGCGCCGCCAGCGACGCGTACCCGGCCTCCCCCTCGGGCTGCGACCCCGACCACAGCCCCGGCGCCACCTCGATCAGGTTGCGCACCCCGTCCGCGGTGCGCACAGCCACCTGCCCGTGGCGCAGCTCGCTCGCCGCGCGCTCGGCTCTGCCGCCGGGGTCCGTCCCACGAGCGCACCCGACCAGCGCCGCCGCTGCCACGCACCGCACCATCGCCCCACGCACGCCACCGGTTCGCTGCGTCGCTCGCCTCATACCCCGTGATTCTCCCTCGCCCCGTCTCGGTTGCACCCGTCTAGGCGCCGCCGGAGGCCGGCCCCGGATCCCCCGCGCTCCCGCAGTGCCCGGCTCATGATCAGGCTCGTGTAGTTGGTGTAGGGCCACTTCCAGGTGCCCACGATCCGGAAGCCCTTGGCCAGGTAATAGTCGCGCAGCTGCGTGTCCGGCTCGGCCATGCTCAGGGCCAGCTCGCTGTTGCCAAGCTCGCGCGCACGCGCCGCCACCCGGCCCAGCAGCTCCCGGCCGATGCCGCCGCGCTGCGCGCTGGGCTCCACCGCAAACTGCGAGAACGACACCACCCCCGCCCGGTGGAAGAACGGCGGGCCCTCGTCCGGCTCGCGCTCGCTCAGGATGATCACGCCCACGATCGCCCCGGCCTGGTCCACCGCCACCCAGCACTCGCCGGACTGGACGCGCCGGGCCGTGACCGCGTCGTCCTGCCGGCCGGCCAGCGGGCGCAGCCCCATCGCCACCTGCCGCGCGTACGCGCGGTGCAGCAGGCCGGTGATCGCCGGGATCGCGTCGCTCGGCAGGAGCCGCCGAACCGTCGCCCCGGTCCAAACCCCCGCCCGGCCCTCCCCGCCGCTGAGCGGTGCGGGCCCCGTCGCCGCGTGCGTTGGTTCGGCCATGCGGCCAGAGCGTATGAGCCCTCGGCGGCGCGGTCCCCGGGCAGCCGCCGCGCCTGCGCGCCGCGCGCACGCGGTGCTACGTTCCATCCATGAGCCACCCAGCCCCGCCCGTCGCCGTCATCGGCGCCGGCGTCGTCGGCCTGACGACCGCGCTGGCCATCCTCCGCCGCGGCGTGCCCGTGACCATCTACGCCCAGGACCCCGACGCGCCCCAGGCCTCCTCGGTGGCCCCGGCCATGTTCACGCCCTACGCGGGCCCCGCGCCCGACCGCCTGCGCCGGTGGGTCGAGTCCTCGTGGCGGTCCTTTGTCACGCTGGCGGCCCGATCGCCCGAGTCGGGCGTCTCCATGTCCACGCTGCGCGAGGCGTTCTATCACCGGCGACCCACCGAGCCCTGGCTGGCCGATCTCCTCCAGCCGCGGCCGCTCCCGCCGCGGCCGCCGTACGCCCTGGTCCGCGACACCACGCGCCCGGCCATCGACATGCTCGTGTACCTGCCCTGGCTGCGCGGCCGGGCGACCGCCGCCGGCGCAGCCCTGGTCAGGCGACGCCTCCAACGCCTCCACGACGCCTTCGACGCCGGCCACCGAACGCTGGTGCACTGCGCTGGCCTGGGCGCGGGCCCACTGGCCTCGGACCCGGCCGTTAGGCCCATGCACGGCCAGGTCGTCCACGCCCCCAACGACATCCACCTCGGGCACAGCATCCACGACGACGCCGCGGCACCGGGCTCCGCCTACGTCTTCCGCTTCCCCGATCGCCTCGTCATCGGCAGCACCTTCCAGCCCGACCGCCCCGAGCCGGGGACCGACGAGCCCACGCTCGACGACATCCTCCGCCGCGCCCGCGCGCTCCTGGCCCTGGACGGCCTGCCGACGCCCGAGCGACTCGGGGCCGTGCGCATCCAGGTGCGCGGCGCAGCCCGGCCTGCGCGGGGCTCAGCGGGCGTCTACGAGGACGTCCGCCTCGAGGCCGAGTCGCTCGCCGGCGGCCGCAGGATCGTGCACAACTACGGCCACGGCCGCATGGGCGTCACGGTGTCTTGGGGCACGGCGGAGGAGGCGGCCGACCTGGCCCTGCGCCCGTAGGCACGGCCCCCACACCCCACACCCCCATCCCCCGTTCCTACCCCCGCCAAGATTCTCCGCGCCTGCGTCCCCTCCCGCAACGTTCACCACCCAGCAGCCTGGCGCTGCAGCCCGCTGCGCCCAGTCGCGCCGCGCCCGCCCGTCAGACCCCGGTGCCACGCAGGGCGGCGATCACCGCTGCGCGCCGGCCCTCGGCCACCCCGAAGACCGCCGACGCCGACACGATCACGTCGCACCCGGCCTCGCGCACGCGGGCCGCGTTGGCCGTCCCGATCCCGCCGTCCATCTCCAAGCGTTGCTGCGCCGTCAGGACCGCGCGCAGGGCGCGGGCCTTGTCCAGCGAGCCTTCCATGAACGCCTGCCCCGAGAACCCCGGCTGCACCGACATGACCAGGAGCATGTCAAAGTCGCCCGCCAGGGCCGCCGCACGCTCGATCGGCGTCGGCGGGTTGAGCGCCAGCCCCACCGACAGCCCGCGCCCCCGCACCGCCGCGGCCAGCGACCGCGCGCCCTGATCGCTCAGGCACTCGACGTGGAACGTCAGGTGGTTGGCCCCGGCCCGGACGAACGGCTCGACGTACATCCCCGGCTCGGTCACCATCAGGTGCACGTCCAGGAAGACCCCGGGCAGCGCCGCGCGCAGGCACCGGCACAGGTCCGGGCCCATCGTCAGGTTGGGCACAAAGTGCCCGTCCATCACGTCCAGGTGCAGCAGGTCGGCGCCCGCCGCCAGCACGCCGCGGCAGTCGTGCCCCATCTGGGCAAAGTCCGCCGAGAGGATCGACGGGGCGATCAGCGGCGGCGACCCTCGGGGCAGATCGGTCAGGAGGTTGCCCATCTGCGACAATATCCCGCTGCGCCCCGCGCCCGCCCCGCGCCCGGCTTCGGATAGCATGCCGGCCCTCCCCAACGCGGAGCCCGCCATGCACCCCACGACCGCCCCCGCAACACTCCCGGACACCCGCGCACGCCTCGAACGCGTCGGCCAGGCCCACCTGCTGAGGTTCTATGACACGCTGGACCCCTCGCGTCAGGCGGCGCTCCTTCGGCAGATCGCCTCGCTGGACATCGAGGGCCTGCCCGCGCTGGTCGAGGGCTACGTCACCGGCAAGCCCCACCCGCCCCAGGCGGCGAGCCTGGAGCCGGCGCCATTCCTGGCCATCGACGGCCGCGTCGTGGGCGCCACTCCCGCCACCGCCCCCGCCCACACCTGGGACCGCGCCGCGGCGCGCCGGCTCGGAGCCCAGGCCATCGCCGCCGGCCGCGTGGCCGCGTTCACCGTCGCCGGCGGGCAGGGGTCGCGCCTCGGCTTTGAGGGGCCCAAGGGCTGCTTCCCGGGCGGCCCCGTCACCGGCAAGCCGCTCTTTGCCTGCCTGGCCGAGTGGATCCTGGCGGCCCAGCGCAGGCACTGCCCCGCGCACGTGACGATCCCCTGGTACCTCATGACCAGCCCGCTCAACCACGACGCCACCGTCGCGTTCTTCCAGCTCCACCGCTTCTTCGGCCTGCGCCAGCAGGACGTCGTCTTCTTCCCCCAGGGCGTGCTGCCCTCCTTCGACATGGCCACCGGTCGCGTCCTGCTGGCTGCGCCGGACGAGGTCGCCGTCAACCCCGACGGGCACGGCGGGTCGCTCCGCGCGCTCCACGCCTCGGGCGCCACCGCCGACATGCGACGCCGCGGCGTCGATCTGATCAGCTACACCCAGATCGACAACCCCCTGGTGCGCGTCATCGACCCCGTCTTCCTCGGCGTCCACCTGGGCTCAGCGGCCCAGGACCCGGCCCTCCCCGGCGGCTCCTCGGGCGAGATGTCCAGCAAGATGGTCGCCAAGGCGGGCCCCGCCGAGAAGGTCGGCGTGCTCTGCCACGCCGACGGCCGCACCGCCGTGATCGAGTACAGCGACCTGCCCAAGCACCTGGCCGAGCGCACCAACCCCGACGGCTCGCTGGCCTTCGCCGCCGGCTCCATCGCCGTGCACGTGATCGCCGTGGACTTTGTCGAGCGGCTCAACGGCGCCGCCGGCGCCCGTCAAGCCCCGCTGGGGCACGCGCCGGGCCACAGCCGCGCCGCGCAGCCCGCCGGCCTGGCGCTCCCGCTCCACCGCGCCGAGAAAAAGGTCCCCTACACCGACCCGGACACCGGCCGGCGCGTCGAGCCGACCACCAACAACGCCGTCAAGCTCGAGACCTTCGTCTTTGACGCCCTGCCCCTGGCCGCGCGCTCGGTGGTCCTGGAGACGGCCCGCGCCGAGGAGTTTGCGCCCATCAAGAACGCCGCCGGGCCCGACTCGCCCGAGTCCTGCGCGCTGATCCAGACGGCCCGGGCCGCCCGCTGGCTGGAGGCCGCCGGCGTCGGCGTCCCCCGCCGCAGCGACGGCTCGCCCGACTGCGTCATCGAGCTGAGCCCGCTCACCGCGCTCGAGCCACAGGACGTGCCAGCGATCGCCCCGACCCCGCGCATCGCCCCGGGCTTACGCGTGGCGCTGTGAGACCCGATCGCTACACCCTTGGAGCGGGTCCCGTTCCGCTGGGCCTACGGGCGGGTTGAGGCGGCCGCGTAGGGCCGGCGAGCCCGGGAGGCGGGTCCGAAGCCCCCGACCCGGCCCCGGACGGCCCGGAGACGCCCGTCTGCACGCGACCCGAGGTCCGAACGCCCGCAGCAAAAAGGCAAGCCCGGCCGCGCCTTTCGCTCTTCCGAGCTACTCACCGCCGCCGGGCTCTCTTCTTCGCCTGCCGGGGCGAGGCCCGGCACGCAGGATGATCGGGTAGTCCATGGTCGGCTCGGCCGCCGGGGCTTGTTCCACGCCCGGCGGGTCTGGCCGGCACATTGCGGTGCGACCCGGCGCTGGGCCGGGCTTTGGGCTTGCGAGACGGAACCCGTTGTTGTTGTTCTCGTTCGTCGGGTTGTTGTTGTTCCGGTTCGACGACCGCAGGTTGTTCTCGTTGTTGTTGAACGAGCCGCCGCGGAGGCCGCGGGAAGAACCCGTATCGTGCATCCCGATCACCCTTCGATCCGTTGCGGGATCAGCTTCGTGTCAGGCGACGCCTCCTTTCTGCGGCCTGCGCCGCGCCCGCGGGCGGCACAGCACCGACCGCCGCAACCCGTAGCTCTGGGCGTGCTGTACGTGCGCGCCCCACGCCACCACGCGCTTGGTCAGGTCGGCCGGCTCCCGGAGCCTGCGGTTGACTTCCCACCGCATCCGCCGGTAGCGGCGGTCGAAGCGGCGCACGCTCTCGCGCCGCACGCGCACGCGGCCGCTCTGGAACAGCACGAACCCCACGAACTCCACCCCGCCCGCGGTCTCTACCAGCCGGTACTTGTCGGGGTGGATGGTCAGCCGCAGACCCCTCAGGTGCTGCTTGATGCGGTTGCCGTGGGCCCGCAGCGCCGCCCGGTCGTCGCCGAAGAGCACGAAGTCGTCGAGATAGCGGACGTACCCCTTGACCCGCAACTCGTGCTTGATGAAGTGGTACATGCCGCTCAGGTAGATGTTGGCGCAGAACTGGCTCGTGAGGTTGCCGATCGGCAGGCCGCGCGGCCGGTGCGTCACGTCGAACAGCCCCGCCCCGGGCGCCCCGCTCCATTCGCTCTCCACACCGTCGCGGTGGCTGGCGATGATCGTGTCCATCAGGCCCAGCAGCCGCTTGTCGCCGATGACCCGCGCGAGCTGCTCCCGCAGCACCCCGTGATCGATGCTCGGGAAGTACTTGCGGATGTCGCACTTGAGCGCGTGCCGGTACCGACGCGCGAACCGCTCGGCCCGGACGAGCGCCGCGTGCGTGCCCTTGCCCGGGCGGCTGGCGAAACTGTCCTCGATAAACCGCCTCTCGAAGATCGGCTGGATCACCCGGACCACCGCGTGATGCACGACACGGTCGCGGAACGCCGCGGCGGCGACGACCCGCTCTTTGGGCTCGTGGATCGTGAAGTAGCGGTACCCGCTGGTCGCGTAGGAGCCGTCGTTGAGTTCGCGGTGCAGGGCGACGAGCTCGCGCTCCAGGTCGCCGAGGAACGCCGCGCCGGGCATCCGTTTCCGCTTGCCGCGCAGCGCGTCCCTGGCCGCCCCGCGGAGGTTCTCAAAGCTCGCCACCCGGTCGTAGAGGTGCTTGACCCGCTTCATCGTTCGGGCCTCCTTGCCCCCGTCCGTTCTCGCCGCGCCGGCCGCGCTGCTGGCGGAGCCAGCCGCCGACCATCCGCCCCGTCTCGTCGAGCCGCTCGCAGGCGTGCTGGTACTGCCGACCCGTCAGCACCTTCCGGTCGGTTGCCATCCGCAGGAGCCAACGCAGGGTCTCCAGCTTGCGGTTGGCTTCCTCCAGCAGACGCACCTTATCCCGGCTGTAGGCCGCCTCGACGAGCAGTTCGAGGATGTCCAGTGCGTCGCTCGCGATCCGCTGCCCGAAGATGAACCGCTGGTTCTTCGGGAAGCTGTCCACCCGCTCCAGCAGCCACTTGGCCGTATCGTACCAGGTGACCAGCACGACCGGCGACTGCGTGCGCGACCGGCCGCTTGGCCTCGACGTCACGGGCGGCCTCCGATTTCAAATTTTCAAAACCGCCGCCTTCGGCGGCGGAAAGGGTGAAAGAGCCAGAGGGCAGAGGGTCAAGGCCTGCGCCGGCGGGCCAGCAAGGGTGCTCCAACGGCCAACAGCGCCACCGACCCCGGCCCCGGTACGGGACTTGCGAGACGGAACCCGTAGCTGCTGAGCTCGACCGACGGGAAGTCGAAGCCCCGGCCCGACGACAGCAGGCTGACCTCGAGGTTGTTGAACGAGCCGCCGCGGAGGCCGCGGGAAGAACCGATCAGCGTCTCGTTCCACTCCCACACGTTGCCGTTCATGTCGAACGCGCCATAGAAGCTCGTGCTGCCCGCCGAGCCGACGGTG
The DNA here is from genome assembly GCA_013822085.1 of Isosphaera sp. Lineage (GTDB taxonomy): Bacteria > Planctomycetota > Phycisphaerae > Phycisphaerales > UBA1924 > WM-009. Next base: position 775 of record PNJV01000021.1, on the reverse strand, counting down.
GTCACGTTGCCGTTCCGCCCGTTCCAATCGGCGCCCGACCCGTAGTTCACGACGTCCTGACCCGGGTTCGCCACGTCCCCGATGCTCGTCGCGCTCGCGCTCGTCGGCACAGCGTTGCTCCGCGTGGCGTACAGCCAGTAGTTGTCGGTGTCGCCGCCCTGGGCGAACGGCTGGTGGTACGCGGCCTTGTACCACTCGTTCTCGTTGGGGATGAAGACCTGGTTGGGGTTGCTCAGGTCGCGGGTGATGCCGCTGATGGAGTTGATGCCGTTGAAGGTGTAGACGCCCGACTCGGTTCCGCCCGAGCCCTGCCCGTTGGTCATCCAGTTGCTCATCCGGGCCGCGTCGAACCAGCTCACGAAGTTCACGGGCTTGTCGCCCATGTTCTCGCGCACCGAGTAGGTGAAGCTGCCGTCCGAGCCCGAACGGGTGATTCCGCCGCGGGCGTTCGAGCCCATGCTGGTGTTGTAGAGCCCGTTGGGGTCCGAGGCTGCGACGCTGTTGAGGAACGCGGCGTACTGGCTGTTGGTCACCTCGTAGGTGCCGATGCGGTACTCGTAGCCGACCGCGCCGAAGCCGGTGGTCGGGTCGGCCGCGTTGCCGGCGTTGCCGACGGTCGACCAGTCCATGGTGACGGGGGCAGCGAATGCCGCGGACGCGGCAACGAACGATGCGGCGGCGGCCGCGAGGGTGCAGAAATTCTTCATGACGTGTCTCTCTCCTGTCTCGGGTTGACGTGGGTCTCAGGGCCGATGCGTTCCTCAACGATCGGCGA
>PNJV01000020.1 GCA_013822085.1 Isosphaera sp. | reverse complement strand
GGGCGGGGGATGGGGGGGGTGGGCCGAGCGGTCATGCGGGACCCCTGGCCGGGCAGTATGCTCCGGGCATGGCACACAGCGCAGCGGTGCAGGGCGCGTTGATCTCACCGGTCGGGCACGCCCAGGCGGTGTTCTTCCTCCGGCAGCTCGTGGGGTGGTGGTTCTTCATGCTGGGGCGGTTCAAGCTCTTCGACGCGGGCACAGCGGCCATCGTGGAGGAGGCGTTTGTCAAAGGGTATTCGGGCGGCTGGATCCCCGAGTTTGCCCTGCGCCTGGGAGGCTACTTCGACGTGTACGCCGAGTTCCTCTGCGGCCTGATGCTGATCCTCGGCTTCCGGGTCCGCCTGGCTGTGTGGCTCCTGATGGCCCTGCTGGTGATGGTCACCTTCGGCCATCAGGTCAAGGAAGCGACGTTTGCGATGGGCCCGCGGGTCTTCCCGCCGGCGATGGGCCTGGTGGGGATCGCGCTCCTGTACACGCCGGCGCGCGACGTGCTGAGCGTCGACGCCCTGACCGCGCGCCTGCACACCAGGCTCTTTGGCGCGGTCGCGGGTGGGCCCAAGCGACCGGCCTGAGCCCGCGCCGCTGCGTCCGGGCTACACCAACCGGTCGTCCTTGCTGATGCCAAGCGCCGGGCGAACATCGACGTGGACGACCCGGGCCTGCTGGACGCGCTGGGCCGAGGGTGCATCGGCGTAGTCGCTGTGGCAGTTGGCCTTGCCGGCGTCGGCGCCGACGGCCTTGCGGGTCTTGCTGGCCAGGCGGTGGATCTCGTCCGGCGAGAGCACGCCGCGTTTTTCCAGGATCTCCCGCTGCTCGTCGGAGAGTGCCGCGCTGAGCTTGGGCGCGCCCGGCGTGGCGCCGTCGCGACCGCCGAGCCGCTCGAACCCTTCGGCCTTGCCCGAGGCGAACTCCTGGATCTCCTTGCTGATGCGCACCGAGCACCAGTCGTGCCCGCACATGGCGCAAAAGTCGGTGTCCACGTCCAGGTCCTCGTCGTGGTAGGCCCGGGCGGTGTCGGGGTCGAAGGAGAGCTCGAAGTGGCGTTCCCAGTTGAGGGCGGCCCTGGCCTTGGTCAGGGCGTCGTCGCGGTCGCGCGAGCCGGGGATGCCCAGGGCCACGTCGGCGGCGTGGGCGGCGATCTTGTAGGCCACGCAGCCCTGCTTGACGTCGTCGCGTTTGGGCAGGCCCAGGTGCTCCTTGGGCGTCACGTAGCAGAGCATCGCGGCGCCGTGGTAGGCCATGGCCGTGGCGCCGATGCAGCTGGTGATGTGGTCGTAGCCTGGGAAGACGTCGGTCACCAGCGGCCCGAGCACGTAGAACGGCGCGCCGTGGCACAGGGCGCGCTGGACCTTGGCGTTGTACTCGATCTGGTCGAACGGCACGTGCCCCGGGCCCTCGATCATCACCTGCACGCCCTGGCGCCAGGCGCGCTCGGTCAGCTCGCCCAGGGTGTGGAGCTCGGCGAGCTGGGCCGCGTCGGTCGCGTCGGAGAGCCCCCCGGGGCGCAGCCCGTCGCCGATGGAGAACGTCACGTCGTGCGCCCGCATGATCCGGCAGATATCCTCCCAGTGGGTGTACATCGGGTTCTCCTGCCCGTGCACGAGCATCCACTTGGCCAGGAGCGAGCCCCCGCGCGAGACGATCCCGATCAGCCGGTCCTTGACGTGCGCCAGGTGCGCCCTGCGCACCCCGGCGTGGATGGTGAAGTAGTCCACGCCCTGGCGGGCCTGGTGCTCCAGGGCGGCGGCGATGGTGGGCCAGTCCAGGTCCTCGATGCGCCGCCCGATGATCATCGAGTAGATCGGCACCGTCCCGATGGGCACGCGCGAGGCCCCGAGGATCGCGCCGCGGCAGGCGTCCAGGTCCCCGCCGGTGGACAGGTCCATGATCGTGTCGGCCCCCCAGCGCTGCGCCCAGCGGAGCTTCTCGATCTCCTGGTCCGTCCCCGACGACACCGGCGAGGCGCCCATGTTGGCGTTGACCTTGGTCTTGCTCGCCCGCCCGATGCACATCGGGTCGAGGCGCTGCGCCAGGTGGTGGACGTTGGCCGGGATGACCATGCGCCCGGCGGCGACCTCGTCGCGCACCTGCGCGGGCGTCAGGTGCGGCTCCCGCTGGGCCACGCGCTGCATCTGCGGCGTGACGATCCCCAGCCTGGCGTGCTCCAGCTGCGTCACGGGACGGAACCGGCGCGGGTAGATCACGCGCAGGCGCCGCCCGGCCCGCCGGCTCCCGGCCGCGGTGTCGAACTCGACGAACTGGTGGGCGTCGCCCAGGCACACGGCGCACGCCGCGTCCGCCCGCGCCGCCGGCAAGTGCCCGGCCACGCCCGGGTGATCGCTCTGGACCTGGCCCGCCCAGTCCGCCGTCACACAGCTGGGCAGGTACGCCTCGAACACCGCATTGTCGGCCGCGCCGGCGCCCCCGCCGTCGAAGCGCGCCCGCTCGACCGGAGCCCCCGCGTGGGCCGGCGCGGGGTCGTACCCCGGCCCCACGCCCACGCCGCGTGCCGGGCCCAGGTCCACCACGCTCCAGCCCTCGGGCAGGAAGTCCCAGGCGGTCTTCTGGCTCGGCGGCGGCATGCCGGGCGTGTCGGGGCTGCTCAACGTGAGCGGCCCGCCGATGTCCGGCGCGTGGGCGAACGATCCCGGCGTGGTCAGGCGCGGGTCGGTCCCGGGGTTGAGGGCGCCGTGCAGGGGCGCCGCGGGGACACGGTGTAACCAGTGGGTCATGATCGCTTCCCTACGCCGGTACGAGCCGGATCAGGTTCGACGGGTGCGTCTCAGCAGCGGGCACGGCGCCCGCTGCGCCCCGAGCGTGCACAAAGACTAGCGCCGCGCGCCGGCCGCGGCCCTGGGGCGGGGTCGGGCGGCATGAGGACGGGTGGGGCCCCGGGTCGGGCGTGGCCGGATGTGGTCGGGCCGGGCCGTGCGATCTGGGGCCGATTCAGGCCACGCCGCGCGCCGGCGGGCGCTCGATGTAGGGGTGCAGCTCGGCGGGGATCGACCGGATCCCGCGCCGCAGCGCCTTGGCCACCGCGTAGTGCAGCGACGCGTGCGCCCGCCGACGGACGCGATCGGTGACCGGCACCCCGAGCGACCCCATCTGCTCCAGCGCGTACCGCCAGGCGTGGTACTCCTCCAGGCACCGCGGCCTGAAGACCCCCAGCCCGATCACGTGGTGCCCGACCTCGTGGAGGAAGATCGCCATCGACATCGGGCTCTTGGGCCGCGGCGACTCGATCAGCCGCCTGACCGTGCCGTCGCGGTAGACCACCTGCCAGGCCACGCCGGACATGCTCCGCCGCCAGCGGCGCACCTTGATCTGGTGCTGAGCCAGCAGCGCCCGCGCCATGGCCTGGTAGCGCTCCTGGGCGCTGAGCTTGGCCGGCCCGGGCGCAGCGGCGGGCGGCTTGGGCGGGCCAGCGCCCGTCGCTCGGCGTGTCCTGCCAACCGGCCCGAGCCGTGGCTGCGTTGAGGTGGGCGGGGGCGGAGGTGGGGGGGTAGGGGCACGGGGGGGCGCGGGTGTGGGCTGCTCAGGTGGGGCGGGATCGAAGAGCGTGGGCTGCGCGGGCGGCCCAGCCCGCTGCGTGAGCCCAGGACGACCGGCCCGTTCGGCCCGTTCGGCCTGTTCGGTTCGTTCCGTTCGTTCGGCCCGGGCCGCGGGGCGCGTCCGCTCACGGCGCGGCGCTGCGCGCACCAGCCGGCTGACCGGGCCTAGGACGGGCAAGATGAGGTCCCAGAGTGTGCGCACGGTGTTGGTCGGGCGTCGTGGCCTGAGTTTATCGGCTCGGCGCCCCGGGCGGGCTCGCCCCGCGCGCCTCGGGGGGCGGCCCAGCGATCGGCACCAGCGCCGACCCCTCGGGGATCGCTCGGCCGTTGATCAGCGCGCCCCAGCTCATGGGCTTGGAACCGGCCGGCTGCGCTTCGAGGATGCGCAGGAGCCCCGAGCCGCACGCGAAGAGCCCGCCGGCGGGATCGACGAGGCTGCCGGGTCGGTGCGCGGGGCGGCCGGGAGGGTCGGGCAGCGCGTCGGCGCGCAGCAGCTTGAGCTCGGCGCCGGCCAGCGTCGCGCTCACGCCGGGCCAGGGCGAGAGGGCGTTGATCCGCCGGCGAGCCGAGTCGGCGTCCCCCGCGGGGTCGAACCACGCGTCGGCGCGCCAGAGCTTCCGTGCGCGGGTCACCAGCGACTCGTCCTGGGCGCGCCCCGCGGCAAGGGCCTCGCCCAGGCGGCCCAGGACGCCCAGCACCAGGCCGGGCCCGCGCTGGGAGAGCGTGCCGTAGAGGTCCTCGGTCGTGGCGGTGGGGGCGATGGGCACGGCGTCGGAGGCCAGGACCAGCCCGGCGTCCATGCGCTGGGCCAGGGTGATGACGGTGTTGCCCGTGCGGGCGTCGCCGGCGAGGACCGCGGCGTGGATCGGCGCAGCGCCGCGCCACCGCGGGAGCAGGCTGGCGTGGAGGTTGATCGCCGTGACCCCGCTCAGGAGCGGCTCGGAGAGCTTCTGGCCGAAGGCGATGACGACCCACGCGTCGGCCAGGCCCGGTCCGGCCAGGGCGCGCACCGCGGCCGTGTGCGGCGGCGCGTTGATGTCGTCGGGCTTGAGCAGCGGCACGCCGGGCAGGCGCTGGGCGGCCCAGGCGCCCACGGGGGTGGGCGCGGTGGCGCGCCCGCGGCCCGCCGGGCGATCGGGCTGGGTCACGACGCACACGATCGTGTGCCCGTGGCTGCGCAGGGCCTCCAGCGTGGGCACGCCGAACTGGGCCGAGCCCAGGTAGGCCACGCGGCCGGGCGCCCCGGGTCGTGCCGGCCCGGTCAACGGGGCTCCCCGGGGGGGCTCGCCGGCGCCGCCTCGCCGGCGCGCTGGTGGCGCAGCTGGCCGCACGCGGCGGCGATGTCCCGCCCGCGGCTGGCCCGGATGTGCGTGTTGACGCCCCGGCTGCGCAGCGTCTCCTGGAAGAGCCGCACGTCCTGGGTGCGCGGGCGCGAGAAGGGCATGCCGCGGACCTCGTTGTAGCGGATGAGGTTCACGTTGGCCCGCAGCGACTTGGCCAGGCGCGCCAGCTCCTCGGCGTGCTGCGGCCGGTCGTTGACGTCGGCCAGGAGCGTGTACTCGAGCGTGATCTCCCGGCCCGTGCGCTCGAACCACAGCTGGCAGGCCGAGAGCAGGTCGGCGATGGTCGTGTATTGGGCCCAGGGGATCAGCCGGCGGCGGATCTGGTCGGTCGGGGCGTGGAGCGAGAGGGCCAGCGTCACGGGCAGGTCGAGCTGCTCGGCCAGCTTCTCGATGGCCTTGGGCAGGCCGACGGTCGAGATCGTGATCTTGCGCGCCGAGATGCCCATGCCCCAGGGCGCGGCCAGGGCCCGCACCGCCCGCACCACCGGGCCCAGGTTCGCCAGCGGCTCGCCCATGCCCATGAACACCACGTTCGAGATCCGCGGCGGGGCCACCGCGGGCGCCGCTTCCGTCGCGGGAGCCCCCTCCGCGCCGGGGGAGCCCCCGAGCCGCCAGCGCAGCAGCCACACCTGCTCGACGATCCGCCCCGCGCTGAGGTTGCCCTCGAGCCCGCCCACGCCCGAGGCGCAGAAGCGGCAGCCCACCGGGCACCCCACCTGCGAGGAGATGCACGCGGTGCGCCGCCCCTGGGTCGGGATCATCACGCACTCGGTCTGCCGGCCCGCGGCGGCGGGCCCGGCCGGGCCCAGCACGGGCAGCTGCGCGAGGCGCTCGGCGGGCTCGGGCGTCGGCGGGGCCTGGTCCTGGGCGTCGGCGTGCCACCGGACGAGCAGCTTGTCGGTGCCGTCGCTGGCCGTTTGCCGGGCGACCACGTCGCCGCTGAGGAAGCGCATCTGCTCGGCCAGGCGGGCCCGGTCGCGCGGGGGCAGGTTGGTCATGCGCGCGGGGTCGGTGGTCCCCTTGGCGTAGACCCAGTCGAGGATCTGGCCGGCGCGGAACGCCGGCATCGCGCGGGCCGCGCACCACTGGCTCAGGCTCTGGGGGTCCATCTCGAACAGGTGCGCGCGGTCGTCCACGCCCCGAGGGTATGGTGTGCCCCGGGCTCTACAGTGCCGCGATGCCGACCGCCGTCGGGGCGATCTTGGCGTTGGCCTTTGCGCTCGGCCTGGTCGGGACGCTCGCGGCGCGCGCCCTGGGCCGGCGGCTGGGGGCGCTCGACGGCCCGGGCGTGCCGGGCCAGGTCAAGCCCGCGGCCCGGCGCGTGCCCAACACCGGCGGGATGGGCATCGTGCTGGGCGTCGTCGGGCCGCTCGGCCTGGCCCTGCTGGCGGCCCACGTGCCGGCTTGGCAGGGCCCGCTCGAGCGCCTGGCGCCGGGCGTCGGCGAGCACCTGGGGGGCCTGCGGGGCATCGCGGGCGGGGCGGCGGTGGTCCTCGCCTGCGTCCTTGCCCTGCACGCGCTGGGGGTCGTCGACGACCGCAGGCCGCTGGGGGCCATGCCCAAGCTCGCCGTGATCCTGGCCGCCTCGGGGGTCATCTCAGCGGCGACGGGCACCCGGCTCCTCGAGCTGCTCGACCCGCTGGCCGGCGGCTCGTGGGCCTCGTGGGCCCTGACGGTGCTGTGGATCGCCGCGGTGACCAACGCGATGAACTTCATCGACAACATGGACGGCCTGGCCGCGGGGGTGGGCGCGATCGCCGGCGCGTGCCTCCTGGGCGCTGCGCTCAGCGGGCCCGAGCCGCAGTGGTTCGTGGCAGCCGTGCTTGCGGCGCTGGTGGGCGCGTGCGGCGGGTTCTTGGTCTTCAACGGCCCCTGGCCCAGGGCCAGCGTGTTCATGGGCGACGGCGGCTCGCTGGTCGTTGGGCTCTTGCTGGGCTTCCTGACGGTCCGCTCGACCTACGTCCTCAGCTCGGCCGCGGCGATCGATGGCCTCGTCCTGCCCGGCGCGCTCGGCCCCATCGGCAGCGAGGCGGGGGCCCGGCCGGGGCGCGCCGGCGTTGTCTGGCACGGCGTGCTGGTCCCGGTGGTGGTGCTCGCTGTGCCGCTGTACGACATGGCCTCGGTGTGCCTGATCCGGATCTGGCAGGGTCGCTCGCCCTTTGTGGGCGACATGCAGCACCTGTCCCACCGCCTGGAACGGCGCGGCCTGAGCAAGCGCATGGCGGTGGTGGTGATCTGGGGCCTGACGGCCATCACCGGCCTGGGCGGCGTGCTCCTGCCCGGGGCCGAGCCGGCGCGTGCCTGGGTGATCGGGGCCCAGGCGTTCTTGGCTTTGGCGGTGCTGGCCGCCTTCGAGCGCTTCGCCACGGGCGGGCCGGCCGCTGCGGCCCAGGCGCCGCCCGGCCCGGCCCAGGCGTCCCAACCCGGAGGGGGCCATGCCCGCGCACAGACCGACCGCTGAGCCCATCATCGTGTGGCTTGCGCTCGGGCTGGCTCTGGTCCCGGTCCTGGCCCGGGCCGTGACCAACGCGACCGCCCAGGCGTACTTCGACCTCGACCCGGCGGTGATCGAGTCGCCCCTGGCTGCGCTGACGCCGGCGGTGTCGATGGCGCTCGATCTCGTCTCGCTGGCGGGCTCGGCGGTGGTGCTGGGCGGCGCCAGCGGGGCGGGGCGGGGTCGGCTGTGGCTGTGGGCGTCGGGGTGCGCGGCGCCGGCGTGCGCGCTGCTGGCGTATCACGCAGCGTGGGGCGGGGCCCACGGCGTGGGCTCTTACGAGCAGGCCCGGGTGGGGCTGGCGTGGGCCTCGGGGATCGCTCTGTGCGCCGCGCTGTCGGGCCTGGCCCCCGACGCGCCGCAGCGCCGCGCGTGCCTGGCGGTCCTGCTGGGCGTGATCGGGCTCCTGGCAGTGCGGGCCGCGGTGCAGGTGGCCGTCGAGGCGCCGGCGACGGCGGCGGCCTTCCGCGCCCAGCGCGAGGTGCTCCTGGCCGCTCAGGGCTGGGCGCCCGACTCGCCCCAGGCCAAGTCGTACCAACGCAGGATCCTCCAGACCGAGGCCACCGCCTGGTTCGGCCTGGCCAACGTCCTGGGCTCGGTGGGCGCGGGGGTCGCCGCTGCGGGGCTCGCGGCGCTCGCGGGCACGGCTTGGCGGCCCGGCGGCGCAGCGCCGTCGCGCTGGGCGCTGCCCGCCGCGTGGGCGGCGCTGGGGGCCCTGGTTGTGTGGCTCACCGGCTCGCGCGGGGCGTGGGTGGCCCTGGGGTCGGGCGCTGTTCTTGCAGTGGCGGCGGGCTGGGCCGTGCGCCGCAGCGGCCCGTCGCAGGGCAGGGCCCGGCCGCTGGCGCGCTGGATCGTGTGGCTGCCCGTGGGGCTGGTGCTGGCCGGGCAGGGGCTGATCGGCGCCCGCGGCCTGCTCGACGACGCCCTGGGCGAGCTGAGCGTCTGGTTCCGTGCCATGTACGCCTCAGCGGCGGCGGCCATCGGCGCCGACGCGTGGCTGACCGGCGTTGGTCCCGGCGGGTTCCGCGACGCGTACCTGCTTGCCAAGGACCCGCGCAGCCCGGAGGAGGTCAGCAGCCCGCACAGCCTGCCCTGGGACTTCTGGGCCACGCTGGGCGTGCCGGGGCTGGCGCTGGTCGCTGCGTGGCTGACCTGGCAGTGCCGCGGCTGGGCCGCTGTGGCGCGCCGCGGCGCACACGATGATGATGATGATCCCGCCCCCGCGCGGGCGGCCGCACGCTTTGTGGCCCTGGTGCCCGCTGCTGCGGTGCTGGCCTCGGCGTGGACCGAGCGAGCCGACCCGCAGCCCGAGGCCGCGATCGCTCGGCTGATCGGGCTCGGGCTGTGGATCGCCCTGGCCTGGCACGCCCAGCGCCCCGGCGCGCCCAGCACGCGGACGCTGCGGGCGGCGGGGCTGGCCGCGGTCGCTGTCTGGGCCCTGCACGGGCAGATCGAGGTTGTCTGGACTTGGCCCGCTTCAGCGGGGGTGCTCTGGGCGGTGCTGGGGGCGTCGTCGGCGACGAGCCGGCTTCCGACGGGCCCAGCGACTGCCGCGGGGCAGCGCAAGCGCGCCCGCCCGCTGGCCGGGTGGGCCTGCGCAGCGGTGGTGATCGGCGCTGGAGCGGCCGCTGCGCCCGCAGCGGCCCGCGCCTGGCGCGCCGAGGCCCGCGCCGCGCAGGCTGCGCGGGCGCTGTGGCCCATCGCCCGCGCCGGCACGCTGCTGCGCCGCCTGAGCGACCCCCTCGAGCCGGCCCCCAAGGGCCAGATCATCGCTGAGCTGGCCCTGGTCGTCGGCCTGGACCCCTCCGGGCTCCCGCCGGGGGCCGCGGGGCTCGACGCCGTCCGCGCCGCGGCCCTGGCCGCCGAGGTTGCCGGCCTGAGCGCAGCGGCGGAGTTCCTAGTGCCTCACGGGGCCCAGAGCGGCGTCACCCGGGCCGATTGGCGCCTGTGGCGCGAGCGGGCGCGCGTCCTGGCTCGGCTGGCCGGCGCGCAGGCGGCCCTGGGTCAGCCCGAGCGGGCGCGCCTCGCTGCTGGGCTGGCCATCGAGGCGTTGCCGCTGCCGCCCGAGGGCGCCCGCGACGCGGCCGTGCGCGCCTCGATGCGCGCCACCATCGCCGTGACGCTCGAAGGGCTCGGCGAGCGGGGCGGCCTGACCGCCGCGGACTCGGCCGCGCTGCGGGCCTCCGCCGCTGAAGCGCTCGAACGCGCCGCGGCCCTGGACCCGACCAACCCGCTGCACCTGGACACGCTCCTGCGGCTGCTCCAGCGAGCCCCCGCGCCGGCCCCGGACGCGCAGCCCGCGGGCGGCGACGCCCCCGCGGCGCGCATCGCCGGCGTGGCTCGGCGGCTGCTTGCTCTGGACGACCTGGCCGGTCTGGATCGCGCCGTCCGCGGTCTGAGCCAGGGCCGGCGACGGGAGGTCGAACGCCTCGCGGTGCTCGGCCCGCGGCCGGAGTGAGCACGACGCGTGGTGTCACGGCGTGACGCGCCCCGGACGGGCCACGCGTGCGGGCCATGGCGCGCGGCCCGGGTCCGAGGACCGGCGACGCAACCGTGACGCACGCTCGGCGCGTGTGTGAAGGATCGATCAAGGGCCGCTGGGGCTGGGCCTTGGCCAGGCCCGGAGTGGCCCGGCACGGGAACGTGGCTACCATGGTCCAAACATCGCCGACCGAGCTCCCGAGCGGTCTGCGATCGGCTATGTGCGCAAGCAGCCCGACCGCGAGGAAGCCCATGACCTCCAGCGACGACGAAGACGAGATGCATCACTGAGGCGCCCACCGCCGCGCGCACCCTTGGAAGACACCAGCGATCACGCAACGGCCCAGGCCCCAACCGGGCACGCCGGGGCTGTCGGTGATCGAGCGTCGCGCCTCGCCCGAGGCTGCGCACAACCCCGACCGGCACACCATCGACCCATCACGCCGTCCCACACACGCACACCCCAGCACGGACACGAAGACCATGGCCAGAGACCTGACCAAGATCCGCAACATCGGCATCTGCGCGCACATCGACGCCGGCAAGACGACCGTCTCCGAGCGCATCCTCTACTACACCGGCAAGACCTACAAGCTCGGGGAGGTGCACGAGGGCACGGCGACGATGGACTTCCTGCCCGAGGAGCAGGCCCGCGGCATCACGATCCAGTCGGCCGCCACGACCTGCCCGTGGGAGAAGGACGGCGTTGAGTACAAGATCAACCTGATCGACACGCCGGGCCACGTGGACTTCACGATCGAGGTCGAGCGGTCGCTGCGCGTGCTCGACGGCGCCGTGGCGGTCTTCGACGGCAAGGAGGGCGTCGAGGCCCAGTCCGAGACGGTCTGGCGGCAGGCCGACCGCTACGACGTGCCGCGTCTGTGCTTCGTCAACAAGATGGACAAGACCGGCGCCGACTTCGATTTCTCGTTCAGGACCATCAAGACGCGGCTCGGCGCCAACGGCATCGCCATCCAGTACCCCATGGGCAAGGGCAACGAGCTCGAGGGCATCATCGACCTGGTGGAGATGAAGGCCTTCTACTACGACCAGAAGGAGAAGGGCGCCGTGGTGGTCGTCAAGGACATCCCCGACCACTGGAAGGAGACCGCCTCCAAGTGGCGCCACGAGCTGATCGAGAAGATCTCCGAGCTGGACGACCAGCTGATGGAGAAGTACCTGGCCGGCGAGGAGCCGGGCGTGCCGCAGCTCAAGGCGGCCCTGCGCCGCGCGTGCGTCGACCGCCGGGCCTTCCCGGTCCTGTGCGGCGCGGCCCTGCGGAACATCGGCGTGCAGCAGGTCCTCGACTCGGTGATCGACTACCTGCCCAACCCCACCGAGCGCCCCGACATGCTGGGCACCGACCCCCGCGACAAGGAGGCCAAGATGTCGCGCAAGCACTCGGAGGAGGCCCCCTTTGCGGCCCTGGTCTTCAAGGTCGTCGCCGACGCGCACGGGGACCTGACCTACATGCGCATCTACTCGGGCAAGCTCGAGAAGGGCCAGCGCGTCGTCAACCCGGGCAACAGCAAGAAGGAGCTGGCCTCGCGCATCTTCGAGATGCACGCCAAGGACCGCATCCCCCTGGAGGAGGCCACCGCCGGCAACATCGTCGCCGTCGTGGGCATCAAGGACTCCTACACCGGCGACACGCTGTGCGACCCGGACCACGAGATCGTCCTGGAGCGCATGACCTTCCCCGAGCCGGTCATCTCGATGTCCATCGAGCCCAAGACCCAGGACGACCGCCGCAAGCTCGCCGACGCGCTCCAGACCATCCGCCGCGAGGACCCCTCCTTCCGCTCCAACTACAACGAGGAGACCGGCCAGACCATCATCTCGGGCATGGGCGAGCTGCACCTGGAGATCATCCGCAACAAGATCGTGCGCGACATGAAGGTCAACGTCGAGGTCGGCCGGCCGCAGGTCTCCTACCGCGAGACCATCACCCGCAGGGTCGAGAACGTCCGCGGCCTGTTCAAGAAGCAGACCGGCGGCCGCGGCCAGTTCGGGGACTGCTCGATCAACCTCGAGCCGTTCACCTCGGCCCAGGCCGCCGAGGAGGAGCTCGACTTCGCCGACAACATCGCCGTCAAGAGCGAGATCATCGGCGGCTCGATCCCGCGCGAGTACGTCCCCTCCGTTGAGTACGGCATCCGCCAGACGTGCCAGTCGGGCGTCAAGTTCGGCTACCCCATGATCAACGTCAAGGCCACCATCGTCGACGGCTCCTACCACCCCGTCGACTCCTCGCAGGTCGCCTTCGAGCAGGCCGGCCGACTTGCCGTCCTGGAGGCCTCCGAGAAGGCCGGCGCCGTGCTCCTCGAGCCGATCATGAAGGTCGTCGTCACCGTCCCGGAGGAGTACTTCGGCTCGGTCACCGGCGACATCTCCTCCCGCCGCGGCATCATCACCGAGCAGGAGGACCGCGGGCCGGTCAAGCTGGTCACCTGCGAGGTGCCGCTGTCGGAGATGTTCGGCTACACCACCACGCTCCGCTCGCTGAGCCAGGGCCGGGCCAGCAACACCATGGAGTTCCTCGAGTACCGCGTCATGCCGCGCAACCTCCAGGACGAGGTCGCCAAGGCCGCCTCCGGCAAGGGCTGATCCAGCGCCGCACGCCGCGTGCGCTCGCCCGCGGGCGGCCCGCCAGCAGGACGCTGCGCGCCCGCCGTTTGCTGCACCCGCCCGGGCGTGTGCGCCCGGCGGTGCGACGGTGCGGCAATGGGGGCGTGGTGGGGGGTGGGGCCGTGTGAGGGGTTGGGATGGCGGGGGGGTGGGAGATGGGGGGTGGCGGCGCCACGCCCCGGCTCAGTGCGCAGTGAGGGCCGCGCCGGGAATTGCTATCATCGCGCGATGAGGATGCTCCTTGCCAACCCCCGCGGCTTTTGCGCCGGCGTGCACATGGCCGTGGACGTGGTCGATCACCTGATCGAGCTCTGCCCCGACGTGCCCGTGTACGTCTACCACGAGATCGTGCACAACAAGCACGTGGTCGAACGCTTCAAGACGCGCGGCGCCGTCTTCGTCGAGGACCTGTGCGAGGTGCCGCCGGGCTCGATCATCGTCTTCTCCGCCCACGGCGTCTCCCCGGCGCTGCGCCAGCAGGCCGAGGAGCGGCGCCTGACCGCTGTGGACGCCACCTGCCCCCTGGTGACCAAGGTCCACAGCGAGGCCATCCGCTATGCGCGCCAGGGCTACCAGATCCTGCTCATCGGCCACGCCGACCACCAGGAGGTCGTCGGAACCCGCGGCGAGGCCCCGGACGCGATCCAGGTCGTCGAGTCCCCCGAGGACATCCCCGCCCTGGACATCCGCGACCCGAGCAAGCTGGTCTACCTCACCCAGACCACCCTCTCGACCGACGACGCCGCGGTGATCATCAGCTCGCTCAAGGCCGCCTTCCCCAGCATCAAAGAGCCGCCGTCGTCGGACATCTGCTACGCCACCACCAACCGCCAGGCCGCCGTGCGGCAGGTGGCGCCCGAGTGCGACCTGGTGCTGGTCGTCGGCTCCAAGAACTCGTCCAACTCCGTCAGGCTCACGGAGATCTCGCGCAACGTGGGCGTGCCCGCGTACTTGCTCGACGACGTGACGGAGCTGGACGACGCCTGGTTCGCCGGCACGCCGGGCGCCGGCCGCGACGCCACCGTGCTCCTGACCGCCGGGGCCTCGGCGCCGGAGGACCTGGTCGCCGAGATCTGCCGCACGCTCATCGCACGCTACGGTGGCTCGATCGAGTCGCGCGACATCATGCCCGAGGACGTGGAGTTCGCCATCCCGGTCACGCTCAAGCGGCTGATGCGCGAGCGCGGCATCGACCCCGAGGGCAAGAAGATCCGCGTGGGCAACTGGCAGATCACCCAGGAGGCTTACGGCGCCGTCCCCCTGACCGTCAGCGCCCGGCACGCCTGAGCGAGCGCCCCGCCACGACCCGCAGCTGCGGAACCACCGCGTGAACACACCCGATCCCTCCAAGCCGATCGTCGAGCAGCTCGGGCGCTTCGGGCCCGGGGGCTCGGCGCTGGGCGCCGGCGCCGCGTCGCTCGGCCAGGCCACCGCCTACGCCCGCGCCCTGACTCTTGCGCACTACGAGAACTTCTCGGTGCTCTCGTCGCTGGTGCCGCGGGACCTGCGCGACCACTTCGCCGCGGTCTATGCCTTCTGCCGATGGGCCGACGACCTGGGCGACGAGACCTGGCGCCTCGGCCACGGGCAGGAGGGGGCCCGCGACGCTGCGCGGGACCTGCTGGCCTGGTGGCGCGGCCTGACCGAGGACTGCTGGCTCGGCCGGGCGCAGCACCCGGTCTTCGTGGCGCTGCGCCGGACCGCCGAGCGCTTCGCCCTGCCCGTGTCGCCCTTCCTGGACCTGATCGACGCCTTCGAGCAGGACCAGCGCGTGACGGTCTATCAGACCTGGGACCAGCTCCTGGGGTACTGCGCCCGCAGCGCAAGCCCGGTCGGCCGGATCGTCCTGATGCTCGGCGGCCACGCCGACACCCCGCCCAACGCCGAGCTCTACGCCATGAGCGACGCCACCTGCACGGCCCTGCAGCTGACCAACTTCTGGCAGGACGTGCGCCGCGACCTGCTCGATCGCTCGCGCGTCTACATGCCCGTGGGCCAGACCGGCCTGGGCCCGCAGGAGCTGCGCGCCATGGCAGACCGCGGCCACGACCCCGAGGCGCGCGTCCGGTTCATCCGGTCGCTGCGGCCGCTGGTGGAACGCACCCGGGAGCTCTTCGACGCCGGCGCCGGGCTGCCCAAGCGGCTGGGCGGCCGGGTCGGCCCGGTGGTGTGGCTCCTGGGCGCGGGCGGTCGCGCGGTCCTGGGCCGGGTCGAGTCGATCGGCTGCGCCACGCTCTGGCGCAGGCCGCGGCTGAGCGGTCCGGCCAAGGCCTGGCTCGTCGCCCGGGCCTGGGCCCGCGCGGCCCTGGCGGGGGGCCGATCGGGCGACCCCCGCGCGGCCGCCGCGGCGCGCCACGCTGCTGCGCCGGCGTCGCCCAGTGTCGAGCGCGACTCGTCGGGGGTGCCGGCGTGAGCGGGGCCGGCGCCGCGATGCTCGCCCGGCCCGTCACCGCCGACGTGCGCCCCTCGCTGCGCGGCGTCGACCCGGCGGGGCTCGACCGCTCCTTCGCCCTCTGCCGGGCCGTGGCACGCTCCAGGGCGCGCAACTTCTACTACGGCCTCAAGCTCACGCCCGAGCCGCGCCGCTCGGCGGTGTACGCCGTCTACGCATGGATGCGCGACGGCGACGACCGCGTCGACGCCGCGGGCACCGCCGCCGAGAAGCGCACGGCACTGGAGCGATTCGCCGCCTCGACCAGGGCCGCGCTCCAGAGCGGCCAGTGGGAGCCCGCTGCACGCGAGAGCTACTGGCCAGCCTTCGCCGCCACCGTGGGCAGCTACCAGATCGACCACGCGCTGCTCTGGTCCATGGTCGACGGCCTGGCCGAGGACATCGAGCCCGTCGCCTGCTCCACCACCGCCGACCTGGAACGCTACTGCTACCGCGTCGCCTCGACGGTCGGCCTGGCCTGCGTCTCGGTCTGGGGCCTGCGCCCCGGCCTGAGCCCCGCGGACACGGCCCGCGCGCCCGAGCTTGCCATCCGCCGCGGCCACGCCTTCCAGCTGACCAACATCCTGCGCGACCTGGCCGAGGACCTCGACCAATCGCCCCCGCGTGTGTACGTCCCCGCCGACACGCTGGCCCGGCACGGCCTCTCGCCGGCCCAGCTGCGCGCCTGGGCCCAGCCGCAGCGCTGCGCGGCGCTGGTGCGCGAGCTGGCGGGCGTCGCGGCGGCCCACTACGCCGCGTCAGCGGACCTGGAGCGCATGATCGACGCCGCGTGCACCCCCACGCTCTGGGCCATGACCAGGATCTACCGCGGCCTGCTCTCGGTCATCGAGCGCGACCCGGCCCGCGTCTGCGTCGGGCCCCGGGTGCGGCTCTCATCGGCGCACAAGGGCCTGATCGCGGCGTGGGCGACCGGCCGCGCGCACCTGGCCCGCCTGTCCACCTCATCATGACGCAGCGGCGCCGCCCACCCCGCAACCCCCCAACCCGCCGCCCCTCCACAACCCCCCAACCCCTCAACGTCCCGCCCCCGTCCCCGTCATCAGAGAGCGCCCCGCACGCGATGCCACAGGCCCCGACCCCCATCACCGACCCGCCCCCCGCGGTGCCGCAATCGCCAGACCCCCAGCGGCACGCGGTGGTGATCGCCGGCGCCGGCGTGGCCGGCATCGCCGCCGCGGTGCGCTTGGCACAGGCCGGCGTGGCCGTGACGCTGCTGGAGACCCGGCGCAAGCTCGGCGGCCGGGCCACGTCCTTTGCCGACGCCCGCACCGGCCTGGTGCTGGACAACTGCCAGCACGTGGTGCTCGGTTGCTGCACCAATTACACCGACCTGCTGCGTCGGCTCGGCGCCGACGGGCGCATCGCCTGGCACCGGGAGCAGTACTGGGTCGAGCCCGGCGGGCGGACGAGCGTGGTGCGTCCCTCGGCCCTGCCGGCGCCGGGGCACTTTGGCCCCTCGGTACTGCGCGCCCGGTTCCTGAGCCTGGGCCAGAAGCTGCGTCTGGCCCGCGGCATGCTCGCGGTCTTGAGGGCCGACCGCGCCCGGTGGCGTGCCGGCACGTTCGCCCAGTTCCTGCACGCCTGCGGCCAGGGCCCGGGGCTGATCGAGCGGTTCTGGGAGCCGGTGGTCGTCTCGGCGTGCAACCTGAGCGTCGGCCGTGTCAGCGCCGCCGGCGCGCTCCAGGTCTTCCAGGAAGGCTTCCTGGCCCACCGCGACGCGGCCGTGATGGGCGTGCCAACCGTCCCGCTGGTCGATCTCTACGCCGCGGCCCCTGGGCTGATCGAGCGCGCCGGCGGGTCGGTCAGGCTCGGCGTGAGCGTGGTGGGGATCGACCGCGACTCGGTGCGCATCGCCGCCGCCGACGGCGCCCAGACCCTCCACGCCCGCCGCGTGATCAGCGCGCTGCCGCCGGAGCGCCTGGCCGAGGTCGCCAGCGACCGGCTGCGCGCAGCCGACCCGCGGATCGCCCGGCTCGACGGCGTCGGGCACAGCCCGATCGTCGGGGTGCACCTGATGTACGACCGCCCCGTCATGGGCACGCCGCACGCGGTGCTGGTCGGGTCGGGCACGCAGTGGGTCTTCCGCAAGGACCCCGCCGGGCGGGCCCTGCACGCGGTGATCAGCGGCGCCGATGAGTGGACGCCCCTCGACGAGCAGCAGATCACCCGGCGCGTCACCGCGGACATCGCGGTGTACTTCCCCCGCGCCGCTCGGGCCACGCTGGAGTGGTCGCGGCCGGTCAAGGAGAGGCGGGCCACGTTCCGGCTCGAGCCGGGCGTGGAGGACGCCCGCCCCGAGGTCGCCGACCCGCTCGACCCGCGCGGCCTGCTCATCGCGGGCGACTTCGCCCGCTCGGGGTGGCCCGCCACGATGGAGGGCGCCACGCGGACGGGGTACATCGCAGCCGCGTCAGCCCTGGGCGTGCCCGAGCGGTCGCTCCTGGCCCCGGACCTGGCGATGGCCCCGCTGGCCGGCCTGCTCGGCCTGCGCACGAGCCCCGCCGGGGCGACGGCGTGAACCCCGCGGCGTCGGCCCGCGCCACCGCCGGCGCAGCTGCGGGCCCGGGCCCCGGTCGGCAAGCCCTCAGCAGCGCAGCGCGGTGGGACGCCTGGGCGTGGCGCGCCCTGGCGCTGGCCCTGGTCGCGTGCGCCGGCGCGATGCTCACGGCGCCGCTCCGCGACGGCGTGCGCCTGCCCGCCGAGCCCCAGGGCGCGTCGGCTGCGCCGGCTGCTCAAGGGCGCCAGCCGCCGCGGTTTGGCATCCCCGAGCCCCCGCGGCGCGCGCCGGGCGCGGTCCGCGTTGCCAGCT
Source organism: Isosphaera sp. (assembly GCA_013822085.1). Lineage (GTDB taxonomy): Bacteria > Planctomycetota > Phycisphaerae > Phycisphaerales > UBA1924 > WM-009. Next base: position 22,091 of record PNJV01000020.1, on the reverse strand, counting down.
GGAACCTTCAGGACCTGTTCCTGTGGCCCGAGTCCCCCAGCGATGCCCGCCGGGCCTCTGCGGCCCTGCCAAAGCCCGACGACGAGCTGCACGCTGCAGCGCGCGTGATCCGGGCCCTGGACGCCGACGTGCTGGCCCTCCAGGAGGTCGGCTCGCTCCAGGAGCTCGAAGCGTTCCGCGACCGGTACCTCGCCGGGATGGGCTACGCGCACGCCGCCTCGCTGGATGTCGGCGACGCACGCGGCATCGAGCAGGCCGTCCTGAGCCGGTTCCCGCTCGGCGGCGCCACGGTCTGGCCCGACGCCCAGATCGGCGGCGTCCACCCGCAGCACTGGGGCCCCCAGCGCCACCAGCTGGCCGGCCAGCCGGTCCGCTTCCGGCGTGGCCCGCTGCGCGTCCTTGTGGATCTCCCCGCCGATAAGACCGCCCCGCGCGACCCCAGCGGGCTGATCCTGTACGTGGTGCACCAGAAGTCCGGGCCCGCCGGCGCCTACTGGCGGCGTGCTGAGGCCACGGCCACCGCGGCGCTCGCTGCGCAGGACGCGCGCGATCATCCCCGCGCCCATGTGCTGGTCCTGGGCGATTTCAACGCTCAGCCCAGCGAGCCGGGGCGGCTTGAGTACGACCCGACGCTCTGGCTGGACCCATTTGGCGAGCTGCCGCAGAGCGACCCAATTGCGATCACCCACGCCTCGGGCCGACGGATCGACGGCGTCCTCATCTGGCACGCCAGCAGCGCAATCGCTGCGCCCGGGGCGGCGTTCGTGCTCGGCGCGCCCGCAGCGGCCCTGGCTAACCCCGAACCAAGCTCCGCCGACCCGCACGAGCGGGTGGTTGGCGTGTGGGGCCAGGGCCCGGCCGGGTGGGCGTCGGACCACCTGCCGGTGGCAGTGGATATCACGCCGGCACCGCGCCGCGGTGACGCGCCCGAGTGACCCATACCGGGCGCGCGCAGGCCGTTGTTCTAGGTCGCTCGGGGAACTCCGCACTGAGATCAGTGCTCCCGGATCTGTCAATGACAGGGAGCCGGTTTTATTGTTCAGAATGCGTAAAGAAACCGCGAGGATCGGGGTGAACGAATTGGCTCTTTGAGGCGCACGGGTACACTCTGACCACCTCTGAACGCTCGCGTTGTGCTTGCTCGCGTCCGCAGCACACCGAGGCCGGAAGGGGCGGGGCTCGGCGCGCGGGGTCTTTGCCGCGTGCCGAGGCGTTACGGAGACTCATCAGATGACATCCGCGTCGCGTCAGTTGGGGGGCCGCGGCTCCCGAGCGTTCACGCTCATCGAGCTCCTGGTCGTCATAGCGATCATCACGCTGTTGATCGGCATCCTGCTGCCCGCGCTCTCCAGGGCCCGGGAGCTGGGCCGGATCGCCGTGTGCGGCAACAACATGCGCTCGATGGCCCAGGCCCACATCGCCTACACGAACGAGTACAAGGGCGAGCTGGCCGGCAGCCCGGCCACCAGCGGCCTCCACGCTGTGGAAACCGGGGACATCCCGGTGCAGTACCGCGCCCGCAGCCGTCGGCTCCAGAACATCAGCTCCGCCGGCGGCGTGCAGGCGACGTTCAACGGCGTGGCCGTGCAGAACTGGGATCACTACGGCCCGCTGGCCGCGTTCTCGGGCAAGCAGGGTCCCGGCGATGACATCGCCGCGGGCCCCCTGCCGCAGAGCTCCAGCGGCGCCGTCGAGCAGACCCGCGGCCTGCGGTTCGATTGGCTCCGCCGACTGGAAGAGTTCCGCTGCCCCAACAACGTCCTTGACGTGCAGGTGACCGATCCTCGGAACCTCGGCAGCGGCGCCAGGCTCGCGCAGATCGGCCCCGGCCCGATCATCTCGTATGAGTCTTCGACGCAGTTCGTCGCGGTCCCGCGGGTCAACTCCGGCGCACAGACGGGAGAAACTCAGTTCTTTGCCGGTCAGAGCAGCCGCGGCGTCTACTTCCCGCGGATCGATCGTGTCGGCCTGGCTGCCAACAAGCTGATGTTCATGGAGGGGGCGCGCTTCTCGAACACCGCAAGCCGCGCAGGTGGTGATCCCACGATCAACACTCAGCTCTCGGCAACCGCGGGCGGCTCGTTCGCCGACAACGGCGCCTGGACAAACATCGGTCGCATGCTTGACCGTGCCGCCGCTCCCGGTGAGGCCTTCCGCGACGATCACCTCTCGAACCCGCGTCAGTTCCCGATAACCGCCCGTTCGCGTTCCGGCACAACGTTCGCCGCGGGGGCGGGGCCATCAGCGAGGTGGACGGCAACCTGGTCTTCTTCGACGGCCACGTCGAGCTTCGCAGCGACCGCCTGGCCGGTGAGCCCAACATCTGGTTCCCTACTAACAGCACGTTCACCGAGACCCAGGCCAACGCGTTCTGGAACGCCACGCGATTGGAGTTCGCCAATCAGGGCGCCAACGCCACGACGCAGCGCCCGTACGTGGTTCCCTGATCGGTTGAGATTTCCTTCTACTAACAACGCACATGCGAACGCAACAGACCGGCCCCTACTGGGCCGGTTTTTTTATCTAGGCGTGCGTCGCGGGCACGCGCTGACGCTCAGCTGAGCCCGGCGGGTCACACCGGCATCGGCCAGGGCGTGCCGGGCTGGTAATCGATCAGCTCGTAGAGCTGGGCGCGGGTCTGCATCTGATCCAGGAGCGGCTCGAGCCCGCCGTGCTGGCGCAGCGTCCGCAGGGCCGCGGCTGTGGCCGCCATGGATATCCGCAGCAGCGAGACGGGGTAGATGACGCAGTCGTAGCCGAGGCTGGCGAACCGGCTCAGCGGGATCATGGGGGTCTTGCCGAACTCGGTCATGTTGGCCAGCAGGAACAGCCTGCGGCTGCTGCCCAGGGCGTCGCGGACGCGCTGGGCAAAGAGCCCGAACTCCTCCTCGGTGGCGAGCCCCTCGGGGAAGATCATCTCGGCGCCGGCGCGGGCGTACTCGGCGGCCCGGCGGACGGCGGCGTCGAAGCCCTCGACGCCGCGGGCGTCGGTCCGGGCGCAGACGATCAGGGCCGGCGCGGCGCCGGGGCCGCGTGATCGCACGGCCGCGTCGCGTGCCGCAGCAGCGGCCCACTGGACCTTCTCGGCCATGTGGTCGGTGGGGACGAGGGACTTGCCGTCGAGATGGCCGCAGCGCTTGGGGAACTGCTGGTCCTCGATGTGCAGGGCCGCGGCGCCGGCGTGGGCGTATTCGAGCACGGCGCGGCGGACCATCTCGGCCTCGCCAAAGCCGGTGTCGGCGTCGGCGATGACGGGCAGCCCGGAGGCCACAGCGGACTGGCGGATCGACCCAACGAAGTGCTCTAGGGAGAGGAGCCCCACGTCCGGGACGCCCGCGCACACGGAGGTGGCTGCGCCCGAGATGTAGCAGGCGGGGAAGCCGGCCCGCGCGATCGCGCGGGCGCACAGGGCGTTGAAGGCGCCGGGGGCCTGGACGCAGCCGGCGTTCATGGCGGCCCGGAGCCTGTCGGCGGGTGAGGGGGCGTGGCTCATGGGGTTGTTGTAGGGCTGGCACGGGCCCGCCGGGTGTGGTACAACCTGCGGTATGAGGCACCCCAATGTCGGCAGGTCCGTCGCAGCGTTCGTGGCACTGATGGCGGGCGTGTCCGCACCGGCCGCACCCCCGGCGCCCGTGGCGCCCGCTCCGGCCCCCGCGCGTGAGCCAGCAGCGGGGCCGCCGCCGGAGGTCGTCCGGACGCCGGCGGCAGCGGTCGCGCCCCCGCTGGAAGCCCTGCGCGGGTCGGCGTCGGCGGCGCTCGCCCGGGGGCTCCAGGGCGTCTCGGCCGAGCGGCTCAAGGACGACCTGGCGGCGCTGGTGGGGTTCGGGACGCGGCACACGCTCTCGGATCAGGCCGACGATCGCCGGGGGATCGGCGCCGCTGCGCGCTGGCTGCGCGAGCGCTTCGAGGGCACCGCCCAGGGCCGCGTGGCGGTCATCATGCACACGTTCACGCAGCCCCCGACGGTCCGAGTGCCCCGGGAGGTCACGATGACCAACGTCCTGGCGGTGCTGCCCTCAGCGGCGATGCGGGCGGCGGGCAGGGCCGTCGCCTCGCTCGACGACCTTGCCGGCGAGCCGCAGGTGTGGGTCCTGGGCCACTACGACAGCCGCGCCACCGACCCGCTGGACGCGACCTCCGACGCGCCGGGGGCCAACGACAACGGCTCGGGCACCGTGGCCCTGCTGGAGATCGCCCGCGCGCTGGGGGGCCTGGACCTGGACGCGACCGTCGTCCTGGCGGCCACCGTCGGCGAGGAGCAGGGGCTGCTGGGCGCGGCCCGGCTGGCCTCGGACGCCGCCCGGCTTGGGCTCCCGATCGTCGGCGTGCTCAACATGGACATCGTGGGCGACCCGACCGGGCACGTCGGCCCCGACGGCGTGCGCGTGCGCGACGAGGGCCGGGTGCGGGTCTTTAGCCAGGGGCTCACCCGGCGCCTGACCATCGAGCAGGTCAGCGCCATCCGCGACACCGCCGCCGAGAGCGACTCGCCCAGCAGGCAGCTGGCCCGGTTCGTGCGCTCGATCGGGCCGCAGGCGGCGGCGCTCGGCTCGGTCGAGCCGCTGCTGATCTTCCGCGCCGACCGCTACCTCCGCGGCGGGGATCACCTGCCCTTCGGCGACGAGGGCTTCCCGGCGGTGCGCTTCGTCAACGTCCCCGAGCGGTACGAGCGGCAGCACCAGGACGTGCGCCAGGGGCCCGACGGCCAGGCCATCGGCGACCTGCCCCAGTACGTGGACTATCAGTACCTGGCGCGGGTCGTGCGGCTGGTCGCCGCGTCAGCGGTGGCGTTGGCCCAGAGCCCGCGCCCGCCGCGTCGCGTGGTGATGCTCACGCGCCAGCTGGCCAACGACACCACGCTGCGCTGGGAGCCCAGCCCGAGCCCCGACGTGGCCGGCTACGAGGTGGTCTACCGCGCCACCACCGAGCACGACTGGACCGCCGCCTTCGACGTGGGCAACACGGCCACCGCCCGCGTGCCGGTGAGCAAGGACGACTTCCAGATCGGCGTGCGCGCCTACGACGCCGAGGGCAACCGCGGCCCGGTCACCTTCGCCACGGCGGGGCGCTGAGGGGCGCGGCGGGTCACTCGTAGCGTTCGGAGGCGAAGGCGATCGGGAAGCCGTGGGCCTGGGCGACCTGGGCCACGGACTTGCGGTCGAAGCCCTCGAACCGCTTGACCAGCGCCGTCGGGTTCGAGACGCCCAGCGCGCCCAGGCGCATGAACTTGTGCTCAAGGAGCTTGTGCAGCGTGCCGGCGGTGTTGCGCGCGTGGCCCGTGGGGAACATGACCAGCCCGCTGTCGTGGTCGTGCCCGACGTCGTCGGTGATCACGACGCTGGCGGGGATCCCCTCGGGGTAGCCCGAGTCGTACTCGGGGCCGCCGTGCTGGAACGAGACCTTGTCCATCAGCCGGCGTGTGAGCGGGTCGTGGATGGCCGCCAGGGAGTAGTCGGCCGGTTCGAGCATGAGGGTGGCCCAGTCGGCGGTGCGCTTCTGGAGGGCCTTGCGCAGCAGCGTGGCGATGATGTAGACCATGGAGTGGTCGGCCGACTGGCGCGTGTGCGGGTCGCGCTTGGCCGGGTCGCCGATGATCGAGTACGCCGGCTCGTAGGCCACGACGCGCACGCCGCGGACGCGGGCGCCCTGCGGGTCGGTCAGCAGGCCCGGGTGCTTCTTGAGCAGGTCCAGCAGGGCCTGGATGGCCCCGGCGGACTGGTGCTCGTAGAGCCCGAGCTTGAAGTGCATTCCCATGACAGCAAAGTCGGCGCCGGCGCGGGTGAGGATCAGGTTGAAGGGGGAGTGGTTCTTCTGGTCGGGCTTCTTGAAGAGGCAGAAGACGGCCTCGGGGTTGCGGAAGATGTCCTTGGGGCCGACGAAGCCGGCCAGGGCGCGGTGGGTGGCCACCACGGCCGCCTCGGTGGAGATCGCCGCCGAGGCGCCCTTGGAGTCCGAGAGCTGCTTGCCGTGGCGTATGGCGCGGAAGGGCACGTGGTGGGCCACGACCATGCCGATGGCGTGCTCGATCTGCTCGGCCGTGCCCCCGAGCATGGCGCCGTAGACGGCCGCCGAAGCGATGGCGCCGTGGAGGACGTGGTCGATCTTGTAGGTCTTGAGCGAGAAGACCTCGGCCAGCCGCCCGCGGATCTCGTCGAGCAGGACCATGCCGCGCATGGCAAAGAGGCCGTCGCCGCCCACCAGCTGGGCAGCAGCGATCGGCACGGCGTAGTAGTCGTTGTGCCCGAACTCGCCGGCGGTGTGGCCCAGCGCGGGGTTGTAGCCGAAGTTGGTGCCGTTGGAGTCCCACTCGCGCACGGCGGCGGCGTTGGCGGCGATGGCCTTCTCGGGCGCCACCGGCGTGTCCGAGCCCAGGACCGTCGCCCCCGGCGTGACCTGCCTGGCGCTGACGCCGCGCAGGGTGCCGAACCCGGCCGCGGGGGCCGCCGATCGCAGGGCCTCGGCGCGCAGGATCGTCGGGGCCGCCGTCCGCAGGGCCAAGGCCGAGACGCCGCAGATGATCGCGTCGGTCAGGAAGAGGTTCGTGCGCTCGATCACCGAGCGGTCGGGCTCGCCGCGCCCGCCGGTGGAGCCGGCCGAGCCGTAGAGGAAGGCCAACGCGAACTCGGCGATCCCGCGGGCCTGGTTGCTGTCAGCCGGGAGCGAGACGTGCGTGGTTGGGTCGATCTTCATATCGGTGCCGTCCGGTCTGGTGCTGTATGGTGGGGGGCGGGGGGTGGGGGGTGGGGGGCGATGAGAATATGTCCGCCGGGACGCGGCAGCACCCGCCAGCGCGCCGGCGGGGCGCAACTCAGGGGCCGGTGAAACGCCCAGCGACAAAGTACTGGCCCCACCCGACCGTGAACATCAGGCAGCCATACAGGGCGTGCTGGGCGACGGCCAGCGGCAGCGACCTGTGCTGCGCATAGCTGCGCCCGATCAGCACGCCGCCGATCATGCAGAAGAACACCGCCCACCAGTTCCACATCACGATGTGGGCCCAGGCGAAGAGCCCGGCCTGGGCCCAGACCACCGCGCCCAGCCGCCCCGGCAGGAGCGATTCGAGCCTGGCAAACGCCAGCGAGCGGAACGCGATCTCCTGCCCCGGCACGCTCAGGAGCGGGTAGCCGATCATCACCAGCAGCCACACGCCGGGTTGTGGCGCGGGAACCCGAACAGCGCGTCGGGGTTGAGCGCCAGCAGCAGGCTGCCGGCCAGCCCCACCCACACCACCGCGGTGACAGCCGCGTGCACCCACACGCGCCCCCGCGGCAGGCGGACCAGCTCGCGGCGGTCGCTGCCCGGGGCGCGGCGCAGGGCCGCCCACGCGTAGAGGCCCAGGAGCCAGATCGCCGGGAAGAGCAGGCCGCGCGTGTTCATCACCGCCAGCAGCGCCGGCCCGATCACAAAGACCAGCAGCACCTCCAAGGCGATCCACGCCCGCGCCGCCCGCGGTGCGCGGCGAGAGGGGGCCCGAGCCGGGCCGTGGGTCGGCGCCGGCGCGGCTGGCTCACCAGGCGATGGGGGAGCCGTCATAGTTGATGTATGAGCCCGTTCGGTCATGCGTGAGCCCGTCGAGCACGTCCAGCAGCGACGAGATGCTCTGGCGCGGTTCCAGCGGCGCGTCGGGGCCGCCCATGTCGGTGCGGTTCCAGCCCGGGCTTGCGGTCACCACGGTGTACCCGCGCGGGGACAGCTCGCGCGACAGCTGCACGGCGAGCATGTTCAGGCCCGCCTTGGAGATCGCGTAGCTGTACGACCACCCCCCGATGGTCTGGCTGAGCGACCCGAGCAGGCTCGACACGCACACGATCAGCTTGCGTCGGCCCCGGTCCATCCACGGCAGGGCGTGCTTGGTCAGCAGGGCCGGCCCGACGAGGTTGGCTGAGAGCGTCTGGCCCAGCGAGTCGGGCGAGAGCTCGGCCAGGGTCGCGTCGGGGCGCAGCAGGGCGGCGTTGTGGATCAGGGCGTCGATGGGCTCGCCGACGGTGCGCACAAAGGCCGGGAACGAGGCGTGGTCGGACAGGTCCAGGCGTTCGATCCGGTCGGCCAGCGCGGCGGCCGGCCCGGGGGCGGCCGGGTCGCGGACGGTCCCGATGACCCGGTGCCCGCGGGCGCGCAGCTGCCGGACGAACTCGGCCCCGAGGCCGCGCGACACGCCAGTCACGAGATATGTGTGTGCCATTGTCGGGTGTGCGCGCAGTCGGCGGGGGGGAGCCGGGGCTCAGAGCAGCGGGTTCTTGGCCCCGTGGACGTAGGCCCTGGTGGGGGAGAGGTCGGGCTGGATGTTGACGTACACGTCCGAGTAGAGCTCCTGGGCGTCGGGCGCGGGGGACTGCTCGGCGAACTCCACCGAGTCCTGGGCCAGGGCCTTGCACTCGTGGACGATGGCGTCGACGTCCGCCTCGCTCAGGGCCCGGCGCTCGTGCAGCAGGTGCTGCTCGAGGAGCGCGATCGAGTCGCGCTGGCGGAAGAGCTCGACCTCGTCCTTGGCGCGGTACTTCTGCGGGTCGGACATCGAGTGCCCCTGATACCTGTACGTGAGCAGGTCCACGAAGGCGGGGCGCTGCTGCTCGCGGCAGCGGTCGGCCAGGGGCTTGAAGCGGTCGTAGATGGTGCGCACGTCCATGCCGTCGATCTGGACGCCCTCGATGCCGTAGGCCCGGGCCTTGGCCGTCAGGTCGTGGGCCATGGTGGTGCCGCGCTCGATGGCCGTGCCCATCGAGTAGCGGTTGTTCTCCACGACGTAGATCACCGGGATCGACCAGAGCCCGGCGAGGTTCATCGCCTCGTGGAGCGCGCCCTGGTTGAGCGCGCCGTCGCCCAGGTAGCACAGGGCGACCTTCTTCTTGGCTGCGCCGCCGGCCAGCGACCGGCCCAGCACCTCCAGCTCGTACTTGGCCGCGAAGGCCAGCCCGGCCCCCACCGGCGTCTGGGCCCCCACGATGCCGTGCCCGCCGAAGAGCCAGTTGGGCCTGTCGAACATGTGCATCGAGCCGCCCTTGCCCTTGGCGCACCCGGTGGCCTTGCCGAACATCTCGGCCATGCACGCCCGCGGCGTCATCCCGCGGGCCAGCGCGTGCCCGTGGTCGCGGTAGGCGGTGATGATCGGGTCGTCGTGCTCGACGGAGGCGATCGTGCCCACCGCCAGGGCCTCCTGGCCGATGTACAGGTGGCAAAAGCCCCCGATCTTGGCCTGCTGGTACGCCTGGGCGCAGCGGTTCTCGAACTCCCGGATCATGATCATGTCGCGCAGCCACTTGACCAGAACCGGGCTTGCAAGGGCGTCGCTGGGCCTGGGCCCGGCGTGATGGCCGTTGCCGGCCGCGTGCCCGTTGGGCTCGGCCGCGCCGGGCATCCCCACGCGCGACGAGGTGATGTGATAGCGGTTCTCGCCCGCGGCGGGGCCGGGTGCGGGCTGGACGGGGGCGGGGGAAGTCTGGTGCATCGAAAGGACCCTCGGAAACATCGCCTGCTGACGCTGGGACAGCCCGGGACGTGCAGCCAAGAAGCCGCCGGCACGCCGGACCATCGGCCCACACTGTACGGAGCGCGCACGCCCCGGGCTTTGCGGGGCCGGCAGACCTGGCAGCTGCGTTCTGGCCGCGGCTGGCTCTGGCGGCCGCTGGCTGGCGCGGGGGGTGTGGGGCTTGGGCGCCAGGGGGGTGGGGGGGCGGGTCAGTTCACGCGGTTCTCGAACACGCCGCGCAGGACGTACTCACGGACGACGCGCACCGTCTCCTCGGCCACGGCGTTCTGGGCCTGCTCGGTCGAGGCGCCCACGTGGTGGGCCAGCACCACGCCGGGCAGGTCGGCCAGTGGCGGCTTCCACGCCGCGGTGCCCCCGGCCGGCTCCTGCTCGTACACGTCCAGCCCGGCCCGGATGCCGCGGGTGCGCACGGCGTGGGCCAGGGCCGCCTCGTCCACCACGCTGCCGCGCGAGGTGTTGATGAACATCGCCCCGGGCCTCATGGCCGCAAAGAACGCCCCGTCGGCCATGCGCTCGGACTGCACGTTGGCGGCCACGTGCACCGAGACCACGTCGCACTTGGGCAGCATGCCCAGCAGCTCGTCGCGCGTGCGGCCGCCGTACTGCACGCGCAGGTCCGCGGCCCGGTCGGGGGTCATGTTCAGCGAGTGGGCGATCACGCCCATCCCGAACGCCTGGGCCCGCACCGTCATCTCTCGGCCGATGGACCCGAGCCCGATCAGCCCGAGCGTCTGCCCCTTGATGCCGCGGGCCTTGGAGAACTCCTTCTTGTCCCACGCCCCGGCGCGCAGGCGGTCGGTCTGCTCCACCAGCCGCCGGTCCAGGGCCAGGATCATGCCCAGCGCCAGCTCGGCCACCGCCACGGCGTTCATGCCGGGCGTGTTGCACACGGCCACGCCGCGTGCCGCAGCGGTCTTGGTGTCGATCGTGTCGTACCCCGCCCCGGCCCGCACGACCAGCCGCAGCGACTGCCCCGCGTGGATCGCCGGCGCCCCGACCTTCGTCGAACGCACGATCACCACGCGCGGGTCGTGCTCGGCCACGGCCTGCGGCAGGCGCTCGGCCCCGACGTCCGGCAGGCTCACCACCGCGCACCCCAGGGCCTTGATCCCCTCGATCCCCGCCGATTCGAGCTTGTCTGCGATCAGCACCGTGGTGGCCATGGCATGCTCCGATGGGGTGGCCGGCTTGTCGGCCGACCGAGCGGTCACTCTAGATCACCCCGGCGGGCCCTGGCGCGCACCAGCGGCGTGTATGCGCCGCGCGTGCGGGCGCTGCGGCCCCCAGCAGACCGGCCCCAGCAGACCGGCCCCCAGTAGGCAGGGCCCAGCAGGCAGGGCCGGCCTCCGCCGGTGCCCCCGCCGCTCGGGTAGCATCAGGCCCAGACGGAGCACACGCGATGCCAGACAAGCTCTCGCCCAGCGCCGCCGCCGCCTTGGCCGACCTGGCCCAGCGCGGCCTGCTCAAGGACGGCATGACCGTGATGGTGGGGGGGTTCGGCCTCTGCGGCATCCCCGAGCACCTGATCATGGCCCTGCGCGACTCGGGCGTCTCGCGGCTGACGTGCATCAGCAACAACGCCGGCGTCGACGACTTCGGCCTGGGCCTGCTGCTCAGGACGCGCCAGATCGCCAAGATGATATCCTCCTACGTAGGTGAGAACGCCGAGTTCGAGCGCCAGTACCTGGCCGGCGAGCTCCAGATCGAGTTCAACCCGCAGGGCACGCTGGCCGAGCGCATCCGCGCCGGCGGGGCCGGCATCCCGGCCTTCTACACGGCCACCGGCGTCGGCACGCCCGTGGCCCAGGGCAAGCCCACCGCGCGCCTCCACCGCCCGCGCGACACCCGCGGCGGCGCCGCGCCGGGCCCCGATGCCCCAACGACCGAGTTCGTCCGCGAGACCGGCCTCTACGCCGACCTGGCCCTGGTCAAGGCCGAGCTGGCCGACACCGCCGGCAACCTGGTCTACCGCATGACCGCGCGCAACTTCAACCCCATGATGGCCACCGCCGCCGAGTTCGTCATCGCCGAGGCCGAGCGCGTCGTCCCGGCGGGCCAGATCGACCCGGACCACGTCCACACCCCGGGCAGCTACGTCGACCGCGTCGTGCTGGCCCCGGGCCAGAAGCGCATCGAGCAGCGCACCACCCGCCCGGGCTGAGCGCCGCGCCTCGCCCGTTCCACTCCCCGCACCGCGCACGGAGACCGCCGATGCTCACCATCCAGACCAGGTACACCGGGGCCAAAAAGTGCGCCCTGGCCCACCCCGAGGGCGCCACGCTCACCACCGACGCCCCCAAGGACATCGGCGGCGACGCGACCGCCTTTAGCCCCACCGACCTGGTCGCCGCCGGCCTGGCCTCGTGCATCCTGACCACCATCGCCATGTGGGGCGAGCGCCACGGCCTGGACATCACCGGCGCCACCGCCACCGTCGACAAGCACATGACGGCGCCCCCGGCCCCGCGGCGAATCGGCCGCCTGCCCGTCACCGTGACGATCCCCGCCGCCGCTGTGCCCGCGGACATGCGCCCGCGCCTGGAGCAGATCGGCCACGCCTGCCCCGTCCACGCCACGCTCCACCCGGACGTGGACGCCCCGATCGTCTACCGCTATTCCTGAACCCCTCGCCCCTCGCCCCTCGCCACTCGCCACGTTGCGCTCTTGGTCCCTCTCTCGCCCCTGCCCCATCGGCCCCGCGCAGCACGCCAGCAGCTGGAACCACCCATGCCACTCACACGCGACCAGATCACCCGCCGGGCCGCCCTCGAGCTGCGCGACGGCTACGTCGTCAACCTGGGCATCGGCATGCCCACCCTGGTGGCCAGCCACATCCCGCCGGGCATGGACGTCTGGCTGCAATCCGAGAACGGCCTGCTGGGCATCGGGCCCTTCCCCACCGAGGCCCAGATCGACCCGGACCTGATCAACGCCGGCAAGCAGACCATCACCGCGCGCACCGGCGCCGCGTTCTTCTCCTCGGCCGAGAGCTTCGGCATGATCCGCGGCGGGCACATCGATATGTGCATCCTCGGGGCCATGCAGGTCTCGCAGGCCGGCGACATCGCCAACTGGATGGTCCCGGGCAAGCTCGTCAAGGGCATGGGCGGGGCCATGGACCTGGTCGCCGGCGTCCGCCGCGTGGTCGTCACCATGGAGCACAACGCCAAGGACGGCTCGCCCAAGCTCGTCTCGGCCTGCTCCCTCCCGCTGACCGGCCGCGCCTGCGTCGACACGGTCATCACCGAGCTGGGCGTCTTCCGCATGCAGCGCACCGGCCCGTCGGCCGGGCGCTTTGCGCTGACGGAGCTGGCGCCGGGCGTTACGCTCGACGAGGCCCGCGCCCGCACCGAGGCCCAGTTCGACACCCCCGCGCCCCCGACCGTCGTCGCTGTCTGACCCCCGCCCTGGACCCCCCGCGCTCCCCCGGAGTGACACATGCGTGTGTACAGCGTGCGCGGGCCCGATCGCCACGTGGGCGCGCCGCGCCGCGTCTTTGTGCTGGCCCCGACCCGGGACGCCGCCGCCGAGCGCGCCCGCGGCGCCGGCATCCGGCCCGACGCGCTCGAGGCGCTCGCCGAGGGCGAGTGGCCCCAGAACGCGGCCGTGCTCGTGGCCCGCGCCCCGGAGGCCGACGCGCGTGCGCCCCTGACCCCCCTCGCCCGCCGGGCCAGACGCATCGCCCTGGGCCTGGGCCTGGGCATCGCCCTGACGGCGCTGCTGCTGGTGGGCGCCTGGTTCGTCTCGCGGGCCAGGGAGCACCTGGACCGCCGCGGCCCCGGGCTGGGCGCGCCCCCGAGCTCTCCCGCTGCGCCCACGCCGTCATGACCACGCCCAAGCCAGACCCCGCCGCTGACCCGGGCTGGTTCGACGGCCACCTCGACCTGGCCTACCTGGCCGTCAACGGCCGGGACATGACCGCCCCGCCGACGCGCAGCGGCGGGCCCCACGCCCCCGCCGCGGTCACGCTCCCGTCGCTCGCCGCCGGCCGCGTCTGCGCAGCCCTGGGGACGATCTTCACACAAGCGGGTTCCCCCGACCCGCACGGCTACCCCGCCGGCGACTTCGCCGCCGCCCGCGCCGCGGCTCTGGCACAGCTGGAGACCTACGCCGCGTGGCGTCGGGCCGGGCTGATCACCGCGCTCCAGGGTCCGAACGCCGTGGCACACGCCGGAGCCGCGCCGACACACGCGCAGCGATCTGCGCCCATCGACGCGCAACGCTCTACGCCCGCCCACGCGACGGGCCCCGGGCCGACGATCGCCGTCGGCATCCTCATGGAGAACGCCGACCCGATCGCCGGGCCCGACGACCTGCCCTGGTGGGCCGCCCGCGGCCTGCGCGCCGTCGGCCTCACATGGACGGGCACCAGCCGCTACGCCTGCGGCAACGCCGTCCCCCCGGCCGACGACACGGGCCTGACCGACGCCGGCCGAGACCTGATCGCCGCCATGGCCGACCTGGGCATCGCCCTGGACATCTCGCACCTGGCCGACCGCTCGCTGCGCCAGGCCGTAGACCTGGCCGACCGGCTCGGCGCCCGGCTGACCGTTGTGGCCAGCCACTCCAACGCTCGCGCGCTGCGCGCCGACCCAACCGACCAGCGCCACCTTGCCGACGACACCATCCGCTGGCTCGCCACCCGCGGCGGCGTGATCGGCCTGAATCTCTACGCCCGCTTCCTGACGCCCCGCGCAAACGGGCCGAGCGCCGCCGGGCAGCGCGCCGCCACGGTCGGCGACGCCGTCGACCACCTCAACCACATCGCGGCGATCGCGGGCACCACCGACTGCTGCGCGCTGGGCTCGGACATGGACGGCGGGTTTAGCGCCCTGGACCTGCCCCGCCCGATGGCGTCCCCGTCGGGCCTGGCCGCCCTCGATGAGGCGCTGGCTGATGCGGGCTGGACCCAGGACCAGCGCCGCGGGTTCCGACTGGCCAACTGGCGCCGCGTGCTCGGGTTGTCCGCTGCTGTGGGAGCTCAATAAACACTCCACACTCCCCACTGGCCATCCCCCGCCCCCCACCCCCCCGCGCGTCTTGGCCCGCACGAGCGCGTGCGTCTTGGCCCGCGTTCTATGCAGCGGGTATGATCACGCATCCGCGGCACGCTCGGAGCGCCGCGCCAGCCCGCAGCCGGACCAACAGCGTCCGGCGGGCGACACACATCCACAACACCGCCCTGACTGTTCAGCCGCCCGATCGCGGCCCCTCCCAGCGTTCTCCGCTCTTGCGCCCGATCCGGCGCGCCCGGACACACCCCATGGCCAAAAGCCCATCGCACGCCGAAGACACCAAGCCCGAACCCAAGCCCGAGGGCCGCTCCCGCTCGTCCCGCGCCGCCTCCGCTGAGGCGTCCACCAAGCCGCCCAAGGCCAGCCGCGCCGAGCCGCACGAGGCCGCCCCGGAGCGTGCGCCAGCCGAGCGTCCCGCGCCACCCCAGGAGCGGCCGGCGCCAGCTCAGGAACGGCCGGCGCCAAACCCGGACCGCTCCGCGCCTGCTCAAGACCGACCAGCGCCTGCTCAAGACCGGCCCGCGGCGCCGCCCGCTGCGTCGGCTGACCGCCCCGTGATCGATCGCCCCATCATCGAACGCTCCCCCGACGGCAAGACCGTGATCACCACGCCCTCGGGCCTGGCCGCCCGCGCCCAGAGCGCCGAGAGCCAGGCCCAGAGCGCCGCCCAGCCCGGGCACGCCGACGCCCCACAGGGCCCCGCCAGCGCCGGCTATTACAACGCCTCGTATCACAACAACGGCGGCTTCAACACGCGCCGCAACAAGAAGAAGAAGAAGCGCTTCGGCATGTCCTACGGCCCCGGGCCGGCGGGCTTCGCCTCCGAGCCGCGGTCGATGGGCGCCGAGGGCCTGCCCAACGACGAGGAGCTGGAGCGCGAGGCGGCCGAGCTCGAACGCATCGTCGCCCAGACCGACCCGGCGACGCTCAAGCAGTCCCTGACCATCGCCCAGCTCCAGCGCATGGACACCGAGGAGCTGCGCCGCCTGGGCACGCGCGAGGGGCTCGAAGCCATCGAGGAGACGCCCAAGCAGGAGCTGGTCTTCCGCATCCTCAAGGCCCGCGCCGCCAAGCAGGGCCTCATGCTCGGCGACGGCACCCTGGAGATCATGCCCGACGGCTTCGGCTTCCTCCGCTCGGCCGAGCAGAGCTACCTGGCCGGCCCCGACGACATCTACGTGGCCCCCTCGCAGATCCGCCGCCACGGCCTGCGCAAGGGCATGGTCGTCCGCGGCTTCGTGCGGCCGCCCAAGGAGAGCGAGCGGTACTTCGCCCTCCTGCGCGTCGATCAGGTCAACGGCAAGGCCCCCGGCCAGGGCGGGCGCCGCCGCAACTTCGAGGACCTCACCCCCCTCCACCCGCACGAGCGCTACATCCTGGAGACCACGCCCGACGAGATCGAGTGCCGCATCGTCGACCTGGTCACGCCCGTGGGCAAGGGCCAGCGCGCCCTGATCGTCGCCCCGCCGCGCACCGGCAAAACCGTCCTGCTCCAGAAGATCGCGCGGGCGATCGCCAAGAACTACCCCGAGACCAAGATCATCGTGCTCCTGGTCGACGAGCGCCCCGAGGAGGTCACCGACTTCCGCCGCAACACCCACCCCTCGGTCGAGGTCGTGGCCAGCACCTTCGACGAGGTCGCCGCCCGCCACGTGGCCGTGGCCGACATGGTCATCGAGAAGGCCAAGCGCCTCGTCGAGGCCGGCGAGGACGCGGTGATCCTGCTCGACTCGATCACGCGCCTGGCCCGGGCCCACAACAACGAGATGCCCCACTCGGGCCGGATCATGTCCGGCGGCATCGACGCCGGCGCGCTCATCCGCCCCAAGAAGTTCTTCGGCGCCGCCCGCGCCATCGAGAACGGCGGCTCGCTGACGATCATCGGCACCGCCCTGGTCGAGACCGGATCCAAGATGGACGAGGTCATCTTCGAGGAGTTCAAGGGCACGGGCAACTCCGAGCTCCACCTGGACCGCAAGCTCGTCGAGAAGCGCGTCTACCCGGCCATCGACGTCTCGGCCTCGGGCACCCGCCGCGAGGAGCTGCTGATGGACCGCAAGGAGCTCGAGCTGGTCTACCGCCTGCGCAAGGTGCTCTCGGACATGAACGTCGTCGAGGCCATGGAGCTGCTCAAGGGCCGGCTATCCAAGCAGAAGACCAACGCCGAGTTCCTCATGTCCATGGCCATGGGCTAAGCGCCGCCAGATCCAACCCCCACCGCCCCGGCCTCCACCGCCCCGCCGCCGCCCCGCCTGTGCGCCCCGCCTGTGCGCCCCGGAGAGCGCCCGGTCAGGCGGACTCCGGCTCGGGCAGCCGCCTGAGGAAGTCCACCAGCCTGCCCAGCGTGGGCGACTGGCCGTCGCGCACGTACACCCCGCTGGTGCCCACGCCGGCGCACAGGCAGTCCTCCATGGCAAGGCCCAGGCTCTGGGCCAGGGCGAAGCCCGCGTTGAAGTGGTCCCCCGCCCCGGTCGAGATCCGCGGCCTGCTCACCAGCGGGCCGTCGATCCATCCCGACTGCCCCGACTCCGTGGCCGCCGCCGCCCCGTGCCGCGGGTGGATGACCACGCAGTCGAGCCCGCAGGCGCGGCGCAGCGATTCCGCCCCGCCGCGCACCACCGGCCCTGACGGCCGGTCCTCGCGCCCCTCGAAGGCGCCCACGCCAAGCACCGCGCTCATCCGCCGGGCCTCGGCCAGGTTCAGCCCCAGCGTCACCGGGATCAGCCGGTTGAGCTCGGCGAGCCGCTCGACGGCGCCGCGGATGTCCGCGTCGGCGCGCTTGGCCGGGTCGCACAGGTCGATGAACACGCGCTTGGGGGCCTCCGGCGTGGGCCTGATCCGCGGCAGAACCTCGCGGTAGAGCCCCTTCCAGATCCCCTCAACGCCCCCCATCATCACCCAGTTGACGATCCCGATCAGCCGGCTCTCCTGCACCATCTCCGTCAGCGCCTCGAGCCCGATCCGCTCCTTGAGGTGCTCCCAGGTGATGTGCTGGAGCGCCGACGGCTTGCCCAGCATGACCTTGCCGTCGTCGAACTCCAGCGCGTCGGTGGTCGCCGGCGTGCCCACGGCCACCACCCGCGCGCAGCGCTCTTCCAGCGGCCGGTACAGCGGGTGCACCTGCGTGGGGTCGTCCTCGCGTCCGACGGCCCCGATGTACGTCACCGGCGCGCCCAGCCAGGCCAGGCCCGAGGCCATCAGCGGGCCGTTGCCGCCGAAGCGCCGCTCGGCGACCGACAGCTCCAGGTTCGTCGACAGCCCCGCCGACTCCCCGATGCGCCCGGCCAGGGCGGCGATGGTCCTGATGGGCGTGTAGTCGTCGGCGCGCATCGAGCCGCGCCGGTCGACCACCCGGATGATCGCGTCGATGAACGCGTCGAACCCCACCACCGCGCGGCCCTGGGCGATGCGGCCCGCGCTGGCCATGAGCTTGTCCGCCGTCGTGGCCGCGATCTCTTGCCGCGCTCGCGTCATCCGGTTCTCTCCGCGTCCGCACGCCGACAACTGGCCCGCCCCCCGCTGCGCCCCGGGCCGAATATACGCTCGGCCATGCCCCCGCCACCGGACCGTGCCCCCGCCAGCGCGCCCGCCCTGCTGCTGGCCACCGCCAACCCGCACAAGCTCGCCGAGCTCCGCGCCATCTTCGCCACGCCCGCGCTCTTGCTCCTGTCCCTCGACCAGCTCGGCCCCACCCCCCCCGAGCCCGCCGAGACCGGCGACACCTTCGAGGCCAACGCCACCATCAAGGCCCTGGCCTACGCCGCCGCCACCGGGCTCTGCTGCCTGGCCGACGACTCGGGCCTGGAGGTCGACGCGCTCGGGGGCGCCCCGGGGGTCATCAGCGCGCACTTTGCCACCGACGGCATCCCGACCGGCCAGAGCCGCGCCCAGCGCGACTCGGCCAACAACGCCCACCTCCTGGCCAGGCTCGCCGGCACGCCCCCGGGGGCCCGCGCAGCCCGCTTCGTCTGCGTGATGGCCCTGGCCGTCCCGCGCCCGGCGGGCCCGGAGCTGCTGGCCACCTTCCGCAGCGAGATGCCCGGTCGCATCGGCGTGCCCCCGCACGTCCCGCGCGGCGAGCACGGCTTTGGCTACGACCCGCTCTTCCTGGTCGGGCCGGACCACGCGCGCACCTCCGCCCAGCTGCCGCCGCAGGAGAAGAACCGGCTCTCGCACCGCGCCCGCGCCGCTGCCATGGTCGCGCGCTGGCTCGCCGACAACGCCCACCAGCTCTCGGCCCGTGCCTGAGAGCGCCCGCCTGGCCGTGCTCGCATGACCCTGGTCGCAAGGCCCCGCCCGCCGCTGGGCCCCAGCCCGCCGGCACCGCCCGCCGCCGCTCTACCCTCTGACGCATGCCCTTTGCACCCATCCAAGAAGCCCTGGCCGAGCTCCGCGCAGGCCGCATGATCATCCTCTGCGACGACGAGGCGCGCGAGAACGAGGGCGACCTGGTCCTCCCCGCCCAGTTCGTCACCCCCGAGGCCATCACCTTCATGCTCAAGCAGGCCAAGGGCTACCTCTGCCTCTCCCTGACCGAGCACGACTGCGACCGCCTCGAGCTCCACCCCCAGTCGCCGCTCAACACCACCGTGCGCGGCACGGCCTTCACCGTCTCGGTCGACCTGCACCCGCGCCACGGCGGGACCACCGGCGTCTCGGCGCGCGAGCGCGCCGCGTGCGTGCGCATGCTCATCGACCCGGCCACCACCCCGGCGGACTTCGTCAGGCCGGGCCACGTCAACCCGCTCAGGGCGCGCGCCGGCGGCGTCCTGGTCAGGACCGGCCAGACCGAGGGCTCCATCGACCTCTGCCGGCTCGCCGGGCTCACCCCAGCCGCCCTGATCATCGAGATCATGCGCGACGACGGCGAGATGGCCCGGCTGCCCGACCTGACCGCCTTCGCCAAGGAGCACAACCTCAAGATGTGCTCCGTCGCCCAGGTCATCCAGCACCGCCTGGCCCGCGAGAGCCTCGTCCACCGCCTCGAGCCCCACGCCGGCCTCCCCGTCGTCACCGCCGCCGGGCCCTTCCACCTGCTCGCGTACGAGAGCCTCGTCGACCCGCAGCCCCACGTGGTCCTCTCCCTCGGCGGCGTCGGGCTGCCCGACGACTCGGGCGCGGTCCTGGATCAGCCCGAGCCCGTGCTGGTGCGCATGCACCGCCGGTCGGTCCTGGGCGACGTCTTCTGGGGCACCCCGGCTGCGCCCGGCCCGCGGGCGCAGGGCGCACACGCAGGGAGCCAGGCCGTCTCCTCGGGCCAGCGCCTCCACGCGGCCATGCGCCTGATCCAGTCGCACGGCAAGGGCGTGGTCGTCTATCTCCGCCCCGAGCCCGACGGCGACTCGCTCGAGCACCGCCTGACGCGCGTCCGCAGGCCGCTGGCCCACGACCACGACACCCCCGACCTGCACGCGCTCTACCCGGCCGCACACCAGCCGCTGGCCCTGCCAGCCGAGCACTCGCCGCGCGCCATGCGCGACTTCGGCGTCGGCTGCCAGATCCTCCGCTCGCTGGGGCTGTCCAAGATCCGGCTGATCTCGGGCTCCGACACCGACCGCCCCGGTCTGGAGGCCTTCGGCCTGCACATCGTCGAGCGCGTGCACCTCTAGCAAGCCGCGGCGGCCCGCCCTCAGGCCGGCGCGCCCCCGAGCCCGGCCGTCACCGCCGCCAGCGTGCGCTCGGCCGCCTGAGCGATCGGCACCAGCTCGCCCTTGCCCGCGTCGGTGCGCAGCTTGAACTCGACGCTCCCCGCGGCCAGCGCCTTGTCGCCCAGCGTCAGGCGCACCGGCACCCCGATCAGGTCGGCGTCCTTGAACTTGACCCCGGGGCGCTCGTCCCGGTCGTCGATGAGCACGTCCACCCCGCCGGAGGCCAGCTCGGCGGACAGCCGCTGGGCCAGGGCCGCCTGCTGCGGGTCCTCGGCCTTCATCGGCACGATCAGCACGTGGTACGGCGCCAGCGGCATCGGCCAGACGATCCCCGCCGCGTCGTGGCTCATCTCCACGCACGCCGCCATCGTGCGCGACACGCCGATCCCGTAGCACCCCATGATCACCGGGCGCTGCTGCTGCTTCTCGTCGAGCACCCGGAAGCCCATGGCCTCCGAGTACTTGGTCCCCAGCTTGAAGATGTGCCCGACCTCGATGCCGCGCCCCGTCTCCAGCCGCGACCCGGCCGCCCGCGGCGAGGGGTCCCCGGCCATGGCGTTGCGAACGTCGCCGACACGCACCCGGCCCGGGTCGTCCAGCGCACCGCCGATCTCGCGGCGCCAGTCGAACCCCGTCACGTGGTGATCGGCCTTGTCGGCCCCGCTCACCCACGGCCCGTCGGCGCTGGCGTCCTCGTCGATGAGCACCAGCGTGCCGGGCACCGCGCCGACCACCCTGGGCGAGACGTACCCGATGGCGAACCCGGCCGCGCGTGCCGCGCGCTCGTCGGCCAGCGCCACCGCGTAGCCCGAGAGCGACCTGACCTTCCCCTCGTTGACCTCGTGGTCGCCGCGCACCGTCGCCGCCACCCACCGGTGCGCGGGCGCCGGCTCGCCGGCGCGCCCCAGCACGGCAAAGACGATCGTCTTGAGCATCCGCTGGGGCGCGGTCTTGAGGTGGGCCGCCACCGCCTCGATGCCGGGCATGGCCGGCGTGTGCACCTCGGCCAGCGGCTGCGCTCCCGCCGCGAGCCCAAGCGACCCGCGCTGCCGCGCGCCGATCTCGCACTTTTCCACGTTGGCCGCGTACCCGGAAGCGGCGCACTTGAGCACCGTGTCCTCGCCGGACTCGGCGTCGACCATGAACTCGTGCGACGCCGAGCCGCCGATCGGCCCGCTCTCGGCCTCCACCGCCGTGAAGCGCAGCCCGCACCGCCGGAACACGCTCACGTACGCGGCGTACATCCGGTCGTAGGTCTCGCTCAGGCCGCCGGGGCCGTCCACGCTGGTGTGGAACGAGTACGCGTCCTTCATCAGGAACTCGCGCCCGCGCAGGAGCCCGGACCGCGGCCGGGCCTCGTCGCGGAACTTGGTCTGGATCTGGTACACGTTCAGGGGCAGCTGCTTGTACGAGCTCACGCAGCCCTTGAGCGCCTCGGTGATCGGCTCCTCGTGCGTGGGGCCCAGCGCCGCCACGGCCCCCTTGCGGTCGGTGACCTTGAAGAGCAGGTCCCCGTAGTCGGCGTCGCGGCGCGTGCCGCTGTAGAGCTCGATGGGCAGGAGCACCGGCAGGCTCAGCTCGGCCGCGCCCGCCGCGTTCATCTCCTGGCGCACGATCTGGGCGACCTTGCTCAGCACCCGATAGCCCAGCGGCAGGTAGTCGTAGATGCCAGCCCCGAGCTTGCGGATGTACCCGGCGCGCAGCAGGAGCACGTGCGACGGGCTCTCGGCCTCCGCGGGCGCCTCGCGCAGCGTCGGGATCAGCGTCCGCGTCCACCGGCTGACCATCCCGCGCACCCTCAGGGGGCTCTGGGCGTGCGGCTCGCTGTGGCTGTGGGCCGGCGCGCCGGCCCCGGGCGTGCCCGCCGCTGGTGCGCTCGCGTGTGTGTGCTCGGTGCTCATCGGCCGAGCGTAGCCGCGCTTGCGCCGGGCCCAGCGCCGC
>PNJV01000019.1 GCA_013822085.1 Isosphaera sp. | reverse complement strand
CTCAGCGCCGGCCGGTTTGTTCGAGCCCGAGTCAGCGGGCTTGCTCTCAGCCTGGGCGGCCTTCTTGTACGACTCGCTGCGGTAGTCCGTCTGATAGAAGCCCGAGCCCTTGAAGAGCACCGCGGCCCCGGTGCCGATGAGCCGCTCGACGCGCCGCTTGCCGCAGGCCGGACACACACGAACGGGTGACGCGGTCATGGACTGGAAGCGCTCGAACCGCTCCCCGCACGCGCCGCACTTGTACTCGTAGGTCGGCATCGCTGCTCACTCGCCCCCGGCCGCGGGCCGATCGCCGGCCATGGCCACCATGACCTCCGCCGGGCGGACCAGCCGCCCATCCAGCGAGAAGCCCACGCGCAGCGTGGCCAGCACCGCGCCGGCCTCCACGCCCTGAGCCGGCTGCTGCGCGATCGCCTTGTGCACCGCCGGGTCGAACGCCTCGCCGCGCTCGGGCCTGATCACGCCCACCCCGCGCAGCTGGAGGGCCCTGAGCAGCTCGTCGCGGATGATCGACACGCCCTGGATCACCGCCGCGACGGTCGTCTGCTCCTGGCCCTGGGACAGGGCCATGTCGCAGTGGTCCACCACGTTCATGACGCCGTGGAGCACGTCGCGCACGCCCTGCTCGCGGGCCTCGCGCTCGTTGATGGCGGACCTGCGCTGGAAGTTCTGGAAGTCGGCCAGGGCCCGCTTGTGGCCCTCGGTCGCGCTGTCGCGCTGGGCGCGGAGCTCCTCGGCCTCTTTCTGGAGGCGCTGAGCGTCGGCCTGGAGCGCGTCGATCAGCGCCGCGGTCTGGTCCGGGTCTGCCGACGGCTCAGCGGGGCCGGGCGCGGACGCCTCGGCGGGGCGTTCGGGCTCGTCTGGGGCTGGGTTGTGCCTGCGGAAGGGGTTCATGGCGTCGGCCTCGTCGCTCTCTGGCTCGTGCGTGTGCTCCGGGCCGGCGAGCCCGCCGGCCGCGCTGGCGGCTTAGCCAAATATCTTCTTCCAGATCCCGGGGCTGTCGGGGGAGACGGTCTCCTTGTCCGTCGCGGCCAGCTCGCGCAAGAGCCGCTCCTGCTGCTGCGTCAGCTTCTTGGGCACCACCACCCTGGCGACGACCAGCATGTCGCCGCGCCGCCCCGAGCGCAGGCTCGGCACCCCGCGCCCGGGCAGGCGCACCACGTCGCCGTGCTGCGTGCCGCGCGGCACCGTGATCAGGGTCGGCTCGCCGTCGATGGTCGGCACGCTCACCTCAGAGCCCAGCGCCGCCCGGGCGAACGAGACGGGCAGCTCCATCGTCAGGTCGTCGCCGTCGCGCTCGAAGAGCGCGTGGTCGGCCACGCGCACCTGCACGTGCAGGTCGCCGCGCACGCCCTCGCCGCCGGGGCTGGACTCGGGACCGGGCGGCTCGCCCTCGCCGCGCACGCGCACCGTCTGCCCGTCGGCGATCCCCGCGGGGATGCGCACCGCGACGGTCCGCTGCTTGGGCGTGCGCCCCTTGCCGCGGCAGGCCCCGCAGAAGTCCTTGATCACGCGCCCCCGGCCGCCGCACGCGGGGCAGGCCGTGACCATCCGGAACATGCCCCCGAGCCCGGTCTGCTGCACCTTGCCCTGGCCGGCGCAGGTGGCGCACGTCACGGGCGACGACCCGGCCTTGGCCCCCGAGCCGTGGCATGTCTCGCACACGTCCAGGCGCGTGAAGACGACCTCCTTCTCCACGCCGCGCACCGCGTCCTCGAGCGTGAGCGTGACGTCGGTCTCCAGGTCGTACCCGCGGGCCGGCCCCTGCGCCCGCCCCCGGCCGCCGCCTCGACCGCCCCCGCCGAAGATGTCGTTGAACATCGAGAAGATGTCGTCGACGTTCATCCGCGAGAAGTCGTGCGCCGCCGGGCCGCCGCCGCCGCGCAGCCCCTCGTGCCCGTGCTGGTCGTAGCGGGCGCGCTTCTCGGCGTCGGAGAGCACCTCGTAGGCCGCCGCGGCTTCCTTGAAGCTCTTCTCCGCCTCGGCGTCGCCCGGGTTGCGGTCCGGGTGATACTTCATCGCCAGCCGGCGGTAGGAGCGCTTGATCTCCTCCGCGTCGGCGGTCTTGGCGACCCCGAGGACCTCGTAATAGTCGCGCTGCGCGGGGGGCATGGGGGGCGGGAACCTGGGCATCCTTCGACGGCGCAAGATCGCGCGGGCGCTCGGCCTAGACCCCACGCCGAGCCAGCGACCGGCGCCGGGCCGGGCTCAGGCGATGGCGCCGGCGGTCGTCTGGGCGTCGTCCTTCTTCTCGGTGATCATCACGCTGGTGGTGAGCATCAGCCCGGCGACGGACGCGGCGTTGAGCAGCGAGGTCTTGGGGACCAGCGCCGCGTCGATGATGCCGGCCTTGATCAGGTCCTGGTACTCGTGGGTCATGGCGTTGAAGCCGAAGCCGCCCGAGCCCTCCTGGATCCTGGAGACGACAAGGTCGCCGTCGGCGCCGGCGTTGATGGCGATCTGGCGGGCGCACGCCTCCACGGCCGCGTGGACGATCTGGAACCCGAGGCGCTCGTCCTGGTCCTGGACCTTCTTCATGGCCGCAGCGATGGCCGGCTGGGTGCGGATCAGGGCCACGCCGCCGCCGGCGACGTACCCCTCCTTGGCCGCGTGCCGCGTGGAGTGGAGCGCGTCGTCCACGGCGTCCTTCTTCTCCTTCATGGCCACCTCCGACTGGGCGCCCACCGAGATCACCGCCACGCCGCCGGTCAGCTTGGCCAGGCGCTCCATCAGCTTCTCGCGGTCGTAGTCCGAGGTGGACTTGTCGTGCTGGGCCTTGATCTGCTCGGCGCGACCCTGGATGTCCTTCTTCTTGCCGGCGCCCTCGACGATGATCGTCTCGTCCTTGTTGACCACGATCCGCTTGGCCCGGCCCAGCTCGCTCAGCTCGATGGATTCGAGCGAGCGGCCCAGGTCCTCGGAGAAGAACGTGCCGGCCGTGAGCACGGCGATGTCGCCCAGGATCGCCTTGCGGCGGTCGCCGAAGCCGGGCGCCTTGACGGCGCAGATCTTCAGGGCCCCGCGCAGGCGGTTGACCACCAGCGCAGCCAGGGCCTCGTTCTCCACCTCCTCGGCGATCACCAGCAGCGGCTTGCCGCTCAGGGCCACCTTGTTGAGGAACGGCAGGAAGTCGGCCAGGTTGGCGATCTTCTTCTCGTAGATCAGCACGTACGCCTCTTCGAGCACCGCCTCGGCGGTCTTGGCGTCGGTCATGAAGTACGGCGAGATGTAGCCCTTGTCGAACGCCATCCCCTCCACGTACTCCAGGGACGTCTCAGCGGCCTTGCCCTCCTCGACCTCCACGACGCCCTCGGGCCCGACCTTGCTGATCGCCTCAGCGATGATCTCGCCGATCGACGCGTCGTGCGACGCCGAGACCGTGGCGACCTTCTTGTAGTCCTCCTTGCCCTTGCACTTGACGGCCATGGAGCCGATCGCCTCAGCGGCCACGCCCGCGGCGGCGTTGATGCCCCGCTGGACGAGCACCGGGTTGGCGCCGGCGCCGACGACGCGCAGGCCCTCGAGGAAGATCGCCTCGGCGAGCACCGTGGCGGCGGTGGTCCCGTCGCCGGCCTGGTCGTTGGCCTTCTTGGCGACCTCGGCGACCATCTTGGCGCCCATGGACTCGAAGGGCTCCGGGAGCGTGATCTCGCGGGCCACCGACACGCCGTCGTTGCTGATCGACGGCCCGCCGTAGGACTTCTGGATGGCCACGTGCCGGGCCGTCGGGCCCATGGTCACCTTGACGGCCCTGGCCAGGCGGACCACGCCGCGCTTCATCTCTTGCAGGGCCGCGTCGCTGAAGATCAACTGCTTGCTCGTCGCCATGGGTCGTGCCTTCCGTCCTGTGCAGGCGGTGGGCCGGTGTGGCCCCCGCGGTGCGTGTGCTGTCTCGGATCCCGCCCCCGGTCATTGTCCGTAGCGTCGGTGCGTCGCCGGCCCGCGGGCCCGCTCAGCCTTCGAGCACGCCCAGGAGCTCGCTCTCCTTGAGGATCAGGTGCTTCTCGCCCTTGAGCTCGACCTCGGAGCCGGCGTACTTGCCGTACACGACCGTGGCGCCGATGCGCACGCTCATCTCGGCCCGCTTGCCGTTCTCCAGGCGCTTGCCCGGGCCCACCGCGACGACCTTGCCGCGGACCGGCTTCTCCTTGGCCGACTCGGGCAGATAGATCCCCGAGGCCGTCTTGGTCTCGTTCTCGATGGGCTTGACCAGGACGCGATCTTCCAGTGGCTTGATGTTGGCCATGTGTCTTCTCCGTCGCCTCGTGCGGGCCTCGGGGAGCGCCCGCGGCCGCCTGTGCGTGTGTGATCTCGCCCCGCCCCCGGTCCGCCCCGACCCCCACCCCCCACCCCCCGCCCACCCCGTGCGGTCTTAGAAGCCCATCCCCCCCATGCCGCCCATGCCACCGCCCATCCCGCCCATGCCGCCGCCGCCATGGCCGTGACCGTGCCCGTGATCGTCGTCGCCGTCGTCCTTGGGCGCGTCGGTGATCACGCAGTCGGCACAGAGCAGGATCGTGGCCACCGACGCCGCGTTGAGCAGCGCCGAGCGGTCCACCTTGGCCGGCGTGAGCACGCCCTGCTTGAGCAGGTTGCCGTACTCGCCGGTCAGGGCGTTGTAGCCGTAGGCGTCGCCGATCTTGGCGTCCCCCTCGGCCACGCGCGAGACCACCACGGTGCCCTTGGCGCCGGCGTTGTCGGCGATCGTCTGGAGCGGCACGCCCAGGGCGCGGTACACCACGTCCACCCCGGCCCCCACGTCGTAGCGGACCTGGCCCACGTCCTCGGCGGTCACCTGGTCCTTCTTGCCGTAGACGGCCTTCCATTCGGCGAGCTTGGCCACCGCCTGGCGGGCCCGGATGAACGAGACCCCGCCGCCCGGCACAACGCCCTCGGCCACCGCCGCGCGCGTGGCGTGGAGCGCGTCCTCGACGCGGGCCTTCTTCTCCTTGAGCTCGGCCTCGCTGGCGGCCCCGACCTTGACCTGGGCCACGCCCCCGGCCAGCTTGGCCAGGCGCTCCTGGAGCTTCTCGCGGTCGTAGTCGGAGGTGGTCACCTCGATCTCGCGGCGGATCTGCTCGATGCGCCCCTGGATCTTCTTGGTCTCGCCGGCGCCCTCGATGATGGTCGTGTTGTCCTGGTCGATCTCGATCTTCTTGGCCAGGCCCAGCTGCTTGAGCTCGACCTTGTCAAGCTCCAGGCCGGTGTCCTTCATGATCGGCTCGGCCCCGGTCAGGACCGCGATGTCCTCGAGCATCGCCTTGCGGCGATCGCCGTAGCCGGGGGCCTTGACGGCCGCCACCTGCAGCGTGCCGCGCAGCTTGTTGATGACCAGCGTCGCCAGCGCCTCGCCCGAGACGTCCTCGGCGATGATCACCAGCGGCTTCTTGGCCTGCATGACCTTCTCCAGGAGCGGCACGAGCTTCTGCACGTTCTCGATCTTGTCCTCGTGCACCAGCACCAGGGCCTTGTCGAACTCCGCCTTGGTCCCCTCCGGCGTGGTGGCGAAGTTCGGCGAGATGTACCCGCGATCGAACTGCATCCCCTCGACCACCGTGACCTCGGTCTCCCGGCCCTTGCCCTCCTCGACCGTGATCACGCCGTCCTTGCCGACCTTGTCGAAGGCGTCGGCCATGATCGCGCCGATCTCCTTGTCGTTGTTGGCGCTGATCGCCGCCACGTTGCGGATGTCCGCGTTGCCCGAGACCGGCTGGGCCAGCTTCTTGATCGCCTCGGCGGCGGCGGCGGCGCCGAGCCGGATGCCGCGCACCAGCGCGTTGGCGTCCACGCCGCCGGCGATGTGCCTGAGCCCCTCGCGGAAGAGCGCCTCGGCGAGCACCGTCGCCGTGGTCGTCCCGTCCCCCGCGTCGTCGGAGGTCTTGCTGGCGGCCTGCTTGACAAGCTGGGCGCCCATGTTCTCGACCTTGTCGCTCAGCTCGATCTCCTCGGCCACCGAGACGCCGTCCTTGGTCACCGTCGGACCGCCCCAGGACTTGTCCAGAACCGCGTTGCGCCCGCGGGGGCCCAGCGTGGCCTTGACCGCGCGGGCCAGCTTCTCAACCCCCGCAAAGAGCCGACTGCGCGCGTCCACGTCGAATGTCAGGGTCTTGGCTGCCATAGTCGCTGCTGCTCCGTCTTGGTCGGGCCTGAGTCTGGCCGGCTCGGCGTGCGCCGGGCCTTGTTGTCCGTGCATCGAACCTAGGCAAGCGCGGTGCCAACTCCGCCACCGCCCCCGCCGCACCAGCATTGACCCATCCCCGCACCTGGGCACGCTGGGCCACTGCCGCTCACACCCAACCAGCCGCCAGCCACTGCCGAATTGGCACCCGCACAGCTCGACCGGCCCTGCCTCGGACATCCCCGGCCGCACGCGAGCGGCGCCAGCCGAACCAGCCCGGGCCGCTATCATCGGCCACGCATGCTCAGCATACCGCCAACCCTCGCAGCCACCGACGTCGCCTCGTACCTGCCGGTGCTCCTGCTGATCACGATCGTCGTCGGCTTTGCCGCCACGAACCTCATCGCCTCCGCCCTGCTCGGGCCCAGCCGGCAGGGCGACATCAAGGCCATGACCTACGAGTCGGGCATGAACCCCGTCGGCACCGCCCGCAAGCGCTTCAACGTCCGCTTCTACCTCATCGCCATGGTCTTCCTGGTCTTTGACATCGAGATCATCTTCCTCTACCCCTGGGCCGTAACGTTCCGCAACCTCGACCCGTCGCTGAGCGACGCGACGGTCTGGCTGGGCCGGATCCTCTTCTTCATCCTCACGACCGTCGTGGCCTATATCTACGGCTACCGCAAGGGCGTCTTCCGCTTCGACTGAGGCGCCCGATCGGCCCCGCGCCGTTTGGTGGGCGCCGGCCCCTATTGACCCTGCCGGGGCGTGTGCTTGTTGCCGATCGGTAGCGGGTCGCTGGCCTGCCCGCGCACCCACTGTCGCACCCTGGGCAGCACCACCTCCAGCACCGCGATCCGCACGCACGCCCCGATGGGGATGGCGATCAGCAGGCCGTAGAACCCGCCCAGCACACCCCCAGCGATCGAGGCAAAGAGCACCGTCGGCGTGTCCAGGCCGGTGCTCTTGCCCTGGATCTGCGGCGTGAGCACGTAGTCGTCCACCAGCTGGAGCACGCCGTGGACGACCAGCGGCGCGATCACGATCCACCAGATCGACGCCCCCTCGCCCCCCGGCCCCGTGTTGAACCACATCAGCAGCATCGCCGCGGGGATGCCCACGTTGGAGGCGTACGGGATCAGGCTCAGGGCCCCCACCAGCGCCCCCAAGGGCAGCGCCAGCGGCACGCCGATCGACCAGTACCCCACGATCACCACCACCATCAAGATCAGGCAGATCGTCAGCCGACCGCGCACGAACCCGGCGATGGCCGCGTCCATCTGGGCCGCCAGACGCCACGCCTCGCCGCGCTGATCCTCCGGCACAAGGCTCCAGAGGAACTCCGTCACCCGGCTCCAGCCGGTGCTGATGAAGAAGAAAAAGAACAGCGTCAGGAAGAGCGTGGTCCCAGCGGTGAAGAGCGAGCCGAGCACGCTCGCCGCCCACCCCCAGACCGTGCTGCCCGTCTGGAGCGCCTGCTGGCCCACCAGCGACGGGTTGCGCTCGATCCACACGCGCAGCCGGCTGATCAGGTCCCGGGCCATCATCGCGATCGGGTCGGCGACCGCTTCCTCCGCGTGCGCCGCTGCGCCGCTGCGCGGGGCCTCATCAGTTGCGGGCCCGAGCGCAGCGCCGGGCTCAGCAGCGTTGCCACCACCACCGCCGCCATCCCCACCGCCCCCGCCCCCTCCACCGCCGCCATCCCCATCACCGCCAGCTACTGGCGCCCCGCCCTGACTCCCCGCGGGCGCCGCTGGCTCGGGCCCGCCAGCTCCCCCGGGCGCCTCAGGGCCCGGCTCTGTCTGGCGCCCCTCGGGCGCGACCGGGCCCGAGGGCCCCGCGGTCCCCTTCGGGGCGGACCGCGCCCGCGCCAGCCACTGGGCCAGCTCCTTCCACGGCCCGGGCTGCATCCGATCGATCCGCTCAGCCGAGTCGCCGGCCTGCACCGTGTCCCACACGCGCACCACGTTGCCCGCCTGCACCCGCGCAAAGGCCGCGGTCTGCACCGTCGCGTACGCGCCGGCCAGCGTCACCGGAACCACGATCAGCACCACGATCCCCACGATGATCGCCGTCGCCGCCCCAGCCCGGCTCACCACGCGCCCGCCCCCGACGCGCGTCGAGCGCCGGACCACCGGCTCGAACAGGTACGCCAGCAGGATCGCCAGCAGCAGCGGCACCGTCACCGAGCTGATCAGCCACCCGACGTAGATCAGCCCCACCACCGCGGCCAGCACCAGCAGGTCGCGCACGGGCTGGAGCTGCCACAGGTGCAGCCGCGTCCAGTGCTCATCGTCGCTGGGCCGCCGCCCCTGGGCGCCCTGATCGGGCCCGGCCGCGGCCGTTGCCCCCACAGAAGCCTGAGCCGCATCACGCGGCCCCGACGCGCCCGCCAGCGGCCCCCCGCCCAGAGGCTCGCGCTCGCCAGGACCGTGCGGTTCACCAGGGGTCGGCATGCCAGCAGATTAGCCCGCACGCGCCGCGACCGGATCAGAACTCGCCGCGGACGGCCTCGGGCGCCAGGGCCTCATCGAGGTCGTACACGTCGCGGAAGTCCTCGAGGCTGTCCTGCGGGCTCGCCCGCATCTCCCCGCGCTCGATCATCGCGTAGACCAGCACGCCGAAGTCCTCGGTCCGCCGCACGCCCCACCGGCGCAGCACCGTCAGCGCCAGCGGGCCGTAGAGCTCGATCGCGTAGCTCCGCAGCGCCATGCTCAGCTGCTGCCCCGTGATGTGCCGCGAGCGCCCGCCGCCCTCGGCCGAGCCGCGGCCGTGCTCGCCGTGCACCGCGCGCACGGCCTGGTGCAGGCCCTCGCGCACGAACTGGAACGCCGCGGGCGGGAATCGCTTGGCACGCTCTCTGATCGACGCCCAGTCGGGGCTCTTCGCGGTGCTCACCGTCCGCCTCCTGCACGCACCGGCTGCGCTCTGCCGCCGGGTTCGAAGCATCAAACTATACCACCGCCGACCGGCGATTCATCCCCACGCCCCGCGGGCGGGCTCAGATGTCGGCAGATCACCCCACGTTGCGCCCGCTGGGCCCGCTCACCGCCGGGTGGTCAGCGATCCAGAACCGCAGCGCCCGATCGGCCCACGCGCCGGCCCGCGCGCTCAGGCCGATCCTCGGCCCGCACAGGACACGCCCCGGCCGTGCGTCGCTCGGGGCAACCGGCGCGTCTGCCCCGTTGCCGCTGGCCTCGCTCGCCGACGCGCGGCCCTCGATCCACACCCGCGCCGACGTTGCCAGGTCCTGGCCGTTGTCACGCCGCGAGATCCCCAGCCCCGCGCACAGCCGCCCCGGCCCGCGCAGCAGGTCGCGGTCGTGGCGCAGCTCGGCCAGCCCCCCCAGCCGGCGCTCCCGCCGGACAAGCTCAGCGCCCCGGACCACCGACGCGGCCCGCAGCAGCACCGCCTCCGGCACGCCCTCAGCTGCGCACACCACGTTGGCGCAGTGGTGCATGCCGTAGGTGAAGTACACGTACAGCAACCCCGCCGGGCCGTACATCGCCTCGTTGCGCGCCGTCCTGAGCCCGTTGCGCGCGTGGCTGCCCTGATCGGCCGGGCCGCAGTACGCCTCGGTCTCGACGATCACCGCCCGCACCAGGCCATCCCCGCCATCGCCCGGCACCGCCCGCGTGATCACGCACCCGAGCAGCCGGCGCGCCAGCTCCTGCGAGGGGCGCGCGTAAAACCCACGCCCGAGCCGATCGGTGCCCCTTCGCCGGGCGCTCACGCGTAGGCGTGCAGCCCCGACAGGAGCAGGTTCACGCCGAAGTACGTCCACACCATCACCACGAACCCGGCCACGCTCAGCCACGCCGTGACGACCCCGCGCCGCGCCGTCGTGGCCACGCGCAGGTGCACCACGATCAGGTACACGATCCACGTGATCAGCGCCCAGGTCTCCTTCGGGTCAAAGCCCCACCACCGCCCCCACGCATGGTCCGCCCACCACGCCCCGAGCATGATCCCCGAGCCCAGCGTCCAGAACGCCAGCTGGAGCACCGTAAGCTGGGCCTTGTCCAGGTCGTGGAGCACCCGCGCCAGGCCGGCCGATCGCTCGGGGACAAAGCCCTCCGGGTCGCCCGCCGTGTCGCCAAGCCCCGCCCCAGCCAGCGCCGCCACGCCCCCGCGCAGGTAGTACGCGCCCAGGTAGAACACGCTCACGATCATGCCCAGCGCGATCAGCCCGTACGAGAGCAGCACCGTCGTCACGTGGTACTTGAGCAGCACCGACGTGTTGAGGATCGCCGCCTCCCGCGCGATCGTCTGACCCGGGATGCCCGCCTGCGTCGCCGTCAGGAGCACCAGGAACCCGACGCCGGCCGCGGCCGCCGCGAAGATCGCCTGCCGACGCGCCGCCGTCAGCACCACCGCCAGCAAGGCCGCAAAGAGGCTCACCCCCGTCATGCTCTCGAACTGGTTCTGGATGCTGTACCGCTCAGCGATCACGCAGCGCGCCGCAAACCCCGCCGCGTGCACCGTCAGCCCGGCGCCCAGCGCCGTCAGCCCCGCGAACATCAGCCACCGGCGGGCGGTCCCCATCGCCACCAAGAGCGCCACCAGCGACAACGCGTACAGCCACGCGCCCCACTCGAATGGGGCCGAGCGGTTGTACAGAATCTCCAGGCTCCGGCGCGCCCCGGGGTACACCCCCGGCTGCGCCGACCCGAGCGCCCCAGCAAGCGACGCCGCCGCGGCGTTGACGCGCAACGCGTCCAGCTCCCGCCAGCCCGCGGCCAGCTGCGCCAGCGCCCCGGCGCCGGCCCCGGGCAGCGCCGCCAGGGGCTCCCAGCGCCCGTCGGGCTCGGCCGGCGGCACCATCATCAGGTTGCCCCACCCGTTTAGGTACAGCGACATCGCCGTCTGGACCTGCTCCACCGCCGCGCCCGTCGAGCCGTCGCTCGGGTACCGCTCCAGGATCCCGCCCAGGTGCGACTGGATCATCCGCGGGCTCACCCGGCCGGTGCGCTTCCAGCGTTCGATCTGCTCGGGCCGGTCGGCCAGGGCCACCTCCAGCACGCGCTGGCGCAGCGGCAGGTAGTTGATCCCGATCAGCGGCCTGTCCGCGTAGTACGCCGGGTCGATCATCACGTCCAGGAGCGTGAACACCGGGTCGAACGACACCTGCGCGGGCCCCTGGCCATCGACGCTGAGGATCTCCGTGAATCGCCCGCGCCCGGTCATGGCGCTCACCGCCTCGCGCGCCAGCGTGTCGACGACCTTGACCCGCCCGTTGTGGTAGACCGCGGCGCCCGCCAGCGGGCGCAGGTCAAGGGCGCGCGCAAAGGCCAGCTTCTGGGCCGTCGTCGCCCGCGGCTGCGCCGACGGCTCGCCGAAGGGGTTGCCGCCGCCCGCCTCGCCGACGATCGCGCTCTGCGGGTGGGCGTTGCCCTCGGGGCCCTGCCCGCGCGCGGCGCCGACCCCGATCGCCAGCGCCCACAGCGCCACCGCCAAGCGCCCGACCAGCCCGACCCGCACCCACACACGCTCATGTGATCTTTGAACGCTCATCCTGCCGCCTCCCTCCCGATAGCCCGGCCCGCCGCGCCCCCGCCCCCCGCCGCGCGGGCTCGGCCGGCCCACGACCCGTCGGCCAGGGCCCGCTGCACACGCCGCTTGGCCCGACGCGCCAGCCACGGCTTGACATAAAACGCCCACGGGATCCCCACGCCCATCAGGACCGCCCCGACGGCGACGGCCTGGACGCCGGGGTTGTTGCCAACACCTAAGATGGTGAACCGAGCCACCGGCCCGGGCAACTCGCCGCGCCGCGCCGCCTCCTCGCTCTGACGCCACCCCTGCGCGTCCCAGCCGTTCTGGCTGAACTTGTACCGCTGCGGCCCCAGGTACGCCCCGAGCCAGCCCAGCGCGTTGCCCAGCGCGCCCCGCGCCCCCGACCACACGTGAGGGCCCTGGAGCAGCGGCTCGTTGAGCGACGTCGCCCGCGCCAGCACCGCCACCTGATCTACGCCGGCCGATCCGGCGCCGGCGGGCCCCGCGTCCACCACGCCCGCCGCCGACCGCAGGGCACGCTCGATGGCCAGCTCCCCCGCCACGTCGTGCTCGCGCGCAACCCGCCAGGCCCCGGGGCCCACCAGCAGACGCAGCTCGGACCGGAAGTCCCGCGGCACGGTGCTGTGCGGGTACGGCGTCATCGTAAAGCCCGTCAGCTGCACCGCCAGCCCGGGCAGCTCGTGCCTGAGCCGCCCGAACCCGAGCTCCACGCGCCGCCCGTCGGGCAGGGCCACGCCCACCGCCTCGCCGGGGCTCAGCTCGAAGTACTCGGCAAACGGCACCCACACAACCGTGTTCCATCCCTCGGCGCCCGTCCCCGGGTCGGTCACCGACACGCGCACGGCGATCATCGCCCGGCGGTGGTTGCCCACCGCGTCGGGCTCGCGCGACGGGCTGGGCACAACCCGCGCCACGGTCCCCTGCGCAGCCCGCTCCACCCGCCGACCCAGCCGCACGTCCAGCGGCGGGCCCACGCCGATCACCCCGCCCTGGCCCAGTGCCTCGACCTGCCGCGGGGCCTGCCGGGGCAGCCGAACCAGACCGCGCACCGACCCGTCCGCTGCGCGATCCAGCCGCACCTGCACCCGCGCCCCGTCGATGTACCAGACGCGGATCCCGTCGATCGGGTCGCGCCGCAGCGCCCGCCCGTCGGGCCCGGCCCCGTCGAGGATCTCCTGGTTCACCTCCGGCACGCGGTCGTACACCCACCGGTCGAACCGCCCCGCCGGCCCACCGGCGACCCGGGCTCCCGCCGGCGGGGTCACGCGCACCACCGCCACGGCGCTGGGCGCGTCGCGGTACCCCTCGGTCACGATCGGCAGCGGCGGCCTGGCGTGGAGCGACACCACCTCCAGCTCCCACGCCGGGTCCCCCACCCTCAGCCGCGTGCCCGCCTCGACCGCGTGCACGCTGCGCACCGGGCCGCCCCCCACGCCCACCTGATCAGGGATCTCGACGACCAGCCCGTGCAGCCCGCCGCCGGGGATCGCCGTCCGCAGCAGCTCCCAGCGCTCGTCGCTCATCCCCTCGGTGTACTCCACGCTCAGGTCGTCCTGGCCGATCGTCAGCACCCGCTCAGCCGGCCTGCCCGGGGCCAGCACCACCGAGCTGACCCCGGGCTCGCCCACCCGAGCGCCGCGCTCCACGCCGTACACGAGCATCTCCAGCACGCGCGCCGGCTCGCCGCCGGCCACCCCGACCTGGCCCGCCTCGGCCCAGACCGGCTCGGGCACCGCGTAGGGCGCGTACCCCACGACACGCAGCGCCACGTCGGCGTCGACAAGCCCGCGCCCTTCGCTCGCCCGCCGCGGCTCGATCGACAGGGATCGCCCCCCGTCCCCGTCGCGGCCCTCCACAGCCGGCACCGGCACGATCCCGCGCGGCCCCTGCCCCAGCCCGTACGCGTTGTACCTGGGCAGGCCCTCGATCGGCCGCTGCTCCCACCCCCGGCCCTGGCTCACACGCAGCACCGCCAGCTGGTTGTCGTAGAAGCCCGTCTCGAACCGCCCGGGCGCAACGCCGCCCCCCGCGCGGGCCGACCCGGCCAAGAGCAGCATCGTCCCCTCGCGCTTGGCCGCCCCGTAGTACACGCTCCCGAGCCCGATGAGCACGATCCCGCTGTGCACCATCAGCACGCCCAGCTTGGGCAGCGTCAAGTCGATCCGCCGGACCGTCGCCACGATCAGGTTGAGCACGAACAGCAGCAGCGCCCACCGCAGCGGCCACCACGAGTAGAACTCCAGCTCGCTCATCTCAAGCGCCGGCAGCCGCCGCACCGTCTCGGACGCGTACTCCCCGACCACGCCCGCCAGCAGCCGCACGCCGCGGCCGCTCGCCTGGTCGTACCGCAGCGCGGGCCACACCCCGGCCAGCCACGCCCACACGCCCACGCCGCTCAGGGCCACGAACATCACGGCCACGACCCCCTGCCGAGCCCCACGCCGCGCACCCGCACGCCGCAACGCCCCAGCCGCCCACAGGGTCGGCAGCACGCCGACCGCGCCCGCCACCACCACCAGGCTCACGCCGTAAAGCAGCACCGTCGGCACCAACGCCAGCATCCCGATCGGCACGCTGGCCACCGTGCCGTACAAGGCCACAAAGACCAGCAGCCCAACAGCGAGCTTGATGGTCGACAGCCCGTGCAGGACCCAGCGCAGCGGCGCAAGCCACCCGGTCAGGTGCGCCCGGTCCCACGCCTGGATCCGCCGCCACTTCGCGCTCAAGCCCGCGCCTCCATGCCCCCACCCCCACCCCCACCCCCCCACCCCCCCGCTCGCCGCCTTCCACCCTCGACCGCTCACTCCCAGTTCCCGCCCGGTCGCCGCCCGCCGCCGCCCGGCCTGTTCACGCCCCCTACGCACAGCGCGCCGTAGCACAGAACAATATGCCCAGAGTTCCGTTTTCCTGTCTACTGGGAAATTACTCTGGTTTTCCGCATCTCTTACCCGCCTGCGCTCGCCAGATCCGCCACCAGCAACAGCTCCACCGGGCCATCCTCGCCAAAGACCGCGTCGAGAACCGTTGACCGAGCTGTACCAGATCGGATCCCCGGCACGCCCACAGCCACAAGCCCCGCCAGCCACCCCCCGCTCTGGATGCGAAACCCCTCCTCGGGCTGCCCCAGCACCCGCGCACCCTGGGTGGTGATCAGCCCCAGCGCGATGTCCGGCCCAAGGCCGTCTCGCTGGACCAGCGCCCGGGCCTCGTCGAGCACGCTGATCGTCTCAACGCCGTCCCGGCTCGGGGGCAGGTTCATGACCGAGTCCGTGCCCAGGGCCACCGGCACGCCGCGCGCGCGCAGCTGGCGGTACCGGTGGGCCCCAAAGTGTTGCGGCGCATCGAAGTACGCCGACGACCGCGGGCAGTACACCACCGCGCACCCGGACTGCGCGACCCAGTCGGCGTCCTGGTCGTCCAGGTCGTTGAGGTGCACGAGGGTCACCCTGCTTCGTTCTTTGGGCGACCACGCGTCCAGGGCCCGGGCCAGGTGCGCCACCGGCGACCGCGGCCCTCCGCCGCTCCACGCCCCCTGCCCCCCCCCACCCCCCGCACCCCCCGCGCCCGCTACGCCCGCTACGCCCGCTGCTGAAAAACGCGCCGCCATCGCGCTGTCCCACAGCCCGGCAGCCTCGAAGAAGCCCGCCAGCGGGCCGTCGCCGCGCGTCAGCAGCCGCCGCTCCTCGGGCGTCTCGGCCAAGTGCGTGACGATCGGCGCGCCCGCAGCGGCCAGCGGGCGCATGGCCCGGTACGTCTCCAGCGGCACGGTGTACGGGGCGTGCGGGCTCACGCCGCAGCGCAAGCGCGGCCGACCGCTCGTGGGCTCCGCCGCGGCGTCCCACCACGGCCCGCCCTGGGCCACACCCGCCGGCACCCCGGCCCCGCGCAGGTCGATCACCTCGGCGGCGCACACGCCCGAGAGCAGGCCCGCCAGCGCCGCTCGCACCGCGCGCCACCCCGCGGAGGGATCGCCGCCGTCAACCGCTGCGCCAGCGATGTCCCCGACGGCCACGACGCCGCCCCGCAGCGACGCGACCGCGCCCCGCCGGGCCGACGCCTCGATCGCCGCCGCTGCGCGGTGGCGCCCCGCGATGACCGCGCGCGCAAAGCCGATGAAGCCGCCCTGCGCGGGCCTGGGGCCGATGTGGGTCAGGTCCAGGTGCGTGTGCGCGTTGACCAGCCCGGGGACCAGCACCGCCCCCGGCGCGTCCGCCCGCGCCGCGCCCCGCGCCCCGGGGTGCCCTGCCACGTCGCTGGGGCTCCCCACCGCGAGCACCCGGACCGAGCCGGCCCGGACCGCCGGCACCTCGGGCGCCACGGGCTCGGGCCGCACCCGCCCGAGCCCGACCAGCACCGCCCCCGGCGCCGCCAGCACGCCGCGGTCGTCGGCCACGCCGGCGGCGCTGATCAGCAGCGTGGCACGGCCATCGGGGCCCAAAGGGCCGTCGCCCAGGGCCTGTCGGATGTCCGCCGCGATCGATGCCGTCGGGTCTTTATTCACGGCTTGATGAGCTCCGGACCGATCCGTCACGCACGCGGACAGATCCGCCGGGCGTATCGTTGCGCGCCGGGCCGGACCGAGCCCCGCACCGTCGGCACCACCCAACTCCTGCCGGAGCAGAGCATGCACACGCTGGACCGTATCGCCCGCATCCGCACCCTGGCGCTGCCGGCCCTGCTGATGGCCGGGGCCGGCCTGGGCGGCTGCGTCAACCAGTCGGAGTACGACAAGCAGCGCGACGCCATCAGCGCGCTGACGGCTGAGAACCAGGCCCTGCGCGAGGAGAAGGCCCGCGCCGAGCGCGCCATCGAGGAGCTGCGCTCCCGGGCCAACCGCGGCGAGCTGACCCAGGACGAGGCCCAGCGCCTCATCGCCCAGCTCCAGGCCGAGCTCGAAGCCCGCGACCGCGCCCTGCGCGACCTGGACTCCCGCCTGGCCGGCATCGGGGTCGGGCCGCTCGACGCCGCCACCGACAGCGCGCTGGCCGAGCTGGCCGAGCGCTTCCCCAACGTGCTCAGCTACGACCCGGCCCGCGGCCTGCTCCGCTTCACCAGCGACGTCACCTTCGCCTCCGGCTCCTACGAGCTGACGGCCCAGGGCCAGCAGACCGTCGGCGAGCTGGCGCGGATCCTCCGCCAGACCCCCTCGGCCCAGCAGTACGACGTGCGCGTCGTCGGGCACACCGACGCCCAGCGCGTCCGCGCCGTGGCCGGGCGCCCGTTCAAGAACAACCTCGAGCTCTCCGCCTTCAGGGCCATCTCCGTCCACGGCGCGCTCGTCTCCGGCGGCCTGAGCCCCAACAAGGTCGAGATCGCCGGCTGGGGCGAGAGCCGCCCCGCGGTGGCCAACTCCGGCACCGGCAACACCCCCGCCAACCGCCGCGTCGAGGTGTACCTGGTCCGCTCCACGCTCGACTCGGCACCGGCCCCGGCCCCACTGCCCGAGCGCCGGCAGGCCCCGACGCCGCCAAACCCCGACGTCTTCAAGTGATCGGGCCCGCCTGAGCCAGCTCGCGATCGCCTGCGCCAGCGCACGATCGAGTGGTCCGGCCTGTGCGATCGCGTCAGCGCCTCAGCGGCGTTGCACCGCGATGTCGCGCTTCAGCCGACCCGCTCAGACAGTCCGCCGGGCCACAAAGCCCGAGAGGAACACGCCCATGCCGACCAGCGCTCCCATCATCGAGAAGCCGGTGAGCGGGAGCGTCCAGCCCATGCCCTCGGTGGTGAGGTTGCCCGCCACAGCGTCGGTGCGGAAGCGGTAGCGCGACACCTGCCCGCGCGGCACAGCGAACAGCGCCGCCTGCCACTGCCACGACCGCTCGGCGATCGGCCGCACGTCGGTGATGGCCTGGTCGGGCGGTGGCGGCGCGCGGCCGGCCTTCTCCAGCTCCCGGCGGGCCTCGACCTCGGCGGGGGTCTCCATCGCGCCGCTGACGCGGTTCCTGGTCTGGAACTGGTGCGTGGACCTGTCGATGTCCCCCGCGGGCGTCAGCTCGTAGATGTCAAAGAGCCAGTCCTTGACGCGGACCGAGCCCCAGGTGTCGGGGTCGAAGCCGGCGGTGTTGCGGTTGATCACCGCCAGCCGCCGCGGGGCCACGCCGTGCTCGTCGGTGACGATCCTGCCCAGCTCCAGCGGCGAGAGCTCCACCACGGCCAGCCAGTCGGCGTAGGGGCCCAGGTCACCGAAGTTCTTGATCACCGGCGGGTGCACCGCGAAGGTGACCGAGCGGTCGCCGTAGGTCAGGCGGACCGCGCTGCGGCCGTGCTCGTCGGCGGCGTCCTCGAGCCTGACCGGGCGGCCGGCGAAGGTGAAGTCGCGGTCCTCGATCTGGCGGCAATCAAAGAGCTGCGGCGGGTTGCGGAGGTTGTAGTTGCCGACCCGGCGCGCCATGGCGTAGCCCGAGCCGAGGGCCACCGCCGAGCACACCGCGGCGATCAGCAGGCCGATGGTCTTGGGTGAGGGCACGGGGTCCACCTTTGTGTGTTCGACCGCCTCGGCCGCGGCTCAATCGGCGGGCTGGGCGGGGG
Organism: Isosphaera sp.; assembly: GCA_013822085.1. Classification (GTDB taxonomy): domain Bacteria; phylum Planctomycetota; class Phycisphaerae; order Phycisphaerales; family UBA1924; genus WM-009. The sequence continues at coordinate 21,796 of PNJV01000019.1, read as the reverse complement.
TGTCGCCGCCGGGGGCGGGGGTGTGGTGATCGGCGGGGTTGTGATGATCGGCTGGGGCGTGGTGCTCATCGCTGTGGCCCTTGCCGCCCAGCTCGGGGAGAGTCAGGCCGGAGCGGATCACGGCCGCGTTGGGCGTGGCGTGGTCGGGCCTGGCCAAGGCGCCGTGGCCGCCGTGAGCGCCGTGGCCGTCGTCGTGGTAGTTCTTGCCCAGGTGCTCCCTGCGGGCCTGGAAGGTCCTGAGGTACTCGGGCAGCTCCTTGGCCTGGGCGTGGAATCGCTCGATCTCCAGGACGCAGAACTTGGCCAGGTGCTTGGGCAGGGGCTGGTCGCGCGCGATCAGGTCGATGGACTCCTGCGAGGCGATCTCGCGGGCCCGCTGCGCCTGGGTGGTGCCGGCGGCGTGGTAGCCCGTCCCGCCGTCGGCGATGTACTGGGCCTTCTTGGCGTAGACCGCGTCGCGGTTGCCCAGGTCGATCATCGTAAAGCCCAGGAAGAAGGCCAGGGTGATGACGGTGAAGAAGGCCACCAGCGCGTTGGTGGGGTTGTCGTAGCGCAGGGCCATGAAGAACGCGGCCACCAGCAGGCTCTTGACCACCGCGATCGAGAGGGCCACAGCGACGTTGACCCACTGCGGGATCACCACGTCGAAGGTCGCTGAGACCCACTGCTCGATGCTGGCCGCCAGGACCGTCAGGAACGTGAAGCCCAGCAGCGCCATCAGGACCAGCACCAGCACGCGCATGGGGACCACGGTGTGCGCGTGCGAGTGGGCCTCGGCTGCGCCGGGGGACTCGATGCCGTGGCCGGCGTGACCGTGCGGCGGGTGTGCGTGGTGGGCCATCGTGAGGCTCCGGGTGTGCGGCCGGCGGGACCGGCCGCGGCGCGGGGGATCGGTGCGTGGTGCTGCGGGGGGCGGGGGCGGAGAGTGAGTGCGGAGCGCAGAGGGGGTGTCAGTGGATCAGGTACAGCATCGGGAAGAGGAAGATCCAGACGATGTCGACGATGTGCCAGTACAGGGCCGTGCCCTCGACCATCATGTAGCGCTTGGGGCCGTAGTAGCCCAGGAACGCGCGGACGAACATCCAGGCGTAGAGCCCGATGCCGATGAGCACGTGCGTGGCGTGCACGCCGGTGGCGGCCCAGTAGAGGCCCCACCAGTGCACCTCGTTGGGGTCCTCCCAGTTGGGGTAGGTGTAGTACTTGCCGGGCAGCTCGCCGGCCAGCCACTTGGGGTAGTACTCGAAGACGAACTTGATCACCAGGAACGCCAGGCCGGCCAGGCAGGTCAGCAGCAGGTTCAGCTTGAGCCACCCCTGGCGGCCCAGCTGGGCGTCGCGCACCGCGGCGGCGGCGGTGAAGGATGACATGAGCAGCACCGCGGTGTTGATCAGGCCCCAGCGCCAGTCCAAGAGCGACGAGCCGTGCCGGAAGGCCTCCGGGTGCAGGTAGCGCATCGCCGCGTAGTACATGAACAGGCCGCTAAAGAGCAGGACCTCCGTGGCCAGGAAGAGCCACACGCCCATCTTGGCCGCGTCGAACTCGTGGTCGCGATCGCGGAAGTGGTGGGCGTGGGTGGCCGTCTCGTGGATCGGCGGGGCCGGGGCGCCGTCGGCCTGGCCGGGCTGATCCATGCTGAGTGTGGACACGGGCGGGCTCCTGGTCCGGGGCGTGGAGGGGGTGTGCGGGGAGGGCGTGCGAGGGGGGTGGGGGGGGTTGTGGGGTTACTCGCTGCGCGCGTGGGGCGTGGCCACCGTGACCACGCGCCGGCCCGGCAGCGGCGGCGGGAGCGTGAACTCGCCCGGCTTGGCCTGCGGCGGGTACACGTCGTCGAAGTCGTACGGGCCGTGGGTGATCACGGGCTCCTGGGCGAAGTTGTGGGTCGTCGGGGGCGAGTCGGCGTCGGTCCACTCCAGCGTCAGGCCGCCCCAGGGGTTGGGCGGGGCCTTGCGGCCGTAGAGGAGCGATTGGGCGAAGTTCACCAGGTGCACCAGGAACCCGGCCAGGAGCGTAAAGGCGCCGACCGTCGAGAGCTGGTGATAGATCAGGTACTCGTCCTGGTACGAGGCGTACCGCCGCGGCATCCCCTGCACGCCCATGATGAACTGCGGGAAGAACGTCAGGTTGAAGCCGACAAAGACCAGCCAGAACCCGAGCTTGCCCAGCGACTCGTTGTACATGCGCCCGAACATCTTGGGCCACCACATGTGCAGCCCGGCCATGAAGGCGATGACCGTCCCGCCCATCATCACGTAGTGGAAGTGGGCCACGACGAAGTACGTGTCGTGCAGGTGCAGGTCCACCGACAGCGCGCCCAGGAAGAGCCCCGTCAGCCCGCCGATGGAGAACAGGAACAAGAACCCCAGCGCGTACCACATGCCGGTGGTCAGCTCGATCGAGCCCTTGTACAGCGTGCCGATCCAGTTGAAGACCTTCACCGCCGAGGGCAGGGCCACCAGGAACGTCAGGGCGCTAAAGACCGTCGCGGCGACCTCCCCCTCGGACGTGAACAGGTGGTGGCCCCAGACGATGAACGAGATCGCCGCGATGGCCAGCGAGCTGAACGCCACCGCTCGGTAGCCGAAGACCTTCTTGCGCGAGTAGATCGCGATCACCTCGCTGATGATCGCCATGCCGGGCAGGATCATCACGTACACCACCGGGTGGCTGTAGAACCAGAAGAAGTGCTGGAAGAGCACCGGGTCGCCGCTGAGGCGCGGGTCGAAGATACCGATCAGGAAGAGCCGCTCGAGGATGAGCAGCAGCAGCGTGATCCCGATGACGGGGGTGGCCAGGACCTGGATGATCGCCGTGCCGTACATGCCCCACACGAACAGGGGCATGTCGAACCACCCCTGGCCCGGGGCGCGCAGCTTGTGGACGGTCACGACGAAGTTGAGCCCGGTCAGGATCGACGAGAAGCCCAGGATGAACGCCGCAGCGACCATCGAGACCACCTTCCAGTGCCCCGGCTCGGTGGTGGTGCTGTAGGGCGTGTAGAAGGTCCAGCCGGTGTCGACGCCCCCGGCCAGGGCCGAGACCAGCGCGAACATCGAGCCCACCACGTAGATGTACCACGAGAGCAGGTTGAGGCGCGGGAAGGCCACGTCCTTGGCCCCGAGCATCAGCGGCAGCAGGAAGTTGCCCAGCGACGCCGGGACCATCGGCACGATCACCAGGAAGACCATGATCAGGCCGTGGAGCGTGAAGACCCGGTTGTACACCTGGTTGCCCGCGGCCACGTCCGTCGCTGACTGGGCGAAGACCTGCCCGGCCACCGACGTGGTGCTCTGGCCCGTGGCGGCGTTGTAGACCTCCAGGGTCCGCGTGGGCTCGAAGAGCTCCACACGCACCGCCAGGGCCGCCAGGCCGCCCAGGAAGAACATGAACAGCACCGCAAAGAGGTACATCACGCCGATCTTCTTGTGATCGACCGTGGTGGCCCAATCGATGACGGTGGCGACGATGCCGCCTTTGGTGGCCAGGTAGGGCCCGTCGTGGGCGTGATCGTGATCGTGAGGGTGTGCGTGGGGTTCGTCGGTAGGGCGTGGGATGCTGGCCATGGGTCACTCCGCGTCAGCGGTGGCGGGCTCGGTGGGCGTTGGGTGCGGGTCGGCGGGTTGCGATCTTGCCGGGGTCGGACTTTATTGCGGCGTCTGGGGCTTGGCCCGGTCCTCGGGCGTGGCCTTGCCCGCCAGCTCGCGCATGTACGCGATGACCCCGAGCAGCTGGCGGTCGGAGAGCTTGTCGGGGCCGTAGACGGGCATCTGGTTGGCGTAGCCGCGGTGGATCTGCGCGCCCGGGTATCGGACGGATTGGCGGACGTAGTTCTCGTCGATGAGCGCCTCGCCGCCGTCGGCCAGCGGGGCGACGCTGCCCCACCCCACGCCGCCGCCGTCGGCCGCGTCCTTGACGGGCGCCCAGGAGGGCCCGGTGCCGCGACTGCCGTCCACGGTGTGGCACTGGGCGCACCCGGAGAACTGGTGCACGTACGCCCCCAGCTCGGCCAGGCTCAGGTCCTTCTCCACGTCGGCCCAGCGGGCCAGCGTGGCGCTGTAGTCGCTGTCGCTCATGACGCGCAGCACCGCCAGCATCTCCGAGTGGTTATCGCCGCAGTACTCGGCGCAGAAGATGTAGTGGTCCCGGCCGGGGTACGGGTCGGAGGGGTCGGCGCCCGGCTGGACCCGGCCGGCCTGGTCCGGGCCCTTGGAGGTCACCGGCGTGAACGTCAGCGACGTGTAGCGGTTGGGGAACACGTCCATCTTGATGCGCGCGTCGGGGATGTAGAACGAGTGGATCACGTCGCGCGAGGTCATCACGAACTGCACCGGCGTGGCCTCGGGCACGGCGATGACGGGCATGGCGTAGTTGCCCCGGCTGAGCTTCCACGGGCCCGACTCGGGCAGGCTGGGGTCGCCCTCGAGCGGCTCGTAGTTGAGGTACACCCGGTCGCCCGGCTTGGCGCCGTTGGCGTAGGTGGCGTCCCAGGCCCACTTGTACCCCTCGATGTTGATCACCTCGGCCCGGCCCTTGGCCACCACCGAGTTGAGGTACCCCTGGAACCCCCAGAAAAAGATGAACACCACCACGATCAGCGGGATCACCACCATGGCCACCTCGATGGCCGTGTTGTGGTTGGGCGTCCGCTGGGCCGGCACGCCGGGCCGACGCCGGTAGCGCCACACCCAGTACCCCATCGGCACCATCAGCACCACGAACGAGACGATGCACACCCACAGGATGAACATGAACAGCCAGTCCACCGCGGGGGCCAGGTCCGAGTTGCCCTCGAAGAAGAACAGGCGGTGCAGGAGCGACCGGCCCGTGCCCAGGGCCGTCGTTGCAGGCTGCGTTGCCGCCAGGATGCCCGTCATCATCGCGCTGCCCTCCGTCCGTGCGTTGCCCGGCCTGCCGCGGGCCAACCCGCGACCCCCACACCCTCCACCACACCCACGCCCCCCACCCCCCCCACACCAAGCTCACCCAACACACCCTCAGCGCCCCCCGCGGCCACAGCCGCGGCCAGGGCCCGCCGACGCCGACGCTCGACCAGGGCCATCCGCCCGAGCAAGCCCCCCACCGCCACCAGCGACAGCACGCCCCCGACCTGCATGGCCCGGAACGCCTCGACCACATAGGCGCCCTTGTGCTGATCCAGCGTGAAGCACCAGAGCATGAACCCGTCGATCAGCGAGCCCAGCCGGCCCTGCGACGCCTCGACGAGCATCAGCCGCAGCGTCGACGCCGACGTGTCCAGCCTGCGGATGTCCGCCGAGACCCGCCCGTCGGGCGTGAGCACGTACCACACCGTCGGGTGAGCGAACTCGCCGCTCTCGGGCAGATAGCGGTACGCAAAGCCCAGCGCGTCGGCCAGCCGCCGGGCCTCGGCCGATTCGGTCAGCAGCACCCGCCAGTGCGCCCTGACCTGCCCGGGGTCCCCGGTGTTGTGCACGTACCCCGCCACGTGCCCCTGCCGGGTGCGCTCGGCCATGTCCGGCGTGTCGGTCGGATCGAACGACACCACCACCACGCTGTAGTCGCGCCCGACCCACAGGTCCGTCACCTGGTTGAGGCGCTCGCGCACGGTCGAGAGCAGCAGCGGGCACAGCAGCGGGCACCGCATGTAGGCCATCACCAGCACCACCGGCTTGCCCTGGGCAAAGACGCTCCCGAGCGTTGTCGCCCGGCCCGACTCGTCGCGCACCGCGATGTCCAGCGGCAGCGCCTGCCCGATCCGCGAGACGACGCGAGCTTCGAGGCCCTCGTCAGGCCGTGGCGGGGCCGTGACGCCCGCCGACGCACGGGCGCCGCTGAGCGCAACCCCGCCCAGCGCCGCCCACGCGCACGCCGTTGCGGCGACTGCGCGCCAGCCCCCACGCCCCCGCTCGGACGCCCGCGTCACGCCGACTTGGTCCCGCTCACGTCCGTCCACAGGGCTCCGATCACGCATTGACAGGAAAAATTACTCTAGAACCAGAATCGATCAAAGCTTTCAGACAGTTTTGAAAATTGAAGGCGTCCCCACCGGGTTTGTCAATCCGCTGGGGCCCGGTCGCTGTAGGTGGTCACGACCCGCTCGATGGCCCGCTGGATGGGCAGGCGGACGCGCGGCGTGTCGCTGTCGAAGAAGACCGCGGTGTAGGACTCATCGACCAGGCGTCCCTGGAGGGCCTCGCGGCGTTCGGCCAGGGCGGGGTCCTGCACGCCGGGTGGCGGCTTGAGCCCGGCGACGGTGGCCGCCTTCTCGCGGAACTCCTCGCGGGCGGCGCGGAGCTTGGACGCCTCGTGGTAGAAGTACACGATCGTCGCGGTGACGAAGAACGCGATGATCGCGAACCCGGCCAGGCCCAGGAACAGGGCCTGGCCCACGCGGATGCTCTCGCCGTGGGCCGTGCGCGGGGCCTCGGCGGGGCCGTGGGTGTGCCAGGTGTCGGGCGGCTGCTGGGCGTGCGGGAGTGTCTGGTGTGCCATGGGATGCTCACATGATCGTGTTTAGACGTAATTCTTGTGCTCGATGGCCTCGGCCAGGCGCGGGTCGCCCGAGGGGATCAGCACGCCGCGGCCGATCCGCCAGACCACCGCGGCGGCGAAGACCGCCACCGGCCCGAGCAGCCCGGTGACATCGACCCAGGCCAGGCCCATCTTGCCGGGGGTGGGCGTGCCGGTGTTCTCCAGGGCGTAGACGATCGGCCGCACCTGCCAGAACAGGTCCAGGGCGTGCATGAGCATCAGCCACGCGGCCACTCCGCCCAGCACCACGGACGAGCGCTTGACGTCCCGGAAGAGCAGGACCAGGAACGGGGCCAGGAAGTGCCCGAAGGCCATGAACAGGAAGACGTTCTCCCAGCCGTTGGACTTGCGCACCATGAACCAGACCTGGCTCTCGGGGATGTTGGCGTACCAGATCAGGAAGTACTGGCTAAAGGAGATGTACGCCCAGAAGACGGTAAAGCCGAGCATCAGCTTGCCCAGGTCGTGGGAGTGCTCGGCGGTGACCAGCCCGCGCAGCCGGCCCGCGGCACGCACGGCCCCGAGCACCAGGGCCCACAGCGACAGCGACGCGATCATGTTGCCGGCGAAGAAGTAGACCCCGAACATCGTCGAGTACCAGTGGTAGTCCAGGGCCATGATCAGGTCGAAGGACGCGAAGGCCACCGAGAGCGCAAAGACCAGGATCCCCACCGCCGAGGAGGCCACCGCGTGGCGCGTCAGCTCGGGGTCGCGGATCAGGTCCTGGCGGCGCGACAGGCCCCCGAGCCGGGCCGAGAGCCCCAGCCAGAGCAGCGCGTAGACCGCAAGGCGCGCGTAGAAGAAGGGCTCGTTGAGGAACGGCGCCTTGTGCTGTGCCAGCGAGTCGGTGGCCTTGGTCCACTTGAAGAGCGTGCCGGCGAAGATCACCGAGGGCAGCCCCAGCGCCAGGGCCACCGGCAGCAGGCCCGCCACGTTCTCGACCTGGCGGCGCATCGTCACCGACCACCCGGCCTTGACCAGGTGCATGATCATCACCAGCCCCAGCGAGCCCAGGGCCAGCCCCAGCGCGTAGAGGAACCCGACGTGGTACGAGGCCAGGGCGTGCTTGGCGGCCTTGCCCGCCTCGTCCCCGCTGCCGCCGGCCAGCACCGGGTACAACGCCGTGAGCACGCACGAGACGCCCCCGATGCCCAGCAGGAGCCCCGAGGCCACGCGCCCCCAGCCCGGGGGCATGTGGATGTTGTCGTGTGCCAGGGGGTCCTCGCCCGGGCCGAGCGCCCCGCCGTGCGGGCGCAGCGTGGGGCGGTGGGTCGGGTGCGGGCCGTCGTGCGGCTGAGCGGGGATGCTGGTCATGCGCGGGCCTCGCATTGGATGAGTTCGGGGACGGTCGCACGCGGCAGCGTCAGGCCGGCGGGGCCAGCGGGGCCGGGGGGGCGCGCCGCCGAATGCGCGCCGGGCGCGTCCGGCGCTGCGGGGGCCGGCGCGGGGGGCGTCGGCTGAGCGCTGGGCGTCGGCTGCGGGGCCGGTGCGCCAGCCGGGGCCGGTGCGGCGCCGTCGCCGGCGCTGCGCGTGGCCCGCTCGGCCTGCACGGCCTTCTGGAAGGCCTCGCGCTGGGCGGTGGGGATGTCTTCGAGCGTGCCCAGGCGGGTCTGCTGGAGCGCTCGGATATACGCCACGACCGACCAGGCGTCCTCGGGGCTCAGGGCGTGGCCGTAGCCGGGCATGCGGATGGTGCCGTCGGGCGTTCGGAGGCCGTTGCGCGCCACGTAGTAGATGTACCCGTCACGCCCCGTGAACTGGGCCGGGTCGGAGTACTTCGGGTCGTGGAAGTTGGGCACCGCGATCGACCACTGCCGGCCGACCGTCCCCAGGCCGTCGCCCTCGTAGCCGTGGCAGACCGAGCAGTAGATGTTGAACTTCTCAGCCCCCAGGCGGATGGTGGCCTCGGTGACGGGCACGCGGGCCGGGATGCGGGCCAGGTACTCGGGCGCGGCGGCCTCCGGGGAGTCGGTCGGCTGGGCGGCTGACTCAGGCTGGCCCTGGGCCAGCCCCGAGACGTACGACTCGTCGGCGCGCAGGAACGCCTGGCGGGCCGGGTCGGCGGGGTCGGCGCTGGACCCGAAGGCCACCACGCCGGGGACGGCGGGGCGCATCGCCCGGCCGTCGGGGAAGAAACCGCTCTGGGACTGCGGCTTCCACTTGGGCGAGTCGTCCATGTCCGGGAAGAACTGCCGAGGCGGGTCCTCGGAGCGATCGCCCCGGCACCCGACCAGCGCCGCGGACCCGAGGCAGAGCCCCAGGGTCACGGCTCGGCCGAGCCGGGCCAATCCCCGGCCGGGAGCTGACGTGTTGTCGGTTGGCGTGTGCATGGCTGGGCTCGGCAAGATCCGGTTGGTCAGGTCGGGCGGCGGGCTCGGTACGGGCGGCGTGGCGGCAGAAGAGACGGGCGGTCAATGGGGCGCATGTGGCGCGGGCGCCGGCCTGGGATCGGTGACGACCTCCACGGCCAGGGCACCGGCCTGGGTCAAGAGCGCCTGCACCGCGGGGGCATCAAAGCGCGGGTCGGCCGCCTCGATGGCGATGATGAACGCGTCGTCGCTCACGCGCAGGAAGCGTTCCCGCGTCAGGAGCGGGTGGTGCAGTCGCGGCAGGCCGTTGAAGGCCATCATCCCCAGGATGCACGTGAAGGCGGTAAAGAGCACCCCGATCTCGAAGGTGACGGGGATGAAGGGCTCCCAGGCGGCGTAGGGCTTGCCCTGGACCACCATCGGGTAGGCGATGGCGGTGACGAAGTACTGGAACAAGAACCCCAGGGCTGCCCCGCCCAGCCCCACCACGGCCACCAGCAGCGGCAGCCTGGGCCTGGGCAGGCCCATGGCCTCGTCGATCCCGTGCACGGGGAAGGGCGAGTAGGCGTCCCACTTGCGAAAGCCCGCGTCGCGGACCATCTCGGCGGCGTGATAGAAGTCGGCCGGCCCGCTGAACTGGGCCATGAGGCCGTAGACCTCCTCGCCCGACTCGGTGACGTAGCGGACGTTCTGAGCGGCCATGTCAGGCTCCTCCCTTGGGCTGGTCGGGGTGGCGGAGCGGCTCGCCGGGGTGGTGGGCAGCGCCGGCCAGGCCCGGGGGCATGCCGGTGGCCCCGCCGGGGTGCGCCGCGCCGTGCCGATCGGCCGCGTGGGCCGTGGCGTGGCCCGGGTGATGGTGCGGGCTGGCCTGGGGCATGACGGCCTTGATCTCGCTCATGGCAAACTGGGGCAGGAAGCGGACAAAGAGCAGGTAGAGCGTCAGGAAGGTGCCGCAGGAGCCGACGAAGGTCAGGATGTCCACGTAGGTGGGGTAGAACATGTGCCACTCGCCGGGGATGAAGGCCCGGTGGAGCGAGGTGACGATGATCACGAAGCGCTCGAACCACATGCCGATGGTGACGAGCAGGGCGACGAGGAAGATGGCCGCCGGGCTGCGCCGCGCCGACTTGAACCAGAACAGCTGCGGCGAGAGCACGTTGCACGAGATCATGGTCCAGTAGGCCCACCAGTACGGGGCCGAGCGCTCGGAGCCGATCCACTCGGCGACGAACGGCGGGAGGACGCGGTTGTACAAGAACGCGTCGGTCTCGTAGCTGTTGCCCGAGTACCAGGCGATGAAGAACTCCATGCCGTAGGCGAAGCCGACCATGAACCCGGTGGCCAGGATGATCTTGGCCATGTTCTCCAGGTGTCGGGCGGTGATCAGGTCGCGCATGCCCGGGAAGACGATGCGCGAGGGGATCAGGAGCATGAGCACCATCGCAAAGCCGCCGAAGATGGCCCCGGCCACGAAGTACGGCGGGAAGATCGTCGTGTGCCAGCCTGGCAGCTGCGAGGTGGCAAAGTCGAAGGACACGATCGAGTGCACCGAGAGGACCAGCGGGGTGCTCACGCCGGCCAGCATCAGGTACGCCTTCTCGTAGTTGAGCCAGTGCCGGCTGGAGAAGCGCCACCCCACCGAGAGCACGCCGTAGACCAGGGCCCGCAGGCGGTCGTAGCTCAGGCCGATCAGGGGCAGCCTGCCGGACCGCTCCTTGCGCAGCAGGCGCAGGGCCGCGCGGTCGCGGAGCGTGGCCAGGTCGGGGATCATGCCCATGTACCAGAACAGCAGCGAGACCGTGGCGTAGGTCGAGACGGCGAACACGTCCCAGAGCAGCGGGGAGCGGAAGTTGGGCCAGATCGCGTTGGCGTTGGGGATCGGGAAGAGCATCCAGGCCATCCAGATGCGGCCCACGTGCACGCCGGGGAAGGTGCCGGCGCAGATCACGGCGAAGATCGTCATCGCCTCAGCGGCGCGGTTGATGGACGTGCGCCACTTCTGCTTGAACAGGCACAGGATGGCGCTGATGAGCGTGCCGGCGTGGCCGATGCCGATCCAGAAGACGAAGTTGGTGATGTCCCAGGCCCAGTCGACCTGGTTGTTCAGGCCCCACACGCCCACGCCGGTGACGGCCAGGTAGAGGATCATCAGCGGCATGAGGCCGGCGACCTGGGCGCTGGTGACAAACGCCGGCAGCCACCACTTGCCCGGGCCCTTCTCGATGTAGCCGCAGACGGTCTCGGTCACGTCGTGGAAGGACCGCTGGCCGAGCACCAGCGGGGGACGCTGGGTCGGGTCGTCGTTGAGCGAGCCGTCGCCGGTGCGCGGGTCGTAGGGCGCAGCGGAGATGGGCGGCGGGGCCAGGCCGGCCAGCCGCTTGGTCGTCAGTTCGTCGGGGTGTGGGGCGCTCATGCCAGGGCTCCTGCGGGCGCCGCCACGGGCGACCCGAGCACCGTCAGACTCACAAGACCGCCGCCAGAGCCGGGCCGGGGCGCAGCGCCGTGCGCTGGCGGGCTGTGGGAGCCGCCGCGGCCGTCGTGGTCGTGGCCGTCGCCATGGCCGTCGCCGTGCCCGTGGCCGAAGGGGTTGGCCCACTTGGCCTTGCGCTGGGCGCTGACCAGGTCCGGGTGGGGGTTGTTGACGCGGACCAGGTGGCTGGTGCGCGGGCGGGTGTTGAGGTAGCCCAGCACCAGGTACGAGCGGTTGTTGGTCCGCAGGTTGTGCACCCGCGAGCCGACGCGCGAGCCGCCGGCGTAGGCGGGGTCGGCGTAGGGCGTCTGGGTGTCGAGGATGTCGCCAAAGACGATGGCCCCCGTCGGGCAGGCCTGCTGGCAGGCCGACTGCACGGCCCCGTCGGCCCAGCCGTCGCTGGGTCGCCAGGGGGCCGGGTCGGTCTGGCCGGCGCGCTTGGCCGCGTCCAGGGCCCGGACCTTGGTGTCGATCTTGGCCTCGTTGGTGCGCTGGATGCAGTAGGTGCACTTCTCCATGACGCCGCGGGAGCGGACGGTCACGTTGGGGTTCTTCTGCATGCGGGAGATCTCGTCGAGCTTCTGGCGCAGGCGCGGCGGGATCAGGTTCGGGTTGACGGCGTGCTGGTTCTCAAGGCGCTCGCCGGGGATGACGCTCTCGAGGACCGAGCGCCCGAAGTAGTTGCCGTTGAACTTGGTGACCCCGTAGTCGAAGAAGTTGAAGCGTCGGACCTTGTAGGGGCAGTTGTTGGCGCAGTAGCGCGTGCCGATGCAGCGGTTGTAGACCATGTAGTTGTGCCCCTCGGGCCCGTGCACGGTGGCGTTGACGGGGCAGACCGTCTCGCAGGGGGCGTTCTCGCAGTGCACGCAGGCCACGGGCTGGAGGGCGTAGCCCTCGGGCTCGTTGGGGTCCAAGCCGCGGAAGTAGCGATCGATGCGGATCCAGTGCATCTCGCGGCCCTTGCGGACCTCGGTCTTGCCCACCACGGGGATGTTGTTCTCCGCCTGGCAGGCCACGGTGCACACGCCGCACCCGGTGCAGGCGCTCATGTCGATGGTCATGCCAAGCTGGATGCGGCGCTGGTAGGCGGCCTTGCCGTCGGGGTTGGGCCGGCGCGCGCTGGCGGAGGTCTGGCCGCCCGGCACCGTGTACGGGTTGGGGTAGAGGCCCAGCGTGTCGGGCTGGTGGTTGAACTCGCTGTACTCGAGGCGCTCGGCGAAGTTGAGCGGCTGGGGCCTGCCGTAGGAGTCGACGCGGGCCGGGTCGGGCGGCTGGTCGCCGAACTGTCGCCACGAGGGCAGGTCCACCTCGCGGTAGATGCCGCGGTTCTCGATGTACGCGCCGTAGGTCTGGGTGGTCGAGACCGGGTAGGTGCGCGGCGATTGGCCGGCGGGCGTCAGCGTGGCCCCCGGGGCAGCGAACAGCCCCGTGCTCAGGCGCACCTTGTAGGTGTCAAAGCCGGTGCCGACGCCCACCACCCCGACCCGGGCCCGGCCGTAGCCCAGGGGCAGGATCACGGTGTTGTCGGGCACGCCGGGCAGGGCCCAGGCGACGATCGAGACGGACCGGCCGCCCAGCGTCAGCGTGGCCATCTTGCCGGTGGGGATCTCGTCGGTCTGGGCCGACTGGGTCAGGCCCAGCCGCTGCGCGGTGGCCGGGCTCAGGTACGCGCAGTTGTCCCAGACGACCTTGCTGGCCGGGTCGGGCAGCTCCTGGAGCCACGGGTGGTTGTTGTATCGCCCGTCGAGGACCATGCTGGGGACGAAGACCGCCTCCAGGGCCTCGGCCGACGGCGTCGCGGGCGTGGCCGAGGCGGTCAGGGCCTGGGCGGCGCGGGCCGGGTCTGGGGCGAGCCACTGGCCGGGCTCGGCCGCGTGGGCCACGGGCGACACGCCGTTGTGCAGGGCGCGCTCCCAGAGCGCCTCGAAGGCGGGGCCCTCGGGCTGGCGGCTCAGGCCGACCCAGGCCTGGCGCACCAGGTCGTAGCCTGAGGTCAGCTCCAGGCCAGCGACCAGTGCCAGGCACTCCAGGTCGCTGCGCCCGCCGTAGAGCGGGGCCACCAGGGGCTGGATGGGCGCGACGGTGCCGTCGGTGGCGACGGTGTCACCCCAGGATTCGAGGAAGTGGGCGGCGTTGAGCTGCCAGGTGGCGGCGGCGTGGGTCTCGTTGTCCTCGAGCTGGAGGCTGACGCGCTCGGGGACCTTGGCCAGGGCCTGGGCGATGCCCAGGTCCGCCGGCGCGTCGTAGACGGGGTTGCACCCGAGGCACACGAGCGTGGAGACCTCGCCCGCGGCCATGGCGCGGCCGAGCTCGCCCAGGGCGTCGATGCCGCGGACCTCGGCGCTGTCGAACTCGGGGGCATAGACGACGGCGGCGCCGACGCTGCCCAGGGCGCCGTTGAGTGCCGCGGCCAGGGCGTGCACCCACGCCGGCTGGCTGGGCCCGGCCACGACCAGCGAGCGGCCGCGGTTGGCCTGGTCGGTCAGGTCGGAAGCGATGGCGCTGACCAGGGCCGACTCGCGCGCGTCGGCGGGGGCAAAGCCGCGCCGCTGCAGGGCCGCAAGGAGCGAGGCCGTGCCGGGGCTGGCCAGGCGCTCCAGGGCCGCGATCCCCACCAGCGCCGCCAGGCGCGACACCCCCGAGGGGGCCAGGCGCACGCGGTGATCGGCCGACATCCCGGTGACGCTCAGGCGCGACTCGAGGGCGTAGAGGCGGTTGAACGGGTCGCCGGCGCGGAGCACGCCGCGGGCCGCCCCCCACTGGCGGGCGCTGGCCATGGCCTGGGCGTCGTGCTGGAGCAGGTCGCGGTCGAACGAGACGATCACCGCGGCCTTGGTCAGGTCGAATCGCTCGGTGGCGTTGGCCCCCAGGGCGGCGCGCAGGCCCTGGCGGGCCGCGTCGCTGATCACCGGCGAGTAGGCCACCCACCGCGCCCGCGGCCAGCGACGCAGGAGCGCCTGGCGCACGTGCCGGCGGGCGACGCTGGCGTGCTGATCGGCCAGGATGGCCAGCCCCTGGCCCTGCGTGGCGTCGTAGGCGGCAAAGTGCCGGGCCGACCAGGCCGCAAAGTCGTCCCACGTCGCTGAGACCGGGGCCCCGTCGCGGATCCGGCGCGGCTCCTTGGTCCGGTCGGGGTCGTAGAGGCGGAGGATCTCGGCCTGGGCCCAGGCGCTGGTCTTGCCCTGGCTGTGCGGGTGGACCGGGTTGCCCTCGATCTTGGTGGGGCGCCCCTCGTGGCTCTCGATCAGGAGCCCCTCGGCGCCGCCGAAGGCCGTCGGCATGCTCGTGGCGTAGAAGCTCGGCCTGCCCGGCACCACGTCCTCGGGGATGGAGCGGGAGTACGCCAGGATCTTGTGGTCCGGCCTGCGGCAGGCGGGCATCGCCGCGGCGCCGGCCAGCGCCAGGCCCGCGCCCATGATCTTGAGGAACCCCCGACGCGACCCGCTGAGCAGCTCGCCCGCCTCGGGGCCGAACTCGCGCTGGGCCTGCGCCGCCGCCTCCGGCGAGCCGCCGAGCTGATCCAGGCCGCGCCAGTACGCCGAGCCGGTGGTGCCCACGCGCTCGAGCAGCGGGAGGACCATCTCAGCGGGCTTGCCCTCTTTGAGGCTCGTGGGGCACTGGTGTGGCTGGCTCATGGTCGTCCTCGGGCTGCGGTTGGGTTGTGGGGGCTTTGCGGGCCCGTGTCGGGCTGCGCCACCGGCGGCGTGCGGGGGGATCAGCGGGCGGGGATCGGGGGGGCGGGGGGGGTAGCGGCGAAAGAGCGTCGGGGGGCGGAGGTCAGGGGGTGGGCAGGGGGTGGGTAGGGGGGTGCGGGTTTAGTAGTGGCAGGCGCCGCAGTTCTCGGGGGCGGCGATCTTGCGCTCCTCCCAGAACTTCTTGCCCTCGGCCAGGCGTGCGGCGGCGTTCTGTGGCTCGAACTTGGGCTCAAGGTCGAACAACCGCGTGACCTCCTCGCGGGCCACCAGGCTCGGCTCGGGGTTGCGGTGGCAATCGAGGCACCAGCCCATGCTCAGCGACTCGTGCTGCCACACCACGGGCATGCGGGCGATGTTGCCGTGGCAGGAGAGGCACGACACACCGGCCGTCACGTGGGCGTGGTGGGGGAAGTTGCGCACATAATCAGGGAGCTTGTGCACGCGGCGCCACGGGATCGGGTCGTCGGTGGCGTAGGCGTCGCGGATGAAGCCGACCTTGGCGTTGTGCTCGGCCGAGCGGCTCGAGACCTGCAGGAGCCCGGGGGTGTGGCAGCCCATGCACGTGGCGGCGCTGGGGATGTTGGCCTCGGCGCTCTTGTCGACGTTGGTGTGGCAGTATCGGCAGTCCATGCCCAGCTGGGCCGCGTGGATCTGGTGCGAGAACCCACCGCCGGGCTGGGTGGGCATGTAGCCAACTTCCCAGTACTTGGGCGTGACGTAGTACCAGACGCCGCCGACGACCAGCGTCAGGCCGCCCACCAGCGCCGCGGCCATGACGGTCGGCAGCGCGTTGGTCCATCGGGGGAAGATTGTCGACACGGCCGAGCCTCCATGAACCGGGCACCGATCCAAGTACCGATCCGCCGAACCCGCACACGAAACCACACCGCGGCCACACACTACCGCCCCGCGCAGACGCGTGGTCGATCCAGCACCGCGTGGCCCTTCGCGTGCACCTCCAGCGGAAATCCTCTAGAGTCACGTCCAGGAATACGTCTTGAATAACCGCACGTGCATCGAGCTGGCAAGGACGGAGCGTACAATATTCCAGCCAATGGCAAAAAATTCTCAACCGACAACAAATGAGACTGAATCTCAGATCCATGCGCCCGGCAATGACCGCTGATCACCGCCAGCACTATGAACGACCCCTCTGACAGCCCGAGCCCGGCAGGACCAACGCCACCGCTCGCGTCCGACGGCGCGCTCGGCCGGTCCGGCCGAGCACCGACCATCACCGCGGGGGTCACGATCGGCTTTGCGGCGACGGTGGCGCTGTGGGTGGCGTGGTTTGTGATGCACACGCCGGCGACGATCGAGCTCTTCCCGGTGGGCGTGGCGGGGCCGGTCCTCCTGGCGCTGCTCTGGGCGATGCTGCTCTGGGGGACGCGGGGGGTAGGTCGGCAGTCGCGGGTGCGTGTCGGCGTGGTGGGCGGGCTGACGGCGGGTGCGCTGTGCCTGACGGTGCTGGGGTCCAAGCTGACCGAGCCGCTGGGCGATCAGGGCGTCCGCGGCTCAGCGGCGCCCGTGGCTGAGGGGCTCCGGGCCGGGGCGGCGTGGGCGGCCCCGGGGTTTGTGGCGTTGTGCGCGGCGCTTGGGCTGGGCGCGGGGGCGGCGGGCCGGGTTGTCTGGGGAGCGGGCTGGGTGGACGGGCCGGCCCAGGCCCGGCGGTGGGTGCACCGCATGGCGGTGGTGACGCTGGTGGCGGTGGTGCCGCTCTTGCTCCTGGGCGGGCTGGTGACCAGCAGCGGCGCCGGGCTTGCGGTGCCCGATTGGCCCGGGACGTACGGCGCCAACATGTTCCTGTACCCGATCGCGCTCATGGCCGACCCGCGGATCTTCCTGGAGCACACCCACCGGCTCTACGGCGCGCTGGTGGGCCTGACGGTGCTGGGGCTGGCGGTGATGTCCACGGCGCACGCGCGGCGGGGCGTGGCGGTGGCGGCCTGGGCGCTCTTTGTCGCGGTGGCCTGGCAGGGATATGTCGGCGGGCGGCGCGTGCTGGAGGCGTCCGAAGAGGTGACCAAGGCCGGGCAGTGGCTCGGCGTGCTCCACGGGATGCAGGCGCAGGTCTTCTTTGCGGGCTTGGCGGCCTTCACAGCGGCGCTGGGGCTGGGCGTGCTGCGGGCCGGGGGGGGCGAGGGGGCTGGGGGGGCGACCGGCCCCGGGGCCATGGATGCCGGCGTCACGATCCGGCGGCCCTTGTGGCGGCCCGACGCGCTGAGCGCCCTGGCCTTGGGGGCCCTGCTCTTGCAGCTGATGACCGGGGCCATGTACCGCCACCTGCGGGCGCCGCACGCGCTGTGGGCGCACGTGGGGTTCTCGATCGTGGTCGTGGTGCTGGCGGCTGTGGCCGGGATGCGCTGCAGGTACTGGGCTGGACCGACCGGTGCGCGGGCGGGAGATTCGCAAGGCGGCAACGGCACCGCGGCTGAGGCTGGTGTGGGGGGCGCGGGGGGTCGGCTGCGGGTGCCCGGCTGGGCGTGGGATCGGCTCGGGGTGCTGATCGTTGCGTCAGCGGTGGTGCAGTTCGTGCTCGGGTGGGTGTCGCTGCTGGTGGTCACGACCGCTGAGCCAGCAGAGCTTGTGATCCCCGTGGCGACGGAGCTCAGGGACGCCCCGCCGATCGCGGTGGCACGGTCGGTGATCAGGACGGTGCACCAGGCCAACGGCGCGGTGCTGCTGGGCGGGATCGGGTGGCTGCTGGTCTGGGCGGGCGTGGAGCGGGCGGCGCGTCGGCAGCAAGAGCAACCGACGGCCCGGCCGCATCACGCTGTATAGAGCCGATAAGAAGGGTCGCGGCCCGGTTGGTCTTGCTGAGGCCCGGGGGTGCGTCTGGGGTTCGGTTTGTACAATTTGGGGAGGGCCGAGTCGAGCCAGGCTGGGCGGGGCGATGCAATAGCGGATCGTGGGCGGTCGTTGTGTGGTGTGAGGAGGCGTAAGGGTTGAGCCGTTGGGCGGGTGAGGGTGGATGGATGAGCGTTGAGGGGCGGCTGGGGCGTGAGCGCCGAGCGCAGGAGCGAGCCATGAGCGGTGGGACCACGCGGCGGAAGGATCCCGGGGGCAACAGCGGGCTGGGGAGCTTCGAGCCGCACGGGGGCGACTTCGGGTTTGCTGAGGCGCGGCACCTTTTGTGGCGCGCCGGCTTTGGCGGCAGCGCCGCGCAGGTGGCGCTCATCGCCGGGTGGGGGCTGGAGCGGGCCGTCGAGCACCTGGTCGGCTACGGGGGCGTGGAGGCGGGGACGCGGCCGGCTGAGGCGCGGGGCGACATCAAGCGGGAGCGGACGGCGGAGGAACGGCGGGCCGAGCGTGCCGCCCGGCAGTCGCGCGACGAGGAGTCCTTGGCGCGCATCCGGCTGACGATCCAGCAGCGCGAGCGCGACGACCGCAAGCAGATGAGCCAGGTGCAGCGCTGGTGGCTTGCGCGGATGATCGAGACGGCGCGGCCGCTCGAGGAGAAGCTGACGCTGCTGTGGCACGGGCACTTTGCCACGTCGTACCGGACGATCGAAAACTCGTACCACATGCTCAGGCAGAACGAGATGTTCCGGTCGCACGCGGCGGGGAACTTCGGCCAGATGCTGTTTGCGATCATCCGCGACCCGGCGATGCTGGCGTACCTGAACAACAACCAGTCTCGCCGCGACCGGCCCAACGAGAACCTGGCCCGGGAGCTGATGGAGCTGTTCTCGCTGGGGGTTGGGAACTACTCGGAGCGGGACATCAAGGAGGGGGCGCGGGCGCTGACTGGGTACACGTTTGTGGGCAACGAGTTCGCGTTCCAGGCGAGCAACCACGACCCCAACCCCAAGCGTGTGCTGGGCAAGGCCGTCTCGGACGGGGACGACTTTGTCAAGGCGATCCTGGCCAAGCGGGAGTGCGCCGAGTTTGTGTGCGCGAAGCTGTACCGGTACTTCGTCGGGGACTACCCGAGCGGGGTCGCCCAGGCCGACGAGGCGGCGGCGGGGGTGATCAAGGAGATGTCGCGGGAGCTGCTGCGGGCGCGGTACGAGCTGCGGCCGGTGCTCAGGCGGCTGTTCCTCAGCGGGCACTTCTACTCGGCCCGGGTGCGCGGGTCGCAGATCAAGAGCCCGACGCAGCTGGTGGTCGGGGCGGTGCGCTCGCTCAACACGCCGGCGCGGGACCTGGACGTGCTCAGCGACGCCATGGACCGGATGGGTCAGGAGCTGTTCTACCCGCCGTCGGTCAAGGGGTGGGACGGGGGCCGGTCGTGGATCAACACGGCGACGCTCTACGCACGGCAGAACGCGATGGTGTACCTGATCAGCGGCAAGCGGCCCGTGGGGCGCGACGCGCTGGCCGACGCCGAGCCGTTCAGGCCCGAGGAGCTGGTCAAGGCCGCTGAGGCGCTGGGCATGAGCGAGGGGGACGCGGTGGCGGCGCTGCTGATGGTGATGATCGGACGGGCGGACATCAACGAGAGGGGCGACCTGGAGGAGTTTGCGCGGCGGCGCAGCGGCGGCGGTCGCGTGGACCACGCGACGCTGGTCGAGCTGGCGATGCTCATCGCGGCCCTGCCGCGGTACCAGCTGTGCTGAGCGCGGGCGGCAGAGGGCCGGGAGCGGGCAGCGGCGAGGCGTAACGGGAGCGAGCGTGCCGCGGGATCGCGGCAAGGAGCACTGGCATGAGCGGCGACATTCCCACGACGGCGTACACGCGGCGGCAGTTCGTGCACGGCGGGCTGGTGCTGGCGTCGGCCAGCGTGACGCTGCCGGCGTTCTTGTCGCGGTCGGCGCTGGCGCTGCCGCGGGCGGTGCCCGGGGCCGCGGCGATCCCCGGGGTGGACCAGGACCGCGTGCTGGTGGTGGTGCAGCTGTCCGGGGGCAACGACGGGCTCAACACCGTCGTGCCGTACTTCTCGCCGGACTATTACCGCGCCCGCGGGGGGATCGGCATCCGCGAGGACCGCGTGCTCAAGCTGGACAAGGCCGCCGGCGTGGGGCTCCACCCGGCGATGGCCGGCATGGCCGAGCTGTACAACGAGGGGATGGTGACGGTGGTGCAGGGGGTCGGGTACCCCAACCCCAACCGCTCGCACTTCCAGTCGATGGACGTCTGGCACACGGCGGACACCAGCGGCACCGGCGACGGCTGGCTGGGCAAGTACTTCGACGCCGAGTGCTGCGGCTACGGCAAGGGCGAGTCGGGCCGGCCCGACGGCTCGGCGGCGCGGGGCACGCAGCTTGGGCTGGCGATCGGGGCGGCGGCGCCGCTGGCCATGCGCGGGCGCACCGCCTCGTCGGTGTCGTTCGAGTCGCCCGAGCTCTTCCGCTGGAGCGGCGGCGAGGGCGAGGGGGACCTGGGCCACGCCTACGACATGATCACGCGTGCGCCCGACGCGGTGCTGCCCGGCGAGGAGGGGAGCAACGTCGAGTTCCTGACGCGCACGACCCTCGACGCGCGCGTGTCGTCGGAGCTGATCCGCAAGGCGGTGGCCACGCGGCCGATGGCCAGCTACCCGGCCAACTCGCCGCTGACCAGGCAGCTCCAGATGGTCGCGGCGATGATCCGAGCCGGGCTGCCCACGCGCGTGTACTACACGACGCTGGGCGGGTTCGACACCCACAGCGGGCAGGGGGGCGAGCAGGGCCGCCACGCCCAGCTGCTCGGCCAGCTCAGCGGGGCGGTGCGCGCGTTCTACCAGGACCTCAAGGCCAGCGGCCACGACGCCAAGACGATGACCATGTGCTTTAGCGAGTTCGGCCGACGCGTGGGCCAGAACGCCAGCAACGGGACCGACCACGGCACGGCGGCGCCGATGTTCATGATCGGGCCGATGGTCCGCAAAGGGGTGCTCAACGATCACCCGTCGCTGACCGACCTGGACTCGGGCGACCTGAAGTACACGCTCGACTTCCGCTCGGTGTACGCGGGCGTGCTGGGCAAGTGGCTCCAGGCCCAGGACCCCGCTGTGGTGCTGGGCAAGGGCTACAAGCCGGTGGAAATCCTGCGCTGGCGGGGCTGATCGAGCCGCGGAGCGACTACTCGGTGCGCGCGCTCATGTCAATATAGAGGGCGTTGAGTTTGGCGCCGTTCTCCGGGCCGGTCACCCTGTGGGCTGTGCCGTGGAACCCGAACCAGTCAACGAACAATCGCGTGGTGGGAGCCGAGTCGGCGATGCGCGTCGCTTCGAGCGCCGGGCTCTGCTTGCTCAGCGCAACCGTGATGAATTCTGAGAACTCGTAGTAATAACTAAAGCCACGCTCGGGGAACACAACGGTGTCCGACGGGCAGGCGTAGGGGGCGACGCGGGCGATCAGGCCGGGGCTGCCCTGCGGGAGACCGACGCCGAGCAGCGGTTCCAGCGCGTCGTACGGCTGGAGGTACCCGTCTGCGATGCTCGCGGGGCCCACCGCAAACGGCAGCAGGTCACGGTTCTGATTTCGATAGACCCCAAGCGCCAGGCCGAACTGGCGGAGGTTGGCCAGGCACGCTGTGGTGCGGGCGGCGCCGCGCGCAGACGCCAGCGCGGGCAGCACGAGCGCGATCAAGACCGACACGATGGCGATGACCACGAGCAGCTCTGTCAGTGTGAACGCGCGCGTTCTGGCCGGTTTCATCGTTGCGCCTCCTCGCGTGAGGGTGTACCGCGCGGCTCCGAGGCGGCTGCGGGCTGCAACACCTGAGCGACCAGCGATGCGACACGTTTGTTCGCTTCGCAGGGGACACACCGAGCGGATGCTGCTGGATCTTGGACGCTTGGCTGGTGCGCACGCGCGGCGACGGCAATGACAACCAAAAGGGATGAGACAGCGATCGCGACGGCGGCGAGGGACGAGCGGACCGTCGCAGGA
>PNJV01000018.1 GCA_013822085.1 Isosphaera sp. | reverse complement strand
GTGGGGCGAGACGATCGCTATGCACGCCAGTGAACAACGCAACGGGGACCATCGGCCGAGCGGCGCGCGCGGGCACGCTCCTTCGCACCAGTCAGCGGCGCTGAGCGCCGGGGAGATCGCCCAGCTCATCGGCGCTCGGCTCGTCGGGCCCGAGGGCGTGCGGATCAGCGGGTTTGACACCATCGAGGCCGCCGGGCCCGAGTCGCTGACGTTCATCCGCTCGGAGCAGTACGCGCGGGCCTGGGCCACCAGCCGCGCAGCGGCAGCGGTGGTGCGCGAGGGGCTGGAGGTGCCCGGGCACGACCCGGCTGTGCGGGCGCTGCTGTTTGTGACCGACCCGGACCTGGCGATGATCACGCTCCAGGAGCGCACGGCCGGGGCCGAGCCGCGCCCCGAGCCGGGCGTGCACCCGACGGCGATCATGGACCCTTCAGCCGAGCTTGGGCAGGGCGTCAGCGTCGGGCCGTTCTGCCAGGTCGGCGCTGGGGCGGTGATCGGCGCTGGGGCGGTGCTCGAGTCGCGCGTGAGCGTGGGCCCGGGCTGCCGGGTGGGGGCTCAGAGCGTGCTGCACGCCAACGTGGTGGTGCGCGCCCGGTCGGTGATCGGCGCCGGCTGCATCTTGCACCCCGGCGTGGTCATCGGGGCCGACGGCTTCGGGTTCCGGCCCTCGCCCGACGGCCGCGGGCTGGTGAAGATCCCGCACGCGGGCAACGTGGAGATCGCCGACTCCGTGGAGATCGGGGCCAACACGTGCATCGACAGGGGCCGGTTCGGCTCGACGAGCATCGGCGAGGGCACCAAGATCGACAACCTGGTGCAGATCGGGCACAACTGCAAGATCGGCCGCGCCTGCGTGATCTGCGGCTGCGCGGGGATCTCGGGCTCGGTGACGATGGGCGACGGCGTGGTGGTCGGGGGCGGCGTGGGGATCGCCGACAACCTGACGATCGGCTCGGGGGCGCAGATCGCTGCGCGGTCGGGGCTGATGCACGACGTGCCCGCCAACGCGCGCATGGCCGGCTACCCGGCCATGAAGGACCGCGAGTACATCCGGCTGCTGCTGGCGGCCAAGCGGCTCTCGCAGCGCGGCGGGTGAGCCCCAGCGGGGCGCAACTTGGCCGGGCATGGGCCCGCTGCGTGCGGCGGCTGCGCCCGCGTGGGGTGTCAGATTGACAGCCCGTGCGCGCGGTGTCAGTTGCCCAGCGTGCACGCCGGCGGCCGGGGCTGATCGGTGGCGGCGGGGGTTGGTCGGCGTCGGGCGCGCCGGTTGCATGCGTTGATGTGGCCTTGCAGCGTGCGCAGCCGGGGCGTGGGCGCGTGCGCGGGGCGCGGAGGGCGAACCATGCGCATGGATCGGTTGACCACAGCGGCGCAGGAGGTGCTGGCGTCGGCCCAGAGCGACGCGGCGGCGCGGTCGAGCCCGGACGTGTCCGGGTTGCACGTGCTGCGGGCGATCGTGCACGACACGCAGGGCCCGGGGCGGTCGATCCTCCAGCGTGCCGGGGCGGACCTGGGCCGGGCGTCGGCGATCGTGTCGGCGGAACTGGACCGGCTGCCCAAGGTGCAGGGCGCAGCGCCCGTGGGCGGCCGGGCGCTGCTGGAGCTCCTGAGCAAGGCCGAGCAGGACAGCCGCGGCATGGGCGACGCGTACGTGAGCGTCGAGCACCTGCTCCTGGCCCTGGCCGACGCGGGCCCGACGCGCGACGTCCTTCAGGTGTGCGGTGCCGGCCGCAAGGCGATCGAGTCGGCGGTGCGCGCGATCAGGCAGGCGTCGGGCGTCGCCAGCGTGCAGGACCCCGGCGCCGAGAGCGGCTACGAGGCCCTCAAGAAGTACACCGTCGACCTGACCGAGCGGGCGCAGCAGGGCAAGATCGACCCGGTCATCGGGCGCGACGACGAGATCCGCCGGTGCATGCAGGTGCTCGAGCGGCGGACCAAGAACAACCCGGTGCTCATCGGCGAGCCGGGCGTGGGCAAGACGGCGATCGCCGAGGGCCTGGCCCGGCGGATCGTCAGCGGCGACTGCCCGCAGAACATGCGGGACAAGCGGCTGCTCTCGCTGGACGTGGGGGCGCTGCTTGCCGGGGCCAAGTACCGCGGTGAGTTCGAGGAGCGGCTCAAGGCGGTGCTGCGCCAGGTCGGGGCCGCGGACGGGCGTGTGATCCTGTTCATCGACGAGCTGCACACGATCGTGGGGGCCGGCGCCGCCGAGGGCGCCGTCAGCGCGGGGAATTTGCTCAAGCCGGCCCTGGCGCGCGGCGAGCTGCGGTGCATCGGCGCCACGACGCTCGACGAGTACCGCAAGCACATCGAGAAGGACGCGGCCTTCGAGCGGCGCTTCGCCACGGTCTTCGTCGGCGAGCCGAGCGTGGAGGAGACGGTGGCGATCCTGCGCGGGCTCAAGCCGCGCTACGAGGCCCACCACGGCGTGCGGATCCTCGACGGGGCGATCCTGGCCGCCGCCGGCCTCTCGGCGCGCTACATCAGCGAGCGGTTCCTGCCCGACAAGGCGATCGACCTGGTCGACGAGGCGGCCAGCCGGCTGCGCATCGAGAACGACAGCATGCCCACCGAGCTCGACGAGCTGCGCCGGCGCGTGATGCAGCTGGAGATCGAGCGCGAGGCCCTGCGCCTTGAGGTCGGCGCGACCGCCGCGGCCGAGCCGGCGGGATCCAAGCGCGAGCTCGAACGCATCGAGCGCGAGCTGGCCGAGCTGCAAGAGAAGAACCGCGCCCTGACGGCGCGCTGGGAGGCCGAGAAGAAGGACCTCGACGCCGTCAAGGCCGTCAAGGACCAGCTCCAGGCCCAGCAGGTGGCCCTGGAGCAGGCCCAGCGCCGCGGCGACCTGGAGACCGCCGCCCGCATCCGCTACGGCGAGATCCGCGCCCTGGAGCAGCGCCTGGCCCAGGCCGAGACGGCCCTGGCCGATCGCCAGGCCGGCGGCGAGGCGCTGGTCAAGGAGGAGGTCGACGCCGAGGCCATCGCCGAGGTGGTCGCCGCGTGGACGGGCATCCCCGTGGCGCGGCTGGTCGAGGGCGAGCGCCAGAAGCTCGTCCGCATGGAGGGCGCGCTGGCCGAGCGCGTGGTGGGCCAGGACGAGGCCCTGCGCGCCGTGGCCCACGCCGTCCGGCGCTCGCGGGCGGGCCTGGGCGACCCGGCCCGGCCCATCGGGAGCTTCCTCTTCCTGGGCCCCACCGGCGTGGGCAAGACCGAGACCTGCCGGGCCCTGGCCGAGTTCCTCTTCGACACCGAGGAGGCCATGGTGCGCGTGGACATGTCCGAGTACATGGAGAAGCACGCCGTCAGCCGGCTCATCGGCGCGCCCCCCGGCTACGTCGGCTACGAGGAGGGCGGGGCCCTGACCGAGGCGGTCCGGCGGCGCCCGTACGCGGTGGTCCTGCTCGACGAGATCGAGAAGGCACACCCCGACGTGTACAACGTGCTCTTGCAGGTCCTCGACGACGGGCGCCTGACCGACGGCCAGGGGCGCACGGTGGACTTCAAGAACACGATCGTGGTCATGACCAGCAACTTCGGCTCGCAGATGATCCAGGAGCTCACCGCGGGGGGCGCCGAGGACTGGGAGGTGGAGGCGGCCGTCCGCGATCTCCTGCGCAGGGGCCCGGCGGGGGCGGCCCTGAGCGAGCTCAACCGCGCCGCCGGCGTGCCCGCCCACGTGACCGAGGCCATCCTCAAGGCCCAGCAGGCCATGGGCGGGGCCACCTTCCTGCGCCCCGAGCTGCTCAACCGCATCGACGAGGTCGTCGTCTTCCATCAGCTCCGACGCGAGCAGATCGGGCGCATCGTCGAGATCCAGCTCGGCCGGCTGCGCGACCGCCTCAAGCAGCGCGGCATCTCGCTGCGACTGACCGCCGCGGCCGTGGCGCTGCTGGTCGAGGAGGGCTGGGACCCCGCCTTCGGCGCCAGGCCGCTCAAGCGGGCCATCCAGCAGCGGCTGGAGAACACGCTCGCCTCGCGGCTGCTCATGGGCGAGTTCGCCCCCGGCGACGGCGTCCTGGCCGACGCCCAGGGCCAGAGCATCACCTTCGCCAAGGAGCCCGCGGGGACATAACCGTGTGCGCAGCGGCGCCGGCGGTCGGCCGGTATGCTCGGGCGATGCCAACCCGTCACGCTCGTGGCGCCGGGCGTCTGCCCGGCGCCTTGCTGGTCGCACTGGGGCTCTGCGCCGCCTCGATTGCCTGCGGCTGCGCCGCCCCGATGCGCGTCCTGACGGTCGGCCAGGCGACGCCGATCAACGGCCGGCGCTCCGAGCACGCGGCGGTCTTCCCGCTGGCGGCGGTGGCCGCCGACCACGAGCTGGCCAGCCTGGCCGGCGCCGAGGTGCTCGCGGCGGGGGGCAACGCCATCGACGCGGCCGTGGCCACGAGCCTGACGCTCTCGGTGGTGCGGCCGTTCTCGTGCGGCATCGGCGGCGGCGGGTTCATGCTCGTCGTCACGCCCGAGGCCGGTCGGGCCCTGGCCATCAACTACCGCGAGACGGCCCCGGCGGCGGTCGGGCCGGGCTACTTCCAGGGCCGGGCCGACCCCAACGCCAGCGTCACCGGGCCGCACGCGGTGGGCGTGCCGGGCACGGTCGCGGGGCTGATGCACGCGCACGAGCGGCTCGGCAGGCTGCCACGCCAGCGGGTGCTGGCGCCGGCCATCCGCGCCGCGCGCCAGGGCTTCGTCGCCGACACCGCCTACGCGGGCGCCGTGCGCTCGGCCCTGCGCCGCCTGCGCAGCGACCCCGCCTGGCCCGAGCGATTCCCCTACGCGTGGAGCCGGTTGTTCAAGGCCGGCCAGGTGCGCGTCGGCGACCTGATCACCAACCCGAGGCACGCCGAGGCGCTGGAGCTGATCGCCCGCGACGGCGCCGCGGCGTTCTACCAGGGCCCGATCGGCCAGCAGATCGTGGCCACCCTCCAGCGCGAGGGCGGCACGCTCACGGCCGAGGACCTGCGCCGGTACGCCGTGGCCGAGGACCGGCCGATCCGCACCAGGTTTGGCGACTCGGAGATCGTCACCTTCCCGCCGCCGTCCAGCGGCGGGCTGGCCATCGCGCAGGTCCTTGGCATCCTGGAGCGCGAGATGGCCCAGTCGCCCCAGCCGCTGGCGGGCGAGCCCCCGACGCACACGCCCGTGTGGACGGCGGCCGTCGTCGAGGCCTTCAAGCACGCCTTCGCCGACCGCGCCGCGTTCCTGGCCGACCCGAGGTTCGTCGGCGTGCCCGTCGAGCGGCTCACCTCCGCCGCGTACCTCGACGAGCTGGCCGACAGGACCGAGCCCGGCGTGCCCAAGCCGATCGAGGGGTACGGCTCGGGCGGCGCAGCGGCGCCGCTGCCCGCCGACGGCGGCACCAGCCACCTGAGCGTGGTCGACGCCGACGGCGGCGCCGTCGCCTGCACCGAAACGATCAACACCGAGTTCGGGTCCCTCGTCTTCGTGGAGCGCTTCGGGTTCTTCTTGAACAACCAGATGGACGACTTCACCACCCAGCCCGGCGCCGCCAACAGCTACGGCCTGCGGCAATCGGACGCGAACCTGCCCGCCCCGGGCAAGCGGCCGCTGAGCAGCATGAGCCCCACGATCGTGCTCCGCCTCGGCGACCCGCCCGCGGGTACAGGCCGCGTGCGCGCCGTCGCGGGGGCCTCGGGCGGGCCGCGGATCATCACCGGAACTGCCCAGGCGCTCCTCAACACGCTCGTGCTGGGCATGGACGCGGCCGCGGCGGTCGAGCACCCGCGCGTGCACCATCAATGGCAACCTGATCAGGTGTCTCTGGAGGGCGCAGCCCGCCACGGCCCCGCGGGCGATCCCGCCCAGGAGCGCATCGCGCAGTGGCTCCGCGACCGCGGGTACGCCGTCGTTCCCGCGGGGGGTGAATCCACTGTGCAAATGATCGTGAGCACCCCTGACGGCTGGCACGCGGCCAGTGACCCCCGCAAAGGTGGAAAACCGGCCGGAATTCGGTAGTTTGGGGTAAATTATAAGTTATAGGACTATGTAAGCTCCAGATTTTCGCTGGTTCATCCATCCTTCATGATTCGTCCGGTCGGTTCAATATCGACAATTTGTTATTATTTTGATAGGAATACGACAAACCCTGACTTTGTGTGATATTCGTGCCACGTATAGTTCGATGTGTGTTTGAGTCACTCGCAAATTGGGGTGTATCGGTCCGCTGTACGTGAATCCGATCTTCAATCAGCACGACACCGCTCGGGCGCAAGCCGTCGCGGATCTGTCTTTTTTCTGTGCGTGTGGCGCGTCGAGCGATCGCGGCAAAGCACACGATCATGTGATTGTGTGCACGCCGGCGGGCGATCGCGCCGGATCTCTGAAGTGGGGGTACGCGCTGCCGATTCGTTTGGGGTTTGGTGAGAACGAGCGCGTGAATTGGTTCGCACACGACCGTGGGGATATCCATAAGCGTTGCGCCCGCGCGGGGTAATCCGCAGACGTGCTCGGTGCAATCCCCGAGCCGCCGAGAGTCCGAAGCGACGCCGCGTTCCCGTATCCTCAGTCGCAGGGTCGAGAGGCCCCGACACCGGTGTCACAAGTGCACGAGGAGTGCACATGACAGAGGCACACAGCCGCGCGTGCGGCGTGCTGCCGCGAGAGCATTTCGAAGAGAAGGAGGAGCAGAGATGAAGAACGTTTTTGCATCACTGGCGACGCTGAGCCTGTCGGCTGCGGCGCTGGCAACCCCCGTCCAGTTCGTTGAGTCCCTCAACGGCCTGGACCTGTCGGGCAACATCAACGCCCCGACGAACCTCGGCGTCTTCAGCGCGGGGAACAACATCGTCGGCGGGTCGGTGATCAACGCCCTGGCCGTGTCCACGCTGCCCGCCGCCGACGTGGACATCTTCACGTTCACCATCCAGGCCGGCTTCCAGCTCAGCGGGCTGATCCAGCTGAGCTTCGACGGCGGCACGGACCCCGCCCCGCAGCAGAACTTCATCGCGCTGGTCGCGGGCAGCACGTTCCCCTTCACGCCGCAGCAGCTCAGCGGCACCGCCCCCGGCCTGGACACCTCCGTCTTCCTGGGCGCCCTGCTGGGCGGCGACGTGGACGGCGGCGGCAACTCCAACAACTTCAACCAGGACCTGCTCCCGCTCTTCCAGACCGGCGCCAACCTCGGCGGCGTTCCGATCGGCGGCTTTAGCGGCCCGCTCCAGGCCGGCACCTACACGTTCTACAACCAGCAGCTCGGCGGCGGCCTGTTCAACTACCGCTACGCCTTCGTCGTGACCGAGGTCCCGACGCCCGCTGCTGCGGGCGTTCTGGCCCTGGGCGGCCTGGTGGCCGGCCGTCGTCGCCGCACGGCCTGAGCGCGCGCTGACGCCCCGCGTCAGCGGCCCTCGCCGGCGGATCGATCGCACACACAAGAGCCGGCGCCCCTTCGGCGTCGGCTCTTTTCGTGCGCGCCCATGGAGCGCACGCACCCGGCCAACTGATTCGGTGGGCGTTGGGACTGACGCGTTCGGCCGCGCGGTATAGTGCGGCGATGGCTCCAAGGGCGATCGCGTTCGGCGCAGTCATGGCGAGCCTCTGCGCGGCCCTGGGCTGCGCGGGGCACGACGGCCCCGGGTACACGCCGGGCGTGGTCGAGGGCTCGGATCAGTCGGCGCAGTCCGCTGTGGCCGAGGTGTACCGGGCCCTGGCGCCGGTGGCGGTACGGCTGCACCCCCTGACCCGGCTGGAGCGCACGGCCGACGGCGGCGTGTGCGTGGTGGTGCACGTGGAGCTGATCGACCGGTACGACCAGAGCGGGCGCTGGCCCGGCACGCTCCGTGTGAGCCTCCTGCGGCCCGCCACCGCGCCCAGCGGCGACGTGCGCGCCCGCGGCGTCCCCGGCGGCGAGAGCCTGGACATGAGCTTCACCGCGGACCTGCGCGACGGCGAGGCCCACGCGGCGGCGTACGACTGGGTGACGCGCACGTACGTCGTCCGGCGGTGCGACATGCCGGCGTGGATCGCCGACGTGGAGTCCGGCCGCGGCCCCGACCAGTGGGTGACGGTCACCGCGTCGTTCCGCCACACCGACTTCCAGGGCAACAGCCGCAGCGTCAACGACACGCTCCGCCTGGGCAGGCGCACCCCGGCCCGGCCCGACACCGCCCCGCCCCCCGCAGCCCCGTGAGCCCCCCCGCCCCCCCGCCCCCCGCGCGCCCGTCCCGGGGCCCGCGCAGCCGCCGCTGAGCCGCCCGCGCACGGCCGGCCAGGGCGACTAATGATTCAGGCATGAAACACGGCACGCCCGGGACGGGTCTGGCGGCGATGATCCTGCGTGTGGTGCTGGGGATCACGTTCGTGTGGGCCGGCGCGGGCAAGCTGTTCGTCACGCTGCCGTACTCCGGCCAGGCCGCTGCCGACCTCGCCAACGCCGGCGCGCCGATCGTCCCAGCGGTGGGCCCCGCGGCGCCCGCCGAGCCTTCGCCCGCGCCGAGCACCCCCGCCACAGGCACGCCCGCCCCAGCTGGCCCAGCGTCGCGCCCCGCGCCCGCGCCGCCGACCGTGCTGCCCCCGCCCACCACGCCCCTGCCCGATCCCGAGGACCAGCCCGCACCCCCCGCACCCCTCTCATCCCCCACGAGCCCCACGGCCCTCACGCCCCCCGCTCCGGGCGCCGCTGGTCGATCCCGCGACGCGCTGGCACTGGCGGTGCTAACGCTCGAGGCGGGCAGCGCCGCGCAGGGCCGATCAGCCCCGGCCGCCGCTGCGCCCGCGCCCGGCCTGGTGCCGGTCCGCGCCTTTGTGGCCGAGCAGTTCCCTACGGAGGTTCGTGTGCGGCGCCTCTACCAGATCGCGGCCCAGGTCCGTCAGGCGTCGCTGGCGCCCGCGCCCGGGGCCTGGCGATTGCTGCCGGCGGGGGTTGGGCTTGCGCCATGGCCCGTCCGGCTGGCCTGGGCGGCGGGGATCACCGAGCTGGCCGCCGGCGTCTGCCTCTTGGCGGGCTTCATGAGCCGGCTGGCGAGCCTGCCGCTCATCGGCGTCATGGTCATGGCGGTGTGGCTCACGCAGATCGGCCCGGCGATGCAGAGCGGCGCCGTGCGGCTGTGGGTCCTGCCCGACCGCACCTGGTGGGACCCGGCCCAGTGGTCCACGCTGCTGTGGCAGCTGGCGCTGCTGGCCATGCTCAAGGCCCAGCTTCTGCTCGGCTCGGGGACGCTGTCGGTCGACCGCGTTCTCTTTGGCGGCTCGCGCAGCGGGGGCAAGCCCCCGGAGCCGAAGATGGACGCCTGACCCCGCCGGGCCCGCGCTGCGGCGCCCAGCCAACGGAGCGGACCGGTGCCTCTGAGCGGCGGCACAATCGCGGCGCGGTGGCGGAGCGCCGCGGCGCGTCGGCGGCGGTTGATCGCTGCCTCAGCCCCGTGGCTGGCCTCGGTCGGCGTGCACGCGGCGCTGCTGGTCGGCGCTGTGGCCCTGTGGCGCGCCTCGCTGCCCGGCCCAGCGGCGGTCGGTGACCTGCTGGCCACCGCCGGGCCCAGCGAGCGTCGCGGCACGGTCACGCCGCTGGCCCTGCTCCGTTCCACCGAGCCCGCGCGCCCGCTGGCGCAGCCCCAGCCCGCTGCCGTCCAGTCACCGTCCACGCTCACGTTCGCACGCCCCACGCCCCCACCCCCCATACCCCCCGCGCCCACGCCGGCACCGACGCCCGTTGCGCCGTCACCCGCCCCCCTGGCCCCCCCCGCACCTTCCACGCCCCAGCGCCCGGCGCCGCCGACACAGCCGGCGCCGCCGGATCGCCAGGCCGACCCGAGCGACCCTCAGCAGCGACCAGCGGCCCCCGCCGGGCCGGCAGCGGGCCAGGGCGCAGGCTCGGGCAGCGGCGCCCGCCTGCATGACCCGGACGCCCCCAACGACCAACCCGAGGCCCAGCGCAGGGCCGTGAGCTTCGCGGGGCTGGTGGCCGGCGAGGGAGAGCGGCCGCCGGAATCGGTCGTCTACGTCGTCGACGCCTCGGGCCCGATGGTCACGACGCTGCGCGAGGTCTTCGCCGAGCTCACCCGCTCGATCGAATCGCTCGACGCCGGCCAGCGCTTCAGCGTCGTGCTCTTCCAGGGCGAGCCGGCCCCCTCGGGCGACGGCGAGCACCGCTCGGTGGTGCTGACCTTCTCGCCCCAGCCCGTGCCCGCAACCCGCGGCAGCAAGGACCGGGCCGCCGCCTGGCTTGCCGCGGTGCGCCCGGTCGGGCCGTCTCGGCCCCTCGACGGCATCCGCGCCGCCCTGACGATGCGCCCCGAGGTGGTCTTTGTGCTCTCGCGAGCCATCCAGCGGACCGGCGGCCCGACCCCCGCCGTCGGCCAGGCCCTGCGCGAGCTGGACGGGCTCAACCCGCGCTCGGATCTCTCGGGCAAGCGCCCCGTGAGCATCAAGACCGTGCAGTTTGTCGACCCCGACCCCGTCGGGCTCATGCGGGCCATCGCCGCCGAGCACGGCCAGGGCGGCGCGGCCAGGCTCGAGTCCAACCACCGCGTGCTCACGCCCAGGCGCTAGGCCCAGCGCCGCTCAGCGAGCCGGCGCCTTGCCCGAGGGCGCCGGCCCGCGCTGGGCCGCATACGCCGGCAGCCCCGTGCGCGACCACCAGCGCAGCGCCTGCTCGGTCCGCCCGCCGCCGAGCCACAGGCACAGGCCGTCGGCCCCGCCGGCCGCGCAGGCGCTGAGCACCAGGCCCCAGTCGGCGCTGCTGAGCCCGGCGAAGTCCGTGCCGGCCCAGACCCGGCGGTTGCTCTCGTGGTACACCGGCATGACCAGCGGCACCACCGGCAGCCTGCCGCGCGACGAGAGCGACGCGGCACGCCCGGCGGCGCGGAGCGACTCGCTCAGGTACCGCGACTGGGCCGCGCGGTCCACATACCCAGGGCCCGGCCGCACGCCGGCCCCCACCGACGGGTAGAAGACGTAGATCGACGGGTAGATCGCGTCGGTCATCTCCCACAGCCACGCCAGCCGGTCCACGGAACGCTCGACGAACTCGTCGGCCGCGGGCCGGTTGCCCCAGACCCAGAAGCTGCGCTGCGGCTGGGCGTAGATGCCCCAGAGGGCGCGCGGGTTGCCCAGCCGGGCGCCCTCGAAGGTGGCCCGCCAGAACCGCCGGTTGATGCTGGTCCAGGCCGACTCGTAGGCACGCTCGCGGGCGTCGCCGGTCAGCCCGCGCACCGCCTGGGCGCGGTGCGTGTCGACGTGCCGCCGCCAGGCCGCCCGCACCTGCGGCGTGTTGTTCTCCCAGACGGGCCACCAGTGCTCGTAGTCGATCACCGCGTAGCGGGCCCCGCCGTTGACCGGCACGCGCTGGCGCGCGTCGGCGGCGCACTTGTCCCTGTGCCGCGCAAGCAGCCCCGGGTCCAGGTCGTACCGCATCGGCCCCGCGGTCTCGTAGAGCCCGAAGTTGCTCGACACCCAGATGTCCGCGGAGATCCCCTCGACGCGCGGCATCGGCACCTGCCACATCGACCACAGCAGCGGCAGGCCCCCCGCCGTCGCCCGCAGGGTCGCCTCCGGCGTCAGCGTCGGCGCGTCGTGCTGGGCAAAGCCCGGACGCAGCGGCGCCGCGCCCGCCCCGCTCCCGAGCAGCTCGCTCCGCCCGAGTGTCGCGGCCACCAGAAGGACCACCGCCCCCAGCACCCACGCTGTCAGCCGGGACCCGCACGCGCCCCGGCAGCCCGCGCCGTGGACGGGGCGTTCGGTTTCGTGCAGCGACCCGGTCGGGCTGTTCGATGAGCTTGGGGTGTTCATGGTGCAAGAGAGTGCCTGCTCATCGGGCCAGAGACCATCCGGTGATCCCCTCGTTCGTGCCCGCGGGCCGGAGGCGCGAAAGATTCAAGCCATCGACGCGGGCAATCCCGCGATGCGGAGAAGCCCTAGTTCAGCCGCAGGGTGTTCACCGTGCCGAACGGATGTCGAGCCGCCAGGCCACCGCGGCCTGCGTGATCGCGTTGCCGGTCATAAAGACCTGCCGGCGCGAGGGGAGGGTTTCGAGCTTGTAGCCCGTCTGGCCGACCTTTCGGCCGGTCTCGTCGAAGAACTCGAAGTTGTACTGCACAGCGAACTCGTTGTCGGCCTGCGAGCGTGCCGGGACCTGCACGAAGACCGGCGTGGTCTCGGTGGGCTTGCGGTAGACGATCTGGGTGTAATCGACGGCCAGGAAGCGCTGGAGCGCCCCGTCGATGGTGATGTTGGGGTACTGCGGCTGGACGATCGGGTCCTGAACGACCCCCGCGGGGGGACGCGGGCCGGAGTCGCACGCGGGCGCAGCGCCGGCAGCGAGCAGCCCAGCGGCCAGGAGCGCAAGGCTGCGCCCCGCCGAGCGATCGGTTCGGGCGTGGGAGGGTGTGCGGTGGTGCGGCGTGCGCATGGTCGGGCTCCGTTCTTGGTGTGGGGCGGTGCGGGGCTGGCCCGCGGCGCATTCGCACGGCGCAGCGGGCGGGTTCATCGGTTGACCCCGGCGGCAGCGGCGCGGGCCGCTTGAGACCTGGGGGCGTACGGCGGGTGGGGCTGCCCGTAGAGGCGCGCAAAGCCCGTCGTGCCGCTCAGGGGCGTGTACAGCCACCGGCCGCCCTCGAGCACGTGCACGCCGACGGGCCCTGCGTCCCGGCCGGCGATCAGCACGCCCTCGGCGCGGTAGAGGTCGATCAGGTCGTTGAGGCTCAGGCCCAGCAGATGGCCGGAGCGCTGGTAGGAGCTCAGGACCTCCTCGCTGGGGGTCCGCGCGTCGAGCCCGCCCAGGATGACCGGGTAGTTCGACGCATCGGGCGGCGCGCCCGATGCGTCGTTGCCGTAGTGGACGCGCCCCGAGGTGGCCCAGGCCAGCGGCCCCTCGTCGGGCAGGCGCACGTAGCGCAGCTGCGTCACCCCCGGCGGCGGGACGGGCACGTCGGCCAGGACCAGCTGCAAGACCGCGTCGCCCTCGACCCGGAGCGTGATGGGCGCAGCGGCGTCGGTGTGCTCCAGGAGCGCCACGTACGCCCGCTGGGGCAGCAGCTCGTTGTGGCGCGTGTCGGCGCCGGAGGTGGCCTTGAGCGCCACGCCCAGCAGAGCCAGGCCCAGCCCGACCAGGCGCGTCTCGTTGTTGCGCCCCAGCGCCGCCGTCGCTGCGCCAGCCGCGATCAGGCCCGTCCCGATGGCCGACTTGGCCAGCCGCACGTCCTCGAGGCTGTTCCAGCGCAGGCTCAGCGCCAGCTCGTTGGCGTCCAGGATCGCCGGGAAGCGCTCGGCGGTCTGGCCGGCGCTGACCACCAGCGGCTCGTCGCCCGTGCGCGACCGCGCGCGGAACGACGCGATGGCCCCGTCGGGCCCGCTCTGGTACTTCTCCGGGCCCAGGCCCGCCTCGACGACCAGCACCGTGTTGTACCGCCCCGAGCCGATCCGCTGCGCGTACTCAAGCCCCGGCGCCACGGCCACCAGCTGCGCAAGCGTCTGCTCAAGCTCCCCAGGGAAGGCGTCACCCAGCTGCCGCGTGGCGATCGCCTTGAGCGCATAGCCGAGCGCAAAGTCCGACACCACCGGCGTGGTCAGCTCCACGATGGCAACGCCGGAGCCGTCGTCGGCGGCGCGGCCCTTGGAGCGGTCGTGCTCGGCCAGCGCCGAGATCAGTCGCTGGCGCTGTCCGGGGCCCGGCGGGCCCAGAGCGTCCCCCGGCAAGCCCGTGAAATCTCGCAGCTGGAACAGCGCCGAGTTGGCCGAGGCCCGCACGTTGCCCCAGTCGCCGTTCATGCCGTCCAACGCCGCGATCAGGGCCAGGGCCATGGCCTGCTCGTAGGGCTCGCCCTTCCACAGGCGCGCGTTGCCCTCGCCGAGCACAAACGAGTTGAACCTGTTGCGCACGTTGACGCCCTGGGTGCGCAGGAAGTCGTACAGGCGGTCGGCCAGGGGCTCGGCCTCGCTGGGCAGGCCCTCGGCCAGGGCCAGCTGCACCAGCTTGACCCGGTCGAGCATGTACGAGCGGTTGGCCGGGTCCGCTGGTGCCCGCTCAGCCACACGCGCCCCGGCCTGGGCGAACTCGCCGCGGCGCACCAGCCAGATGGCGCGCTCGTCCCGCGCGTACGGCGGGGTGCACCCGCCGCACAGCGCAGCCACCGCCGCGGCCGGTGCCGCCCAGATGCCCGTGATGGTCCGCCGGCGTCGGTTCATGGCGTGGGATCGTTGCGTGCGGCGCGGTCAGTCGATGAGCGAGCCGTGGGCCCGGCGGGCCAGCTCAGCGGACCCGGCCCACTCGACGGCGCGCGTGCGCGCGTCGATGATGGTGTACTCGAAGAAGTAGCGGTCCGTGCGCTGGGTGCGTTCGGACCCCGCACCCCTCCTCTCCCCCGCGCCCGCGTCTGCTTCGGGTGCCCCGGCCCGTGTGATCGAGCGCAGCCGGCCGGTGAACAGGTGCGTCGGGGCCAGCTCGGCGGGCGGCTCGCGCACCGTCAGGCCGGCCCGCGCCACGGCGTCGCTGGCAAGCGGCGGCATCTGCACGACGATGTTCCTCGAGCGCAGCAGCTCGAGCACGCTCGGGTCGAGGAGCACCCGCGCCATGGCCGCCCACTGATCGCCGCGCGAGAGCCGGTTGTCCGAGAGGTTCTCCAGCGGGTGCGGCCGGAGCACCAGGCGCTCGCTGCTCTGGGTGCGCATGAGGATGAAGTCGCTCTGGGCCAGCTGCTCCAGGACGCGCTGGGCGCTCAGGAGCGTGTCCGAGGCGCGCAGCAGCGTGGTGCGCTGCTGGGCAGCGCAGGCCACCGCCGCCGCGCAGGCCAGCAGCGCCGCGCAGGCGCGGGCCGCCGCGGCTGGGCGGGCTGGCGCCCGGGCTGGTGGGGCTGGCCGGCTCACCGCAGCTGCTTGGCCACGATCTGCTTGGCGTAGACGATCTCGCGCGTCTGGGCGTTGGTCAGCGTCACGTCGAAGAGGTAGGTGCTCTGGAAGCTCCCGCCGCGCGACAGCTCGCTGAAGGTCCCCTGGAGGAAGTACGTCGAGCCCAGCGGGTACTGGTCCAGCCCGCTGACCGACCCCGCGTCGCCCTGCCCGAAGGGGTCGTTGGCGTTGGCCACGTCCCGCGACACGCGGGCGCGCGTCTCGACCACCCGCGCACCCTTGCGCACCAGGTCCGACTGGGCCAGCGTCAGGAACACCCGGCGCTGCACCGCGGCAAAGTCCGACGACGGCGTCCTGGTGTTGTTCTGGATCGAGCCGACCTCGATCACCACCCGGAACTGCGACTGGGCGATCGTCGGCAGCGTCAGGAACGCGTCGCTGAGCTCCTGCCCCGAGGCGTCGGCGAACTCCAGGAGCGTCACCGAGTCGGCGGCGGGGTCGAAGCGGTCGGCCCCGGTCCGCTCCGTGACGGGGATCAGCCCGCCGGTGTCGCCGGCGGGGGCGGTGTTGCACCCAGCTGCTGCCAGCCCCGCGGCGGCCAGGGCGGCGGCGCACCGGCGTGCGGCGCCGCTGCGCCCCTGCGCGGGGGGCCGCTGTGCAAAGCCGTGGTTACGCGTGCCGCTGGTGGCAGTCCCGCCTCGTTGTGCGCCCATGCATCGCTCCTGATGGTCCGCCGCGCCTGCTTCGCGGGTGATGGATCATTCGCTGGCGGGCGTGGTGATCGATGCGTGCGGGGAACATGTGGACATATTTGGTTTGTGTTTGTATATTCTTGTGATGCGGAGGGCTCGACACGTGGCCGGGAGCGTCATTCAATAATTTCAGATATCTTTGAAAGGAACGCCGTGCCCGCCGCACTCTCACCGACCGCGCCCGCCACGCAGTTGCCCGCCCCGTCGGGCGTCAACACCGACCCGCGCCTGGGCCAGATCGCAGCCAAGCTCCAGCGCGGCCAGCGGCTGAGCCTCGACGACGGCCAGGTGCTCTACACCACGCCGGACATCTGGGGCGTGTGCGAGCTGGCCGACAGCGTCCGGCGGCGCCTGCACGGGGGCGTGGCCTACTACAACATCAACCGGCACCTGAACTACTCCAACGTGTGCGCGCTCTCGTGCAAGTTCTGCGAGTTCTACCGCAAGAAGGACGACGCCGACGCGTACACGCGCGACGCCGAGTACGTCAAGGCCGAGGTCGCCCGCGCCGTCGAGGCCGGGGCCACCGAGATGCACTCCGTCGGCGGGCTGCACCCGTACCTGCCGTTCTCGTACTACACGGACCTGGTGCGCACGATCCGTCAGGAGTCGGCCCGGCTCGGCGGCGAGCTGCACGTCAAGGCCTTCACCGCCGTGGAGGTGGTGCACCTGGCCAAGATCGCCAAGGTCTACCGCCAGGACGACCGGGCCGCGGGCATCCGCTGGGTGCTCGAACGCCTCAAGGAGGCCGGCCTGGGCTCCCTGCCCGGCGGCGGCGCCGAGGTCTTCGACGACCGCGTCCACGACGAGGCGTACAAGGGCAAGATCCGCTCGGACGTCTGGCTCGATGTCCACCGCGTAGCCCACCAGCTGGGGCTCAACACCAACGCCACGATCCTCTACGGCCACATCGAGCAGCGCCGCGAGCGCCTGGTGCACATGGACATGCTCCGCACGGCCCAGGACGAGGCCCTGGTGCGCCTGGGCTACCGGGCCGACCCCCAGGGCGCCGTCACCCTCACCGCCCCCGGGGCCCGCCCGCCCACGCCGAGCATGAACGCCGCCGGCGGGTACTTCCAGACCATCATCCCGCTGCCCTTCTTCCCCGACGGCAGCGAGCTGGAGCACCTGCCCGGGCCGGCCGGCCTGGAAAACCTCCGCACCCTGGCCGTGGCCAGGCTCATGCTCGACAACTTCCCGCACGTCAAGGCCTTCTGGATCATGCAAACCCTGGCCATGGCCCAGCTGATGCTCCAGTGCGGCGCCGACGACATCGACGGCACCGTGGTGTGGTACGACATCACCCACGTCGGCGGCGCCAGCACCCACCAAGAGGTCAACGCTGCGGCACTGCGCCGGGCCGTGCGGCAGGCCGGCTTCGAGCCCGTCGAGCGCGACACGCTCTACCGCAGGGTCGAGCGTCAGGGCCAGCGCTGGCGCCTGGCCGACGAGCCCGCCGAGGCGCACCGGGCTGCGCAGGGCTGACGCGGCGGCGACCCGTACACAGATCGAGCGAGTTGGAGATCGGAGGCGGACAGCGGTGCGATCTATAGATATTTACATAAGTTATTGATCGTTAAAATCACAATTGAGGTTGCATGTTCTTGCATACATCTTCTGGACAAGGGCGTCGTTTGAGCTATTCTTGCATGCGCGTGGTGTCCCTAAGGGAGAAGTCCCGAGGAACTTTGGAACAACCCGCGGATCCACTGGCGCCAGCACCTACCCAGGCGATGGCCAAAGACCGAGATCCGCCAAAGGTCCACACATATGCAACGCCTGACAACAGCACTGCTGGACGCGCATTTGTTGTGCCGCGACGCGCTGCGGGCCGCCCTGGAAGCGGAGGGCTCGATCGAGGTCGTCGGCGTGGGAGCCAGCGGCCAGGACGCGATGCGGCTGATCGAGACGGCCCGCCCGCGCGTGGCGCTGCTGGACCTGGACCTGCCCGGGCGCACGCCCTTTGACGTGGCCGAGTCGTGCCGGTCGGCGGGGTTTGCGACCTCGATCGTGATCCTGGCGCCCTCGCCGAGCGATTGTCACATCGACATGGCCATGGACGCGGGCGTGGCGGGGTACATCCTCAAGGACGAGCCGCTGGTCAAGGCGATGGAGGCGATCAAGCTCATCGGCCAGGGTCAGCTGTACTTCTCGCCGGCCGTCGAGGCGCGGCTCAAGCGGGCCTCGGGCGAGGAACGCGGCTCGACGCCGCTGACCCACCTGTCACGCCGCGAGAAAGAGGTCCTGATCCACCTGGCCCGCGGCATGTCGGTCAAAGAGGTCGCCACCGAGCTCAAGCTCAGCCGAAAGACCATCGACAACCACACCCAGCGTCTCATGGCCAAGCTGGACATCCACTCGCGCGCCGACCTGGTCCGCTACGCCATCCGCGAGCGGCTGATCGAGGCCTGAGCCGGCGGCGTTGGGCCGCCGGTGCCGCACGCCGCCGGGCCGCCCCCCACCCTGCACCCCGTCTCAAAGGTGCGTCTTGCGCTCTGCGCCCAGTGCGCTGCGCCCCGCGGCTGATCCGTCTGCCTCAATGCCCAACGAGAAAGGACCCGCGTCGGGCGGGTCCTGAGTGCGTGTTCATGTTCGCGCGGCGCCCGGGGCTCGGCCCCGGCTGCGGGAGGGTTACTGATTGGTGATGTCGGGGGTCGCAGCGGAGGCCGTCGGGGCCGACTGGCTGCGCGCGGTGATCGCGGCCAGGAGCCGGCGTGCCTGGCCGTGGCCGGGCTCGCGGTCGATGGTCTGCTGGAGGTAGGCCAGGGCGTCGCTGGTTCGGCCGAGCTGCTCGAGGACCAGTGCGCGCAGGACGGGCTCGCGCGGGTCGGCGCTGATGGTCGCTGGGGCCTGCTCGAGCGTGGCCAGGGCGGCGGCGGGGCTGCCGCTCATGCGCTCGGCCACGGCGCGGAGGAGGTAGCCGTCGGGCAGGGCCGGGGCCAGGGTCATCAGGCGAGCGGCGGCGGTGCGCAGCCGGGGCATGTCACGCAGGTGGGCGCTGGCCTGACCGAGCATGATCCAGGCGCCCAGGTCGCGCTCGCCCTGCTGGCCGGTGGTGAGCTTGGACAGGACGTCGCGGGCCTCCTGGAGGCGCCCCGTGGCCATGAGGCACTGGGCCTGGAGCCAGAGCAGGTCGCGGCGGTTGCCGGCGCGGTCCTGGACGAGCAGCTGGTGGAGGACCGACTCGGCCTGGTCGTACTGAGCGCCGAGCATCAGGGCGCGGGCGAGCTGCTCGAGGATGCGCTGGTCGCGCGGGGCCAGCAAGCGGGCGGCCGAGAAGTGGACCACGGCCTGGTCGTAGTTGCCCGTGAGGAGCTCGATCTGGCCCAGCAGCTCGCGCGGCGCGGCCGACTGGGTCATGGTCATCAGCCGAGACGCCAGGACCGAGCGGGCCTCGTCGTAGCGCTGCTGGATCATGAGGGTCTCGGCGGCGGCCACGGCGTGCTGCGGGTTGGCCGGCTCCAGCTCGGCGGCGCGGATGTAGTGCGCGTAGGCGACCTCGGGCTGCTCCATGCGCTCGCTGACGACGGCCAGGAAGTAGTGGGCGTCGATGTTGTCCGGCTCCAGCTGTGCCGCCTTGGAGAGCACCACGCGGCTGGCCTCCAGGTCGCCGCGCTCTAGGAGGATCCGGCCGCGCAGGAGCAGCGCCGCGGTGCTCTCGGGGGCGATCTTCAGGGCGTTGTCGACGGTGGCCTGGGACTTGTCCAGCTCGCCGGCCATGAACTGGTTCTCGGCGGTCTGAAGGTCGATCCCGGCGCGGAAGGCGTCCAGGCGGGCCCGGGCGGAGTTGGCAAACTCCTTGGTGTACGAGCCCGGCGCGGTGCAGGCGCTCAGGCCGGCAAGGGCGGACAGGGTCAGGGCTGCGGCGGTACGGCGGATGCGGTTCATGCGTTTCTCCCGTGTGGCGTTGGGCGCTGTCGGCGTTCGGCGCGGAGCGTCGGCGTGGCGTCGGTGGGGGCGTGTCTGTGGGTGGGTCGGGGGATCAGGGCTGCGGCGTGCCGGCGGGGGGCTCGGCGTTGGTGACGGCGGGCGTCGGCGTGGCTGGTGCGGCCTTGGCCGGGGCGGAGGCCCCGTCGGTCACCGTGATGGCCGGCGCGGGGGCGGGGGTCGGGGAGGGGGTGAGGGCCGGTGTCTTTTTCTCGGTCGTTTTCGAGGCCGTCTTTGCTGGCGTCGCGGCGGTCTTCTTGCCCGAGCTGGCGGCGGGCTTGCCGCTGGTGAAGCTCGTGGGCGGGATGTCGCCGACGGTGACGGTGGTGGTCGTGGTCAGGCCGTTGGCGCTGGTGGTGGTCGTGGTGTTGGGCACGACGGTGTGCAGCGCCAGCGCCGGGTCGGCCGGCTTGGCGGGGGTGGCCTTGGCGGCCTTGGCCGGCTCGGGGAGGCGGTAGCCGGGGCCGTTGGGGTTGGTGGTCAGGACCGGGCTGGGGAAGGGGGCCTTGGGCAGGGCCGACTGCTCCTTGGGCTTGGGCTCGGGCTTGACGTTGACGTCCGGGATCGAGAGCGTCTCGATGGCGCGGATGTTGTTGAGGGCGGGGTTGGGCGGGGGCGCGTCGGAGAGGCGGGTCTCCAGCTCGCGGTCGATGATGTCGGTGAAGACGGAGCGGTCGGGCCAGACCTCGCGGCGGCCCACCAGGCGCTCGCGGATCTCGATGGCGTCGGGCTGGGCGGGGTTCATGGCCAGGGAGCGCTGGATCTTCCACATGGCCGTGTCGGTGTCGCCGGCGCGGGCGGCCTGCTCGGCCTCGACGTTGAGGATGGCCGTCCAGCGCTCGCGGGAGAAGGGCAGCAGGCCCTGGCGGGTGCCGGCGCGCACGCGGTCGGCGGCCAGCTCGGCGTTGTCGCCCTGCTCGGTGAGCACGCGGTCGTTGACCACGCTGGGCGTGACGAAGAAGACGACCTCCTCGCGGTCGACGCTGTCGTCGTGGCCGCGGAAGGGCGTGCCCACGATGGGGATGTCGCCCAGGAACGGCACCTGCGAGCGCGTGCGGGTGACGTCCTCGGTGAACAGGCCGCCGAGCACGACCGTCTGCCCGTCCTTGACGATGACGTTGGTGACCAGCTCCTGGCGGATCTCCTGGGGCGCCGAGAAGCTGGCGCCCACGGCGCCGGCGGCCAGCGGGATCAGGACCGCGTCGGAGACCACCGGGCGCAGCTCCATGCGGATCTCGCCCGTGGCGGCCACGAAGGGCCGGAAGTACAGCTGCACGCCCGTGTCAAGGAACCGCACGGTCTGGGTCGCGGCGGTCTCGGTGGTGGTCGTCGAGAGGTACGGCACCCGGGTCCCGACGTTGACCGTCGCCGACTGGCGGTTGAGGACCAGCAGCTTGGGGTTGGCCATGATCGTCGTGTCGGTGACCTCGTTGAGCAGGCGCAGCACGATGGCCAGGTTGTTGGAGATCACGCCCACGCGGAAGGTCGCCGGCCCGGTCGCCGCGTCGCCCACGCTGGAGGTCACCGCCGTTCCCTGGTTGATGCCCAGGGCGCCCGAGGCCAGCTCGCCCGCGGCCGTCAGGGGGCTCAGGAACGCGGAGAAGTCCACGTCCCCGATCACCGAGAAGTCGATGCCGAAGGCGTTGTCCTCCGACACGGTTGCGCGCATCACCGTCACCTGCACCAGCACCTGGTCCGGCTTGGTGTCAAGCTCCGAGAGCAGCTTGGAGATGGCCTCGAGGTTCTCGGGGAAGTCGACGACCACCAGCGTGGCGCCCAGCGCGTAGTCGTCCTTGCCCGTCGGGGCCTGGATGGTCGAGGGGAAGGCCGCCGACTGCGTCCCGGCGCGGATCTCGGCACCGGGCGAGAGCACCGGGCGGATGAACTCGGCGGCGTCGGTGGCGTTGAGGTACGAGAGCCGGTACACGCGGGCCTCGCGCTGGAGCTTGGCCCTCTCCAGGCCGGCGAACTCCTCGGCCGTGTAGACCTCGATGAACCCGCCGGACTCGCGGAAGCGGAAGCCGTTGACGTTGAGCAGGCGCTCCAG
Organism: Isosphaera sp.; assembly: GCA_013822085.1. Classification (GTDB taxonomy): domain Bacteria; phylum Planctomycetota; class Phycisphaerae; order Phycisphaerales; family UBA1924; genus WM-009. Next base: position 18,524 of record PNJV01000018.1, on the reverse strand, counting down.
GGCGTCGTAGAACGAGACGCCGTAGAGGTCGGCCGTGACCGCGCCCGCGACGCTCTTGGAGACGACGATGTTCCGCTTGGCCTGCACGGCCAGCAGCTGGAGCACGTTGAGCAGGGGCTCGTCCTGCACGTGCAGCTCGACGAGGTTGTCGGCGCCGACCTTGATCGCCATGGCGCCGTCGTCCTTGGCGCCGGCGTCGGCCGAGGCGATGGGCCCCTGGGCCAGCGCCGGGCCGGTCAGGGACAGGCCCGCGGCGGCGGTCAGGGCGAGCAAACGGGCGCGGTCGTGGCGGCTCTTGGACATGGTCTGCCCTCGTGGCGTGTCTGGGGATTCCGTTCGGCCGGGCAACGCACGCCCGGACACTGGGCTATCGAGTGGTCCGGCGCGCCTGTTGAGCACCGGCGCCTCAATTCGGCCCCGCGCACACCCCCACACGTGGCACCCGCCGCACCGCCGGACCGCGCCGGGCCCGCGCGGCGCACAACGTGCGCCCCGGCCTCCGGCGTTCGCCCGAGCCGCGGCTGCGCGCGGTCGTCATGAGTTTGGTTTGCGCGATCACTTCTCGGGTGCGGCCGTGGGCGCAGCGTCGTTGCCCGGCCCGGGCGGGGCCTGCGGCGTCACCTGCGACGCCGGGTCGGCGATCGCTTGCTTGGGGGTCGGCCCGACCAGGCGCATCCGGGCCCAGAAGAAGACCGCCACGCTCCCGCCGGCCACCAGCACGAACATCCCCGAGAGCACGCGGGCGTGCCCCCCCGACCCGCCCCGCTGCCCGGCGCCCGCGCTCATGCCCCGCTCCTGCACGCTGTGCCCCTGGGCCCGACCATCACGCTCTGCCGCGACTGACCACCGCGACTGACCACCGCGACTGGCCACCGCGTCGCCCCGCCGGCGCCCCGGCGCCTCAGCCGGCCCGCGCAAGGCGGGCTCAGCCCCCGCCGGCCAGCTGCGCGCCGCCGGCGGCCTGGGCGTCCACCCGCCGCACCGTCGTCCGGCCCGTGACCGGCTCGACGACGATGTCGTACGCGGTGCTGCCGGCCTGCACGCGCACCGTGCCCCCGGTGCCGGGGTCCTCCGAGTCGGGCCCGAGCACCGGTGCGCCCAGCTCGTCGAAGATCACCACGCTCTCGGCGGGGTTGCCGTTGAAGGACGCGGCGGTGATCCGCGCGCCGCCGAAGGCCGAGCGCGCCGTGTTGACCACGTGCACCCCGCCGGTGAAGGTCGGGGCCGCGATGGGCTGGTAGAGCTCGCCCGCGCCCGGGGGGAGCACGCGGCAGACGGCGTAGGTGGAGTTGGTCACGTCGAAGACCACGGCGTGGCGCTGCTGGTTGGCCTGGGCCTCGGACTGCGCCAGGGCCAGGTCGCTGGTGATGGAGCGCACCACGGCCTGGGCCCGCACGGCGGTGCCCGAGCCCACCAGGGGCACCACCACCAGGGCCACCAGGCCAAGGAGCGCGATCACCACCAGGATCTCAACGGCCGTGAAAGCGCGCCCGCTCGCTGTCGCCTTGCGCATCGCTGGCTCCCCAATGACAAGGGCCCAGGCAACGCCCGGGCCCTGTTTGTGGTTGTTCGCTGGCGGGGCCGTCACTGCCCGGCGGCGGTCGCCTTGTCGCTGTCGAGGATCCGCACCGGGGGCATCTCGATGACGCGCACCGGCAGGGCCTGGCCGAGCTTGTTCTCGATCTTGAGGAGCTTCTCGAACATCGCCGCGGTGTTCTCGGCCGTCTTGCGGTCGAACTCGGCCGAGTTGAACACCACCGGCTGCTCGTTGCGCGGCTGGAAGGGCTGGGCCACGGCGCGCTGCGGGCCGGCAAGGCCGCTCAGCTGCACCGTGGTGTTGATCGTCAGCAGCAGGGCCACCAGCACCAGCAGCGTGTTGGTCAGCCGGGCCTGGCGCGCGGCTGGGTCCATGTTCCGGCACGAAGATGCCATTGGGTTGCTCCCGTCGGGGCGCCCCCCGCGCCCCGCCACAGACTACTTCGGCCCGCGGCACCGCTCGCTTGAGGGCCCCGCGTCGGGGATCGGCCCGGCAAAGCCGGACGGCCCCGATCAAGGGGCCGCCCGGAGGGAGAAAGCGTGTCAGGTCAGCTCAGGCTCGGGGCCACTCAGGGGTTGGCCGCGGCGCCGGTCGCGCCGGCGTTGACGCCCGTGCCGGCGTAGGCCGGGTCATCGACCCACTGGCCCAGCTCCTCGTCGAACCGGGTGGCGCCGAAGACGCTGGTGGCCGCGTCCCAGTACCAGCCGTTGGTCGAGGCGGCGCTCGTATCGATGCCCGCCGAGATCACGTCGCTGTTGTTGCGCGGGTTGCGCGGGGCCGAGCGGAGGTAGGGCTCCTGGCCGGCCGGGGGCGTCAGGAAGTCGTCGAACGAGCCGGAGTCCAGCGACGGCGGGTAGTTGCCGTTGTTGCGGATCCGGTACAGCTCGATCTGGCTGCGGATGGTCTGCAGCTGCGTGGCCACGTTGCCGGTCTGCGCCTCCTGGCTGGCGCGGGTGAACTGCGGGATCACGATCGCGGCAAGGATGCCCAGGATCACCACGACGATCAGGATCTCGATCAGCGTAAAGGCCTTGGTCCGACGGATGGTGCGCATACGCACGACTCCATTTCCATGTCGCGCCCGGTCCGGCGCTGAGCTGGTCCGGGCACGCTTGGCGATGGGGCCGCACGCCGCGGCCCGACCCTCTCATCATCGAATTTGGTTCGACCCCGCGTGAGCGCCCGTCTCGGCGGCTCACGGCGCGCGGCCGCCTGTGCCAGCGGCGCACGGCGGGAGCGACGCATAACCGCGCGGCGCCGCGGGCGCACCCCGGCCGGGGCCGCTCGGCGCACCGCTGGGCCGTGGAAAAACGCCCGAGAACGGCTCGGCCGTCTCGGGCGTGCCCATGCGTGTGTGTTTGCCGCCTGCGCCCACCGTTGGGTTCTTCGCGCCCGGCCGACGGCCGACGGCCGACGGCCGGGGGAGCGAGGGGCGGGGAGCGGGGGGTGGGGGTGGGGGGGCGGACAGTGGGGGGCCGTGGTTACTCGACGTTGAGCTCGACCAGGTACGCCTCCAGGCTTGCGCGGGACCCGGCCAGGGCCTCGGTCTGCGTGGCCTGGAGCTTGGTCAGCTCGTCGATCTCGGCCTCCTGGCGGTTGAGCTTGCCCACCAGGTTCTTGTACGCGTCGGTGGTGCGGTCCAGCGAGGTGATGTTCTGGCTGATGCGGGTCTGCTCGGCCCGCAGGCTGGTCAGGCGCTCGACGGTGACTGCCAGCTCGCGCTCGGCGGTGGCGATCTTGGCCTGCCGGGCCTGGACCGTGCGCACGGCCTCGAGCACGCGCTGCGAGAGCGCCCCGGAGCGCTGCCAGGCCACCAGCGCGCGGTCGTTGTAGTCGCTCACCGACGCGCTCTGGCTCCGGATCTGCTCGGTCTTGACCGTCAGCTCGACCTTGCCCGCCGCGTCGGCGCTGAGCCGGAAGCGGTACTGCTCCGGCGTGATCTCCTCGGGGGTGGGCGTGCCGTCGGCGATCGTCCACCCGTTTGTGCGCGGGTGCTCGACGATGATCGACCGGCCCTGGGCCCGGTCGCGGTTGTTGAAGACGTACGTCGCCTGGGACTCGCTCTTGCGGGTCACCACCAGAGCGCCGCGGACGAGCTTGACGCGGGTCACGTTGGTGTCGTCCTTGCTGGTGCGCTCGACGGTCAGGTCCTGGTCCACGGCGTAGGCCAGCAGGCGGGTGTCCCCCGGCGAGATGTGCCCGATCTGAGCGTCGCCGGCGTAGGCGGGGCCGTCGCTGACGGAGATCGGCCCGGGCAGGAGCGGGAGCGTGCCGGTGTTCCGCAGGCGGATGCCGCGGGCCGGGTGCTCGCCGTGCTCCGAGGCGGTGTAGATGCTCACGCGCTGGGCCTCGATCGGGGCGGTGAGGAAGGGGATCATCGCCGAGCGCTGCCGCTCGATGGTCACCGGCGTGGGCATCTCGAACTGGAAGACCTCGCCGCGCTCGACGGCCTGGGCCGCGGTCCGGATGGCGTAGCTGACCAGGTCGTCGCCGGTCAGCTTTGGTTGGGGTGCGCGTTGCTCTGCGGGCGCTGCAGAGGAGGGGATGCTACCTAATTCGGGTTGGAGATCAAACCCGTCTCTCTCGTTTCTCTCATCCGCGCGGGCCGCCCGACGCCCAGCAGCGGTTTGGGCACTGTTGAGTTCTCGCACATCGACGAGGCTTCCCACGGTGCGGGCCAGGTCGTAGATCCGCGGCAGGACGCCGGCGACGGTCGGGACCGGCAGGTTCGGCCGCGTGGCGTAGAGCGGCTCGTACAGGTCCATCGTGAAGGAGACCGGCCTGCCCGAGACCAGGGCCAGGCGCACGTCGCGCCAGTCCTGGTCGGTGGGGTTCTCGACCACGGCCCAGCCCTGCACGATCGCCGGGTTCCCCGGGCTCTCGGGCAGGACCAGGCGGTAGGTGGTCTTCCAGACGGGCGCCTCGTGGACGTAGCTCACGGCCACGCGCCGCGCCCCGTCGCCGTTGAGGGCGATCCGCACGGGCTTGTCGCGGTCCCGGCGTGCCCCCGCCAGGGCCTCCAGGGCCAGGCCCAGCTCTTGGGCGATCGTGGCGTCGAGGATCTCGAAGTCGTCGATCAGCGAGACCTGCACCGACTTGATCCCGGTGCCCGTGACCAGGTTCAGGAACGGGACCTGGGTGACGCTCCCCTCGCCCGAGCCCACGGCCACCGGCCGGTTCTCGACCGAGAGGACCTTGCCCTCGAGGGCGCGGTCGGTCGACCTGACGCGCACCGGCGTGCCGCGCAGGCGGGCAAAGAGCTGCGCCACCGAGGGGTTGTCGCCGATGGTCAGGCCGAACGAGGCCAGGCGGCGCTCCAGCGGCAGGTTGATCGGGTACGAGACCGAGCCGGCGCTGCCGCCGCCAAAGTCCAGCACGCGCAGGGACTTGATTACGTCGTTGATCTCGTCTTCATCGAAGGTGATCTGGATGGAGGAGTCGCCGACCACCTGGCCCTGCCGCTCGAAATACCCCACGCCGGAGCGGTAGAGCTGCACCCGGGTCACGGGCAGCTGGTCCGCGGCCTGAGCTCCCTGGGCAGGCTGCGCCGCCAGGGCCGCCGCCGACGAGCGCACCGCCGGCGCCAGCGTGCCCGCCAGCACCGCCAGCGCGACCGGCCATTTGGGACCGGACCCTGCGCGCCACCGGGACGCCAGCGAGCGATCAGTCGGCGAGATTCGTGCCAATGCCTGCATGGTCGTCTCCTTCATTCGGGAACCTCCTGAGCAGGTCTGGGTTCGTGCGTACCCCACGCCGGGATTCAACGCGGCCCGACTCCGCACAGGTTGCTGACCGCGGCTGGTGTGGCCGCGGGCCCGGCTGCCCAGAGCGATCGGCACCGCCGGGCGTCGGGCGCCAAGAGTTTGGCGCGCGTCAGCTGGGCGTCGGCGTGCAGGAAAAAACTGCGCCCGGTCCGGGGTGGGTGCGCGCGGTCAGCTGGGGGCTCGGCGCGGCCTTGGGCATCGGGGGCACACACGCGGGTGGGACCGTCCGCGATTGATCGAGCCGGTGCGCCGGATTGCGCGCGGTCTGCCCTGGCGGCCGGGGGCGGTCGGAGTATGTTTTGTGTCTATGAACCTGCCGGTCCTGCCCAGCACTCACGGTCACGCGAGCCAGCCGGCGACGCCGACGAGCCGGGTCGGTGCGCGGGTCGAGGAGCTGGCAGAGGGGCTGCGCGGGCAGGTGCGCGGGCAGGTGCGCTTCGGCACGCACGACCGGATGCTGTGGTCGACCGACGCGTCGATGTACCAGGTGACGCCGCTGGGCGTGGTGGTGCCGCAAGACACCGAGGACACGGCCCGCGCGGTGGAGTGGCTCTCGGTGCGCGGGGTCCCGATCCTGCCGCGCGGCGGGGGGACGAGCCTGGCGGGCCAGTGCACCGGCCGGGCGGTGGTGATCGACCAGTCGGCGCACTGCCGGCGCGTGTGGGGCCTGGACGCGGCGGGGCTGACGGTGCGAGCGGAGGCGGGAGCAACACCCGATCAGGTGAACGCGGCGGTGGCCGGCGCCGGGCTGTTCTTCGCCCCCGACCCGGCGACGGTGGCGCAGGCGACCATCGGTGGGTGCGTGGGGAACAACGCGGCGGGGTCGCGGTCGATCAAGTACGGCCGCACCAGCGAGAACGTGCTGGGGATCGACGCGGTGCTGGCCGGGGGGGCGCGGGTGAGCTTCGGCCCCGGGGCCGGGCGCCGCAGCGCGGCGGCGCTCAAGCTGGCCGACGGGGTGAGCCGAATTGCGCGGGCGCACGCGGCGCAGATCCGGGCGCGCTTCCCGCGGACGCCGCGCCGCAACGCGGGGTACGCGCTGGACGCGGTGCTCGACCAGCTCGAGCGCGGCGTGAGCGCGCAGGACCTGGACCTGGTCCCGCTCCTGTGCGGGAGCGAGGGGACGCTGGCGGTGACGCTGGGCGCGCTCCTGCGGCTGCGGCCGCTGCCGCGCGGGCGCGGCCTGGGCCTGCTGAGCTACCAGGGCGTCGAGGGGGCCATCGCGGCGGTGCCGGCGCTGCTTGCGACCGGCCCAAGCGCTGTCGAGCTGATCGACGAGGTGGTGATCGAGGCGGCGCGCGGGAACATCGAGTGCGCGCCGTACGTGGAGGCCTTCCCCAGGCTTGGGGGAGCCGGGGATGGCGCCGGGCGCCAGCCGGGCGCGGTGCTCTACGTCGAGTACCAGGAGGCCAGCCAGGACGAGGTCAACGCGCGGCTCTCGCGCCTGCGCGTGCTGGCCGGCGGCGGCCCGGTGCGCGTGGTGACCGACGCGGCGGGCATGGCCGACGCGTGGAAGCTGCGCAAGGCGGGCGAGCCGCTGCTCCACGGCCTGCCCGGGTCGCGCAAGCCGGTGAGCTTCGTCGAGGACAACGCCGTGCCGGTCGAGAACCTGGCGCGCTTCGTGCGCGAGTTCCGGCGGATCGTCGAGCGCGAGGGCACGCGCGCGGCGTTCTGGGCGCACGCGTCGGTGGGCGTGCTGCACGTGAGGCCGATGCTCGACCCCAAGGACGCCGGGGACCGGGCCCGGCTGCTGCGGATCGCGGTGGAGGCGGCGGACCTGGCCCGGCGGTGCGGCGGCGTGATGTCCGGCGAGCACGGCGACGGGCGCGTGCGCGGGCCCCTGCTCGAGAGGCACTTCGGGGCCGAGCTGATGGGCGCGTTTGCGGCGGTCAAGGGCCTCTTCGACCCCGCCGGGGTGCTCAACCCGGGGAACATCGTCGCGCCCGGCCCGGTCGGGAGCATCCTGGAGCGCACGCGCGTGCGGCCCGGCGCGGGCCTGGGCGGCCCAGAGACCGAGCCGAGCGCGGGCCCGGCCTTGGGCGAGCCCGACGCGCCGGCGGTCGAGACGTACTTCGCCTTCGCCGACCAGGGGGGCCTGCTGCACGCGGCGGAGATGTGCAACGGCGCCGGGGTGTGCCGAAAGCAGAGCGGCGGGACGATGTGCCCGAGCTACCGGGCGACGCTGGACGAGCGGCACTCGACCCGCGGCAGGGGCAACGCGCTGCGGCTGGCTGTGACGGGGCAGGTCCCCGGCGGCGACCGCTTCGACGACCCCGAGACGGTCGCGACGCTGGGCCTGTGCCTCTCGTGCAAGGCCTGCAAGTCGGAGTGCCCGAGCAACGTGGACGTGTCGCGGCTCAAGGCCGAGTACACGGCCCAGCGGTTCAAGGGCGGGCGAGTAGGCGGGCTGGAGCGGCTGCGGGCGTGGCTGATTGGCCGGGTGCGGGCGCTCAACCGGGCGGGCTCGGCGGCGGCGCCGGTGGCCAACGCCGCGGCGCGGTGGGGCCCCACGCGGGCGCTGATCAACACGGTCATGGGGATCGATCCGCGGCGGAGCCTGCCGGGGTTCTCGCCGTCGCTCTTTGCGCTGGTGCGCGACCGCGGGGTTGATGGGGTCGGGGGGGTCGGCGATGCGAGGCCGGCGGTGGCGCTCTTTGGGGACTGCTTCACGGCGTACAACGAGAGCGGGCTGGGCGTGGCGGCGGCGCGGCTGCTTGAGGGGCTGGGCTACCGGGTGATCCTGCCGGCGGGCGGCGGCTGGGGCGGGTGCTGCGGGCGCTCGATGATCTCGGTCGGGATGCTCGCCGAGGCCTGCCGAGAGGTTCGGCGCACGGCGGAGTCGCTGCGCGCGGTGGTGGATGACCCGCGGGTGCGCGGCGTGCTGTTCCTGGAGCCGTCGTGCCTGAGCGCGGTGCGCGACGACTGGCTGGACCTGCGCAGCGGGGCGGACGGCGGGCTGCTCCAGCGGCTGGCGGGCAAGTCGTGGCTGGTGGAGGACTTTATCGACCGGGCGTGGGACGAGCACCCCAGCGCGGGCGGGCGCGAGCGTCTGGAGCGGGGCGCGGCGGGAGAGCACACGATTGTGTTGCACGCGCACTGCCACCAGAAGGCGCTGTGGGGGGCCGAGAGCTCCGGGCGGCTGCTCCGGCGTGTGGCCGGAGCGCGGGTGCGGGTGCTGGCCAGCGGGTGCTGCGGGATGGCCGGGTCGTTCGGCTACAGCCGGGACCGGTACGAGCTGTCGATGCGCATCGCTGAGCTGACGGGCGAGGGCGGCCAGCCGGGCGGGGGCGTGCTGCCGATGGTTCGCGCGGCCCGAGAGAGCGACCCCGGCGCCGAGGTGCTGGCCACGGGCACGTCGTGCAGGCACCAGATCAAGGACGGGACGGCGGGCGTGGTGCTCGCTGAGCACCCGGTCGTGTGGCTTGCGCGCGCCTACTGGCGCGGGGCGGCGGCGGCCAGTGGGCCGGCCACGGCTGCGAGCATCCCCTGACGGCGACGCGCCGCCGGGGCGGGGGGCGCGCGGTGCAACCGGGGCACGGTGCGGGCCGGATAGGTGGGGTCGGCCGGGCCGTGGGCGCCGTGGCGGGCGTTCGGTCGGCAGGTCCGGGAGTTCGGCGTGACGGTCGGGGGGGCCAGGCAGTCGCAGCGCGCAGCTGAGGCGCTCTCGTGAGCGCGCTGGGTGCGACTGAGCGCGGCGCTGCGTGCAACAGCGAGCGGCCGCGCGCGCTGCGGGACGCGCCATGGCACTCGGCCGTGGGCGCGGCGCGCGGGTGCCGTCGGCCCGTGCCCGCCGTCGGGAGCGCACAGGCCGATGCGCTGGGTGTGGGCGGGGTGCCCGGGTGCGGAGTTGCCTCGGGGCCGGGTGAGGGGTACAGTTGACATAGTGGGGATGTCCCCGCGATCGAGAGCCGGCGTGTGGTGATGGTCATTGCCGCGGGTTCGAGTCCGGTGCGTGTCTGATAGCCCGAGCGGCTGCGTGTCGGAAGGTAGTGATTGAACGAATCGATCAGGAAGGACTCGGGCGAGGTCGGAACGTGAACATTTACGTCGGGAACCTGCCGTACAGCACCACTGACACCGAGCTGACCGAGATCTTCTCGCAGCACGGGGCGGTGGCTTCGTCGTCCATCATCATCGACCGTGAGACGGGCCGCTCGCGCGGCTTCGGCTTTGTCGAGATGCCCAACGACGAGGAGGCTCGCAAGGCGATCGAGGCCCTCAACGGGGCTGAGATGAACGGCCGTCCGCTCCAAGTCAACGAGGCCCGCCCGCGTGAGCCCCGCTCCGGTGGTGGCTTCGGTGGCGGCGGCGGCGGTGGTGGTCGTGGCGGCTTCGGCGGTGGTGGTGGCGGCCGTGGCGGCTTCGGTGGTGGTGGTGGCGGCGGTGGTCGCGGCGGCTTCGGCGGCGGCCGGGGCGGCGGCGGCGGTGGTCGCGGCGGCTTCGGCGGTTCCCGGGGCGGCGGTGGTGGTGGCGGCGGCGGCGGCGATCAGTGGTGATCAGCTGACGGCGTGGTTCATCGGCTCTGGCCGGGTGCCTCAGCTGGTCTGAGCCCGGTCGCGGGCCTGTATCGACACCAGAACACACACCCCGCGCCTTACGGCCGGGGTTTTTTATTGCGCGGTTGTTGTGATCGCGGCATCGCTGCGGTCACGCTGTCGCGGCGCGTTGTCACGGCCGGGCGCGGCGTCGTCAGCACAGCGGGGCGCGCTGGGCGCGGGGAACTGGCGGGGTCGCTGGCGCTCGCGGGGGGTGGCTGATGAGGGAACAATCGGCCATGGCACACAAGATCAAAGTCGCAGCGGCCCAGATCGCGCCGGTCTTTCTCAACCGCTCGGCGTCGCTGGAGAAGGTGGTCCGCTGGGTGGACAAGGCCGCCGACGCCGGGTGCGCGCTGGTGGCCTTCGGGGAGACGCACGTGCCGGCGTACCCGGTGTGGCTGTGCCGGACGGACGCGGCGCGCTTCGACGCGGCGGACCAGAAGCGGATCCACGCGCGGTACGTCGAGGAGTCGGTGCACATCGGGCCGATGGAGGGCGGCGGGGGCGACCTGGCTGGCGTGTGCGACGCGGCGCGGCGGCGCGGCATCTCGGTGGTGCTGGGGGTCGCTGAGCGGGCGCACGACCGCGGCGGCCACAGCCTGTTCTGCTCGCTGGTGTACATCAGCGGGCAGGGGGAGCACGCCGGGCGGGTGCGCTCGGTGCATCGGAAGCTGATGCCGACCTACGAGGAGCGGCTCTCGTGGGCCGCCGGCGACGGGGCCGGGCTGGTGACGCACCGGCTGGGGGCGTTCACGGTCGGCGCGCTCAACTGCTGGGAGAACTGGATGCCGCTGCCGCGCGCGGCGCTCTACGCGGCGGGCGAGGACCTGCACGTGGCCATCTGGCCCGGGGCCCTGCGCAACACGCGGGACATCACGCGGTTCATCGCCCTGGAGGGGCGGGCGTACGTCCTCTCGGCCAGCTCGCTCCTGCGGGCCCAGGACATCCCCGCCGATGTGCCCGAGCGCGAGCGCTTCGCGTCGGACAAGGGCGAGGTCTTCTACGACGGCGGGTCGTGCATCGCCGGCCCGGACGGGGCATGGGCGGCCGAGCCGCTGGTGGGCCAGGAGGGGCTCGTGGTCGCCGAGATCGACCACGGGCGGGTGCTCCAGGAGCGGCAGAACTTCGACCCGGTGGGGCACTACAGCCGGCCGGACGTGCTCAAGCTGACCGTCGACCGCCGGCGGCAGAGGGCGGCTGAGTTCATCGACTGACCCGGCCTGGGCGCGCGGGGTATGCTCGGGGCATGAACCAGCTGCGCGTGCGCGTGGGGCGGTACGGGGGGGAGATCGAGCTTGTGCACGGCGTGCTGCCGGTGCGGCAGGTGCTGGGGATCGGGCTCAACTACGCCGGGCACGCCAAGGAGCAGGGCCAGGCCCTGCCCGAGCGGCCCGTGGTGTTCAGCAAGAGCGTGCTGGCCGTGAGCGTCTCGGGCGCGCCGATCCGCGTGCCCAAGGCCTGCCAGGACCGGGCCCAGGTGGACTTCGAGGGCGAGCTGGCGGTGGTCATCGGCGAGCACCCGCGCGACCTGCCCTGCCGCGACGTGCCCAGGGAGCGGGCCGGCGAGTGGGTGCTCGGGTACGCGGCGGCCAACGACGTCTCGGCCCGGTGGTGGCAGAAGCAGGGGTCCGGGGGTCAGTTCTTCCGCGGCAAGTCGTTCGACACGTTCTGCCCGCTCTCGGCGGTGCGGCCCGCGGCGGGGGTGCCCACGCCGCCCGGGCCCGGCGGGCTGCGCATCACGACTCGGCTCAACGGCGTCGTGATGCAGGACAGCACGACGGCGGACCTGATCTTCGACGTGCCCACGCTGGTGGCCGAGCTGTCGCGCGGCCTGACGCTGGCGCCCGGCACGGTGATCCTGACCGGCACGCCCAGCGGCGTGGGGATGGCCCGCTCGCCGCAGGTCTTCCTGAACCACGGCGACGAGGTGGAGGTGACCGTCGAGGGCGTCGGGACGGTGCGCAACGCGGTCGTGTTCGAGTAGGGGGCGGGTGTGCCTCAGGCCGCGAACGAGGCGGAGGGGGCGCGGTCGCGCTCGGCGGCCCAGCGTGGCCAGTGCTGAGCGAAGCGCTCGAACCACTCGAGCCGCTGACCGAAGCGTCGCCGCGACCACCGGCGCGCCCCGTCGTCGATGAGCAGCCAGCCGCCCTCGATGCTCAGTCGCAGCGGCGGGTCCGAGAGGATGTGGCGCAGGAGGTCGATGGTCAGGAGGGTTCGGGCGCCGGCGGCGTCGTCGGTGTACACGGCGTAGGTCAGGTCGAAGCCGTCAAGGCCGGTCTCGTAGTGCTGGAGGGCCTCGCTGACGTGGACGTGGAAGAGCGAGAGGATGCGTCGCTTCCAGGAGCGCTGGAGTCGGCGGGCCAGCCGCCGGGTGACGATGATGATGACGGGGAGCTTGCGCAGGCGGAGGTTGGCGGCCAGGAAGGAGCCGCCGATGGCGCCGCCGGCGGCGCGGTCGAGGCCGTCGGAGCGCGGGGCCACGCCCCAGTCGCCCATGACCACGGCGTAGCGGACCTCGCCGACGGGGCACTGGAAGCTGATGGTGTTGTACGCGGCCCGGCCGGGCGCGCCGTCGCGCGGCGAGAACTGCGGGAGCATCGAGGCGACGTGGGGCGCCTCGCCGCGGTGAATCGTCGTGCCCAGCGCGCGGGCCACGCGCGCCAGCGACCGCCCGCGCCAGTGCACCCGCAAGAGCCAGCGCAGCCACAGCGTGGCGATGACGCCGAAGATGGCCAGCGTGCTGGCCGAGAGTGGGATCAGGACCGGGTCGAGCCAGGCCGGCACGGTGGGCGCTCCGGGAGAGCGCAACCCGGGCGGGGGGCGCTCAGGGTGAGTATCGTGTAGGCACGGGGCCGGGCGCACCCGGATCGGGTGTGCGGGGCTGGGCCGGCGGGAACGTGTATCGCGCATGAAGGGCAAGGGACGCGACAGCGGTGATTCTCGGACGGTGGAGAACCGCCGAGCGCGGTTCGACTATGCCATCGGCGAGACGGTCGAGTGCGGCATGGTGCTCTACGGGCCGGAGGTCAAGTCGGTGCGCGACGGGCAGGTCTCGCTCCAGGAGGGGTACGTGGCGGCGCGGCTGGTCGGTGGCAAGCCGCGCGAGCTGTGGCTCCACGGGGTGAACATCGCCGAGTACGGCCCGGCCGCGGGCAGCCCGCTCTCGCCCACGCGGACGCGCAAGCTGCTGGCCAACGCGCGCGAGATCGAGCGCCTCTGGAAGGCCGCCCAGGTCAAGGGCAACACGCTGGTGCCGCTCAAGCTCTACTTCAAGAACGGCTTTGCCAAGTGCCTGGTGGGCGTGGGCACCGGCCGCAAGCGCGGCGACAAGCGCGCGGCCATCGCCGAGCGCGAGGTCCGGCGGGACATCGACCGGGCCATGAGCAAGCGCGACCGCTAAGGGGCCCTTAGAGGCTCACGCGGGGCACGACGCGCTCGGCCTGGTCGCTCAGCTCGAAGTACGTCGCCGGCTCGGCCCCGGCCATGCCCGCGATCAGGCTCGAGGGGAACGAGCGGCAGAGCTGGTTGAGGTCCCGCACGTTGGCGTTGTAGTACCTGCGGGCGGCGGCGATGCGGTCCTCGGTGTTGGCCAGCTCCTGCTGCAATGAGCGGAAGTGGGCGTCGGCCTTGAGGGACGGGTAGCCCTCGGCCACGGCGAAGAGCTGGCGCAGCCCGAGCTGGAGGCTCGCCTCGTCGGCGGCCTGCGACTGGGCGGACCCCGTGCTGGCAACGGCCTTGGAGCGCAGCTCGGTCACCATGGCCAGCACGCCCTGCTCGTGGTCGGTGTAGCCCTTGACCGTGGCGACCAGGTTCGGGATCAGGTCGTAGCGGCGCTTGAGCTCGATGTCGATGTTCTGCCAGGACTCGCGCACGTGCTGGCGCAGCGAGACGAAGCGGTTGTACGTGGCGATGAGCCACACCAGCGGCACCAGCAGGGCGGCGCCCAGGATCAGCAGCGCGATCGATGCGGGGGATCCCATGGTCAGCGCGTCCCCGGTGCGCGGGCGTCGGCCCGCTGGGTGATGGCCTGGACCAGATAGGCCGGCCAGAGCTCGAAGAAGGCCGCCAGCCAGTCGGCGGTGCCCTCGATCTGCGCCGGCGAGGCTCGGTGCGCCGCGCCCAGGAGGACCGCGCCGTCGCTGAGCGTCAAGCGGGGCCGAGAGCCGCGGAGGAGGAACTCCATCATGCGGGGGTGGAGGACGTCGTAGGCGAAGCGGCGCTCGGGGCTCTTGACGTGGAAGGCGCGGGAGAACTCGGCCGACTCGAAGTCGATGTCGTCGAACCCCAGCGCGGCGCCGATGCGGTCGAGGAAGTTCTCGGGGCGCACGTCCAGCGAGGGGGTGACCCAGCTCGGCGGGAGCGTGGCGATGGCGTAGCCGGCGTGGTGGGTGGTGGTGGAGCGGTTGCCCTTGCTGTCGGTGGAGGTGGTCTGGTACGAGTAGTCGCCGATGATCAGGCCCAGGCGGGCGCCGTGGGCCTCAAAGGTGCCCCTGATCGTGTTGGTTCCCTGGCGGTTGTCGCCGGTGGAGAAGAGGCCGAACTGCGGGAAGCTCTTGTGCACGGGCCAGCGGGACGGCTCGAACGTCCAGGCCCGGCGGGCGCACAGGGCGTGGATCTGGGCCAGCCGCTGGGCCTCCTTGCGTTTGGCGGCGCGGGCGCCGACGATCAGCACGGCCAGCAGCGCGCCGAAGAAGGCGATGAACACCAGCGGCATGCCCAGGACGAACTCCACGCCGTGCTCCTGTGCGTGCGCCCGGCTGTGCACCCAGCGGGGCGCCCGGCCTTGCGTCCAGACCCTCGGTCGCTGGCGGAATGTACCCGATCCCGGCCCGGGCCGGGATCGGTGGTGGTCCCGCTGGCGCCGCGGACAATGAGTTCGGAATCGGCCGGGGTACGTTTTCGGGCCGGGGTGCTGCCGGGGTCGGGCCCGGTGTGGGTATCCTCTGCCCGAACGCGCGCCGCCGGCCGGTGCGCGCGGTGCGTCAGGAGCTGCGACGATGGCGTCAGCGGGCAAGCGCGGCACGGTCAAGGGCACACCCAAGGGCAAGGCTCGCCCCGGCGCCACGCCGCCCGAGCCCGTCTCGGCGCGCACGCGCCGCGCGTCGGGCGTCGGGCACGCGGCCCTGGCGGCCCACGCCCCCAAGGGCCCCGACCCGAGCACGATCGCCAGCGACATGGGCGCGCGGCTGGAGAAGGACTCCATGGGCCCGATGCGCGTCCCGGCCGACGTGCTCTACGGGGCCTCCACCCAGCGGGCCGTGCTCAACTTCCCCGTCTCGGGCCAGCCCGTGCCGGCGGGGATCGTTCGGGCCTACGCGCTGATCAAGACCGCCTGCGCGCGCGTCAACGCGGCGCTGGGCCGGCTCGACCCGGCCGCGGCCGACTCGATCGAGCGGGCCTGCGACCGCGTCGCCCACGGCCTGCCCGAGCACGGCGGGTGGCGCCGGCACTTCCCGGTCGATGTCTTCCAGACCGGCTCGGGGACCAGCACCAACATGAACGCCAACGAGGTCATCGCCAACCTCGTCTGCGTGCAGCTCGGGGCGCCCATCGGCTCGTCCAAGGACCCCGCCTACCTGGCCCGGCCCGGCGCGGTGCACCCCAACGACCACGTCAACATGGGCCAGTCGAGCAACGACACGTTCCCCACGGCCATCCACGTGGCGGCGAGCCTGGCCATCGGCCTGGAGCTCCTGCCCGCGCTCCACGCCCTGGCCCAGGAGCTCGAGGCCAAGGCCCACGCCTGGGACGCCGTGGTCAAGATCGGGCGCACCCACCTGATGGACGCCACCCCGATCCGGCTTGGGCAGGAGTTCTCCGGCTACGCCGCCCAGGCCCGCCAGGGGATCGCGCGCCTGGGGCGCGCCCTGGAGACGCTCGCCGAGCTGCCCATCGGTGGCACGGCGGTGGGCACGGGCATCAACGCCCACGAGGAGTTCGGTCGCCGCGTGTGCGCCGAGCTCACACGCCTGTGCGCCTCGGGCGAGCGGCCGCCCCACGCGGCGGCGCCCCAGTTCCGCGAGGCGGCCAACCACTTCGAGGCCCAGCACGCCAAGGACGCCTGCGTCGAGGCCTCGGGCCACCTGCGGACCCTGGCGGTCTCGCTCTCCAAGATCGCCGGCGATGTCCGCCTGCTCGGCTCGGGCCCGCGCTGCGGGATCGGCGAGCTGCGCCTGCCCGCGGTGCAGCCGGGCTCGTCGATCATGCCCGGCAAGGTCAACCCGGTCATCTGCGAGTCGGTCGTGCAGGTCTGCTGCCAGGTGATGGGCAACGACCACGCCGTGGCCCTGGGCGGGATGGGCGGCGTGGGCTCGCTGCTGGACCTCAACGTGGCCATGCCGCTGATCGCGCGGAACCTCCTCGAGAGCGTCGCGCTCCTGGCCGGCGCGGCGCGGACGTTCCTGGACAACTGCCTTCGCGGCCTGGAGCCCGACCGCACGCGTTGCGACGCGCTCATCGAGGGCTCCCTGGCCATGTGCACGCCCCTGGTCACGGTCATCGGCTACGACCGCGCCGCGGCCCTGGCCCAGGAGGCCTTCACCAAGGGCAAGACCGTCCGCCAGCTGGCCCTGGAGCAGCGCCTCGTGCCGGCAGCTCAGCTCGACCGCCTGCTGGACCCCCACGCCATGACCCTGCCCGGCGGCGAGGGCAGCGCCGGTGGCTGATCAGGCCCGCCGCCCCCACGCACCCACCGCCCCAGCCGCACCCCCCGCACCTGACGCACCCACCCCCGCTGCCCCCTCGCGCCGCGCCGAGGGCACCGCTCGGCGGCCCGCGGCCGGCTCGGGCCTCTACGCCGAGCTGCACCTGCACCTGGGCGGGGCCATCCTCCCCAACGTCCTCCACGCGTTCATGCAGCGCTCGGCCCACCCGCTGCTCCGCCGGTACCCCACCCTCGAACGCCTGGAGAGGCACCTGTCCAGGCCGCGGCGCTCGCTCGACGAGTACCTGCGCCTCCACGAGCTGGTCGAGTCCCTGCAGCGCCCCGCCGAGCGCGCCCTGGCCTATCACGTCTCGCGGCTGGTCCGCGGCGCCTACCTCTTTGACAACCTGGCCTACATGGAGCTGCGGCACTGCCCGCTGCTGCGCACCGACCCGGCCCTGCCGATGAGCGCGCGGATCGACTCCATGCCGCGCGTCGTCGAGCTGATCGCGCGCGCCGCCGCCGAGCAGTCCGGCCGGTTCCCGCTGGTCTTCGCCCAGGTGCTGTGCATGCACTCGGCCCTGCCCGACGAGGCCAACGCGGCGATCCTCGAGCTGGCCGCCGCCGCGCGCCCGGCCGTCTGCGCCGTGGACCTGGCCGGGCCCACGGGCCCCTACCGCGCCCGGGCGCGGGCCTTCGAGCGGCTCTTTGTCAGGGCCAGGTCCCTGGGCCTGCCCACCACCTGCCACCTCTACGAGACGCCCGAGGGGGCGCTGCCGCGGCTGCTGCCACTGCTCGACCGCATCGGGCACGGCGTGCAGATCCCGCTGCGGCACCCGCGGCTGCTCTCGTCGGTGGCCAAGCGCGGCCAGTGCCTGGAGGTCTGCCCAACGACGTACCTCCGCACCGGCGCCATGCGCGACTACGCCGAGCTGCGCCCGCTGCTGCGGCGGTGCTTCGACGCCGGCGTGGACGTGGCCATCTGCACCGACAACGCCGGCCTGCACAACGTCCGCCTCCCGCACGAGTACGAGAACCTGCTTGTCCGCGACGTGATCACCATCGAGGAGCTTGCCCGCTGCATGACGGCGGCGTTCCGTCACGCCTTCGCCTGGGGCGCGCCGCCGCCGCCCGCCCTGGGCCGGCTCACCGCCGCCGCTGCGCACCACCATCTCAGTGGCCGCTGAGCCGCTGAGCCGCTGAGCCGCTGAGCCGCTGAGCCGCTGAGCCGCTGAGCCGCTGAGCCGCTGAGCCGCTGAGCCGCTGAGCCGCGCCCCTGCCCCCCCGCGCCCCCGCTGGGGCGCCCCGCGGTCGTGCACGCCGGCCCCGCGCCCGGGTACGCTGCCGGCGATGTCAGCCCCCGATCCGTCCCCCGCCGGCCCGGCCCCCGCCCGCCGCACGCTGCTGCCCGACGCGCGCCTCAGCCCGCGGTTTGCCGGGATCGCGACCTTCTGCCGATACCCGAGGCTCGAGGACGTGCTCCCCGAGAACCGCCCCGTGGACTGGGTGCTCTACGGCGTGCCCTTCGACACCGGCGTGAGCTACCGCCCCGGCGCCCGCTTCGGGCCGCGGGCCGTGCGCGACGCCTCGCAGTACGTCAAGCGCTTCCACATGCACCACAACATCGACGTGTGCGACGCCCTCTCGATCGCCGACGCCGGGGACGCGCCGATCTCTCCCTTCGACATCGGCAAGACCCTCGACCTGGTCGCCGACTTCGCCGCCGGCCTGGGCGAGCACGACGCCGGCACCGAGCCGGCCCGGCTGCTCGCTGTCGGCGGCGATCACTCCATCGCCTACGCCAACATCCGCGCCTGCTACGCGCGCCTGGGCGAGCCGCGCGGCGGCCTGGCCCTGGTCCACTTCGATTCTCACCTGGACACCGTCGACACGCTCTGGGGCGAGCGTCGCAGCCACGCCTCGCCCTTCCGCAGGGCCATCGAGGAGGGCTTCGTCGATCCCGCCCGCATGATCTCCATCGGCGTCAAGGGCCCGCTCAACGCCGCCGCGGACCTCGACTTTGCCCGCCATGCCGGCGTCAC
>PNJV01000017.1 GCA_013822085.1 Isosphaera sp. | reverse complement strand
CACCCCCGCCACCCCCGCCACCCCCGCTCGACCCGTGGCCCCCACCCGAGCCGGCACGCAGCCCGCCAGAGCCGGCGCTGGTCAGGACCCACGGCGGCAGCCCGCCAAGGTCCAGGCCCTCGCCCACGTACGGGCCCATGCGCAGCACGGCCATCATCCCCGCCGACCCGATCAGCTCCACGAACCGCCGCAGATCCAGGTCCCCGGAAAAGTCCCACTGCCCCGGCCGCGGCTCGTGCGCAGACCACACCACCGATGTCGTGATCGTGTTGAGCCCCGCGGCCTTGGCCGCCGCGATCAGGCCCTCCCATTGCGACGCCGGCGCCTGCGTGTACTGCACCGTCCCGCTGACCAGCCACACGCGCCGACCGTCGATGAGGAACGATTGTCCGTCGTAGGTGATCGAAGCCATGGGTGTTTGAACCGGGTTCGGGTGGTGCTCAGGCCGGCACGACCGCCGCCGGGGTGCCTCCAGTCACGACTGATCAGCGTCGCACGCAGCGACACCAGACCCAGCCGACCCTCCCGCTCCGTCACCCCGAGTCCCCCGAAGACTCCCTCACCCCAACACACTCCCACCCGACGCTCACCCCCACCCCCCGCCCCCCATCCACCACGCCCCGCACCCCCGCACCCCCGCATCACCCGCTCAGTCTGGTCGAGCCCCCCGACCTCGCTCATCGAGCCACTGTCGCCTCCGACGCGTTCACTCGGTCGTGCAGGTCCGAACAAAACCCAAGGGCCGCGCTCCGTTCCTATAGATTCCCGCCGCAACCCACAAACCACGCCCGTGGGTCACAGGATAGGAATCACTGACTTGGTGAGCAACGATTCGGACCCGTTCTCGGTACACTCGACCCACTCGCAGCGCATTTGTGCTCACCACCCGATCAGCACACGGTCAGGGGCGTGCGTCTGATTTGTTCTTGTGAGCCTTCCATACACCTGACGGAGCTGACACCGGCATGATCCCATCTTCCCGCCTCGGCACGCTCTGCGCTCGCACCTCCAAGGCCCCGGGCTGTGGCGGCACCCCGCGGCGTTCCCGTTGGCCAGCCCGAGGCCCGCTGGGCCATCGCGTGACCGAGCTGCTGGCCCTGGCGCTCGTGCTGCCGGCCCTGGCTGGGTGCATGGACACGCTGGCCGACGTGGACGCGCGCACCTCGCGCCTGCGCGCCGTCCAGTCCGAATCGCTCCTGCGCACCACCCCCACGCCGGACCGCGGGGCCTACCCGAGCGACTTCCCCAACGCCACCGGCCAGCTGACGACCATCGCGCCGCCGACCTCAAACCCGCCCGTGGAGGACATCAAGATCCAGGCCGCCGACGCGGCGCGCGACGTGGCGGCGCGCCTGGCCACCTACACCGCTGAGCCCGAGAACGCCATGTCGCTGGACCTGCCCGGCGTGTGGAAGCAGGCCCAGCAGGGCGCCCGCGAGCTGTTCTCGGCCGAAGAGGAGTACATCCTGGCCAGCATCGCCGTGCTCATCGCCCGGCGGGACTTCGAGCCGCGGCCCTTTGCCACCATCGCCGCCAACTTCTCCCGCGGCGACACCTCCGGCACGCCGACGGCCAGCTTCCTCAACGTCGTCAACACCGTCGGCGTGACCCAGAACCTGCCCTTCGGCGGCTCGGTCGCCGCGAGCTTCATCTGGGAGTTCACGCGCCAGCTCCGCGACCTTGTGGGCCAGGACTACGTGGCCACCAGCTCCTTCCAGCTCTCGGCGGCGGTCCCGCTGCTGCGCAACTTCGGCGACATCGCCCGCGAGGACCTCATCCAGGCCGAGCGCAACCTGGTCTACGAGGCCCGCCAGTACGAGGAGTTCCGCCGCTCGTTCCTGATCGACATCGCCAGCGACTACTTCGCCCTGGTGCAGCAGCAGAAGGTCATCCGCAACCAGCAGGGCGCCCTCCAGAGCCTCCAGAACGAGGAGCGGCGCCAGAGCGCCCTGGTCCAGGCCGACCGCTCCGCCGAGTTCCAGCGCAACATCGCCCTCTCGGACGTGCTCAACGCCCAGTCCTCGCTGGCCGCCGCCCGCGAGACGTACGTGCTGGCGCTGGACAACTTCAAGGTCCGCCTGGGCATCCCGCTCTCGACGCCCGTGCGCATCGTCGAGACCGCCCTGGACTTTGCCGAGCCCGACGTCTCGCCAGACCAGGCCATGGAGGCGGCCCTGCGCTACCGGCTCGACCTCCAGACGGCGCGCGACGCCGTCGACGACGCGCGCCGCGGCGTGCGCAACGCCCGCAACCAACTCCTGCCCGACCTGGACGTGGCCGGCACCGCCGACGTGGCCACCGAGCAGCAGAACCTGGGCGACTTCTTCCTGCGCAGGCCCGACTCGGGCGCCTTCACCGGCAGCATCACGCTGGGCCTGCCGCTCGACCGCGTCGTCGAACGCCTGGCCCTCCGCTCGGCCAGCATCGCCGCGGCCCAGTCAGAGCGCTCCTTCACCCTCCTGCGCGACGCCATCATCGTCGACTCCCGGGCGGCGATCCGCAACGTCGAACTCTCCCGCTTCCAGCTCAACCTGGCCGAGCGCGCCGTCGAGATCAACCGCCGCCGTGCCCTGGAGCAGCAGCTCAAGTCCGACGAGGTCGACGCCCAGCAGATCGTCGACACCGCCCTGGCACTGCAGAACTCCGAGAACGCGCGCGACGCGGCCATCGCCGACCTGCGCAACGCGATCCTCAGCTTCCTGGTCACCACCGGCCAGCTCCGCGTGACCGACGACGGCCAGCTCCAGCAGTTCCCCGGCCTGCCGCCGTTTGTCATCCAGAGCGTCGCCCCGGCGGCGGTCCCCGGCCAGCCCGACCCCGTGCCCACCGGCGAGCGGGACCTCCGCTCCGCCCCCGCTGCGCCCGACCTCCCCGCCGCCCCCGCGCCAGAGCCCGGCCAGGCCCCGCCAGCCCAAGCCGACCCGGCCCCGGGCCAGGCCCCGGCCCTCATCCCGCTCCCGTGATCACCCGATAGTGTGCCCATGCCCGTTGGACGGTCTAGGGCGACCGTGGCGCCCGCGCGGCCGGTTTATTGACCCGCCCACGCCGCCGGCACGACCCTCTCCCCCCCAAGCCCCACCCTCTCGCAGCCGGCAGGCCCCGCTCACACAACCCGGGTTCAGCGCTCCGCCCCGCCTGCCGATAGCCCCAGTCACGCCGGCCCAGGCGCTCGGAGCCACGACCATGACCACGCTGCGCTTCCACGGCTCACCCCGCGGCAAGATGCCCGACGGCGACCCAGGCACGCACCCCTTGCGCGACCAGTCGCCGCGCCGGCTGATCTTCCCAGCCCAGGCCCTGCGCACGGCCCGCCACGCCGCTGCCTCCACCGCCACCGCATCGCCCGACGCGCTCCACCAGCGCATCGAGCACACCCTGGACCGCATGCAGCGCACGCTCGACTCGCTGCGCCAGCAGGCCGACTCGTTCCCCTTCCCAGCGCCCCGCGACGACGACCCGGCCCCGCCGCCCACGTCGCCCCGGCCGCCGCGCAACCGCGCCGCCTGAGCGCCCCCCCGCCTAAGCGCCGCGCCGGCGTCCTCAGACCGAGACCGCCTCAACCCCCGCCGGCTCGAACTCCCCGGGCACAACCGCGCGCTGCCGCTCACGCAGCTGGCCGGTCGCCCGCCAGCGCGGCTCCGCATCGCCGGCAGTCGCCCCAGCGCGGAACCGCACCGGCTGGTACCGCACAAGCTCGAACGGCCCGCCCCCGGGGCCCTGCAAGAGCGCCGTGCAGCTCTCGACCCAGTCCCCGCTGTTGAGGTAGTGCACGCCGTCGATGACCTTGTCCCCGGCGACGTGGATGTGCCCCGTGATGGCCCCCACGCACCCGCGCAGGCGCGCCATGTCGCACACGCTCTTCTCGAACCGCTCCACATAGGCCACGGCGCTGCCGACGCGCGACTTGACCGCCGCCGCCAGCGAGAAGTCGTCGCGCCCGGACCAGCGCCGCACCCGGTTCATCTGCCGGTTGAGCCACAGCAGCTTGCCGTAGCCCTGGTCGGCCACCCACTCGAGCACGCCCCCGCGGCGGATCAGCGCGTCGAACGCGTCCCCGTGCACCACCACGTACGGCCCGGCCGGCGTGTGCAGGATCAGCTCCTCGACGACCTCCAGCCCGGCCACCGACAGCGGCAGGGCCCGCGAGAGGAACTCGTCGTGGTTGCCGCGCAGGTACGTCACCCGCGTGCCGCGCTCGAGCATCGAGAGCACCAGGCGCGCGTACCGCGTGGCCCGGTCGGTCCACATCGCCCCGCGCCGCAGCTGCCACCCGTCGATGATGTCCCCGTTGAGCACCAGGTGCTCGCACGTGAGCCCGGCCAAAAACTCGCACGCGTCCTCGGCCCGCGACGCCGGCGAGCCCAGGTGCACGTCCGACATCACCACCACCGAGTAGTGCGGAAGTACGTCGCTGCGCACGGCCACGGCCTCCTGCCCAAGCCGCCCTCGCCGAGCACGCCGGCACGCCCCGGCGCTCCACCCACTTGAGCCATTCGTACATCTATGCACACTCCCTCCACAACTGGCCACACCGATCCCGTCAAGTCTTTGTCAAGATACACAGATATGTTTCGGTTCCGTTTAGAAACGGTTCAGATCCCGTCAAGGCCCCACCCCCAACCCCCAACCCCCGCCAGCGGCACCGAACGCCACCGCACGGCGGGGCACCCCGCCACCACCCCGCCAGAGCGTCCCCCGCTTCCCCCAGCAGCCCGAGCCTGTATACTCCCGAATTCCCGCTCGCACGCCGCGGCGCCGGCCGACAGGCCCGTTCCGGAGGTTCCCGACCATGCTCCCCAAGCCGCCACCCCGCGAGGCCAGCCTCGGCTTCCTCTACCTGCCCCCCTACCGCGTCATCGGGACCTCCGTCGCCGGCGAGGCCACCGCCGTGCAGGTCCCCGAGCTGGACATCTGCTTCGACATGGGCGTCTGCCCCCGGCCCATGCTCGCCTGCAAGTACGTGGCCGTCTCCCACGGCCACATGGACCACATCGGCGGCCTGGCCTACTACTGCTCGCAGCGCTACTTCCAGGGCATGACCCCCGGCACGCTCATCTGCTCCAAGGAGATCGAGCCGGCCGTCCGCCGCATGCTCGAAGGCTACAACGATCTCGAGCGCCAGCGCACGCCCTACGAGCTCATCGCCGTCGAGCCCGAGCAGACCGTCGAGATCAAGAACAACATCTTCCTGCGCGCCTTCCAGCTGGACCACACCGCCCCGACCCTGGGCTTCTCCATCTACGAACGCCGCAGCAAGCTCAAGCCCGAGCTGGTCGGCCTGCCCCAGGAGAAGCTCGTGGAGATGCGCGACCGCGGCGACGAGATCACGCGCACCCTCGAGATCCCCGTCATGGCCTACGTGATGGACACCGCCCCGGGCCCGGCCCTGGTCCGCGAGGACGTCCGCAAGGCCCCGCTGCTCATCACCGAGTGCACCTTCTTCGAGCCCGACACCCGCGACCGCGCCAAGGCCGGCATGCACCTGCACGTCAAGGACATCGCCGAGTGCATGCGCTTCTGGGAGGCCCAGAGCGTCGTGCTCGGCCACGTCTCCCGCCGCATCCACCTCCTGGAAGCACGCAAGCAGATCACCCTGGCCCTGGGCCGGGCCAAGGCCGAGCGCGTCTTCTTCCTGATGGACTCCAAGTTCAACAAAGAACGCTACGAACGCCAGCAGATGGACGCCGGCGAGCACCCCACCCAGCTGCGCCGCTGATCACGAGCACGCGGACGCACGCGCAGCCAGCAGCGTCTCCCAGCGGCCACGCTGCGGCGTCGATCGCCCCCGCGGCGCTCGCCGTGGCCCAGCGCCCCCAGCCCCGCAGCGCCCGCAGCGCGATCCACCGTGCGCCGACACCCACGGGCGTGTTATCCACACACCGCTCACAGGCAGTTCAGTCGCTCAGGCGCACGCTGAGGCACGCTGCGCGCAGCCCGCGCTGCGCCGCGTTTTTTCCCGGTCACTACCCATTGATCACACGCCGCCACGACGCACCACATCTTGAGAGCCCTCCACAGTCTATCCACACACGCGTGTCCCAAACCCCCGCCGGCGTTTGAAAGACCCGGCGCCGCTCGCTACCGTGCCCGTCGAGCGACACGCCGCGTTATCAGCTGGTTCCGTACACGCTCAAGCTCGCTTGGCAGGGGAGACGCCGGTGAACGTGCGCAGCACTCGATCAGCCCTGCTGGCCTCCGAAGACGACCACAAGACCTGGTCCGAGCTGCTCCGCTTGATGCGGTCGTCCAACCCCGAGATCTGCCGGCTGTGGTTCGACCACCTCCAGCCCCTACGTGTGGTCTCGGGCGTTCTCTACGTCCGCGCGCACTCGTCCGTCCACCAGGACTACCTCCAGCGTGCCTGCCTGGCCCCCTTCAACGAGGCGCTCCAGTCCGTCTCCGGCCGGCTGCTCTCGGTCCGTTTTCTCGGCCCCACCGAGGACATCCCGGGCCAGGCCGCAACGCCCAGGGCCGCTGCGCAGCCGCCGCTGAAGCTCGCCGACGCGCCCGGCACCCCTCCCCCCCTGGACCCCTCAGCCACCGCTGCGCCCCCCATGGCACTCCCCGCCGAGCACGCCAACGGGCACGCGGTCATCGCTGAGTTCAAGCCCGACCCGAACCACGCCGGCTCGCCGGGCGCGCCCGACTCCCACGCGCCGCCAGCCCGCTCGCCCCTTGATCCGATGCACCCAAGCAGCCCAGCGCAGCCAAGCGGCTCGGAGCGCACGCGTGTGCAGCACTCCCACACCCCCCACGCGGGCGGCGCAGGTGGGGTCAGTGGGGGCGCTGGGGGCGCTGGGAGTGGGGCAGTGGGTGGGGCCGAAGGCGACGCCGGGCGCCGCGGGAACCCGCCCGCCACGCACCCGACGCCGCGCCTGCCCACCATCGTCATCCGCGAGCCCCTGGCCCACTCGCCCTTCAACGGCTCGCCCCGCCCGGGCTCGCCGCCCCACCACACCCTCTCGGACCTCTACGTCGACGGCCTGGTCATCAACCCCGACTACGACTTCGAGAACTTCGTCGTCGGGCCCAACAACCGCCTGGCCCACGCCGGCGCACTGGCCGTGGCAGCCAACCCCGGCAGGGCGTACAACCCCTACTTCGTCCACGGCAAGGTCGGCCTGGGCAAGACCCACCTCCTCCAGGCCATGTGCCTGCACATCCGCGCCACCCGCCCCAACACCACGATCTACTACACCTCCTGCGAGGGCTTTGCGACGCAGTTCTTCGACGCCGTGGCCGCCGGCGAGATGACCCGCTTCCGCTACAAGTTCCGCCACGTCGACGTGCTGGTCGTCGACGACATCCACTTCCTGGCCCAGCGCGAGCGCATCCAGGAGGAGTTCTTCCACACCTTCAACACCCTCTGGCAGAGCCAGAAGCAGGTCGTGCTCTCCTCCGACGCCCCCCCCGAGCACATCCCCGACCTGGAGGACCGCGTCGTGTCGCGCTTCAAGTCCGGCCTCGTCTCCGAGGTGACGCCCCCCAGCTTCGAGACGCGCGAGGAGATCCTCAAAAAGAAGGCACGCCTGCGCGGCTTCGAGCTCCCGCCCGAGGTCGCCAGCTTCGTCGCGCAGCGCTTCGACAGCAACATCCGCGAGCTCGAGGGCGCCGTCCAACGCCTCCAGGCCTACGCACTGAGCGAGAGCGCCCCGATCTCGCTCGAGCTGGCCCGCGCAGCCCTGGGAGACCCCGAGTCCCGCTCCGAGCCGCGCGTCCCCGTCCAGATGATCATCGAGGTCGTCACCGCCTTCTACGACATCAAGGCCACGGACCTCCAGGGCCGCCGACGCCAGCGCTCCATCGCCCACCCGCGACAGGTCTGCATGTACCTGGCCCGCAAGCTCACCCGATTCTCGCTCGAAGAGATCGGCGGCTACTTCGGCGGCCGCGACCACACCACCGTCCTGCACGCCATCAACACCATCACCGATCGCACCAAGACCGATCTCGAATTCGCTGCGTCCCTGACCCACCTCGAATCGCAGCTCCGCTCGGCCACCGCCTGAGCTACGCACGCCCGACGGGCTTGCGGTGCCCCACCGACGCACGCCGCGCCGACCGCTCCGGCCCCGCGCCCCCAACTCGGTGGCCGGCAACTGTGGTGCGCCCATGGACCGGTCTACTCAGGGCGCACAGCAGCGAACCTCCGAACGTTTCGAACGCTCTGTTGTACTTCTATTTGGCAATCTTGGCTGTCGTTCAGGGCTGACCAAACTGTGGACAAGTCGTTGATCCATGCACAGTTAGACGCGGCATTGGCAGCAAGCCTGTCAACACACACGCGCAGCTGACATGTCAAAGCGCTGGACCCGACACCACTCGACACATCCGCTATGAGACATGACGATCGATGCACCAGAAATCCCCACGGCCACAAGCGACTAAAATAGCCTCTGGAGGCCAGAAAAAAGCCCCCAATCGCCCGCCATCCCCCAACCGGCGCCCTTTGACTACCAACAACATTTCTCTATGTATTCGTATGGAAGACCACTCGCGGCCTCGAACGTGCACCGCAGCGATACCGTGAGTCCTGAACCCCGCAAAGTCATGGATCGGTCGCGCACGATCGCAGCGTGTGAACAACGTGTGCATAAGGCTTCACACCGACTGGATCGCGCAGAGAGCGGCGCAGCGCATCGTTCAAACTGAACTAGGAACTTCCAGTATTCCGATCAGCTATTCCGATCACCGCTGACAACTGCGGCACCACACGGTCGTCCGTTGACTGACCAGACAGCTCAGGAGCGTGCGCCCGCAGCGCAGGCAGGGCTCGCCGGCCCGGCCATAGACCGCGTGCGAGCGGGCGTAGGAGCCCGGCTGGCCCGCGGCATCGAGATAGTCCCGCACAGAGGAGCCCCCGGCGTCGATCGCCTCACGGAGGACCTCCACGACCTTCTGAGCGATCAGGCCCACCGATCCCCTGCGCAGGCGATCGCTCGGGTGCATCGGCGCGACGCCGGCGCGGAAGAGCGCCTCGTCGGCGTAGATGTTCCCAACCCCCGCGATCACGCGTTGGTCCAACAGCGCCGCCTTGATCGCGCGGCGAGTGCCGGCAAGCTGTGCAGCCAGGATCTCGGGCGTGGTCTCCAGCGCGTCGGGCCCGAGCTGGGCCCACGCCTGGCCGACGGCCTCGTGCGTGGCGTAGGCGACCATGCCGCCGAACCGCCGCGGGTCCTGGAAGGTCATCGACGCCGCGGGGACGCCGCTGCGCGGGTGCGCCAGCGACCAGCACGCGTGCGTGTGAGGGGCCAGCGGCGGGTTCAGCGGTGCGGGCAGGACGCTCAGCCGCCCGGTCATGCCCAGGTGCACGCCCAGGGCCCGGTTGTCCGAGGCGATCAGGGCCAGGTTCTTGCCGTGGCGATCGATCCTGGTGATGGTCCGGCCTTGGAGCAGGGCCTCGGCGGCGGGCGCGGCGTCCTGGCCCGAGAGCATGTCGGGCCGGGCGAGCGTGGCCCGCGCGACGCGCAGGCCCACAACCAGGTGTGACAGCGACCGGCGGACGCTCTCGACCTCGGGCAGCTCAGGCACCGGCGTCGTCCGTGGCCGGCGGCTGGGCGCCGGCGCGCAGGGCGCGGAAGAAGCCGCGCAGCAGCGCCGCCGACTCCTCGGCCATCACGCCGGCGATGGGGCTGACGCGGTGGTTCAGCCGCGGGTCCTGGGTCAGGCGCATGAGCGAGCCGCAAGCGCCGGCCTTGGGATCGGGCGCGCCGATGACCAGCCGGTCCAGCCGCGCGTGCACCACGGCCCCGGCGCACATCGGGCAGGGCTCGAGCGTCACCGCCAGGCCCATGCCCGTCAGGCGCCAGTCACCGGTTCGGCTGGCCGCAGCGCGGATGGCCAGCACCTCGGCGTGCGCCAGCGGGTCCCGGTCGGTCTCTCGGCGGTTGTGGCCCTCGCCCAGCACCTGGCCCGTGTCGCAGCGGTACACGACGGCGCCCACGGGCACCTCGCCCATGCTGGCAGCAGCGAAGGCCAGCTCCAGGGCCCGCGCCATGGCGGCCAGGTCCACCGCGGTCGGCCCAGCGGCCGGCGGATCGCCCGGCGTCGCAGCCGTGGCGGTGGCTGGAGTGGGCGGGGTGGGGGCGGGGGGGTTGGGCGGGCTCGGGTTGATCGGAGGGTGGCTCATGGCGCTGTCGGCGGGCGATGAAGTGTTGCATCGACGGCCGGCGCGTGCGGTCAGGGCCCGTCGGCGTCGCCGTCGGGGCCGTGACGCCCCGCTGTGGCCGCGGCATTAGCGGCCTTGGGGGCGATCCGCTGCACCGGGAAGGCGCGCAGCAGCAGGCCGCCCAGCTCGTACAGGGCCAAGAGCGGCACGGCGAGCAAGAGCAGCGAGATCGGGTCGCTCGTGGGCGTCGCGACGGCGGCGACGATCACCGCTGCGGCGGTGGCGTGCCTGCGGTAGCGCCCCAGCGTGGCCGGCTCGATGATCCCGGCCCACCCCAGCAGCAGGATCACCACGGGCAGCTGGAACGACACCGCAAAGACCGCTGTGAGGTTCACGAACAGGTCGATGTACTGCTCGAGCTTGAGCTGCACCGCGATGCTCGTGGCCCCGAGGATCGGGAGCGCGCGGATCGTGGTGGGAACCCCGACCCCCCCGACCCCCCCAACCCCCCCGACCCCTGTAGCCCCCACGGCCCCCACGGCGTCGGCGGCTGCGTCAGCGGGCGCGGGCGGAGGGGCGATGGTGGGGGGGGTGGGGACGCTGGGGAAGGCAAAGCGCAGCTCGTTGGTCGTGGAGTTGATCCAGAACGCGCCCGGCGGCGGCGCGGGCGGGTCGCCGGGCAGGACCGGCACCGTCGGCAGCACCAGGGCCGGGTCCGGGGCCAGCGCGGTGACGGCCCCCGTCGATCCGATGTCCCCCGCAAAGCCCACCAGGAACCGCAGGGCCACCGGCAGGGCCACGTAGTACAGCAGCGCAACGCCCGCGATCGTCAGCACGACGCTCAGCGGCGCCAGCAGGTACGCAAAGCGCCGCTCGTGCGCATAAAGCCCCGGGGCCACGAACCGCCAGAGCTGATAGATCACCCACGGCCCGCCGACCACCAGCGTGCTCAGCGCAGCGATATAGAAGTAGCTGGTGAGGCTCTCGAGCGCGCTGGTCACTTGCAGTCGCCGGGCCTGGTTCTGGGACTCGAGGGCCTCCAGGGCCGGCTCGATGATCACGCTCAGCAGCGGCCGACCCAGCGCCAGCGCCGCAGCGAACAGCGGCACCAGCCCCAGCAGCGCATAGACCACCCGCGAGCGCAGCTCCTCGAGATGGTCCCCCAGCCCCATCACGCTGCCCGCCTGCTGATTGCGGCGATCGACGATCGGATCGAGCATCACGGGCTGAGCGTAGCGGGCATCGGTCCGGCCACCGCAACGGCAACAAACCGGCCAACCCGTGCGTACAGGCATGCCATGTGCTGCACGCACTGCGGCTCGGGCCATCATGACCCCAGACTGACCGCATGCGCCATCCCGGGGCGCCAGAGTGGATCAGCAAGCCAAAGTGGTACAGCCCTCTAGGAACACATGCAAAGTCCGAAGGATCCAACACGTCCACCGCTCGCTCTGAGCCAAAGCGGCACAGCGGGCGCGGGCCATGATGGCGCGCTCACCCCTTCTCGGACGGCTATTTCGCGGTATTTGGCCGCTCACGCCTCTGGCACAGCGGCTGCTATAGGTTCTTCTGCCCCGCTGAGAGAGAGAGAGAGAAGCATGGGGTTGCCGATGAACTGCCGACTCCGGCGAGCAGGATTGTGCGTTGTGTGCATGCACGCGACGGACGTTCCCGTCGGTGTCGTGCACGCAGCGGTAGCCCATGGGTGGGATGTGCTCGAAGGAGAGAGCGAGCACATCGAGCGTGCGGTCATGGACTGCACGCCCCACGCGGTGATGGTGGTGATCGGCCGAAGGGCCAGGCCCTCAGCCGGTTTCTTGGCGCGACAGGCCAGGCGTATTCGCCCGCCCGCGCTCTTTGCCATAGCGATCGACGACTCCGGCGTTGAGGATGCCCCGGTAGGGCAGCCCCCTGCGGCGTGGTCCGAGCGTCTGGCACGGCTGTGCGGCGCACAGGCGTACCTGCACTCGGCCACCAGCCAGGAAACGCTGGAGATGATCGTCGAGGCTCTGGCTCCCGGGTGCGTGCGGTCGCAGGCCGTCACCCACGCCGAAGAGCACTGACCCGCCCGAGGAATCGGGTGGTGAGGATTGGGCCCACAGCGCCCCAGACTAAGCCCAGCCACGCCCGGCTCAACACCGGGCCGAGGAGAGAGCGGCTGGGTGAGAGAGAGCACCTCCGGACGACGGACGCGCCGTCCGGAGGATTTGGCGGCACCGGCGGCGCAGCCATCGCGGCGCCGGCGCTGTCCGAGCGGTTCGGCGTTGCCCCCTTCGATCCACGGCTCGTCTCAGCTTTTTCTGGCCACCACGGGACAAGACCTGACACTCCTCTTTCCCCCCGTGTATAAGGCCGTGTGAGAGAGAGAGACTGAGCGGGCCGTGGATCGATCGGGGCAGCCGGACGCGGGCTCGGGTGCGTCTTTGGCAAGTCGGCAGCCGGGCATTTCGATCGCGGGCCGGTCCTTGCCGGTCCACGACCCGTTCATCGTTCTTTGGCCACCACGGGACAAGACCTGACACTCCTCTTTCCCCCCGTGTACAAGGCCGTGTGAGAGAGAGCGTCTGACCGGGCCGTGGATCGCTGGGGATCGGCCCTCTTTATTCCGTGCCCGCGTGCCGGCGTCTCCGCTATCGTTGAGCGTGCAGGCCGACACGCTTCCACACGATCGTGTTGATCCGCTCGGGCTCGACTCGGCGCGGTTCGCCCAGCGCTGGCTCTGCGACGGCCGGCCCGGCGGGGCCCGCGCAGCCCTGGCGGCCTATTCCCACGCCTTCCGCGCCGGCCAGGCCGCGGCGATCGGGGCCACCGTGGCGCCCCTGGCCCGCGTGGAGCGCTCCGACAGCCCCGAGGGCGAGGTTGTCAAGTTCACCCAGCGCGTGGCCGGGCGGACCGCCCAGGACCCCGAGCTCCAGACCGAGTCGGTGCTGATCCCCATGATCGGCACCCGGCGGGTGCGCTCGTACACCCTGTGCGTCTCGTCGCAGGTCGGCTGCGCGATGGGGTGCGTGTTCTGCCAGACCGCCCAGATGGGGCTGGTGCGCAGCCTCAGCGCCGCCGAGATCGTCGGCCAGTGGTGGGCCGCGCAGCACGCCATCGAGCGCCCGGACCCCGGGGCCGCGATCCGCAACATCGTCTTTATGGGCATGGGCGAGCCGCTGGACAACCTCCAGCAGGTCCTGGGCGCGGTGGGGGTCCTGACCGACACGCGCGGGCCGGCGGTCGCCATCAGCCGGGTCACGCTCTCGACCGTCGGGCGTGTCGACGGCCTGCGGCTGCTGGCCCAGCGGGTCCGCCAGCCGGGCTGGCACCGGCTGCGCCTTGCCGTCTCGCTCAACGCCCCCGACGACGCGACGCGCTCGGCGCTGATGCCCATCAACCGGGCCATGCCGCTGGCGGCCCTGCGCGCCGAGCTGGAGAGCTGGCCGGTCTTCTCGGGGACGCACCAGTGCCTGGAGTACGTCCTGATCCCCGGCGTCAACGACCGCCCCGAGCACGCCGAGATGGTCGCGTCGTTCGTGCTCGGGTCGGAGTTTGCGGCGTCGGCGGGGGCCGGCGCCGGCGGGCGGTACGCGGGGCCGACCTACGCCGGCCCGCGCCTGCGGGCGATGGTCAACCTGATCCCCTACAACCCGCGGCAGGGCTCGCCGTGGCCGGCCGGCGACGAGGAGACCGCCGAGCGGTTCATGGAGCGGCTCAAGGGCTTCGGCGTGTTTGTCAAGCGACGGCGCACCAAAGGCCGACTGACCATGGCGGCCTGCGGCCAGCTCGGTACGCTGGCGCTGGGCCGCCGACGGGTGCCGCTGCGGGTCAGCGCGGCAGCCGCGGGGGCTCAGGGGGTCGCAGGCGGCGGGGGGGGCATCGCTGCGGAGAACGACGCATGAAGATCACCAAGCGTGCCCTGGTCAGCAAGAGCGTGGCCGCCCTGGGCGCGTGCCTGTGCGTGGGCCTGCTGGGCGGGTGCCCCGCCTCGGGGCCGCGCGACGCCGGCGGCGCGATCGTCCGCGTGGACCCGTCCCGGTACGCTGCGCCGACGGAGCTGCGATTGACGGCCTCCCAGGAGGCCGGCGTGGTCACGCTGCGGGCGGCGGGCATCAACCGCAGCTCGGGCTTTACCACGCGGCTTGTCCGCTCGGCCCAGGCGGCCTTCCCGCCCGAGTGGATCCTCCAGAACGAGGCCCCGCGCGGCGCTGCCGCCCAGGTGCTCACGCCCTTTGACGCCTCGGCCACGTTCCGCAGCGAGGACCCCGTCGACGCGGTGATCGTCTCGCTGGGCGTCGAACGCCGCACCGTGCCGGTGCAGCGCTAGGGCGGGCCGGTCAGCCCTGGCGGGGCGCGCCGGCCTGGGCTGAGCTGTTCCAGCCGGCCAGGATCGTCGGCAGGCTCGTGCGCAGGGTGTGGACGACGGCCTTGGTCAGCACGTCGCACTCGATGTTGACGCGCGCCCCGGGCTTGAGGGCCCCGAGCGTGGTCTTGGCCAGCGTTGTGGGGATCAGGGCCACCGAGAACGCTCCACCCCCCGCACCCCCCGCACCACTTCCACTACTTCCGCTCCCGCCTTCACCACCACTCCCGACCGCGCCCCCGCCCCCACCCTCAGCTGCGCCATCGCCAGCAGCGTGATCGCGCCCCCCCCGGGTCGGGCCGTCGCTTGCCTCGGGCGCGGGAGTGGCCCCGGGCGTGGGCGCGTGGCCCGGCGTCTGGCCAGGCGCGGCCTGGCCAGACGGGAACAGCTCGGCGATCGTCAGCGAGACGCCGTCGATGCACACCGAGCCCTTGGGCGTCAGGTACGGGAACAGGGCCGCGGGCGGGCGAATCACCACACGCCAGTCGGGCCCGCTGCGGACGGCCACGACCTCGGCCACGCCGTCGATGTGCCCCTGGACAAAGTGCCCACCCATGAGCGTGGCGGCGGTGACGGAGCGCTCCAGGTTCACGCGCGAGGCCAGGCCCAGGCCGCCCAGCGTGGTCCGCCTGAGGGTCTCGGGGACCACGTCAAAGGGCCACCAGTCGGGCGGGGCGCCCTGGGCCGCTGCGCCAGCGACGGTCAGGCACACGCCCGAGACGCAGACCGAGTCGCCGACCTCCGGGCGGTAGTCCCAGGACTCGGGCTGGACGACCAGGCGTACCAGGCTGCCGTTGGCCATGGGCCTGATCTGGCGGACCAGGCCGGTCGCCTGCACGAGACCGGTGAACATCGGCGGGCTCCTGTCGTGGGCGCAGCGTCAGGCCTGCGCGCCGCTGCGCCGCTGGGCGAGGCGGTCGCAGACCGCCGCCAGCAGGTCCTCGGGCTCGGGTAGGCGGCCCGGGCCGACAGCTCGGCAGGCCTGCCAGCCTGTGGCGGGGCCCAGGACGGTGAACCCGTCGGCCTCGAGCTGGGCCACGTTGCGCCGCGTGGCCGGCTGCGACCACATGACCTCGTTCATCGAGGGGGCGAGCAGCACGGGCGTGAGGCGGCGGTCGATCGCCGAGAGGATCAGGCAGACCACGTCCCGGGTGACGCCGTGGGCCAGGCTGGCCAGCAGGTCCATCGTCGCCGGGGCCACGATCGCCAGGTCGCACGACCGCGCCAGGGCGATGTGCTGCGGGTCCTGGGACTCGATGTGCTCCCAGGGCGAGGTGTACACCGGCCGGGCCGAGAGGGCCTGGAATGTCAGCGGCGTGACGAACCGGGTCGCGGCGGGCGTCATCGCGACGGTGACCTGGGCCCCGGCCTGGGCCAGCCGAGAGACGAGCGTGCAGACCTTGTACACCGCGATCCCGCCCCCGACGCCGACAAAGACGCGGGCCCCTCGGGCGGCAGCCGCGTCGGGCCCAGCGGGGCCCATCGGGGCCTGGGGCGTGGGCGGGTGGCTCGGGCTGGGTAGCGGGGGATCGGTGGGCATCGGTGCGCCGGTGTGCGTGGGCCAGCTGCCGGGGGCCAGCTGCCGGGGGTCAGCAGCGGCGTGCCAGCTTATAGAAGGCCGGCTGCTGCGGGCGTGGCGCGCACTCAGGGGGTGTGGGCGCGCAGCGAGCGGGGGCCAGGGCGGGGATCAACAAGAGCGAGCGCGCGCTCAGGCGGGGAAATCGGCTGGGAGCTGGCCCGCAGCCGACGCGGCCAGGCCCTGGGCCTGGCTTGGCGAGAGCGAGGCGAGCGTGGGCCCGTCGGTCAGGTCGTACTCGGGCCGGAGCTTGTCCTGCATGATCTCGTCGATGACGATCTCCAGGTCCGACCTGCCGTGCCGCTCGACCATCGGGCGGGCGCCGTCCATCAGCTGGACCAGGCGGCGCTGGATGAGGGCGCAGAGCTTGAACCTACCGCCGACCTTGGTGATGATCTCGTCGGACTTGAGGGCTTCGATCATGGGTGTGTGTCCGTTGGTCAGGGGTTCGTCGCGGGCGTCGGGGTGCGATAGGCGACGGGATCACTGGGACCGTCGCGGGGCGGTGCGCAGCGGGCGTGGGCCGAGGATCGTGGGCTCACGGGGGGTGCCAGGAGGGCGGGAGGTGCGGGGGCTGGAGGAGGGGTGGGCGTGAAGTGTCAATTTCTTGCACAAAATAAAGCAACCGCTGCTTTGAGCTTGCACCTCCGCCGAACCGATACGTATACTAGGCAGGGTGAATGGTTGCGGGGCGTGCGTGCATGCTCGCCGGTCGCGTATGACCGACCCTAGGGTCGGTCGGCATTCACCCACACAGTCACGGAACGACGCCAAGACCTACATAGATCTGAACGGATCTACACGCGAGAGGGTGCACGGGCCCAAGTGCGGCTTTGAAATCGATCGCTCGATCACCGGCCATGCGGCCCGGCGTCACGCCCGAACGATGCGGGCCGACCGGTCCGGCACGATCCGGTGTGTCTCAACAGGGTTCGTTCTTCGGCTCCGACCGGCGATGCGCCGCGGCTGATGTCGCGTGGCCCTGTCGTGCGTGCACGCTGGCGGCTTGCGCGCCGTGCTGGCCCCAGCGTGCGGGGCGCGCGGGGTGCAACGTGTGCAGTGTGCGGCGTGCGGTGTGCGGATCGTGGTGTGCGGGGCGCCGGTCGTGGGAGGCGGGGTGTGGGGAGCGGGGTGAGGGGAGCGGGGTGCGGGGGGTGGGGGGTCAGTGGTGCGTGAGCGCTCGCCCGCGGGGCGCACGCAGTCAGTCGCAGTCAGTCAGTCGCAGGCCTTCGGGATGCCCCAGCACGATGGGGTCAGCCGCGACGGGGCTCGGAGCAGTAGGTAGGTGCCCAGCGTGGCCAACACGCCGCGGCGCTTGGAAGGGGAGCAACGCTTGGTCAAGCAGTGGTCATTTGGCGACAAGGTGGTCCACCTGGACCGCCCAGAGTGGGGCGTGGGGACGGTCAACAGCGCCACCAACGACACCGTCGAGGGGCGGGCCTGCCAGCGCCTGACCGTCCGCTTCGAGCGCGCCGGCGTCAAGAACCTCAACACGGGCTTTGCCAACCTCGTGCCCGCCTCCGATGCGCCCAAGCTGCTCGTCGAGGAGGTCGAGGCCGGCGTCGGGCTCTTCGATGACGACCGCTTCAGCGGCGCGTCCCCGCATGGCGGGGCCCTGGGCAGGGGCGCCCGCTCGGCCGCTGGCGATGGCGGTGGTGGGGCGGGCGGAAACGGTGGGGGGATGGGTGGTGGTGGTGGCTTTGGCGCGGGCCTCGGCCGGCCCCACACGGTGGCCCGCGACGTGATGACCCGCCTGCCCGACGCCTGCACCGACCCGTTCTCCACGCCCGCCTCCCGCCTGGCCGCCACGATCAACCTCTACCGCTATACCGAGCACGGCGCGTCGCTGCTGGACTGGGCCGCGGCTCAGTCGGGCCTGCGCGACCCGCTGACGCGGTTCTCCCGCCACGAGTTAGAGGACCTCTACCGCCGATTCATGGTGGTGCGCGACGACCACATGAAGAAGGTCTCCGGCGAGGCCCGCCGCGCCGACGCCGCCGAGTTCTCGCGCTTGGCCAAAGCCGCCCCGCGCGCGGCGCAACAGGTGTTGCGGCGGTTCGACACCCTGCGCTAAGCGGCGGCGACAGCCGGCACAGCCCCACCCGGCCCTGGGCGCCGCGCTCGCAGCCACGAGCCCACAAAGCCGCCCTCGGCGCGCCGATCGGGCCCATTATCCGACCCGGGCCCCTGGCACCGAGGGCAGCTGCGCCGGGCCCGCTCGTTGTTGCTCTGCTCCGTGCATCCCCGCGTCCCCACGCTGCGGATGAACCCATAGGAGCGGCGACATGAACGAGCAGGACTTCCAGAAGCGACTCGACGACCTCCTGAGCCAGATCCAGACTCTGCCCGATGGCGACCGCGAGCGCGTCAGCCAGCTGGCCGAGGAGACCAAGTCCCGCCACGACCAGATGAGGCGCACCGTCGCCGAGCTCCAGGAGTCGCTCGACTTCCTGCGCCTGAGCGTCAAGTACATGCTCTTTGACCTGGAGGCCACCCGCCGAGAGAACGCGTACCTGCGGATGCTCCTCCAGACCCAGGGCGGCCAGGGTCAGTCGGGCGAAGAAACCGAGGAGTGAGCCCAGCCCGCGGCGCCCCTGGCCGCGTGCCGAGCTGCGCGTGCCCTGGGCGTGAGGCGCCGGGCGTATAGTGCGTCTGACCTTGGTGTGTGTCGGTCATGGGCGCGATCCCCGGGCGGCGTGATCTCCGGGCACGGAGGCACCGATGACGGACCGGCGTCGGGTGGGCAAGCGGGGTGTCGCGTCAGCGAGCTGGCTGCGGTGCGCCGTCGCGGTTGGGGCGGGCGTTGGGGTGTGGTCGGTCGGTGCCGGGGCAAGCCGGCGCGACGATCGCGCCCAGCCGGAGCCGCCGTCGGCCCCGGGTGCGCCCGCCGAGCCCGCTGGCCCCGCCGAGCCGGTCGCGCCCGACCTGCCCCCCGACCGCCCCGAGGGCCTTGCCCCCTCAGCGGAGAACGCGGCCCTGGCCGACGAGATCACGCCGGAGCTTGAGCGCGCCGTGGAGCGCGGCCTGGCGGCGCTGGTGGCGATGCAGAACCAGGACGGCAGCTTCGGGTCGGGGCGCTTCGAGGGGAACGTGGCGATCACGTCGCTGGCGTGCCTGGCGCTGCTGGCCGACGGCAACCTGCCCGGCCGCGGGCGCTACGGCGACCAGGTCGAGCGCGGCCTGCGGCACGTGCTGGACAACTCGACCGAGACGGGCCTGATCGCCGCGGCCTCGGCGTCGGGGCCGATGTACGGCCACGGCTTTGCCACGCTCTTCCTGGGCGAGCTCTACGGCATGACCCAGGGCGGCCCGGACACCGACGAGGCCCGCAGGCTCCACGACGCGCTGCTGCGCGCGGCCCGGCTGATCGAACGCAGCCAGAACCCCGAGGGCGGGTGGCGCTACAACCCCGTGCCGCAGGACGCCGACGTGTCGGTGACCATCGCCCAGATCATGGCCCTGCGGTCGGTGCGCAACGCGGGCCTGGAGGTCCCAAGGTCCGTCATCGACCGGGCCGTGCGCTACGTGCGTCAGTGCCAGAACCCCGACGGGGGGTTCATGTATCAGCTGCCGGCGGGGGTGTCGCTCTGGCCGCGCTCGGCCGCGGGCGTGGCGGCGCTGTACTACGCCGGGATCTACCAGGACAACGCCATCGAGCGGGGGCTGGGGTACCTGGGCGTCTTCGCCCAGCCGGGCAGCGCGCTGCGCGGCGAGAGCCACTACTGGTACGGCCAGTACTACACCGCCCAGGCCATGTACCTGGCCGGCGGGGACCACTGGGCCGCGTTCTGGCCGCTGGTCCGCGCAGAGCTGCTCGGCCGGCAGAACGCCGACGGCGCCTGGAGCGACCCGACCGTCGGCCGGGCGTACGCCACCGCCATGGCGCTCATCGTCCTCCAGATGCCCAAACGCTACCTGCCGATCTTTCAGAAGTGACCGCCGCGCCAATCCCCGCCACACCCAGCCCCACCGAGGAGCGCATGAGCCACCACCCAGCGCGATCGAGCGTCCCCGAGCGCACCCAGCGGCGGCGCGCGCCGGCGTGGGCGCTGTGCGCGGCCGCGGCGGTGCTGGCCGCGTTCGGACGCGCCGGGGCGCAGGGGTCGGTGAGCGACCTCCAGCCGGGCCCCAACCCCCGCTGGGCCCTGGTGCTCAACGACGCCTCGGTGCTCGGGGTGCGCGCCGTGGCCTGGCTGGGCCAGCGCGGCGCCTCGGTGGTGCTGGCCGACGGCACCGAGACCGAGCTGCCCCCGGGGCGGGTGCTGGGCCTGGTGCCCTTCGACTGGGCCGACGCCGACACCGGCGCGACCCGCCGCGACTGGGACGCCAGCGACCTGCCCGGGCTGGACACCCAGCCCGCGCCGGCCAGGGCGCGCTTCGAGCTGGTCGACGGCGCGGTGGTCCTGGGCGCCGTCTCGCGGCGCGTGGGCGACGCCGACGCGGTGGCCATCGAGACCAACAGCGTCGGCACCCTGAGCGTGCCCCTGGAGCGCCTGCGCGCGGTCCTGATGGCGGGGTCGCGCGGGCGCAGCGCCCCGCCCGGGCCGGCCCAGCGCGACGCGGTGACGCTGACCAACGGCGATCAGCTCGAGGGCTTCGTGCAGTCGATCGGGATCGGCCCGGGCGGGGCCGGCCAGTCCGGGCCGGGGGCCCGGCCCGACCCGAGCATCGAGGTGGACGTCGGTCGCCGGGTGGAATCGGTGCCGCTGACGCGCGTCGCCGAGGTGGCCCTGGCCAACCCCGCCGCCGAGCCCACGGGGCCGCGGCTGTGGACGACCGACGGCGGCGTCCTGCCCGTCGACGACGCGGCCCTGGTGAGCGTCTCGCAGATCCGCCTGCGCCTGCGGACCGGGCCGGCGGGGTACGCCGAGCACGTGCTGGCCAGCGGCCAGGCCCGCGCGCTGGTGCTCGACTCGGCCCGGGTCATCGGCCTGGCGCGCCTGACGCTGCTGGAGGAGCGCTCGCTCCCGGACCGGCCCTGGCCGGGGAGCGTGGCCGTCGGGCCGATCGACGGCCAGATCGTCTCAGCGGCCACCGTGCGCGTGCCCGGGGAGATCGAGGCCGAGTGGGCCCTGCCGGCGGGGTCGGCGTGGTTCACCGCTGGGGTGCTGATCCCCGCCAGCGATCGCGTCCTAGGCCAGAGCGCCGTGCGCGTGCTGGTGGGCGTGCCCGGTGGCGGGGATGGGGCGGATGGGGGGGGCGGCGCGGGGAGCGGGGGCGGCGCGGGGAGCGGGGGGGGCGCGGGGGGCGGGGGGGATGAGCTGGAGTGGCGCCAGCTCGGCGAGCTGCGCCTCGACGGCGCCACGCCCCTGGGCCGCCTGCGCGTGCCGCTGGGCGCCGCCGAGGGCGAGGGCGTGCCCGCCGGGTCGCGGCTGCGCGTGAGCGTCACGGGGGGCGCCGCCGGCGTGGTGCAGTCGGGCGTGGAGCTGCGCCGTGCGCTGATCACCGTCGCCGAGCCGGCCGGCCCCCGATCGCCGGTGCGCTGAGTTCTGCGCGCTCTCCGTGGACCGCTGGGGGTGGGGGCGTGCGCGATGAGGCGGCCGGGCCCGCCGGAGCGCACAGCGGGCTTAGCGGAGCTTGATCGAGGCCAGGGCCAGCATCGCCAGCAGCGCCGTGATGATCCAGAACCGGGCCACGACCTGCTGCTCGGTCCACCCGATCATGTGCAGGTGGTGGTGGTACGGCGCGACCTTGAAGATCCGCTTGCCGCCGGTGAGCTTGAAGTAGCCCACCTGGAGGGCGACCGAGCCCAGCTCGGCCACGAAGACCAGGCAGATGAGCACCAGCAGGGCCTCGTGCCGCACGATGATGCCCACATACGCCAGCAGGCCGCCGATGGCCAGGGCCCCGGTGTCCCCCATGAAGACCGACGCGGGCGAGCAGTTGTACCACAAGAATCCCAGGCACGCCCCGGCCAGCGCCCCAGCGAGCACGGCCAGCTCGGTCGAGCCCGTCACGTGCGGCAGGAGCAGGAACTGGGCCGTCTCGGCGTCGCCGGCGATCGCCGCCAGCACCCCCAGGGCCACGGCGGCGACGGCGGCCACGCCCGCGGCCAGCCCGTCCATGCCGTCGGAGATGTTCGCCGCGTTGGACATCCCCGCGATGCCCACCGTGCAGATGGACACGTAGAGCCACATGGGCATGTACCACAGCGCCGCCGCCGGCGGGCCCGAGACGCGCTCGAAGGTCTTCTGGAAGGGCAGGTTCACCACGTGGGCCAGCGAGGGCCCCTCAGCGGCCAGCCCGTGCCGATAGGCGAAGACGCCCACCAGCAGCCCAAGCCCGAGCTGGAAGACCAGCTTCTCCCAGGCATAGAGCCCCTGCCGCCCGCCCCCGGGCAGCCCCCGGCGGGCCCGCGCCGCCGCGGTGAGCTTGAGCCAGTCGTCCACGCCGCCGATGGCCGCCAGCCAGAGCGTGACGATCAGGCCGAGCTGGAGGTAGAAGTTCGAGACGATGTCCCCCAGCGTGGCGCAGGCCAGGCCCACCGCCCCGACGATCAGCAGGCCGCCCATGGTCGGCGTGTCCTTCTTGCTGCGGGCCGTGGCCTGGAGGGCCCCGGCGTCGGTCTGGCCCGAGTCGCCGATCTTCTTGGCGCGCAGCCAGCGGATCACCGGCCGGCCGGCGATCACCACCGCCGCGAACGCGATCAGGCCCGCCGCAAAGGCGCGGAAGCTCCCCTG
Source organism: Isosphaera sp. (assembly GCA_013822085.1). Classification (GTDB taxonomy): domain Bacteria; phylum Planctomycetota; class Phycisphaerae; order Phycisphaerales; family UBA1924; genus WM-009. Next base: position 18,815 of record PNJV01000017.1, on the reverse strand, counting down.
CTCGAAGACCTGGAGCGCCGAGTCGAGCCCGTGCTCGATCAGCCAGGGTTTCAACGTTTCATAGAGCGCGTAGAGCATGCGTGTCTGGGCGGCGCGCCAGGCTGCGGGGATCGCTCCCGGCGTGGGTCAGTGCTGCCTGGGCCGGGCGGGGGCTGGGAGTGTTCGGACCGGGGCGTGGGCCTGTGGCTGAGCCGGCGAGTGGCCGGCCGCTGCGTGCGGGGTGTGCGGGGTGTGCGGGGTGTGCGGGGTGTGCGGGGTGTGCGGGGTGTGCGGGGTGTGCGGGGGGTGCGGGGGGTGGGCGTGGTGCGCCAGCGACAGGCCCACCAGGGCCCTCTCCAGCGCCAGTCGGCGTGAGCCCTTGAGCAGCGCCGTGTCGCCGGCGCGCAGCAGCGACGCCAGCGCCGGCCCGGCCCCGGCGCCGTCCTCGGGGGTGCGGCCGTCGGCGCCCCAGTGCACACGCATGTGTGGATCGGCCTGGGCCGCGTGCTCGGCCAAGGTCGCAGCGAGCCGGCCCACGGGCAGCAGCACGGTGCCCCCCCCGTCCCCCCCGTGCCCGTTCCCTCCGGCCGTGCCCTCGCCCTCGCCCGTGCCCCCCGGGCTCCCTTGGGCCCGCTGGGCCGCCTGCGCAGCGGTCATGGCGCCGATGGCCCGCCCGACCTGCGCGTGCAGCTGGGGCCCCTGCGCGCCCAGCTCGAGCATGTCCCCGAGCACCAGCACGCGCCGGCCGTGCCCGCGGCCGGCGGTCAGGCTCAGGAACGTCTCGACGGCGGCGAGCATCGAGTCCGGGTTGGCGTTGTAGGCGTCGTTGATCACCGTGCACCACCCGGGGCCGCCGTGGGGCGCCGCGTAGCGGGCCGCGGCCCAGCGCTGGGCCGGCAGGGTCAGGCCGCCCATGGCCTCGATGGCCGAGTCCTGGTCGATCCCGAAGCGCCTCGCCACCGCCAGGGCTGCCACAGCGTTGAGCGCGTTGTGCCGGCCCGGCGCGGGCAGGCGGAAGGTCAGCCGGCCGTTGATCGTCCCCTCGGCGACGGCCCCGCCGTCGTCGTCGAGGGTGTGCCGCAGCGACGTGAGGCGCAGGTCGGCGCCGGCGCTGGTCCCGAAGGTGATCACCGAGCCGTCGCCGAGCGTTGCCCGCGCCGAGCGGACGAACGGGGCCAGCTCGGGCGCGTCGGCGGGCAGCACGGCCACGCCGCCGGGCCGCACCCAGCCCAGCACCGCGGCCTCCTCGGCCGCCACACCCTCGACCGACCCGAGGCCCTCCAGGTGCTCGCGCCCGATCGACGTGATCACCGCGATGTCCGGGGCGACGATCGAGGCCAGCTCGGCGATCTCGCCGGGCCGGTTGGTCCCCACCTCGCACAGGAGGAACTGGTCCCCCGGCCGCGCCGAGAGGATCGTGGTGGGCACGCCGACGTGGTTGTTGTAGGACTTGGGGCTGGCCGTCCCGCGGAGGCGTTGGCCCAGCAGGCCGGCGATGAAGCGCACGGTGGTGGTCTTGCCCGCCGAGCCGCACACGGCCACCACGCGGGTCCCCTCGAGCGATCGGCGGTAGGCCGCGGCCAAGCGCAGCAGGCCCTTGCCCGTGTCGGCCACGCGCAGCACCGTCAGCGGCGCCACCGCGGTTTGCCGCAGGGCCTCGGGCCCCAGGCCGGGCACCCGGGCCGGGTCGCGGTCGATCACCACCACGGGGCAGCCAGCGGCGATCGCCTGGGGCACGTGGTCGTGCCCGTCGAAGCGCTCGCCGCGCAGGGCGACAAAGACCTGCCCGGCCCGTGCCGTGCGCGTGTCGGTGGAGCACCCCGCGATCAGCGCAGCCCACTCGGGCGCGCCGGCGTGGGCGTGCCGGGCCACGACCTGCGCGCCCAGCGCGGTGCGGACGCTCTCGGTGGTCCAGAAGCTCACGCCGTCGGGCCCTCCGGGGCGTGGGAGTCGGCGTCGGCGTCGGGCCACCGCGTCGCGGCGGCGTGGCGCCTGGGCGAGGCGGCCGGGGCTCGGCGCGCCGCAGCGGCGGGCTGTCGCCCCAGCGCCGCCAGGGCCTGCCGGGCCACCTGGCGGTCGTCGAACTCCACGCTGATCGTGCCCCCGAGCCCGTCGGGGAGCACCTGGGCCGTCTCGTGCCCCTTGCCGGCGATGAGCACCACGTCGTCCCGCCCCGCCGACGTGACCGCCTGCCAGATCGCCGCCCGGCGGTCGAGCTCGAGCGTGGTGGCTGCGCGCCGCTCGATCGGCACGCCGGCCAGCACCTGCTCGGCGATGCTGCGCGCGTCCTCGGTGCGGGGGTTGTCGCTGGTGATGATCAGGCGGTCGGCCAGGCCCGCCGCCGCGGCGCCCATCTTGGGCCGCTTGGACCGGTCCCGGTCGCCGCCGCACCCGAAGACCACCCACAGCCGCCCGGCGCCGGCCTCGTCGATGCCGCGCCGGAGCAGCCCCAGCACGCGGCGCAGCGCGTCGTCGGTGTGGGCGTAGTCCACCAGCACCCGCGCCCCCCCTGCGCCCGCCTCGTCGCCCGCAACGCCCACGCCCCCACCTGCGCCGCGCTCGCCCTGGGCACCGCGCGCCGCGCTGACCCGCTCGAGCCGCCCGGGCGGCGCCGCCACCGCGCCCAGGCCGCGCTGCACGGCCGCCAGGTCCAGGCCGAGCTCCAGCGCCGCCGCCGCCGCCTGCATCGCGTTGAAGACGTTGTGGGCCCCGATCAGCGGCAGGTCCACCGTCCACTCGGCCCGTCGCCCCGACCCCCCCGACCCCCCCGCCGACGGCGAAGAGAACGCCACGCGCGTCGTGTCCAGCCCGCCGCGGTCCACCCGCGCCGACCACTCGGCCGCCGGCTCGGCCCCCGACCGCCGCGAGCGCATCGTGCAGCGCACGACGCGCGCCCGGCAGCCGTCGAGCATCCGCGCCTGCCACGGGTCGTCGGCGTTGACCACCGCGGCGCCGTCGGGCCCCAGCGAGGCGAACAGCCGGGCCTTGGCCGCCGCGTACGCGCCCATGTCGCCGTGATAGTCCAGGTGGTCGTGCGTGAGGTTCGTGAACACCCCGACCCGGAACCCGACGCCCCCAGGCCCAGCCACGCGCCGCTGGTCCAGCGCGTGGCTCGACGCCTCCATCGCCGCGGCGACGCACCCGGCCTCGAGCATCCGCGCCAGCGTCCGGCTGATCTCCAGCGCCGGCGGCGTGGTCATGACCGCCGGCGCCACCTCCGTCCCGTCGTCGACGCAGACCGTCCCCATCAGCCCGCAGCGCAGGCCGGCGCCGTTGAGCAGCTGGTGCACCAGCCAGGCCACGGTCGTCTTGCCGTTGGTCCCGGTCACGCCCATGCACGCCAGCCGACCCGACGGCGAGCCATAAAACCGCTCGCCCACGGCCGCGACCGCCCCCGGCAGGTCCGGGCATGTCAGCACGATCGCGGGGGCGCCCGCCTGCCCCAGCGACCCGGCCGGCAGCGCCTCAGCCAAATCGGCCGACTCCTCCACCAGCACCACCACCGCCCCGGCGCGCACCGCCTGGGCAGCCACGGTCCGGCCGTCGAACTTCTGACCCCGCCGAGCGACGAACAGCGACCCGGGCAGGGCTGTGCGGTGGTCCTCGGTGATGTCCGTGATCCTGACCGAGCTCAGGGCCCGCGCCCCCCAGCCCCCGGCCATCCCCCCCCCGCCCCCTGATCCTGTGCCCGCCCCGACCCCCTGGCGCCCGCCGAGCGCCCACACCGCCGCCGGGCGGATCGGCAAGCCGTCGATCAATCGGTCCAGCTGCACGTGTGCGCTCCGCGCGGTCCAAGCGTCTGGGGGATCGACGCCGCGGGATCCTTCCCTACGGCCGGGCAACATGCTATCGGGCCGGCTCCGCTGCGGTGTTGAAGCTTTGCTCCCACCACTCACCACCCATCGCGCACGCCCCGCGATACAGTCCTTGACCAGACACCGACCGCAGCGCGCACCCCCACCCCCACCGCCCCCGCCTCGCGCCGCACCCAGGGTCCCATGCACCCCGACGACCACGTCTGCCTCTGCTTCCACGTCCCGCTGGGCAAGATCCGCGCCTTTGTCGCACGCGAGAATCCCCCCGTCGCCTCCCTGATCTCCGAGTGCCTGGGCGCCGGCACCGGCTGCGGCTGGTGCGTCCCGTTCCTCAAGCACCTGCACCGCTGCCACGCCACCGGCGCCGCGGTGGACTTGGCCATCAGCCCCGAGGCCTACGCGCGCGACCGTCTGACCTACCAGCGTGCCGGCCGACACCCTGCCCAGCCCACCGCGGGCCTTGACCCCGCACCCCCCGCACCCCCCACAACCCCTCCGGCCACCGCGACGCTCTCGCCGGAGCGCCAGCCACCGCCACCGCCAGGTCCCGCGGACGAGCTGCCGCCGCAGTCTTTGTAGTCCGTGCCCGACCGGGCGCATGACCGCAGAATGCCCACACCGCCAATCCGTGAACGGATTGCACGGAACAGCTGTGGCATTGCGCGTGAAATGAGCAAATAGGGGATATGGGTTATTGGGGTAGTTCGCAACTTCTTATTTGATACCCCGTGGCCTTTATCGGGGTGTCGGTTACACTTAGAACAGTCTCACAGGGCCCTGCCGCTTTGTGGGTGCCCACATCTGCGTTCGAATCAAGAGGAGAGAGAGATGAATAGCCGCTTTGTGTCTGTCATGGCGCTCGCCGGTCTGCTCGGCGCCGCGTCGTTCGCCCAGGCCGGTCTGGCCCCGGGCGTGTACCGCCTGGCCAACCACCCCGACGGCGGCGCCCAGCCCCCGCGCTACGGCCTGCGTCTGGACGAGCTCTACAACGCCACCTCCAGCAACGACATCTTCACCTTCGACTTCGACGACGCGCAGTCCGCCGTCTTCCTGACCGTCACCGCCAGCACCCTGACCATCACCGGCCAGGCCTTCGGCGGCCGTGACATCGGCGCCGGCTACGCCAACGACCAGTTCCGCGGCGTGTACAGCTTCAACTTCGTCTACAACGTCGGCGTCTCCACCGTCGCCGGCGACGACGACATCTTCGTCGACGCGCAGAACGCCTCCAACTTCGGCTCGATCCTCACCCCGCTGGGCGACACGTTCGGCCTGGCCGACCACCGCAACAGCACCGACGGCACCTTCCGCCTGGGCAACGAGGACAACGACCTGGGCCACCGCGGCTTCGACGGCATCTCCGGCTTCGGCTGGCTGGCCATCCAGCGCGTCCCGGGCGGCCAGTTCGTCCGCGACGCCGGCAACGCCGACGACTTCCTCTTCACGGTCGTGGTCCCGACCCCGGGCTCGGCTGCGCTCCTGGGCCTGGGCGCCCTGGCCGCGACCCGCCGCCGTCGCTAACGCTCCGCTGTTGACGCATCCTTGCACGACAAGCCCCGGGACCGCCCGGGGTTTTTATTTGCAAGCTTTGCCCAGCGCGTGCGTGCTCGCGTGCTCGCGTGCTCGGCGCGGAACAGCTCTCTGCACAGCCGCAGCGCGACCGGTGCACAACCGGCGTGCGCGACCGGCGAGTGAACAGTGCGCAGACGGCGCATGCTCGATCGAGCGTCGCGCCGATCGGGCCGGTGCGCGCATAGAGGTGGTGCGCGCATAGAGGTGGTGCGCGCATAGAGGTGGCGTGCTCTGTCAGGCGCCGCGTGCGTGTTTGCGCGCGATCAGCTCTCGATGGTCCGCAGGCTCAGGCCGTACTCGGTGAGCTTGGTCTTGACCTCGGCCAGGGACGTGGCGCCGAAGTTTTTGACGCCCAGGAGCTCGGCCTCGGTCAGGGCGACCAGGTCCCCGAGCGTCTGGATGTTGAGCAGCTGGAGCGCCTTGCGGGCCCGGACCGAGAGGCTCAGCTCGCCCACGGTCTTGTTGAGCATCGCCTCGTGGTTGGTTCCCTTGAACTGGTCGATCATGGCTCGGCGGGCCTGGCGGTGGGCGTCGTCGCGGCCCTGGCCGAGGCGCAGGCCCTTGGACGCGAGCATGTTCTTGATCTCCACCAGGCTGTTGTCGCCGAAGTTCTTGTAGGAGAGCAGCTCGGCCTCGGTGGTGCGCACCAGGTCGCCCAGGGTGCGGATGTTCATCTTCTTGAGGCACGTGCGCGAGCGCACCGAGAGCTCGAAGTCGGTCACCGGCGTGTCGAGCAGAGCCGAGCGGCGGACGCGGTCCTTGTCCAGGTCTTCCTCGCTGACCATGCCGCGGCTGGCGGCCACGTCCTTCATGTACAGCCTGGCGCGGGGGTGGTTGGGGTCGGTCTCGAGCACCTGCCGCAGGCAGCGCTCGGCCTTGGCCCAGTCGCCGCGGTCCTCGAAGAGGACCGCCAGGTTGATCAGCGCGTTGACCGGGGCCGGGGAGCGCTCGGCGGCGCGCTCGTAGGTCGCCAGCGCCTCGTCCTCCTCGCCGGCCAGGTCGAGCAGGTAGGCGTAGCGGAAGAGGAGGCGTTGGTCTGTCGGGTCGGCGGCCACGGCCTTGCGGAAGGCCTCCAGGGCCTGCTCGGTCTGGCCGCTGGCCTCGAGCTTTTCGCCCTCGGCGGCCATCTGGGCTGCGCGGTCGGCGTCGCGCTTGACCTCCGCCGCTCCGATCACCACGTCCAGCGGGTTCGACATCGTGCTCATGCCACCGTGCTCCACGAAAGCGGCCACGCCCGGGCCGGGCCACCACCCGGCCCGCCCTGGCCATGCTCACAGCTGTAGCGCAGCATCCGACAGGCCCGGATCCTAGTCCGCCCCCGCCGCCTCCGCTACCACCGGCCGCCGCTGCCACCCGCCCCCAACAAACCGGACCCCCAAGAACACGCCCAGCGCCACGATGTACGCCGTGGCCGCCCCCCAGAGCCCCAGCGAGCCAAGGCCGGGCGCCACCCACATCATCGTGTGCCCTCCCCCGATGATCAGCCCCCAGGCCAGGACCACCGTCACCACGCCGGGCACCGCCGTGTCGCCGGCCCCGCGCAGGACCCCGATCAGCGTGATGCCCACCGCGTCGAAGACCTGGAAGATCGCCCCGAGCACCATCACCCCGGCCCCGATGGCCACGATCCTTGCCCGCTCCTGCGGCGGCGTCGCCTCGTGGACGAACAGCCCGATCGCCTCGTGCCGGAACGCCACGAACAGCCCGGCGCACACGCCCATGTACGCCACGGCGATCCACAGCCCGAGCCAGGCGCGCCGCGCGGCCTCGGCCGGCCGCCCCGCCCCGAGCCACCGCCCCACCACGGCCGTCATCGCGAAGCTCATCCCCACCGCCGGCATGAACGACAGGTGCATGTACCGCAGCGCCGTGCTCCCGGCGTGGTTGTGCTCGACCCCGAGCGACCCGACCATCGCGGTGACGAAGTACGTCCAGCACGCCATCTCGTTGCCGAACATCAGCGCCGGCGCCCACCCGAGGCGGAGCAGCCCCCGCACGTGCCGGGCGCTGGGCCGCCACGCGCGCCCGCCCGTGCCCATGGCCCGGCGCATCCCCGGCGAGAGGAACACGCTCAGCGGGATCGCCAGCTCGATCCCCGTCGCCAGCACCGTCGCCACCGCCGCCCCGCGCACGCCCAGCGCCGGCGCGCCCAGGTTCCCGTAGATCAGCACCCAGTTGAACGCCACGTTGCACGCGTTGCCGACCAGGGCCGCCCCGAGCACCACGCCCGGCCGGTGCAGCCCGTAGAAGTACTGCCCGATCGCCCGCGTGGCCATCGTCAGCACGCCGCCCCAGAGCAGCACCCGGGCGTAGCCGCTCTCCAGACGCACGAGCTCGGGGTCGGCGTGCACCGCCCCGAACACCCCCGGCACCGCCGCCGACCACCCCAGCAGCACCAGCCACCACGCCGCGCACAGCCACAGCGCGTTCCACGCGTACGGCGCGCCCTCCTTGGCCCGCCCCGCGCCAAGGTGCTGGGCCACGAACGTGTTGACCACCCCGGTCAGCCCCATCAGAGCCGAGATCGGCAGGAACGCCGCCATCGCCCCGTTCATCTGCGCCGGCACGTACACGGCGCTGGCCGGCTCGATCCGCGACACCATCAGCCCGTCGATGAACTGCATCGCTGTGTACGACACCATCGTCAGGACCGACGGCAGCGCCACCCGCGCGATCTCCCACAGCGCGCCCCACACGCTCATCACCCGCCCGACGCCCGCCGCTTCGGCCACGACCGCGGCCCCGGCCGCCGGGCCGTTCACGCCCAGCGCCTCGCCGACGACCATCCCGTCCACCGTCCCGGCCGACGGCCCTCCCCCCGCACCCACGCTCGGCTCGGTCTGACTCACCGCCAACCGTAGCAGCGCGCCCGCCTCACACGGCCGTGCGCCGCGCCAGCCGCGCAGCGACGAGCAACGCCTCGATCATTGACCGCGCGTCGGCCCGGCCCGTCCAGGCGATGTCCTCCGCTGTGCCGTGGGCCGGCGAGGCCCGCACCACCGCGCGCCCGGCCCAGCGCAGCCCCGCGGTCACGTTCACCGCCAGGCGCCCGTCGATCAGCTTCACCGGGATCAACCCCTGGTCGTGGTACATCGCCACCACCGCGTCGTGGGCCCCGGCCAGCGCCTGCCCGAAGACCGCGTCCCCCGAGACCGGCCCGACCGCCGCGATCCCCTCGCCGCGGGCCTGGGCCACCGCCGGCCCGATCACCCGCGCCTCGTCGCTCCCGAGCAGCCCGCCCTCGCCCGCGTGCGGGTTGAGCCCCGCCACCGCCACGCGCGGGCGCTCGACGCCCTCGGCCCGGCAGGCCCAGTGCGCCAGCCGGATCGCCCGCGTCACCGCGTCGAGCGTCAGCTGGCCGGCCACGCGCTCCAGCGGCACGTGCACCGTGGCGAGCGCCACGCGCAGCCTCGGCCCGACGAAGACCATGCCGCTCTCGGGGCTGGCGAAGCGCTCGGCCAGCAGCTCGGTGTGCCCGGGCCAGGCCGCCCCCGCCGCGTGCCAGTGCGCCTTGCTGATCGGCCCGGTGACCAGCCCCGCCGCCGCGCCGCCCTTGACCAGCTCGATCCCCCGCTCAACCCAGCCGAGCGAGAGCGCCCCGCGCCGCGCCGCGATGGCGCCGCTCCCGGCCCGCGCCGCCCCCGCGTCCGGGCCGGCGTCGATGCGCACCCGGCCCGCCCCCAGCGCCGCCTCCAGCGCCGCGCGCGTCCCGGTCAGGTCCGCGGCGCGCGCCAGCGTCCCGCCGTCCCCGCACACGATCATGTGTATTCCCGCCGCCGACGCGCGGCCGTCGGCGATCGCCGCGGCCACCACCTCGGGCCCGACGCCCCCCGGGTCGCCCAGGCTCACCGCCAGCGCGACCGCGCCGGGCTCATCGCCGCCGTTCCCGCTCACTCCTTGCGCTCCGCCAGGCGCTTGTAGTACTCCTCGGTCAGGGCCTCGTAGGCGGCGCTGAACCGCTCGCCGGTGCCCTGGAGCAGCGCGTCGCGCACCCGCGCCGGCAGGTCGCCCCACGCTGCGCGGGCCGCGTCCAGCCCCGGGCGCAGCGCCCCGGTCCGCAGCCCCGGCGCGTCGGCCTGGTTGGAGGCGTCGCCCCGCTGCTGCTGCGCCTGCGCAGCCTGCTGCTGCTGATCCCGCTCCCCCTGCCGACGGCCCGCCCGCTGCTGCTGACCGGTCTGCTCACGCTGCTGCCTGCGCTGCGAGGACGACTGCTGCTGCTGCTGCTGCTGCCGCGCCTGCTCCAGCAGCGCGTCGAGCTTGCGCAGCGCGTCCTCCTGCACGCGCTGCGTCGCCACCGACACGTCGCCGGACCCGCTGAGCCGCTGCGACGACGCCTCGATCAGCTCCACCGCCTGCGCAAAGGCGTCCCCGACCGCGGTGTCGAGCAGCCGCTGTTCCAGCTCGCGCCGGCTCTCGTCTCCCGCGTCCCCGGCGCCGGCCCCGCCCGCGGGCGGCAGCCCCAGCAGCTCGTCGAGCGTCGGCACGCGCCCCGGCGTCCCCGCCGGCGCGCCACCCTCACCCCCACCCCCGACCCCGCCGCCCGCCTGCGCGCCGGCCTGGACGCCTGCGCGCTGCGGCTGAGCCGGCGCCCTGCCGAGCACCTTGCCGGGCCCGTTCGGCGGCGCCACGCCCCCGCCAGGGCCCGGCCCACGCTGCTGCGCCAAGGCCTCCTGGAGCGCCTTGGCCTCGGCTGCGATCTCCGCCTGGAGCACCGCCGCCTCGTCCCCCGCCGCGGCGTCACCAGTTCGCTCGGCGCGGCGTGTCAGGTCCAGCGCCTCGGCCTGCAGCTCGCGCAGCACCTTGAGCTGCGCCACCGGCGGGATCAGCCCGCCCTGCTGCTGCTGCGACCCGCCCTGGCCGCCGCTCTCTTGCTCGCCCCCCGCGGCGTCGCGGAAGTCGCGCCGCTTGGGCTGGGCCTCCCCCAGCGCCTCGATCAGCGCCTGGAGCGTCCGCACCACCGTGCCCTGGGCCAGCGTGACCTGCGCGCTGGGCCGGCCGGCCTCCAGCTGCTCGATCGCCGCCACGCTCTGGCGATCGATCCGCCGGTGCGCGTACGTGAACGCCCCGGCGTCGCGCAGCCCCTCGGTCTGGGTGAGCAGCCTGTCGGCGTCGGCGCGCACCTCGGCTTGTGCTCGGGCCGCCTCCTGGGCCAGGAAGCGCTGCCGCCGGTCGGCGCGCGCCGCCACCAGCGCCTCGGTCTGGGCCAGCACCGCCGATTGCTTGTCGCGCAGCGCCTCGTAGGCGCGCTTGAGCTGGGCGCGCTGCTCCTGGCCCTGCCGATCGGCGGCCTCGTCGTCGGCGCGCTCGGCTTCCGCCCGGGCTTCGAGCAGCCGTTCGAGGCTCTGGCGCTCGGCCGGCTCGGCCTCGCCCAATCGCGGCGGCTCGGCCCGCAGCGCCGCCACCGCGGCCTCTTGGCTCTCCGACGCCCGCGCAAGCAGCCCCGTGATCACCCGCAGCGCCCCGCCGCCTCCCCCGCCGCCCGCCAGCCCGCCGGCGCCCGCGCGCTCGCGCACGCGGTCGATCAGCAGCAGCGTGTCGGTGTTGAGCCGGATCATCGGGCCGTCCAGCCCGGCGGCAGCGGCGTTGCCCCCCGCGGCCCCCCCCAGCGCCTCCAGCGCAGCCCGCTGCTGAGAGATGAGCCCGTCGAGCGCCCCGAGCGTGTCGGCCAGGACCCGGCGCAGCGTCGCGTCGCGGTCGCGCGCGGCCCGGTCGATCCGCTCGAGCGCCTCCTCCAGCGCCCGCTGGGCGCGGGCCTGGGCGGCGCCGGCGCGCTGGGTGTTGTTCTGCTCGAGCGCCTCAGCGGCCTGGCGCAGCTCCTGGGGCACGCCGGCGCGCTCGATCGCCTCGGCTGCGCGCTCCAGCGCGCCGGCCGACTCGGGGTCCCGCTGCCGGCTGCCCTCGGCCCGCTGACGCAGGTCCGCCGCCGTCTCGGCTGCGCGCTGGGCCTGGGCCGCCTGCTCCTGAGCCGCGCTCTCCAGCTCGCGCTGCGCCTGGCGCGAGAGCTCCTGGGCGCGCTTGCCCGTGGCCTGGGCGCCGATCCGCTCGGTCCGCTCGTTGAGCTCCCGCTGCCGCTCGATCAGCTGCTCCAGGGCCCGCCGCTGCGACCAGGCGTCCTGCCCCTGGTCCAGCGCCTCGACGAGCCCCTCGATCGCCTCGGCCGACTCGCGCTGCCCCTGCGCAGCCCGCGCCTGCGCCTCGGCCTGCGCCCCGGCCTGGCCGCTGCGCGCTGCGCGCTCGGCGTCCTGGAGCGCCCCAGCGGCCTGGGCCGACGCCTCCTGAGCCCGCTGGGCCAGCGCCTCGGCTGCGCGCAGGGCCTGGCGCAGCGTCTGGTCCATCCACTCCGCCTCGTCGCGCTCCGGCGTGCCCCCTCGGCCAGCCCCGTCCTCTTGGCCCTGGGCCTGGCGGCCGGCCTGGCCCGGCCTGATCCCCTCCGCCTGGCGGGCGCGTCGCTGGATCTCCCCGACCAGCTCGCCGATCCGACCGCTCAGCTCGGTCACGCCCGTCTGCTCGCGCGCCGCTGAGGGGCTCGGGCCGGCCTGGCCCTGCGCCAGCCGCTGGGCCTGGTCCTGCTGCTCGGCGGCGCGGATGCCCGCGCGGCGAACCCCGCCAAGCTCAGACCAGACCTGCTCGGTCAGCTCGTCCTTGGAGATCACCCGCACGCGCCGGACCACCGACCGCGACGCCGCTCGGCCCTCGACGGCGTCGGTCGCCTCGGCTGTGAGCCACACCTCGTCGCCGGGCGCAGCCCCCAGCGCGCCCAGGTCCAGCAGCGCCGTGACCTGCGACCGCCGCGCATCGTCCCCAGCGGCCCGGCCGCCGGCCTCGCCCGGGACCTGCCCGCCGTCCTGGTCCCCCGTCACCCCCGTCTCACGCCTGGCCAGGGTCAGCTCGTCCCCGAGCGGCTCGGGCGGGGCGCCGGCGCTCCCCGCGGGGGGCCGCGCCGCCTGCGCACGCAGGGCCACCGAGCGCACGGCCACGTCGTCGCGGGCCTCGCCGCGGGCCTCGATCACCGCCCCGGGCAGCGCGCGGGTGTCCTGCGCCGGCAGGCCGACCACAGCCTCAGCCGGCGTGTCCGGGCGCACCTCGACGCGCAGCACCGCCTCGGCGTCGCTCTCGACGCCGAACTCGTCCACCGCCCGCACCGGCACCCGCGCCGGCTGGCGCGCAACCCACCGCACGCGCCACAGCCGGGGCTCGGCGCTCACCTGCGGCGCGCCCGCGTCCGCGGCCCCAGCGGGCGCCGCGGGCTCGGCGCCCTCCGGCGCGCCGGGGCTCGGCTCGATCAGCCCGGCGATGTCGCGCCCAAGCGCCCGCCCGATGGCCTCGGCCCCGGCCCCGGGGCCCTCCACCGGCTTGCTGAACCGGACCGTCAGCTCCACCGTCGACCCGGCCAGCACGCCCCCCAGCACCGCGCGCTGGTCCGACCCGTTGCCCAGGTCCACCCCAGCCTGCGCCCGCACGAACGCCGCGGCGTACGCCGGCGGGGTCACGCGTGCCTCGGCGGCGATCACGCGCGGCGGGCGCACCAGGCTCACGCGGCGCGTGTCGGTCCGGTCGTCGCTCGTCTCCAGGCGGTACTCGACGGTCCCAGCCAGGCGCGGCGCTTCCTGGCGTTCGGCCTCGGGGCCGCCGCGGCCCTCGCGCGCCGCCCGCTCCGGGTCCGGGTCGAGCGTGCCCGGCTCGAGCAGGGCCTCAAAGAGCGCGCCGGTGGCGCTGGTCTCCTGGCCGAGGTTGCCCAGCACCGTCGCGCTGACGCGCCGGCCCTGGCCCGTCAGGGCCACGCGGCGCCATCCTGCGCCCTGGCCTGCGCCACCCACCGGCCGCCCGTCCGAGTCGAGCACCCGGTACACCGCGTCGACGCGCGCCCGGTTGGGATCCCCCGGGGCGCGCACCAGCGCGCCGCGCAGGGCCAGCGCGTCACCCAGCGCGTGGACCTGCGCCTCGGTCGCGTCGGCGATCTGCGTCCGCTTGGGCCAGCTGGCCCCGCCCACCGGCCAGAGCAGCCGCCAGGCCCCGATGCGCGTGAGCGTCGGCTCCGACACGCCCAGCGCCACCAGCGCCGCCGCCGCTGCCCCAGCCCACGCCGAGGCCCGCAGCGCCCGCTGCGGCCTGACCAGCCCGCGCACCTCCACCAGCCGCGCCCGCTCGGCCGCGTCCCGGATCACCCGCTGCGAGACCGCCCGCGTCCGCCCCTGGCCGGGCAGGCGGGCCAGGTCTACCGCCGCCGCCAGGCGGTCGCGCAGCCCGGCGCGCTCACCCGCCTGGGTCCCCTCCAGGCGCAGGGCCACGTCGCGCAGGTCCGGCCGGAAACGCAGCGCGGGCCACACCCGCCCGCGCCAGCGCACGGCAAGGGCCCCCACCCCGGCCACCAGCGCCACCAGGCGCACCCACGCCGGCGTGTGGAGCGCGTAATCGATCAGCCCGGCGGCCAGCAGCGCCGCCAGCGCCGCCGCTGCCAGCCGGCCCGCCGCGTCGAGCACCAGCAGCCCGCGGGCCGCGGCGCGGGCGCGGCGCAGGCCGCGCAGGACCGGGCCGAGACCCTCCCCGACGCCCTCGACGCTCTGGGCCTCGTTCGCCTGACGGCGTTGCGCACTGGTCGGCGGCATGCTGCCTCCTTGCGGGCCGGTCGGTCCTGGGACGCGCCGGCCTGCGCTCTCGTCGGCCCCCCACAAGTGTATTGGACGCGCCGGGTCGGCGGTTCGGTCATCGCTGGCGGCCGCGGGGCGTCCCTGCGCGCTGGCGACGCCGGGCGTGCGCCGCTGAGCGGCGGCGGCTCGGGTGCGCCCGGGGCGGAGGCAACGGCGAGCCCGGCCGGTGGCGCAGGGCGCTGCGGTTAGAGCAGCCTCACGAGCCTGCGGCCGACCCACTCCAGGAGCAACAGCCCGAGCACAGCGATCAGGGCCGCGGGCGTGTCCCAGAGGTCGTGCGACTCGGTGGGCCCGCTGAGGCGGCGCTCGCGGCGGGGCAGCAGGTCGGGCAGCTCGGCCAGGCGGTCGGGCGTGACGACCCGGCCGTCGGTCTGGGCGGCCAGGTTGAGCAGCCGCGCGTGGTCGGCCTGCGGCACGGCCCGCTCGTCGTCGGCGTCGAGGAACACGCCCTCGGCGGTGGGCCGCTGCCCCTGGTCGGCGGCGCCGGCGGCCGGCTGCGGGCTGATCAGCTCCACCACGTACCGCCCGGACCTGGGCGGGACCCACGCGGCGACGTACCCGCGGCGGGCCGGGGCTGCGCGGCCGTCGCCGGTCGATGGGGCGCCCGCGGCCCCGGCGGGGGCCGCCCCCTGGGCGCGCAGCACCAGCTCCTGCGGCGGGATCGGCGGGGGCGCAGCGGCGGCGCCCGGCGCCGCGTCGGGCTGCTGGGTGATGCGCACCGTGACCCGGCCGGCGGCCTCGTCGATCAGGGCCTGGTCGAGCAGCTCGGCAAAGACGAGCGTCGGGCGGCCCGTCAGGCCGCGCTGCGGCGTGATCTCGACCAGCGCCGAGCGGCCCGAGCGGGCCACCGACTCGCGCCCAAGCAGGCGCACAAGCTGGAGGTAGAAGCGCTCGGGCAGGTCGTCGCCGCGGGCGTAGCGCCAGCGCCAGACCTCGTCGGTGGCCACGTACACCGACCGCCCCGCGCCGGCCCGCATGGTCACGACCACCGGCCTGGCAAGGGACTGGTCGCCTACGACGGGCTGGGCCAGGGCCAGCACCTCGGCGGCGGGCTTGAGCAGGGCGGGGTCGAGGCGCTGGGCCCAGTAGAGCAGGTTCCACCCGGCGGTGGGGTCGGACAGGACCGCCGGCCAGAAGGGTGTGCCCTGGCCCAGCAGGGCGGACTCGGAGTCGGCCGGGGCCTGGGCCTGGGCCGCCTCGGGGGGCGGCGTGTCGGCCAGGCGCAGCACGCCCAGGCGCTGGGCCAGCGGGGCCGGCGTGACGACCACGGGGCCGTCGAAGGTGGCCGGCGGCTGCGGGCCGGGGGTGGTGATCGGCAGCAGGTCGGCCAGCGGGCTCTGGCGCCAGGCGTGGGGCACGGCCCCGGGGCCGGCGATCCACAGCAGCCCGGCGCCGCCCTGGCTCACCCGGCGGCGCAGCTGCTCGACCTGCTCGGGCGCCAGGTTCTCGGGGCGCAGGTCCCCGAGCATGATCACGTCGAACTTGGCCCACTCGGCGTCGGTCGCCGGCACACCGGCCAGCGGCTCGGTCCCCTCCTGGATGAACCGCCGGCCCGGCGAGAGGATCAGCGAGGCGAAGCGCACGCTCTTCTCACGCGCCAGGACGTTCTTGAGGAACCGGTACTCCCACCGCGGCGTCCCCTCCAGGTAGAGCACCCGCACCGGGCGCTCCAGGACGGCGATGCGCACGTCGGCCTGGTTGTTGCCCGGCTCCAGGTCGGGCCCGGCCGTCGGGTCCAGCGGCTCGACCACGACGCGGTAGCTCGACGCGGCGGCCCCCTGGCCGGGCTCGCCGGTGGGGGTCGGCGGGGGGGTGGGGGTCACCGTCAGCGTGACCTGGGCGGTGCTCTGGCCGGCCTGGTCGGCGGTCGGTCGCGCGATCGTGACGGTGCGCTGGTCGAGCGTGCGGCCCGTGCGCAGGTCCACCGCCCGCACGCGCACGGGCGTGCGCTCCGGGGCCGTCTCGGGGGAGGCCCGCAGGGCCAGGCGGACCTCCACCGGCACCGCGTCCTCCGGGAAGGCGGCGCGCGGCGCGCGGGCTTCGAGAACCGCCACGTCGGCGCGCGGCACCGGCGAGCCCAGCGGCACCGCGTAGACCCCGATCCGCTCGGCGGCCAGCCGACGAAGCGTCGGCCGGGCCAGCTCGTCGGTGGACCGGCCGTCGGAGAGCACCACGATCCCCGAGACCGGGCGGCCGGCGGCGCGCTGGAGCGCCGACTCGATCGCCTGGCCCAGGTCCGAGCGCCGCCCCTGCGGCGGGCCCAGCGTGTCGAGGATCCTGCCCACCACGCCGGCGGGTGGCTGCGCCGCGGCGGGGTCGGCCGTGCGCGGGGGCGTGGTCGGCGCGGCGGGTGTGGCGGGTGGGGTTTGGGGGGTGGGCTCGGACAGGTCAAAGAGGCCGGCGTCGAAGCCGAGCCAGGCGACGGTGCGCGCCCGCCCCAGGTCCGCCAGCTCGGGCGCAGCCCGGGCCAGGGCGTCGCGGAGCTGCTCGTCGCGCGTGCGCGAGGGGGCCGCCACGCCGGGGCCGCCCGGGCCGGCGGGGGCATCGGCGATGGTCAGCGAGGCCGAGCGATCGACCAGCACCAGGACCCAGTCGGGCTCGATGCTCTCGCTCGACCGCGTGAGCCTCGGCCCGCACAGGAGGACCACCAGGAGCATCAGCAGGGCCGCCCGGGCCCAGAGCAGGGCAGCGCGGGCCCAGAGCGGGGTGTCCAGCCGGCGGTAGCTCCACCAGGCCAGGAGCAGCGCAGCCGACGCGCTCAGGGCCCACTGCCAGGGCTCGGGGGCGAAGGTCCACTCGAAGCGCACGCCCGGGTCGCTCGGGTCGAGCGTGGGCCCGCCCAGGAGCCACCCGGCTGCGGAGGCCGGCTCAGCGGCGGCGGGCGCCGCGGGTGCGCCCGGTGTGATGGCCGAGGGCGGAGCGCCCGGTGTGAAGATCATCGGGGCCCCTCGGGGTGGGTCGGTGTGGCAGCGGCCAGGCGGGGGCTGCTCAGGCGCGCCAGCGCCAGCTCGATCAGGGCCAGGGCCAGGGCCCCGAGCAGCAGGTCGGGGCCGGTCGGGGTGCCGCGCGCCGAGCCCCCGACGGCGCC
Organism: Isosphaera sp.; assembly: GCA_013822085.1. Lineage (GTDB taxonomy): Bacteria > Planctomycetota > Phycisphaerae > Phycisphaerales > UBA1924 > WM-009. The sequence goes on along the minus strand of PNJV01000017.1, from coordinate 1,713 downwards.
GGCGATGGCCGCGCGCAGGGCCTGGGCGCTGGCGGGGCCGCTGGGGTTGCTGCCGGCGCCCTGCGCCGCGTCCGGGCCCAGCCAGGCCACGCCGCGGGGAGCGCCCGCGTCGCCGGCCGGGGCGGGGACCGCGGCAAGGATCCAGGCCTCGACGGCGGCGCGCAGCTGGGGCGTGACGTCCGAGGCGGCGGCGGCCGGGCGCACGGCGATGACGGCGCGCTCCCCGCCGGCGGCGTCCCTGGCCGACCAGACGCCCGCCTGGCGCGGGGCCCAGATGGCCCCGCCGGCGCGGTCGGTGGCGATGCGCGGCGCTGCCCCCGAGCGGCCCGCCGACGGGGCAGGGGGCGCCGCGCCCGCCAGCCGGACCAGCTCGGCGGTGTTCTGGGGCAGGCTCAGGGGCTGGCCGGCGGTGGCCTCAGCGGCCGGCTGCGCGCGGGAGACGCCCTGACGCACCAGCTCCTGCCAGAGCGGGACCATCAGCGGCTTGGCCGGCAGGTCGGTCCAGGTCAGGTCGGGGGCGAACGAGAGCGCCACGACCAGGCCGCGCCCCGGCGCTGCCCCCGCTGCGGGCGTGGGCCGGGTGACGACGATGGCCGGCGCGCCCGCCTGGGTTTGGAGCAGGACGCGGGGGCGTGGGGCGGCCTGGGCGTCGGCGGGCGATTCGGGCGCTGCGCCCGCCGTCCCGGCGCGTGTCGATGGGCTCGGGGCGGCGGTGGGGACGGGGGTTGGCCAAGGACTCGAGCGTGATGGGAAGCCGGCGCAGGAGCGTCACGGCCTGGGCCAGCTCGGGCAGGTCGGGGCCGATGGCCGCCAGCAGGTCCGGGGCGTCGGCCGGGTCCGAGGTGGACTGAGCGGCGGCACCCGGGCCGGCGGGGGCGCCCACCGCGGCGGCCGGTGGCGCAGCCAGGGGCGCCGGCGGGTCTTCGGGCAGGGGCTCGCGGGCCCAGGACAGGGGCAGCGAGAGCGCCGCCCGCGCCGCGTCGGGCCAGGCCTGGACCGTGGCCCCCGGCGGGGGCGCGATCAGGCACAGGCCGCCGGCGTCGACGAAGGTGCGCAGGTTGGCCCAGCCGCGCTCGTCCACACGATCGGGTGAGACGACCAGGGCCGCGTCCAGGCCGGCAAGCCGCGCCGTGTCCAGGGCCAGCGGCTCCAGGTCGATGACCTGCACCGAGCCGGCGGCGGTCACCGGCCGCAGGGCCAGGGCCAGCCACTGGGCCGGGGCCAGCCCGGCGCCCCCGGCCAGGGCCCCGGCGCCGCTGGGCGTCTGCGAGACCACGCCCACGCGCAGGGCGGCGCGGGTCTGGATGACGGCGGTCAGGGTGTCGTCGCGGCTGAGCCGGTCGGGGGCGATGCTCGCCGTGAGCAGCAGCGTGCGCTCGGCGGCGGCGCCCGCGGCGGGCGGGGGCTCGAGCGCCACCGACGCGGCGCCGCGCCGCGCCCCGGGGGGCAGGTCGATCAGGGCGGCGCCGGCGGTGCCAAGCGGCGTGCCGTCGGGATCCGACCAGGCCAGCGCGACAGCGACGCGGTCGGGCCGGCCGGCGTCGGCGCCCGAGCGGGCCAGAGCGATCTGGGCGGTGCTGGGCAGGCCCGGCTCACCGGCCACGAGCACCCGCCGCAGGGGCTCGAGGCCGACCAGGGCTGTGTTGGAGGCCCCAGCGGGGCCGTCGCGCGCTGGGGCGCCCGGGGGCGTGGGCGCGGGGGGCGCGGGGGGTG
>PNJV01000016.1 GCA_013822085.1 Isosphaera sp. | reverse complement strand
ACAGCAGCCGCCAGCACCCGTCCACGCCCGAGCGCACCCGCGACGGCTGCGCCCGCCACGCGGCAACCGAGCCCGCGGATCCAACATTCAGTTGCGCACAACACCCGGGCGCGGCAGGCTGTCAGACGCGCAGCGGCGCGTCGCTCACACGGAGCAGCTGCGCGTCAGGCTGCGCGAGTCCCCCGGCAACATCGCCGCGGTGCAGATTGAGTCAAGAAACGCCGCATGTGCACCTCTGGTAAACACCCTATCTGCACGGCCCCGCGTTGTCAAGCCCGCCCTGCCACATGTTGCAAGCCAGGCCCGCGCGTGCGGCAGCGCTCACGGGTTGGCGGGCTCGGCGTCAGCTGAGGCAGTGTGGACCGTCTGGCCGTCGATCACCGTCATGAGCACCCGCGTGGCTGGGATGTCCGCAGCGGGGCAGGTCATCACGTCGCGGTCGATGACGATGAAGCTGGCGGCCTTGCCCGGCGTGATCGAACCCTCGCGGCCCTCGCGGAAGCCGGCGTACGCCGCGTCGATGGTGAACAGCCGCAGGGCCTCGTCGCGGGTGAGGCGTTCCTCGGGGTGCCAGCCGCCCTCGGGCCAGCCGGCGGCGTCCTGCCTGGAGACGGCCGCGTAAAAACCTAGAAATGGGTTGTGGGACTCGACGGGGAAGTCGCTCCCGCCCGCCAGCCTCCCCCCGGCGCGCAGGATCGAGGCCCAGGCGTACGCCCCGCGGGCGCGCTCGGGGCCCAGGCGGTCGGGGACCCAGCGCATGTCGCTGGTGCAGTGCGTCGGCTGCACGGAGGCGATCACGCCCAGGGCCGCAAAGCGCGGGACGTCGCTCGGGCTGAGGACCTGGGCGTGCTCGACGCGGAAGCGCGGCCCGCCGGCCGCGGGACCCTGTGCCTGGGCCTGGGCCTGTGCCTGGGCCTGGGCCGCCTCGAAGGCGTCGAGGACCTGGCGGTTGCCGCGGTCGCCGATGGCGTGCACCACCAGCTGATAGCCGCGCCGGACGGCGTGGGACGCCAGCGCGCCGATCTGGTCGGGGGCTGTCACAGCCAGGCCGGTGTACGGGTCGCCCCGGTCGTCGGCGGGGCGGTCGGTGTAGGGCTCGAGCAGCCACGCCCCGCGCGAGCCCAGGGCGCCGTCGGCGTAGGCCTTGGCCCCGGCGATGTGCAGGCGCTCGGTGCGCGTCGGGGGGCGCTGAGCGAAGTACTCGGGCGCGTAGGCCGAGGCCAGGTACACGTTGACGTGCAGCGCAAGCCGGCCGGCCGCCTCCAGGCGCTGGTACGCCTCAGCGACGGGCACCGAGACGCTCATGTCGTGGACGCCGGTCAGGCCCGCCCGGACGCAGCGCCGCTGGGCCTCTATGAGCAGGTCCTCGACGGGCGGGGCCGGCGCGTCGATGACGCGACCGACCAGCTCCATGGCGTTGTCGATCAGCACGCCGGTGGGCTCGCCGCGCTGGTCGCGCAGGATGGCCCCGCCGGCGGGGGCTTGCGTCTGGGGCGTGAGGCCGGCCCGGGCCAGGGCCGCGTCGTTGGCCACGGCGCTGTGCCCGTCGACGCGCTCCAGGAAGACCGGGTTGTCCGGCAGCGCCGCCGAGAGCGCCGCCCGCGAGGGCAGGCGCCGGTCGGGCCAGCGCTCGTGGTCCCAGTTGCGGCCGACGACCCAGGCGCCCGGCGGCAGGGCCCTGGCGCGGGCCACAGCGAGCGCGACCATCGCCTCCTCGCTGGGCACGCCGGTCAGGTCCAGCGTGCTCAGGGTCAGCTCGCCCAGCCCGGTCATGTGGCCGTGCGCGTCGATCAGCCCGGGGAGCACCGTGCGCCCGCCCAGGTCCACCACCCGCGCCCCCGGGTGCCGCCCGAGGAGCGCCGCGGCGCCGCCCACGTCGGCGATCACCCCGCTGCGCACGGCGATCGCCCCCGCGCGCGGCTGGGCCGGGTCGGCGGTGTAGACGTTGGCGTTGGTGTACACCGTCAGGACCTGGGCCGCCTCGGGCTGGGCCGCCCCGGGTTGCGCTTGCAGCCCCGACCCGACCGCGACGCCCATCACCGCTGCCACGCCCGCCGCCAGCCGCTGAGCCACCGATACCGGCCACATGGTCGAGCCTCCGTCGCCCCCGGCCGAGTGTACCGGCGCGCAGGGCCGGAGCCGACCGCGCCGGGCCTCAACAGCGCGGGCGCAGCGCGAGGCCGCTGGCGCGCCCGGAGGGTGCGCACGTCGCGGAGCCCCGCGTTCTGCGCGGAGGCCGGCTTAGCGGTCGTCCTTGACCTCGAAGTCGGCGTCGATCACGTCGTTGGGCGGGGCGCCGGGGGGTGGGGCGGAGCCGGCGGCGGGCTGGCCGGCAGCGCCGGGCGCAGCGTTCTTGCCGGCGGCCTCGTAGACGGCCTTGCCCAGCTCCATGCGCGACTTGTCCAGCTCGGCCACGGCACGCTCGATGGCGGTGGCGTCGTCGCCCTTGAGGGCCGTCTCCAGGCCGGACATGGCCGACTCGATGGCGCCGCGCGTCTCGGGCGAGACCTTGCCGCCGTGCTCCTCGAGGTCCCTGCGGACCTGGATGAGCGTGGCGTCGGCGCGGTTCTTGAGGTCCACCAGCTCGCGGCGCTTGCGGTCCTCGGCCGCGTGGGCCTCGGCGTCGCGCTTCATGCGTTCGATCTCGTCCTTGGGCAGGCCGCCGGAGTTGGAGATCTTGATGTCGCTCTTCTTGCCGGTGCCCTTGTCGGTGGCGGTGACGGTGAGGATGCCGTTGGCGTCGATGGCGAACTCGACCTCGATCTGCGGCGTGCCGCGGGGCGCCGGCGCGATGCCGGTCAGCTCGAACTGGCCCAGGGTGCGGTTGTCCTTGGCGAACTCGCGCTCGCCCTGGAGGACGTGGATCTGGACGCTGGTCTGGCTGTCGGCGGCGGTGGAGAAGACCTCCTTCTTGCTGGTCGGCACGGTGGTGTTGCGCTCGATCAGGCGCGTCAGGACGCCCCCGAGGGTCTCCACGCCCAGCGAGAGCGGCGTCACGTCCAGGAGCAGGATGTTCTTGACGTCGCCCTTGAGCACGCCGCCCTGGATGGCCGCGCCGATGGCGACCACCTCGTCGGGGTTGACGCTGCGGTTGGGCTCCTTGCCGAAGATCTCCTTGGCGATCTGCTGGGCCTTGGGCATGCGCGTCGAGCCCCCCACCAGCACGACCTCGTCGATCTTGTCGGGCGTGAGCTTGGCGTCGCGCAGGGCCGCCTGGCACGGCCCGCGCAGGCGCTCGAAGAGGTCCCCGGTGATGGACTCGAACTTCGAACGCGTCAGGGACACCTGAAGGTGCTTGGGGCCGCTCTGGTCGGCCGTGATGAACGGCAGGTTGACCGTGGCCTCCTGGAGCGTCGAGAGCTCGATCTTGGCCTTCTCGGCCGCCTCCTTGAGCCGCTGGAGCGCCATCGGGTCCTTGCGGACGTCGATCCCCTCCTTCTTGCGGAACTCCTCGGCCAGGTGATCGATGAGGCGCTGGTCCCAGTCGTCGCCGCCCAGGTGCGTGTCGCCGTTGGTGGCCAGCACCTCGAAGACGCCGTCGCCGATGTCCAGGATGGACACGTCGAAGGTGCCCCCGCCCAGGTCGAAGACGGCGATCTTCTCGTTGGTCTTCTTGTCCAGGCCGTAGGCCAGCGCCGCGGCGGTCGGCTCGTTGATGATCCGCTCGACCTTGAGCCCGGCGATCTCCCCGGCGTCCTTGGTGGCCTGCCGCTGCGCGTCGTTGAAGTACGCGGGCACCGTGATCACGGCCCGGTCCACCTTCTCGCCCAGGTAGTCCTCGGCGACCTTCTTGAGCTCCTGGAGCACGAAGGCCGAGACCTGCTGCGGCGTGAACTCGCCCTGGTTGACCTTGACCTTGACGAAGTCGTCGCTCGACCCCACGATCGTGTACGGGACCTTGCTCTCCTCGTCGCCGGACTTGCCGTAGACGCCGGAGCCCGTGGCGCTCACCTCCGAGCGACGCCGGCCCATGAACCGCTTGATCGAGAAGATCGTGTTCCTCGGGTTGGTGATCTGCTGGTGCTTGGCCGGCTGCCCCACGAGCCGCTCGCCCTTGTCGGTGAACGCCACCACCGAGGGCGTGATCCGCGAGCCCGACGAGTTGATGAGCACCTTGGGCGCGCCGCCCTCCATGATGGACACCACGGAGTTGGTCGTTCCCAGGTCGATGCCGATGATCTTGGACATGGTCACATCCTTGGCCCCCGCGCGGCCGGTCGCACCGCGACGCCGCCAAGGGAACAGATCCAGACCGGCAATCGTTGTGCCAGCCCCGCTCTGGCCCACGCTCGCCACCGGCTGCCGATAGGTCCGATTTGCTCACATTCCAGCGCCCCTGCGCCCGGCCGCCTGCCAGAGTGACAGGCGAGCCGGTCAACGATCGAGCCTTCTTCACCGCCGCCCCCTCCCCCCCCGCCCCCGCGCTGGCATCGCGGCAAGTTTTCTGGTACCTTGTTCCACGCGGGACGATGGGCCGGCTGCGCGAGTCTGCGCAGCGGCGGCCCCCGCATCACCACCAGACGAAGGGCTGACGCGATGCACCAGGCAGCGTTGTCGAGCAGGATCCGGCCAGCCGCGTCGCTGGCGCTGTGGGTCGCTGCAAGCCAGGGCGCGCTGATGGGCGCTGGGGCCGGCACCGCCCTGGCGCAGCCCAACGGCGACGTGCAATGGGACCGGCTCAGCCACGCGGGCGCGCCGGACCGGCGGCCGATCTGCCCGGTCGGGGGCGAGGCCTTCGAGGTGCACTTCCAGACGGCGCGCTTCGACGCCGAGGCCTGCCGGGTCGGGGTGGACGTCGGGGCCGACGGCATCGGCGTGGTCTGGTACGACGCGGCGTGGGTGGCGAGCGTGGGCGAGATCGACCTGTGGGCGGCAAGCGTGCCGGGGACCACCGCGGCCCGCGTGGCGTACGTCATCGAGGTCATCGACGGCGCCGACCGGGACTATCTCTCAGCGGCGGGCGTGAGCGACGGCCCGCCGGCCACGCCGCAGTGGTGGACCATCGACTTCCAGAGCCTGGCCCACGCCCCGCTGGGCAGCACGCCCTCGACCGGCGGCACCGTCTTCCGCGTCTGGGCGCCGGGGGCGAGCACCGCCGACGTGCTGGGAGAGTTCAACGGCTGGACGGCCTCGGCCGCGTCGGCCATGACGCGCCTGGGCGAGGACTTCGTCCGCTTCGTGCCCGGGGCCGTGGCGGGGCAGGACTACAAGTACCGCTTCAACGGCGCGCTCTGGCGGCCGGACCCGCGCGGCCGGTTCCTGGACAACAACTCGGGCTACGACACCCGCATCATCGACCCGCTGGCGTATCAGTGGCAGCACCCGCACTTCTCGCCGGCGCCGGCCGAGGAGTGGGTCGTGTACCAGCTCCACGTGGGCACCTTCGCCGGTCGCAACGACCCCGCCGGCCCGACGCCGACGATCTCGCGCTTCGCCGACGTGACCCGCCGCGTGGGCCACCTGGCCGACCTGGGCGTCAACGCGGTGATGATCAACCCCGTCACCGAGTTCCCCGGCGAGAAGTCCGGCGGGTACAACCCCGTTTCGATGTTCGCCAGCGAGACCTCCTACGGCACGCCCGACGAGCTCAAGGCCATGGTCGACGCGCTCCACGGCGCTGGGATCGCGGTGGTCTTTGACACCGTGTGGAACCACTTTACCAGCTCGGACAACCACCTGTGGCAGTTCGACGGCACCCAGCGGTACTTCGACGCGCCGAGCGCCGTGGGCACGCCGTGGGGGCCGCAGGCCGACCTGGACCGCCCGCAGGTGCGGCAGTACTACCTCGACAGCGTCGAGACCTTCCTGGGCGAGTACAAGGCCGACGGCTACCGCCACGACGCCATCTACGAGCTGGTCAGCGCTTCGCAGGCCGTGCCCGGCCAGGACCTGACGCGCACCTCCATGGCCACGATCCGCCGGCGCTTCCCCGACGCCCACGTCATCGGCGAGGTCTACAACAACAGCGCCTGGAACACCAGCCCGGGGGGCATCGACCTCGACGGGCAGTACCACGAGGCGTTCAAGAACGCCATCGACGCGGCGATCGACAACGCCGGCTTCGGCGACCCCGACCTGGGCCGGCTGGCCGCGTCCATCGACGGCTCGGGCCCCTGGGTCGAGGGCGACCGGGTCTTCAACTACTTCGAGCTCCACGACGAGGCCTGGCCGCTCTCGGGCGCCGGACGCCGCAGGGCCGTCAAGCAGATCGACACCACCTTCCCACACGACGACCGCTTCGCCCTGGGCCGCACCAAGCTCGCCAACGGCCTGACCATCCTGGCCCAGGGCGTGCCGGCGATCCTCATGGGCAACGAGTGGGCCGAGGACGCCGACTGGGAGTTCGAGAAGCTCGACTGGTCCAAGCGCCAGACCTACGCCGGCGTCTTCCGGTTCTACAAGGACCTGATCGCGCTGCGCACCACCAAGCGGGCACTCTTTGCCAACAGCCCCGCGCACGCCTTCCACGTCAACGACGGCGCCAACGTCATGGCCTTCGAGCGCACCGGCTGGGACGGCCGCTCCTACGTCGTCGTCGCCAACTTCTCCAACACCGACTTTAGCCAGTACACCGTCGGGCTCCCCCGCCCCGGGCCGTGGGGCCTGGTGATCAACAGCGAGTCGGCGGCCTACCAGGGCCGCGGCGTCGGCGGCGACCCGCGACCGATCACGACCGACGCGCAGGGACGCGACGGCCACAGCCAATCGGCGCGCCTGACCCTGCCGGCCCACGGCTTCCTGCTCCTCCAGCACGAGCCGGAGTTCATCGAGAGCTTCCAGCCGCTGGACATCAACCGCGACGGCCGGGTCGACCTGCTCGACCTCTACGCCATCATGACCACTCCCACCGACCTCAACGCGGATCTGACCGCCGACAGCCGCGACAGCACCCTCCTGCACGGCCGGCTGCGCCAGGGGGAGGTCCAGGGCATGAGCCAGCCCAACAACTGATCGGCCCGTGTGGCGACGCCGGGGCAGCGCGCGTGTCAGCGGCCCGACGGCGGGGCGGTGTCACCCCCGGGGGCCCAGGTGTCAGCGGGCCTTGCGCCAGCCCCCAGCTGCTGGACCATCTGGGCCAGCTGCACCGCGGGGGCAGCCGCGGCCGAGTGCCCGTTGAGGGTCATGTGGCCGCCCTTGAGCTTGGGGAAGTGCTCGCCCTGCCAGGAGGCGGGGTACTTGGGATCGTCCAGCTCGACGGCGGCCTGGGTGGGCAGCAGCGGGCGGAAGGTGTCGCACATCACCGCCAGCTCGGCGGTGTGGGTCGCGCCCAGGGAGGCCTCGATGGTGCCCGGGTGCGGGCCGTGCGGGATGCCCTGCGGGTGGGCCGTCAGCGAGCCGATCTCGATGCCCTTGCGGCTGCCGAAGTTGCCCTCGACGTAGTACAGGACCTCGTCGCTGTCGAGGTTGCTGTGGTTGTACGGGACCTTGATGGCCTGGGGGTGCCAGTCGAGCATGCGCGGACAGAAGGAGCAGATGACGAAGTTGTGCCCCTCGAAGGTCTGGTGGATCGGCGGGGGCATGTGCAGCTTGCCGGTGATGGGCGCAAAGTCGTCGATGTTGAAGGCGTAGGGGTAGTAGCACCCGTCCCAGCCGACGATGTCCAGCGGGTGGTAGTCGTAGACGTAGGCGTGCATGGACCCGCGCGCCTTGACGCGGACTTCATAGGCCCCGTGCTCGTTCCAGGTCATGGGCATCTCGGGCAGGCGCAGGTCGCGCTCGCAGTAGGGCGCGTGCTCGAGGAACTGGGCCGTGTCGTGGCTCATGTAGCGCTTTGGGGGCAGGATGTGCGAGCCGTTGGCCGTCTCGATGGTCAGGAACTTGCCCAGGGGCACGGCCTCGACGCTGGGGCCCCCGTCGGCCGGCGTGCCGCCCGGGCCGCTCTGCCTGCGGTCGAACTCCATGCGGTAGACGACGCCCTTGGGCACGACCAGGTAGTCCTTGGGCCCGAAGCGCAGCGCGCCCATCATCGTGTAGAGCACGCCGGTGCCAAAGTGCACGAAGATGCACTCGTCCCCCTGGGCGTTCTTGTAGTGGTACCCCATGCCCTCGGCGGGGACGCAGACGCTCATCTCCACGTCGCTGTTGCCGTAGAGGACCACGCGCCCGGTGACGGGGTCCCCCGCGGGGCGCATCAGGCCGCTGCGCGTGTGCCGCATGCGCATGGTGTCGGCCTCGACGTACTGGGGCTTGGTCGAGTAGAGCGTGCGCCAGCCGGCCACCTGCGTCGGCGGGTTGATGTGGTACATCGTCGAGGTGGGCCCGGTGAAGCCCTCGGTCCCGAAGAGCTCCTCCGAGTAGAGCACCCCGTCGGGCCTGCGGAACTGCGTGTGACGCTTCTTGGGCAGCTGCCCGAGCCGGTAGTAGTGCGGCATGCTGGCGCTCCGTGCGGGTGTGCGTGGCGGCCGCGGTCGGCCGCGCGGGCTGGCGGATCATACCGCCCCGGCCGGACGCGCCGGGACACTACCGTTGGCGATGCGATTCACGTTCCTGGGCACGGGCACCTCGGCGGGCGTGCCGTGCATCGCCTGCGACTGCCCCGTGTGCACCAGCCCCGACCCGCGCGACCAGCGCTCGCGCACCGGGGCGGCCCTGAGCTGGACCGACCCGCACGGGCGACCGCGCACGGTCCTGATCGACGCCACGCCCGACCTGCGCCTCCAGGCCGTCCACGCCCGGCTCAGGCGCTGCGACGCGGTGCTCTTCACCCACAACCACGTGGACCACACCTTCGGCCTCGACGAGGTCCGCCGGTTCAACGCCGTCCAGCGCTCCCCCATCGACGTGTGGGCCGAGGACCACACCATGGACCACCTCCGCCGGGTCTACGCACACATCTTCGAGCGCCAGCGCTACGTCAACGACTCCTTCGTGGCCACGCTGATCCCGCGCCGGCTCGAGCCCCTGACGCCGATCGATCTCTGGGGCCTGCGTGTCACGCCGCTGCGCCTGCTCCACGGCAGGCTCCCGGTGCTTGGGTTCCGCTTCGACCTGCCCCCGGCGCCGGCCCGGCGGGGGCCCGCCGCGGGGCGGGCGCACACGCCCGTGTTCCCGCTGGCCTACTGCACCGACGTGTCGGCGATCCCGCCCGAGACCTACCCGCACCTGGAGGGCCTGGGCACGCTCTGCCTCGACGCGCTGCGCAAGCGCCACCACCCCACGCACCTGACGCTCGATCAGGCCGTCGAGATCGCCGGGCGCCTGGCCCCGGCCCGTGCGCTGTTCATCCACATCGCCCACGACCTGCCGCACGCGGCCACGTGCGCCGAGCTGCCCGAGCCCATGTCCCTGGCCCACGACGGCCTGACGCTCGAAGAGCCGGACGCCGACGGGGCGCCCTGCCCCGAGCCGCTGCGCCCCAGCGGCTTCGACGCCGTCTAAGCGGGAGCACAGGGGGCGGGGCCGGGGGGGGCGGGGGGCTACTCGAGCCAGTCCTGGGCCTTGAGGCGCTGGGGCACGTACTCCTCGGTGACGTAGCTGATGTCCTTGGTGATCAGCGACTCGACCTCCATCTTGAACCCGTTGCGCACCAGGTGCTCGATCTCGCGCTGCCACCCCTTGTGCCCGGCAAACCACGGGTAGGCGGCGATCTCCTTGGCGCGCTTGACGTCGTTGTCGGTCATATCGATCTTGACGGCCTCGTCCAGCCCGCAGGCGTCGTAGTCCTTGCTGCGGATGCCCAGGAACTTGGCCTCGGGGATCGCCAGGCGCGTGCTCTCGAAGGCCAGCGAGATCGAGCCCTGCTTGATCACGCTGTAGATGTAGTGCCCCCACGGGTCGCAGTCGAGCACGCAGACGATCGGGAGCTTGAGCTCCTGGTTGAGCCGCTGGAGCAGCCGCCGGCACCCGCGCGGGGGCTGGCCCGCCCCGTGGGTCAGGACGCAGTTGTTCTTCTCCCAGAAGCGGTCCTCGTTGAAGCGGTTCCAGACCGTGCCCTTCTCCACGTGCAGGACGAAGTCCGCCTCGCACTTGCTGAACTGGATCACGTCGGGCTCGACGATGCTCGGCAGCGCGTAGCCACCGCTGCCCATCCTGCGGCAGTCGATCGCGTCGCCCTTGTCCACCAGCGTGATGTTGCCGACCATGGCCCCGCGGTTCTCGGCGAAGATGTGCAGCTCCTCGCGCAGGGCCCCCAGGGCCACCTCCAGGTCCTCCAGGATCGGGTCGCTCTCGTCCTGGGTGTCGAAGGTGTTCTCCTTGGTGCCGGCCACGGTGTGCTTGGCCTTGTAGAACACACCGCGGAGGCTGCTGGTCTTCTGCGCCTCGATCAGGTCCTTGATCGTGCTGGCGTGGAGCATCGTCTGCATGAACTGCTTGGCCTGGCTCAGGTTGAACAGCTCGCGCTCGGCCGTGGCCTGGCCCATCTGGAGGATCCCGCGCTTCTTGTTCCAGACCGTGTTGCTCTTGGTGCGCGTGGGGATCTCGATCCGGGGCTCGCGCCCGCCCAGCGTCGTCTGGGCCACCTGGTCGGCCAGGCCCACGAGCTTGCCCAGCGTGCGGGTGTCGCGCTCCTTGAGCGCCGGGGCCTGCGTCCCCTTGCCCTTGCCGCTCGGCACGTCCTTCTTTGCCATCGGTGGTCCTCTCCCTCGGCCGCGCGGGCCGACGCCCTCGCCTTAGAACAGCCCGGCCGGCTCGACCGGCACCATCTTGCCCGTCTTGGGGTCCCACCGCACGCGCGGCTTGGTGCGCGCCCCACCGCCGGGGGCGGGTGGATCAGCGGCGGCGCCCCGCTGGGCCGCGTTGACGGCCAACGCCGCCTCCTCGGCCCGGCTGGGCGCAGCAAAGGGCAGCTCGCCCAGGTCGTCGGCGGCGCGCGGCCCCTTGGTCGGCTTGGCGGGCTTGACTGGTTGCGGGGGTTTGATGTCCAGCCGCTCTGGCGGCAGGCTGCTTGCCTTGGCCGCGGCCCGCGGCCGTGACGGCTTGGCCGCTGCGCGTGCCTGGGCCTTGCCCCCGTCCACCCTGTCGCCCCCGCCCTCGCTGACACCGCCCGCAGCGCCGCCGCCCCGGGGCTCGCCCCCACCGCCGCCGTCTGCGCCCCCGTCGAGGATGATCACGCCGTCCTGATCGCCCGGGTCGTCCTCCTGGCTCACGCGTTTGCCGTCCTCGTCCAGTCGCAAGTCGGCAACGGCGGTGCGTTTCTTGGCCTGGGCGAGCAGGGCCTCGTGCAGCCGCTGGGCCCCGACGCCGTTGAGGGCGTGCACGGCCTTGGCCACCTCGCCGATGTAGCGCTCGAAGATGTCGCGGCGCTCGGCCTGGCGGCGCATCTGGGCGCGCTTGCGCAGGTACGCCCCCAGCTTGCGCCCGCACTCCATCAGGGCCAGCTTCATCTCCCGGCGGATCTCGTCGTAGTCGGCGACGGCCTCCTTGCTCTCGCTGGTGAAGGGCACCCACACGCTGGCCATGTGGATCATGATCACCAGCGGCCCCACCGGCAGGGCGGCGCGCGGCTGCTGGAGGTCGTAGTTCCGCCAGTTGGTCTCCACCACCGCCTTGAATGACGAGCAGGCCGACTGCTGGAACTGGAGCGGCACGCGGTTGGCGAACCGGATCACACGGGCCGTCTCTTCCTTGGGCAGGTCGCCGCCGAAGGCGATCGCCGACTCGATCTGGAACGGACGCCCGCGGTAGACGGCCGCCTCGCGCGACGAGGCCGCGTAGAACTCGGCCCGCACGCCCTTGAGCATCCCCGCCAGGAGCTGACGCACCCCGATCGGCGCCAGGCAGTCGGTCGGCGGCGGCGGCAGCTTGGCCTCCTGGAGCGCCCGGAAGAGCCGCTCGGCCTGCGCGTGGTCCACGTCGGCCACGCGCGTCCGCGTCGTGGCCCCGACCGCCTGGCACAGCCCGCCGGCCGCTGCGCCGCTCACCCGCGAGAACTTCTCCTGCAAAAAATGCCACAGGCTCCCGCCACCGCCCTTGTCCTGCTCGGCCTCGCGGAGCATCTGGATCAGGATCCCAAGCTCCACGCCGCGCGGGTGCGGCTGGATCTCCTTGGTCTCCGGCGGCAGCTGCTCGACGCCGCGCGGGTAGACCGTCACCCCGCCCAGCTCCCGCGTGCGCACCGACGCGTCCAGGCCCTGGCCGACGATCGCGCCCTCGGTGCCGGGCGAAACAGCAGTGCCGGGCGAGACAGCGGTGCCGGGGGGGCCGGGCCGGGCCGGGGCGGCCTCGGAGCGCAGCTCGTCGGCGCCCCCGTCCTCGTTGCCGACGGCCAACGCGCCGCCGGGCGCGACAAACACGACCCGCGCGTGCGGGTTGGCGATCGCCGTCAGCTCCAGGAACTCGTCCACCGAGCCGCGCCCGCGCTGGTACCGCCCCTCCAGCTCGATCGACACGCTCGTCCCGGTCCGGTACACCTCCGCCGGCACGCACCAGGGGCCCCCGATCCCGCGCAGCCGCTGCGGCGGGAAGTCCTCCGTCTCGTCATCGACGGTCACCTCGGCCCGGTTGGTCTTGGTGTTCATCGCCAGCTCGATGTGATGAGCCGCCGCGTCGGCCTTGGGCTTGGTGTGGATCACCATCGGCCGGCCCGTGGTGATCAGGCCGTACATCCCCGCCGCTGAGATCCCGATCCCCTGCTGGCCGCGGCTCATCTTGAGCCGGTGGAACTTCGAGCCGTAAAGGAGCCTGCCGAAGATGTTCTCCACCTGCTTGCGCACGATCCCGGGGCCGTTGTCCACCACCGTCACGCGGTAGCGGTTCGACCCCCCCGACCCCCCCGCTCCCCCCGACCCGCCACCGCCCCCACCACCACCCGCGCCACCCCCCGCACCGCTGGCGCGCTTGCCGGCGCTGCGCTCCTTGCGTGACGCTGAGACCTGGGGGCTGCCCGCTGCTGTCACCTCGCCCTGGTTCTGAACGCCCTGGCGCAGCTCCCCGAGGTCCTCGATCACCACCGTGATGTCCGGCAGGATCCCGGCCTCTTCGCAGGCGTCCAGGGCGTTGTCCACGGCCTCTTTGACCGTCGTGAGCAGGGCCTTGCGCGGGTTGTCGAACCCCAACAAGTGCCTGTTCTTGGCGAAGAACTCGCTAACGGAGATGTCCCGTTGCCGAGCCGCCATCTGCTCGGCTGTGACCCGTGTGCGTCCCTGCTCGTGCTCCGCTGCGTGCACCTTGGCCATGCGCTCCCCATTGCCTCGAAACCGCCGAACCGCGGCGCCGGATCCTTCCCAACCCCCCAACCTCTGGCCCCCCAACCCCCGCACCCGCACCCGCATCAACCGGCTCCCTCCATCGGGAGTCCCCGCCCAGCGCGTGCACACGTCGGCGGGCCCAGCAATCAATACGCCCAGAATTGCAAAGTTTCAGTAAGCCGGCCTCTCACCCAATCCAATCGACTGGCCACCCAGCGGCTGTGTCATAAACTGTGCCTCCGTGGGAGAACGCCCGTGGGGCGTGCCCATCGCATTCAACAGGAGAGAGAAAGATGCACACGTCGATGATCGCCAGCCTGGCTGGCCTTGCTCTGTCGGCCTCGGCCTTGGCTGGCCCGGTCCTGATCAACGAGTTCCAGCCCAACCCCGCTGGCACTGACCCCACCACCACCACCATCGAGCTCCGCGGCACCGCCGGCGCCAGCTTCAGCGGCTTCCTCATCAACATCGACACCGACGGCCCCGCTTCCAGTGGCGCTTTCGCTATCGTCAACCCCACCGGCTCCTTCGCCATCAGCGGCGTCTTTGACGCCAACGGCCTGCTGACCGTCTCGGTCGCTGACTTCGAGAACCCCAGCTTCGGCTTCGTCCTGGCCAGCAACAGCCTCGCCGCTGGGACGGACCTGGACGCCAACAACGACGGCCTCTTCGACAACGTCTCCGCCTTCGGCACGATCTTCGACGCGATCTTCGTCAGCGACCAAGTGGAAGACGCCGCGCTCGGCGCGGCTCTGGTCTCTCAGCTGGGCGTTGGCACCAACCTCGCCTTCTCCGGCCTGACCGGCAACAGCTCCGAGCCCCTCTCGGTCTTCCGTGACGGCGTCACCAACGCCGTCTATCAGGTCGTGGTCGATGGCGCCGGCGCCTCGTCGGTCTTCGACGCCGCGGGCAGCCAGGTCACCGCGCCGTTCTTCGGCGGCGACCCGCTGATCACCTCCTTCGGCGCCGTCAACGCGACGATCGTCCCCACCCCCGGGGCCGCTGCCCTGCTGGGCCTGGGCGGCCTGCTGGCCAGCCGTCGCCGCCGCTAATCCCGGCTCGACGGGCCTGGGACTCGCTTCAACGGTGTGACATCTACCCAGGCCGCCCCCCACAAAGGGGCGGCCTTTTTCATTCCCCCCTCACCGCCCCACACCCGTCCACCTCCGCCCACCCCCCACCGCCCACGGCCCGACGCGGCTCGGCCGGCCCGCCACGCATACCCTCCGCCCCGCACCAATCGCACCGCGGCCCCGCCGCACCGGAGCTACCCCGTGGAGACCACGCTGATCATCCTCAAGCCCGACGCCGTGCAGCGCGGCCTGATGGGCCGGATCCTCACACGCTTCGAGGACAAGGGCCTCCAGATCGTCGGCGCCAAGCTCACCATGATCGCCCCCAGCCTGGCCCAGACGCACTACGAGGCCCACCAGTCCAAGCCCTTCTACCCGGGCCTGGTCCGCTTCATGACCAGCAGCCCCGTGCTGATCCTGGCTGTGCGTGGCGTCGGGGCCATCACCATCGCGCGCAACCTGATGGGGGCCACGTTCGGGTCCAAGGCCGCCCCCGGCACCATCCGCGGCGACTTGGGCGTCTCCAATTCCTTCAACCTCATCCACGGCTCGGACAGCCCCGAGGCCGCACAGCGCGAGCTGCGGCTGTTCTTTGCCCCCGGCGAGGTCCTGGACTTCCCGCGGGCCGCTGACGCGTGGGTCTACGACTCCGCGGGCGGCAAGCCGGAGTGACTTGCACCACCCCTTGCCCTTTCGACCCCCCACCCCCCACCCCCCAACCCCCGCTCACCGCACCGCCCCACCACCCAGCCGCGGCGAACTGTCAGGGGAGAGGGGCCTCCGGCGCTGGCGAGCGGTACGCGCCCTGACCCGACGTGGTGCCCGTCAGGAGCACGAACACGCGCGTGCGGCCGTCCTTGAGCTGCACGACCTCGATGCGCGCCACCGGCTCTGAGCCCGCTGCGGCGTCGTTGCGCTCTGCGGCGCCCTCCGAGCGCATCCGCAGCTGGGCCTGGCGCAGGGCGGCGTTGCGGGCGGTGCGCAGGTCGGTCGAGTCCGCCCAGGCCGGCACCCGCACCGTCGCACCGTCGCGGGCCGGGGCCTCGATCCACCACGCCGGGCGCCAGAGAACGTCCACCGCGCCCGGGCTGGGCGTCTCCTGGCCCGTCAGGATCGGCGAGCCAACGGCCACCGGCCTGATCTCGGGCGTGAGCGGGGCCGGCGGGCCGGCACCGGTCGAGTCGCTCGCGGGCGCCGGCCGTGTCCCCGGGGCGAGCTCCAGCCGCGCGTGGTTCCCAGCGCACCCGGCCATCACCGATCCAGCGACCAGGCCGCCCGCAAGGACGACCCACGCACCCGGACGCACCCACGCCGCGCACCGGCTTCCACAGGCGCTCCGGGCCATACCCCCACTCGCGGCCGACCGATCTGGCTGCATCATGCCCCTGACCATATCCCGACACAATCCTGGCATGACACCCTAAACGACATCCCCCGCCCGAACCGGACAGATCACGATCAGAACAGCCGCTGCTGGTCCTTGCTGTCCTTGACACGGTTGTTGAGCAGCTGGAGCTCCTGCACCAGCTCGCCCACGTCCTTGAACCGGTGGTACTCGCTGGCGAACCGGATGTACGCCACCTCGTCGAGCTCCTTGAGGCGTCGGCAGACCAGCTCGCCGATGGCCCGGCTGGGCACCTCCCGCTCGAACTCCCGGTAGAGCTGCTCCTCGACCTCCTCGACGAGCCGCTCGCGTGCCCCCTGCGGGATCGGCCGCTTGCCGCAGGCCGCCTGCACGCCGCGCAGCACGTTGTCGCGCTGGAAGGGCACCCGCGTGCCGTCGCGCTTGATCACCACCAGCTTGGAGAGCTCCTCGATCCGCTCGTAGGTCGTGAACCGCTTTCGGCAGGCCAGGCACTCGCGGCGGCGACGGATCACCCGGCCCCCCTCGCTGGCCCGGGAGTCGATGACCTTGTCGTCGTTGTGCTGGCAGTACGGGCAGATCACCTGGCGCGTCTCCGGTCGCGCCAATGTATCGCGCCGCGTCGCCCCGGGGCACGCCCCGGCCGGCCGGCTGGCTCAGCCGACGCGCCCCACCCGACGCAGGATCACCGTCACGCCCTCGGTCAGGACGGGGCAGCTGCGGGCGATGGCCACGGCCTCCGACTCGCTCAGGGCGTCGATGATGAAGTACCCGGTGATCCCCGCCGTCGTGCCGGTGCCGTTGATCGGCTTGTCGATCACCACGTCGTCGGCGCGCACGAGCATGTGCCCGCCGGGGACGATCGGGTCCCCGTCGATCAGCTGGCCGCGGCTGCGCAGCCCGCCGAGCCAGTGCATCATCGGCTCGGAGCGCTCCATGACGGCTGCGCCACCGGGCGACTCTCGATGCATCACGATCATCCAGCGTGCCATGGTGCGCCCTTCTCTGCTCCGCCACTGCCCGACGCCGTGCCGCGCCCGCGGGGCGTCGCTGCGCCTCTCCGGGGGCGCTGCTGCGCCTTTTCGGGGGCGCTGGTGCCAGCCTAGCGATTCTCCCGATGCGTTGCACCCGATCCTGAACGTTTTCGTGCAACCATAACGCTCAAAAACTGCCCAATCCGGTCAGCGGGGCGACGGACCACCGCTGCGCAACGACAAACCCCCGCGCCGTGGACGCGCCCCACCATCGCCCCATCCCCCCATCGACCACCCCCCGCACCCTGCACCACACCCTGCCCTCCCGCACGCCCTACGCCTTCTCGTAGCAGACGCGCTCACGCAACACCCGCACACACACCGCATAACCTCAGCCTCGCGCCCCAGCCCCCCACCGCGCCACCCCGACCACGTCAGCGAGGCCCAGACCACCATGCCCACCATCACGCTCCCTGACGGCACCACGCTCAACTTCGACGGCCCGGTCACCGGCCTCCAGATCGCTCAGAGGATCGGCGCGCGCCTGGCCAAGGACGCCCTGGGCGCCAAGGTCAACGGCGTGCTGAGCGACCTGAGCGCCCCGATCACCTCCGACGCGGCGGTCTCGATCGTCACGCCCAAGAAACGCGACGGCGCCCAGGACCCCGACGCGCTCCTGCTCATCCGCCACTCAGCGGCCCACGTCATGGCCGAGGCCATCGGGCGCATCGTCCCCGAGGCCCGGCTGGTCTACGGCCCGCCGCTGGAGAACGGCTTTTACTACGACATCCGCTTCCCCGACCAGCGCCCGCTGCGCGAGAGCGACCTGCCCGCCATCGAGGCCCAGATCGCCAAGATCATCGCCGAGGACCGCCCCTTCACGCGCTACCAGCTCCCGGGCCAGCAGGGCCTGGACAAGCTCACGCGCGAGGGCAGCAAGTACAAGCTCGACAACGCCCAGCGCGCCCTGGCCGCGGCCCCCGAGGCCGACCTGTCGTTCTACGCCACCGGCACCCCCGGCACGCACTGGGAGGACCTCTGCCGCGGGCCGCACGCGCCGTCGACCGGCCGCATCGGCGCCGTCAAGGTCACCTCGCTGGCCTCATCCTACTGGCACGGCGACGAGACCTCCGACCGCCTGACGCGCGTCTACGGCACCGCCTTTGCCACCAAGGCCGAGCTGGACGCGCACCTGGCCCAGCTCGAGCAGGCCAAGGCCCGCGACCACCGCGTCATCGGCGCCAAGCTCCACCTGTTCCACATCGACGAGGACGTCGGCCAGGGCCTGGTGCTCTGGACCCCCGCCGGCGGGGTGATCCGCCAGGAGCTCCAGAGCTTCATCTCCGCCGAGCTGGCCCGCCAGGGCTACGCGCAGGTCTTCACGCCGCACATCGGCCGCCTGGAACTCTACAAGACCTCGGGCCACTTCCCGTACTACAAGGACGCCCAGTTCGCCCCCATCGTCGAGCGCGACGACCTGGACAAGGCCGCCGCCGAGGGCTGCTCCTGCGCCGAGCTCTCCAACCGCCTCGAGGGCGTCTCGGCCCGCTTTGCCGCGTCGCTCAACCAGCGCACCGGCGCCCAGACCATCGCCCCCGACCGCGTGCTGGCCGACGACCGGCTGCTCTCGGGCTTCCTGCTCAAGCCCATGAACTGCCCGCACCACGTCAAGATCTTCGCCTCGCGCCCCCACTCCTACCGCGACCTGCCCGTCCGCCTGGCCGAGTTCGGCACCGTTTACCGCTGGGAGCAGTCCGGCGAGCTCTCGGGCATGCTCCGCGTGCGCTGCTTCACGCAGGACGACGCCCACCTGTTCTGCGCCGAGGACCAGCTCCCCGCCGAGCTGATCGGCTGCCTGGACCTGGTCAGGATCATCTTCGGCACCCTGGGCATGCGCGACTACCGCGTGCGCCTGGGCCTGCGCAACCCCGACTCGTCCAAGTACACCGGCACGCCGGACAACTGGGACAAGGCCGAGCAGGCCTGCCGAGAGGCGGCCCGCTCGCTGGGCGTGCCCTTCTCCGAGGAGCCCGGCGAGGCCGCCTTCTACGGCCCCAAGATCGACTTCGTCGTCAAGGACGTCATCGGCCGCTCCTGGCAGCTGGGCACCGTCCAGGTCGATTACAACCTGCCCATCCGCTTCGACCTGACCTACACCGGCCCGGACAACAAGCCCCACCGCCCGGTCATGATCCACCGCGCCCCCTTCGGCTCGATGGAGCGCTTCTGCGGCTTCCTCATCGAGCACTTCGCCGGCGCCTTCCCGACCTGGCTCGCCCCCGAGCAGGCCGCGGTGCTGCCCATCAGCGAAAAAACCAACGACTACGCCGCCTCCGTCCACGCCCGCCTCAAGGCCCTGGGCGTGCGCGCCACCCTCGACCTGGGCAACGACCGCATCCAGGGCAAGATCAAGGCCGCCGCCGAGCGCAAGGTCCCCTACCTCCTGGTCGTCGGGCCGCGCGACGCCGAGCACGGGGCCGTCTCGCCGCGCGTCCGCGGCGCCGACAAGGACCTGCCCCCGCTCCCGGTCGAGACCTTCCTGGACCGCCTGACCGACGAGATCCGCCAGCGCAAGCCCGACCTGACCGCGGCCACCGGCTGAGCGGCCCGGCTTTGGTGGCCGACGCGGGCCCCCAAGGCGGACTCACTCAGGCGGACTCGACTCAGGCCGGCTCAGGCCCAGTTCAGGCCCGGCTCATGTAGCTGCCGTCCGTGGTCGAGATCCGCACCGACTCGCCCATCTCGATGAAATCCGGCACGCGCGTCTTGAGCCCGGTCTCCATCTCCGCGTCCTTCTGCACGTTGGTCACCGTGGCCTTCTTGACGCCGGGGGCGCAGTCCTTGACCGTCAGCTCCACCGCCGGCGGGAGCTCGATCAGGATCGCGCGGCCCTCGTAGGTGACCACCGTCGCCGTCGCGTTGGGCCGCAGGTACAGCAGCGCGTCCCCCAGCACGCTCTGGGGAACGTTGATCTGGTCGTAGTCGCTGGTGTCCATGAACACCCCGTCGGTCCCCTCCTTGTACAGGAACTCCATCGGCCGACGGTCCAGGTCGATCTGCTCCACGTCCTCCGACGGCTGGTGCCGCTTCTCGATGACCTGCCCGCTCTGCACGTTCTTGTACTTGATGTTCACGAACGACCGCAGGTTGCCCGGGTTGCGGAACTCGTACCCGACCACCACGAAGAACTTGCCCTCCATCTTCACGCCGTAGCCGGGTCGCAGGTCGATCGCTTTCATTGCTTGATCCTTCCGCTGTGTGTCCTGGCGAAAAGCCCAACCATATCAGCCACCCCGCCCGCGGGCACCCCCAGCGGCCAGATCGTGCGTTATCGGCGCTCGCCCTGGCCCAGCCGCCTTCTCGGCGCCCGCGCCCGCGCCGTCGGCCCCAGCCCGGCCCGGCTGTCAACCGGCGCAAGCGCGCACGCCTGCGTCAGCGCACCGCCTCCGTGGCCCGATTTTTTGCGATCTTTGCGCGGCCTCCCCCACGCCAGCCTGTACAATTGCTCCGTGCAAGTCCGCCCGCCCACCGGACTCCATCACGCCGTCGACGTGCCCGTCTCCCCGGACGCCCCGCTCTCGGTGCGCCCCGACGTGCTGCCCAGGCTCCTGGCTGTCATGGAACGCCTGGCCGCCTCCACCGACCTGCCCCAGGTCCTGGGCGTGATCATCGATTCGATGCGCGACTGCCTCCACGCCGACCGCGCCTCGGTCTTCCAGTTCGACCCCGGGCGCCACGAGCTGTTCATCACCCAGGCCCACGGCCTGGCCGAGATCCGCTTCTCAACCTCCCGCGGCATCGCCGGCGAGGCGGCCCGCACCGGCCAGATCCTCAACATCCCCGACTGCTACGCCGACCCCCGCTTCAACCCCGACGTCGACCGCCGCACCGGCTACCACACCCGCTCGATGCTGACCATCCCGCTCCTGTCCTCCGACGGCGGCCTCGAGGGCGTCGCCCAGGTCCTCAACAAGGACCCCGCCGTCGGGCCCTCCTTCGACGACGCCGACGAGGCCGTGGCCCGCGCCCTGGCCGGCCAGGCCGCCATCGCCATCCGCCGGGCCCGGTACATCGAGTCCGAGCTGCGCAAGGAAAAGATCGAGGCCGACCTCCAGGTCGCCCGCACCATCCAGCAGTCCTCCTGGCCCAAGGACATCCCCGACTACCCGGCCCTGGACATCGCCGCGCACGCACGCCCCGCCGACGAGACCGGCGGCGACGCCTACGACCTGGTCCGCATGGACTGCGGCAAGCTCCTGGTCCTCCTGTGCGACGCCACCGGCCACGGCATCGGCCCGGCACTGTGCGCGGCCCAGTTCCGCGCCATGGCCCGCATGGCCGGCCGCTGCAGCATCTCCCCGGGCGAGGCCATGGCCATGGCCAACAACCAGCTCTGCGGCGACCTCCCAGCCGGACGCTTCGTCACCGCCTTCCTGGGCGTCATGGATCCCGCCGGCCAGCGCCTCAGCTACGTCGCCGCGGGGCAGGCCCCCATGCTCGTCATCCACCCCGACGGCCGCTCCGAGTCCCGCGACGCCACCACGCTCCCGCTGGGCATCGAGCCCGGCACGCCCCCTGAAGAGCCCCAGACCATCGACATGCTCCCGGGATCGGTCTTCCTCCTGCTCTCCGACGGCTACTTCGAGGCCAAGGACCCCAGCGGCCGTCACTTCGGCGAGGCCGGCGTCCTCGCCGCCGCACGCTCGGTCATCGACGGCTCGGCGCAGCTGATCCTCGACACCATCGCCCGCGCCGCTGCGACCCACGCCGCGGGCGTCCCCTTCGACGACGACCAGACCGCCATCGTCATCAAGCGCCGCTGAACTGCGCTCCGCTCCGGTCCCGCACAGCCGCCCCCAAACTCACCCCGCCCGCTCACGCTCCGGCTGGGCTCAGGGCCCCCAAACCCACCCCGCCCGGGCCCCGCGCAGGGCCCGCAAGGCCACTCTTTGAGTCATTTGGCGATTGTCTTTGAAAAAAGTTGGACATTTCCAAGCAAAACAGCCGCTTTTGTCACCGCGGCCGGATTGCACTCCGTGCCGAATGGTGGTATGACTCATCCACCGGCCCGGCGAGGATCGCCGGGCACCACACAGGAGCAGTGTTTTATGGCCACCAAGTCCATGCCCAAGCCCCCCAAGCTCTCCGCCTCCGACAAGCCCCGCGGCAAGTCCGAGCTCTACCGCCTCATCGCGGAGCACGCCGGGCTCAACCGCAAGGACGTTGTCGCCGTCTTCGAGACCCTCGGCAAGGTCATGTCCGTCGACCTGGCCAAGCCCAAGGCCGACAACCCGCGCGTCTTCGTCGTCCCGGGCATGATGAAGGTCACCGCCACCTACCGCCCCGCCACCAAGTCCACCACCCGCCCCAACCCCTTCAAGCCGGGCGAGATGATGGAGGTCAAGCCCAAGCCCGCCCGCACCGTCCTCAAGATCCGCCCGCTCAAGGGCCTCAAGAACATGGTCTGAGCCCCGGCCCGACTCTGCCGCGCACGCCGGCGGTCGCACGCTCAGCTCGCATCGCCACAACGCCCCCGCGCGTCGGCCCCAGGGCCAGACGCACGGGGGTTTTTTCTGCCGCAGCCCGCCGCCGGCTGCGCCCGTTCACGACCCCGCGCCGGTCCCCCGCGGCGAGACCTTGGGCTTGCGCCACGCGTGCTTGGTCACCTGCCGATCCAGCGGCGTGCCCGCGATCGAGTTGGTGTAGTTGCTCATGACCTTGATCGCCACCCCGAGCACGACCTCCAGCGCGTGCCGGTCCGTGTACCCGGCCCGCATGAACCGCTCGACGTCCCCCGGCGTCACCTTGCCACGCTGGAGGACCACCTCCCGCGTGAACTGCCGCAACGCCTCGAGGCGCGGCTCGCCCAGCACGCCCCCCGAGCGCAACGCCTCCACGTCCGCCGGCGACATCCCCGCCTGCTGACTCAGGAGCGTGTGCCACGGCACGCAATAGTCGCACTCGTTGATGAAGTTGGCGGTCTGGTACACCACCTGCCGCTCGACGGGCGTCAGGGCCGTCGCGTCGAAGAGCTCCCAGGCCGTGGCGTACGCCCGGAGCAACGCCGGAGCCGAGGCCATCACGCGCTCCAGATTCGGGATCATCCCGAACCCGCGCTCAACCTCCCCGAGCGTCGCCCGGGACTCCTCGGGCGCGCTGCCGACCTCGTGCACCCGGAACGCCCCTTGGTGACCCGACTGGCCGCTGTGTCCCGACGTGTGCATCTGTGCGCTCGCTGTCCGCCCCGCCCGCCGATGGGCGCAGCGCCCACCGGCCCTCGGACGCGCCCCGCGGGCGTGCGCTTACCCGCGGCGCACCGATTACGCGGCCCGCTGCTTGGCGCTGGCCTTGGCCTCGCGCAGCATCCGCAGCACCGCCGCCAGCAGGGCCTCGGGGGTCAGCGGCTTGACCAGCACCTCGTTGCACCCGGCGTCCAGGCACCGCTGCCGCTCCTCGGCCCCGTCGCCGCACAGGGCCACGACCATCCCCATGTACCCGAGCATGCGCAGCCGCTCGACCGCCGAGCGCCCGTCCAGCAGCGGCATGTGCGTGTCCATCAGCACCAGGTCGTAGGGGTCGTGCTGCGCCGCCGCGCGCGACGCCGCCGCAAACGCCTGCTCCCCGTTGCCCGCCACGTCCACGCGCGCCCCGGCCCGCGTGAGCACCGTCTGGAGCATCGCGCGCAGGTCGGCGTGGTCCTCGGCCAGCAGCACGCGGCCGCTCAGCCGCGGCGCGTCGGCCGCTGCGCGCTCGGCCGCCCGCGCAAAGCCGATCCCGCTCACGGCAAACTCCGCCGTGAACACCGACCCGTACCCGGCCGTGCTGTGCGCCGTCAGGCGCCCGCCCAACGCCTCGCACAGGTGCCGCGCCACCATCAGCCCCGAGCCGCGCCCGCGCTCGCCGGCGCGCCCGCCCAGGGCCCGCGCCAGCGTGCCCTCCTCCACGCCCGGCCCCGTGTCCTCCACGCGCACCCGCAGCCGGCCCGCGTCCTGGCCGCCGTCGCGGATGACCTCGGCCGACAGGCACACCCCACCGTGCTCGGTGTAGCGCACCGAGTTCTCCAGCAGGTGCAGCACCGCGCACCGCACGCGCGTCATGTCCACGCACAGCGCCGCCGGGAACGGCTCCTCCAGCCGGATCGCCAGCCGCAGCCCCTTGCGCTCGGCCTCCACGCGCAGCATCCCCACCGCCTGCTCCAGCTCCGACCGCGGGTCGCACTCGCCGGCCACCGACGCGGCGACCTGGCCCTCCAGCTGCGCCAGGTCGCTCACGTCGCGCGCGACCTCCAGCAGGTGCCCCGACGCCCCCGCCGCGACCCGGGCCGCGTCCTCCCGCTCCTGCGGCGTGGCCCCGGTGTCGCGCATCACCGACGCGGCGAACGCCACCGCCGTCAGCGGCGTGCGCATCTCGCGCTGCACCGACGCCACCAGCTTGGCCGCCTGCACGCCCACGTGGGCCGCGCGCTCCTGCTGGGCCACCAGGGCCTGGTTGGCCGCCGTCAGCTCGGCCACCCTGGCCTCCAGCCCCGCCCGCGCACGCCCGAGCTCGTTGACGGTCCGCCGGGCCTTCTCCTGCTCCACCCGCCGCGCCGTCGACTCGCGGTGCACGCTCACGAAGTTCACAACGTCCCCGCTGGGCCCACGCAGCGGCACCACGGCCATCTCCGACCAGAACTCGCGACCGTCCTTGGCGTACTGCACCAGCTCGGCCCGCACGGCCTCGCCCTTGGCCATCGCCGCGCGGACCCGCTCCGACTCGCCCTTGTCCGTCTTGAGCCCACGCAGCATCTCGACGGAGCGCCCGATCACCTCGCCGGGCGCAAAGCCCGTCACCCGCGTGAAGGCGGGGTTGACGTACACGATGTGCGGCCCCTCCCCGGCCCCGAGGTCGCCGTCGCTGACGACGATCACGTCCTCGGCGTACTCGACCACACCTCCATCAGCCGCAGCCGAGACTCCGCCTCGTCGCGCAGCAAGCCGGCGCGACGCTCCGCACGCCGCTGCCTGTACACCACCAGCCCCACCAGCAGCCCCGCCACGCCCGACGGCGCCGCCGAGATCACCGCGGCCCGATCGATCACCTCGCGCCAGGCTTCCTGCGTCCGCAGCTCGCCCGCCGACGACGCACCGACAGCCGCGCCCGCAGACCCCGCCGCGCCCGCAGCAGACGCCGCCGCTACGCCACCCCCCTGGCCCGCCGAGCCCTCATCAACGCCCGGCTCGGAACGCTCGCCCTCGGCGCGCACCGCACGCCCGGCCCCCAGGATCTCCGGCGGATTGGCCACGTTCAGCTTGCGCCGCGGCTTGCCCGCCGCCGCCGCACCGGGCGCCTCGGTCGCCGCGCCCGCGGTCTGCGGCTCGGGATCGCTCGGCACGCTGCCGGGGACCAGCCCAGCAGCCTCAGCCCGCCGCCTCAGGTGCTCCTGCGCCGCGTACCACACGCCGCCGACGCCAATGAACGCCGACAGCACCACGATCAGCGCCGCCGCCAGCGCGTCTCGCGTCGGCCGGATCTTCCGGGTCGTCCGCGGCTGCCATGGTGTTTCCATCGAGATCATCCGTGGCCCCTCGGGCTCGATGCCACCGAGACCCCGCCGCGTCCGGGCTTGCCCACCCGACGCGACAACGCCCCGGCTCAGCCGATGCCACCCACTCCGTTCGTCACCTTCGAGCGTCCCCTTGACGCCACCGCCGCGGTGCGCACGCCGCCCGACACGCCGCCACGCCCCACAACCCGCGCCCGCAGCCCACCCCGCCCAAGCTCACACCGGCGCGCGTCATAACCACCGCCCCGCGCACGCGCAGCCGGCGCGCGGCGGCCGCCTGCACGCGCCCGACGCGCTCACCGGGCCTCGGCCCCCCCCCGCTCACCGCCGGCGTTGCGGCTCATCCCCACCCCACGCCTCGGCGGGATCACCACCGGCGGCAGACGGAAATCGCAGTCCGGCCGTGGCTTCTCCAGCAGCACGTACAGCACGTTGTTGACGAAGATCGGGTGGCTCGTCAGCCCGAGGTGGTCCGTCGGCAGGAACATCACCGAGTCCCAGCGGATCGGCGTCAGCAGCCTGGGGTAGTTGGGATCGATGCTCGCGCGCTCGTCCATGAGCGCGCTGGACCGCAGCACCGTCCGGTCGCCGTTGCCCTTGGCGACGACCCGGTAATACGGCCGCTTGTCCGTCAGCTCCGCGGCCTGATGCGTCGCTGCGCCGTCGCCGGCGAAGAGGTGCTTGACCACGCCGGCCGGCGGCTCGGCGGCCACGTCCAGCGCCGCGTGCACGCGCTCGGCCTCGAGCAGGCACTTGTCCAGGTGCTCCAGCGCGGTCCGCCTGCGGTCGGCCTGACCGCGCCCGGGCAAGAGCTGCCGCAGCACCCCGTCGGCGCGCGGCGACGCCAGGCCCCACCCCATCTGCGCCCACCGCTCGCTGGTGTACAGGTCGTCGAGCACCTCGCCGCCATGGAGCGCCTGGCCGTGCCGCACGCGCGGCATCAGCTGGTACAGCCCCGGCATCGTCCCCAGGTACGCCGGGTCGTACGCCGGCATCGCCGGAGAGGCCGGCAGCCCACGCAGCAGCTTCTCCATCACCCGCACGCTCCCGGCGTTGGGCGTGGCGATCATGATCGCGTGCTCCACCTTGGAGGCACCCTCCCACGTCAGCTCGGGACGCTCGCCCTGCTGGCCCGACGACCCCTGCCCCCCGTACCGCAGGTACCACCGCAGCACCAGCCCGCCCAGCGAGTGGGCCACGACGTCCACCTTCATCGGCCGGCTGCACCCGGTCTCCGACGACGCGAACGCGATCACCTGCTCGACCAGCCTGCCCAGCCGCCGCGCGTTCTCCGGCACCGTCAGCCGCCAGTCGTAATCGAACTGGAAGCTGGTCGTGAGCGACTCGGGGCCGTAGTTCAAGAAGTTCCACGCCCGCTCGTCGCGCCGATCGGCCGCCCAGTACCCGCCCGCCCCCAGCACACGCAGCAGCGACGCGTACGCCGACACCTGCACCGGCAGGCCCGCCACGTTCACCCGCAACGCGTCGATCGTCCCGTCCGGATCGGCGCTGCCCACCAGCGACTCCAGCGGCGTGCCCAGCTCCATCGGCACCGTCACCCCGCGCATCTGCTCCTCGTCGCCGGGGTCGGCAAAGCCGCTCTTGTAGTCGCCGCCCCACAGCGGCCGACCGCTGGCGCGGTCCTTGAGCCGCGTCCCCATCACGCCGGGGATCACGATCAGCGGGTTGCGCGTCCGCGCGTCCTGCTGCACCGCTCGGCCGTACAGGTCGATCATCCGCGGGTGCACGCGCCCCGAGATGGACTCGAGCGCCTTGACGGCCGCGTCCCGCACCGCGCTGCTCAGCCAGGCCATCATCGCCTTTGACCCTTTCCGCAGTCGCCCGTCACCGCTGCACTCTCCAGCGGCCCTCGCTCTGTCAGACCCCGCCACGGGCGGCATCCATACGCCGCTTCATACGCCCCTGGGCCGATCCAACGGACTCCCCGGCACACCCGCGAGATTCTCAGACTATCGCGCAGCCCGGCCAAAAAGACACGGACCCCGCCGAAGCGGGGCCCGTGCATAGAGATTACGAGATGATCACAGAGTGACCGTTCGATCGGAGCCGGGATTAGCGGCGACGACGAGCGGCGACCAGGCCACCGAGGCCCAGCAGGGCGGCAGCGCCCGGGGTCGGGATAGCGATGACGACCGAGGCAGCGCCGATGCGGTTGTTGGACGAGGTCGGAGCGCCGACAGAGGCGTTCGTGAACGGATTGCTCGAATCGGTACCGGTACCGTTCGCCACGGCAGCAGCCGAGATCGGCGCACCACCTGAGGTAAGCGTGCCGATGCCATTGGAAACACCCGTGATGCGGGAGAGGACACCGATGAAGTTAATCTGGGCCTCGGCGAGCGACAAGTTCGTCGTCTCGAAGACGAAGCGGAAGATGGACTGGAAGGGGGAGGTGCTGGTCCCAGCGCCGGCGGCCGTGCCGAAGTTCACGATCGGATCGGTGTTGCCAGGGACCGTAAGCGGGTTGAAGGCAGTGAACTGACCGAGGGTGGAGCCCGTGCCGATCGCGGGGTTGCCCACGATGAAGCCGGCCGCGTTGGTCACACCAATGTTCAGATTGTTGATGTTCGCAGGGTCCTGGCGGAAGATGGAGCCAGTGACACCGGAAGCGCCGCCGGCAGCGGTCTCAAAGCCAGTGCCGCCGCCGGCGCCCGGGACGCCGAGGCCGCTGGTGTTGAACCCGGTGCCGATATCACCGGCGATCAGGCGAGAGCCCGCGCCGACGTTGTGCGTGAAGCTGACCGGAGAGCCGGCGGACGGGATGATGCCCTGGAGACGGCCGATGCCGCCGTTGAAGATGCCAGCGGCCACGTTGGCGCGAGCCTGAAGAACCAGACCGACGCGGAAAGTGCCCGCGGTCACGCCGGGAAGGATCTCGACGCCCGAGCCGGTGTAGGGGCTGGACGGATCACCATCGACCAGGATGCGGACGTCCACGTCCCAGGCGGCGGACGCGCTGATGGTGCTCTGCGCCATGGCCGGGGCGGCGAGCCCAGCGGCAACGATGATACCAGCGACGATCTTGCTCACGTGCTTCTCCTTCTTCCTGCCTTTTCGACGAAGTATTTGACGTGTGGGGCCCATGCAGGCCCAGATCACACGACACGACACCCATGAGGATAATCGAAAACAGCCGAGCCGACAACAATTTCAGCCAGAATTGCCCGCGCAGATCGGTCAAGAGTTCGCGAAGGCCGCTTTTCCTGGACCTCCTGCGTGCAACCCCCTCAAACTCTGCTCAAAGTGGGCAATTATTGGACAATCCGATCATCTAGATCCCCTATGTTCACTCCGTCCACCCCAGCCACCCGATAATCAGGGATTCTCCCTGTCGGCTCGGGCAGATACTCCGCATGCCCCGAATCTCGGCCTCACGTCGCCCGACAAAAAACACGAACCCCACCGAAGCGGGGCTCGTGCGCAAAGATCAAAGAATGCCCGTCAAGTCGGAGCCGGGACTATCGCCGGCGACGAGCGGCGGCCAGGCCACAGAGGCCCAGCAGGGCGGCAGCGCCCGGGGTCGGAATGGTGATGGTGATCGATGCGCTGGCACCGCGGTTATTAGCGCCGCTCGGGGCCGACGCGACCGGAGTACTCAAGAGAGGATCGGTGCCTCCAGCAACGGCCGCGAGCGAGAGCGAAGCGCCGCCAGAGGAGAGGGAACCAACGCCAGTGACAGCCGAGAAACCGGTGAACCTCGCGAAGGTGCCCTGGACGGTAATCTGGATATCCGAGACCGATCGGGTCGTCGTCTCCAAGACGAAGCGATAGATAGACTGGTAGGGAGAGGTGCTCACCTCAGTTGCCGAGGTCGCAAAGTTCTGAACCGGGGTGACGCTACCAGGAAAGAATTGCGAGCTCGTGGCGGCGAAGGATGAAGTAGTAGTGCTCCCGCCAAGGGGCGCGGCGTCGATGAAGCCGGACGAGGTCGTGGCGCCCAAGTTGATACCGGCTGTAGTCCCGTTGCCTCCGCGGAAGATAGAGCCTGAAACGCCAGAGGCGTTGCCAGCGGCCGTCTCGAAGCCAGTACCACCAGAGGGCCCGCCGACGGTGGTGCTGTTGAACCCAGTGCCGATATCGCCAGCAACCAGGCGAGTGAACGCAAAGACGTTGTGCGAGAACAACACAGAAAATCGAGAGTTGTTTGAAGCTTCAAAGAAGCGACCGATGCCGCCGTTGAAGAAGCCAGCGGCCACGTTCGCACGAGCCTGGAGGACCAGTCCGAGCCGGAAGATGCCTGGGGTCATGCCTGGCAGGATCTCAACTCCCGAGCCTGTGTACGGGCTGGCCGGGTCGCCGTCAGCCAAGATCCGCACATCCACATCCCAAGGAGCCGAACTGGAGACGGTGCTCTGCGCCATGGCCGGGGCGGCGAGCCCAGCGGCAACGATGATACCAGCGACGATCTTGCTCACGTGCTTCTCCTTCTTCCTGCCTGTTCGACAATTTGTGACGTGTGGGGCCCGTAGCGACCTAAACCACACGACACGCCAAACCTGTTTTAAACAAAAATCACCGGACTGTCAACAATCCCTGCGAGAGTTGCCTGCTTCGCTCCATCAAGAGTTTGCAAAGGCCTTTTTTGGGACCCGCCCCGTGCCCTCGCCTCAATACCACGAGAAGAACAAAGGATTATTGGACGATCTCATGCCCGAGATTCTCCACCTTCACTCCGTCCACCCCAGCCACCCGATAATCAGGGATTCTCCCTGTCGGCTCGGGGAGATGCTCAGCACACCACGAAAATCGCCCGTTGCTGGAGCCGGCTCCGTCGAGCCCTGGGCTGCGCCGATCGGGCGCGACCGCGTGACGATCGGGAGCGTGCTGAGCGTCACCGGCGCCGCGCCCGGGTCCCACCGCCGAAGCCCGCCGCGATCGGTATACAGCAGCATGCTCCCGGGCGCATCGCCCGACCCCGCAGCGGCAAAGGACACGCTCACCGAGCCGCTGGGCAGGCGCGTGACCGAGCCGGTCGCCGGATCGATGACCGCGCAGCGTCCGGCGCCGGGCTCGAAGAGACCCAGGCGCGCGCCGCTGTCGGGGCCCGGGGCCGCGTCGATCGAGGCGAGCGCTTGATAGGCGCCGGCCGGGTCGGCCGAGCCAGCCACGGGGACACGCCGGGCGACGCGCCAGGCCCCCGAAGCGTCGCGCCCGGCGATCACCAGCACCAGCCGCGCCGGCTCGACGACCCTCCCCAGGGCGTCGAGCGTCGGCGGCGTGGCGCTGAGCACGCCCAGCCACGCCCCGTCGCCGGTCCGGACCGGCAGCAGCGGCCACTCCTCAGCGGCGCCCCCCGGCAGCGGCACCGCTCTCATGGAGCCATCCTGGCCCACCTGGACCACCTCGTAGACCGGGCTGGGCTGATCGCTCTGGCTGCGGCGGACGGCCACGAGCGTGCCGGGTTCGTCCATCGGGATGGCGTGGGCCAGGTGCTCGTGCTCGGGCGTGACCCAGCGGACCTGGCCCGTCTGCCAGCTCAGCAGGCCGATCCGCCGACCCCCGGTGGTCGTGGCCTGCTCGACGAGCACGCCCTGGTTGGTGGCCCCGCGCCCCAGCAGGAGCCCCGGCTCGGAGAGGCCCCGCGTCGGCTCGTCGGGGGCTGGAGCGGGATCGGGGCCGCGTGCTTGCTGAGGCGCCCCCGCGGGTGGGATCACCGACCACGCCGCTGGGCGCACCCCGCTGCGGTCGACCGTGTGCACGCGCACCGCTGACAGGGGCGCCGGCTCGGCGTCGATCCCCAGGCTCACGCCCCACGGCGGGGCTGCGCCGACCTGCGTGGCCAGGTGCCGGCCGTCGGGGGAGACCACCGGCAGCGTGCGGCCGTCATAGGCGACCTCGCCCAGGCCGCGCACCAGCACGCGGGCGGCGCCCTGGGTCAGCGCCGGGCCGGCGCCGGACTGGGCCTGGGCGGGGCTGCTTGGTGGCGCCACGGGGATGCCGCGCGGCGAGGGGGCCACCCCGGTGGGCGCTTGGCCCAGGGGCCTGACGGGGACGCGTTCCTCGATGCAGCCGGGCAGCGCCGCCGCTGCGGCGCACAGCCAGAGCACGGGGCGCGGGGGGGCGCTGCGCGTGGGCACGGGAGGGCTCCCTGAAAGTTCCGCCGCTGGATCGCCGGCCAAACCGGAGTGTATCAGGCGGGCTCGCCAAGGCCCCGGTCTCGCTGCGGTCGGCGGCGCGTGGGCGCCTGGCGCAGCGGCGCAGCGGGGGGCTCCGCCGACGGGGCGCGGGCCGGGCCGGGGGCGCCCGGGGCGGCCGCGGGTGCGGCCGCGGCCTGCGGGTCGATGATCACCGCGGGGGTCGTTGGGGTGGCGGGGGCCGCGGGACCGCTGGGGCTGCTGGGAGGGATAGGCGCAGCGGCGGGTGCTGCTGCGGGGTCGGACAAGAGGGCCGGAGCGGGCGAGCCGGGCACGGGGTCGCGCACGGTCGTGTCGGGCGGGATGCCCACCGCGTTCCACCCCTCGGGGGCGACCTTGGCCAGCTCGTCGCGCAGCTCGTCCAGACGCTGGCGCAGCGGCTCGTTGAGGCGGCGCTGCTCGACGGGGTTCTCGATGACGATCGGGGTGATGAACGTGACCAGCTCGGTGTTGGACTTGATCCGGTCGACGCTCTGGAAGATCGGGCCGATCAGCGGGATGTCGCCCAGGAGCGGGACCTTGCGGCGGACGTCGGTGTCCTCCGAGCGGATGATCCCCGAGATCACCACGGTCTGGCCGTCCTGGACGATCAGCTGGGTGGTCGTCTCGCGGCGGTCGACGATGAACCCGCCAAAGAGCGTCGCCGACGGGTCGATCGACGAGAGCTGGAGGTTGACGGACAGGTCGACGTTGCGCTCGGGCGTGATGCGCGGGCGCACGCGCAGGACGATGCCCACGGCGCGGTACTCGAAGGCCTGGTTGAGGGCGCCCACGTCGGTGGTCTGGCTGTCGGTGATGAAGGGGATGTCCTGGCCGTCGAAGAACTGGGCCTCCTGGTTGTCGGCGGTGAAGATCCGCGGCTCGGAGAGCACGCGCACGTCGGTCTTCTGCGACAGGGCCTGGAGGATCCCCTGCACGTCCACGCCCAGGTTGAGCACCGACGTGTTGAACAGCCCCGGCACCAGCGGCGCCTGCGTCCCCGAGAGCACCGGCGCAAAGCCCCCCGAGGCCGGGTCGATCACGCCCGAGTTGATCCCGATGATGTTGTCGGGCAGGATCGTCGACAGGGGCGCGTTGGAGAAGCGGAAGCCCACCGAGGTGGTGTCGTCGCTTGAGAGCTCGGCGATCACCGCCGAGATGAGCACCTGGCGGCCCGGGCGGTCCAGGCGGTGGACCAGCTCGATGATCGAGGGCTTGAACTCCGCCGGGGCCAGGACCATCACGGCGTTCTGGCGGGCCACCGGCACGATGCGGGCCTTGGAGACGAGGTTGCTCGAGCCGGCGTTGTCCGTCGGCGGGCGCGAGCGCTGCCACCAGAACGTGATGTTCGAGTCGGCGGCGCCCCCGTCGGCGGCGCCCCCGTCGGTCGCTGCACCGTCGGTGGCCCCCTGGTCGGAGAAGGGCGAGGTCAGGGGCTGGTTGGGCGAGAGCTCGCTCTCTTGCCGGCGGACCTGGGCCAGCGTGCCGTCCTGGGCCAGGAGCGCGTTGAGCTGCTCGGCCAGGTCCTCGGCGCTGGCGTGCTTGAGGTCGATCACCTCGGGCAGCCCGCCGGTGACGGGCTGGTCCAGCTCGGCGATGATCTGGTCGATCACCGCCAGGTTGTCGGGGCTCTTGGCCACGACCACGAGCCGGCCCGCCTCGGGGATCGCCTGGAAGGAGAACTGGCCGGCCAAACGCCCGGCCCCCTGCGAGGCCCCGGCACGCTGCGCCGCGCCCCCACCACCCCCACCGCCGAAGCCCGCAAAGGGGTTGGCCGTGGCGGTCGAGCCGGCGCTGGAGCCGAAGAGCCCCTGGAGCAGGTCGCGCACGCGGACCGGGTCGGTGTTCTTGAGGTCGTAGACGCGCGGGATGACGGCCTCCTCGGGCAGGGGCAGGTCCCACTCGTCCTGGATCTGCCTGCGGATCTGCTCGATGACCGGCGACTCGGCCAGCACGGTGACGGAGTTCTGCTGGGTGTTGGCCGTGACGCGGAAGTTGGTGGACGTGACGGCCCCGCCCTGCTGCTGGGCGTTCTGCCCGAAGAAGCCGGGGAACTGGAAGTTCTGGGCCCCGCCGCCGGCCCGGCCCTGCTGGGGCTGCTGCGTCTGGCGGTTGCCGCCCTGGGCCTGGGCGTTGCCGCCGCGGGCGTTGTTGTTGGAGGTGGTGCTGTAGAGCTCGCGGAGGTTCTCGGCGATGGCATCGGCGTCGGCGTAGATCAGCGGGAAGGTCTCGATCTGGAGCGCCGCCGTGGCGGGCCGGTCCAGGGCCGTGAGCACCTGCTCCATGCGCTGGAGGTAGACGATCGGCCCGGTGATCAGCAGCTGGTTGGAGTCGGCGTCGACGACGATCTTGGCGTACTCGGGGATCGAGTCCTCGAGCAGCTCGCCCAGGTTGGCCGCGTTGGCGTTGCGCAGCAGGAAGACCTTCTGGACGATGGCGCCCACGTCGCTGCGGGTCAGGACCGACACGTCCGGGCCCAGCACCGGGAGGCTCTCGCGGTCGATGTCCGTCTGGTCGCGCAGGAAGATCAGCTCGGGCGTCTCGACCACCGCCACGCCGGCCTGCTGGAGGGCCAGGAAGACAAGGTCCAGCGCCCGCGAGCGCGGGATCTGGCGGTCGTTGAGCACCGTGATCGTGCGCGTCAGGACGATGGTCTGGGGCAGCACGACCTTGCCCGTGGCCTCGACGATGAACGGGATCACCTGGCCCACCGGCACGTTGCTAAACGAGAGCTTGGTCGGCACGCCGTCGTCGAGCCGGCGGCCCAGCGGGTCCACCGCGGGGGGCGGGGCGATGCCGGGCTGAGCCGCGGCGTTGGGCTGCGACCCGTCCACGATCGCCACGCCGGGCGCGGGGGCTGGCGGGACGGCCGGGGCGGGCTCGTCGGCCGGCTCGCCCCGGGGCTGCTCGGGCTGCCGGTCCTGGGCCTGCCCTGCTGCGACCTCGGCCGGCTCTGGCGCCGACCGAGGGGCCTGGGCGCTCAGGCCGTCGATGAGCCCGCCGGCTAGGCCCGCGTGGGCCATCAGCTGCGCCGGGCCCAGCCCCGGACCCGGCGCCTGGCCCACTCCCGGACCGCCGCCGCCCATCCAGTACGCCACACCCAGGGCCACAGCGCAGAGCGGCAGCGCCCGCAGCGTGCCGCGGCTGAGGCCCCCAGCCGGGACCGGCTGGGGCGCGATCGGGCCGCTGTGTGCGCGTCGGTGCTGCGGGTCAGTGCGGTGGTGTGCTGCGGGGGTCATGGTGTTGGGTGTCACACGGGGTGGTGCGCTGGCGGGTGCAAACGGACGGGGCTCGATGGTGCCCGCGGCTGCCCGCGGCAAGCGCGGTCAGGACGCGGGGGCGGTGCGGGTCAGGCGGGCTGGCCGGCGGCGGGAGTGTCGGGCGCGGGGGCTGTGTCGGGGGTGTCCCCGGCCGGTGCCCGGCGCCTGCCCGGCGTGCGGGCGGGGCGCGGGCGGGCCTGCGCACCCGGCTCGGAAGCGGCCCCCGAGCGCTCGGCCGGGGCCGCGGCCCGCGAGGGGGACCGCGACCCAGCCGGTGAGGGCGGTGCGGAGGCCGCGGGGGGTGCTGGGGTTGGGGGCGGTGCGCTGGCGCCGGGGCGGAAGTCGGGCGCGTTCTGGAGCACGCTGGCCTGGGCGCGGGGCGTGGGCTGCTCGAGCACGCCGTTGTAGCGCTCAAAGAGCGAGAGCGTAAAGACGTTGCCGCGGTAGCGCACGCGCACGCCCCAGGGCGCGTCGAGCTCGACGACCTCCAGGCCGCCCAGCCCGATCTCGCCGGGCTCCAGGCGCGAGCCGTCCTCGAACCACGCCGCCCCGTTGATCATGGCGATCAGGCGCGGCCCGTCGTAGTTCTCTTCGGTCAGCTCCTCCGGCGGGGGCGGCGCGACGCGCACGGGGTAGAAGGGCGAGCGCGCCCCGAGCAGCCGCTCGGCGGCCCGCAGCGAGGGATCGAACCGGCGGCCCGCTGCGTCGGGCATCGCGGCGGGGGCCTTGGTTGCGGTCGGCTCGGCCGCGGTCTGGCTCACCGAGGCCAGCAGGCCCGGGAGCATCACCGCCACCCCGACCAGGATCGCCAGCGCGGCCGCCAGGCCGAGGCGCGCCCCGGGGGCAACGAGCTCCTGCATCAGCGACGGGCGGGGCGCGGGCTCGGTCATGCCGTCACCCCGTCGATCGGGTGTGCGGGCCAGACCGCGCGCAGCAGCGAGGCCGACCCGAGCGCAGCCGGCGTGGTGGATTCGGGAGACTCAGCGGGCGCAGCGGGTGTGGGTGGCACGGGTGGTGCGGGGTTCGCGGGAGGGGTGGCAGGGTCTGAGGGTGCGGGGGGGGTGGGGGAGGGAGTCGGCGCCGCGGCCCGGGGCGGGGAAGGCGCGGGGGCGGGGGTGGGGGTTGGAGCGGTGCTCGGGGGCGCAGCCCAGATCTCAACGATGATCGTGGCCGCCAGGAGCGCCTCAGCCGCGGCGGTCCCGCGCGGGCGCGGGCCGTCGGACGCCCGCGAGAGCGTGACCGACTGCACCGCGTGCACGTCCGGGGCGGCCTCCAGGGCGGTGACGGCCTTGACGATCGCCGCGGTGTCCCCCTCGACATCCCAGGCGATCGAGAGCCGCTGGATCGGCGTGGTGGGGCTCATGAAGCTCGGCTGGGCCCCCGTCCAGCGGACGCCGGCCAGGGTCAGCGGCCGATCGGTGCCGCGCCGGCGTGCCCGCTCGCTCACGCCCGAGGCGGCGCGCACGGCCACGAGGCGGCGCTCGAGCACCGCGACGGGGTCGATCTCGGTCGAGGGCTTCCACGACCCGTAGGCGTCGGCGGCGCGCTGCGTCTGGGCGGCGGCGGCGGCGATCTGCCCGGCCTCGCGCCCGGCGCGGGCGACCTGCCCGCTCAGGGCCGCGGCGCGCTGGCGCAGGTCCTCGGTGAGCTGGAGCACCGGCTCGACGGCGGCCAGGTAGACGATCAGCGCGCCCCCGCCGGCGACGGCCAGCCGAGTGGTGCGCGAGGCCGAGGCCCAGCGCGATGCGACCGACCGGGCGGGGCTCATGGGCGGCCCCCGGCGCCGCGGTTGAGCTGCCCGAGGCGGTCGCGGAGCTTCTGGGCCTCGGCCGAGAGGCGCTGGCGCGTGGGCGCGTCCAGCTGCGGGTCGCGCGAGCCGCGCTGGCGGAGCCCGAACTCGCGCACCGCGGCGGCGCGGTCCAGGGCCGCGATGGCCTGGTCGGACAGGGGCGCGGGGATCTCGCGCGGCTCGGAGGCGGCCGCGGCCGCTGGCTGGGCGGGCGACGCGGCGGCAGCGGAGCCGGGCTGGGCCTGGCGCTGGCGGCCGCGCGTCGGGCCGGGGGGCGCCAGGGCCGGCGCGCCGTCGAGGGTGATCCGCTCGGCGTTCTGGGCCACCAGGGCGACGCGGCGGCTCAGCTCGTCGGGCTCGGCGGCCAGGGCGTCGGCGGGCGAGGAGACCTCCACCGAGACTTCGAACGCGACGGCGCCGGCGTCGGCCCTGGGCGTAGCGGCGGTGGCGTTCTTGAACGCCGGCAGGGCCTGCAGGGCCGTGCGCCACTCGGAGACCACGTCGGCCGAGGGGGCTCGCCCCGAGACGGTGATGGGCTTGTCGATCTCGACCGTGACGCGCTCGACGCGCACGCCGGCGGGGGCCGAGGCGAGGGTCTCGGCCAGCAGGCGCGCCACCGGCCAGCGCCGCGCCGAGAGCAGCGCGTACTGGTCGGCCTGCTTCATGGCCTGGGCCAGGGCCGCCTGGTCCAGCGGCTCGGCGGCGGCGCGGGCCTGGGCCCGGCGCAGCTCGGCACGGGCCGAGAGGTACGGCCCACCCAGGAGCATCGCCCCGGCCAGGGCCAGGAGCGCCCCAGCGGGCACCGGCCGGCCCACGCCCACGAGCAGCCGCGACAGCGGGCGGGCCCGGCGCGTCGGGGCCAGCCGGGTCATCTCCAGCAGCGCCGACTCGGGCGGCGTGGCCAGGGCCGCGGCGCACGCGGCGCCGAGGGCCATGCCGAAGGTCTCCAGCCACCCGGGCTGGTCCGGCACGCCCGAGACCAGGCCGCGGCGCGGCGCCGCGGGCGCGGGCAGTTGCACCAGCCGGCCGACCGGCCCGTCGGTCGCCCCGTGGCCTTGGTGCCCTTGGGCCGGACCGAGACCGGCAGCCCGGGCCAGGGCCCCGGTTAGCTCGGCGATGGCGCCCGACCATGCCGCCGCGTCCTGCGGGTCCTCGCGCAGCGATCTGGCCGACCAGAGCCCCCCCCGCTGGGCGATGGCGGCGATCACGCCCGAGGACGGGTCGGCAAGCAGGCTCACGCCGGGGCCGGCGCCCAGGGCGCGGCTCAGCCAGGCCAGGCAGACCTGCTCCGGGGCCCAGCGGGCCACGCGGGCTGCGCGGGCCAGGTCGGCCAGCTCGTCGCCGGGGCCCTGCCAGAGCACCACCGCTGTGGGCACGGCCGGGCTCGCCTGGGCGTCGGCGCTGAGCCCGTGCGCGGGCACCGACGGGGAGAACGCCGGCGACGGCTCGGGGGCGGCCCAGAGCGCGCCCGCGGCCCGGCGGTGGGCCGGCACCCCCGGCGCGTGCGTCTCGGCCAGCAGGGCCATGGCCGCCGTCACGGCCTGCGGCGGAGCCCCGAGGTCCAGGGCCGGGCCCTTGACCACGCGCAGGGCAACGGCCCCAGCGGGCACCACGCCGAGCACCTCGTCGGCGGGGCCGATGTCGGCCAGCCGCGAGGCCCCCGCTGCCAGCACCCTGGACTGCTCCAGGCTCAGCGACCCGTCGGCCCCGACACGCACCACCACCACGGCCACGCCGGCGGGCAGGGCGTGCACCGCGGCGATGCGCTGGGCGCGGCGGGCCCCAGCGGCCGCGGCCGAGCGTGACGCAGGGAGCGGGGTCAGAGGGGGCGGCGGGGGGGTGGGGCTCGGGATGGCCGGTACGCTGGTCATGGGTCAGGTCGGGTGGTCTGCGGGGCCGGCAACGCGTGCACTGATCAAGAGAGACGCTCGGGCCTCAAGATACCGACACGCGGGGCAACGGTTCCGGCACAACGTTGCTATAGAAGCGCGGGATTGTCCGATGAGCCGGTGGCGGCGGGCGCGTGCGGGAGTCGCGGCGCTGGCTGTGGGTGATGGCCGGCGAGGCTGTGAGTGTGGGCGTGGTCGGCGTTGTGGTGGCGGTGGTGGCGGTTCTTGTTGGTGGGCTGGGCGCGGTTGTGGTCAGAGCCTATCTGCGGAGCAGCTTGCGGACGGTGATGGGGGACGTGGAGCGATCGACCTCGGCGACCAACTCGACGCGCAGGCCCGAGACGGTGTCGACGCCGGTGGAGACCATCTCGAACACCGCCGAGCGCACGTCGACCTGCGCGGCCATGTCGGCCAGGCGCTGGCGGCTCATGCCCGGCAGGGCCAGCAGCTCCGACAGGGCGCGGACGTTGTTGCCCGTGGAGGTCCGGTAGGCGATGATCGCGTCGCGCAGCTCGGGGGTGTTGATGACCGAGAGGTACTCCAGCGCCTCGTCGGGGGCGGAGTTGATGTTGAGCTTGCCGGGGCGGCCGCGGACGACGGGGCCGATGGTGGCCAGGTCGTAGAGGTCGGCGACCTGCTGGTTGGTCAGGGCCGGCACAGCGGGGGCCTGCGTGGCGGTGGTCGGGGCCCGCGTGGTGCCGGTGGTGGCGGTGGTGGTGGGCTGGGCCCGGCGGGCCAGGGTGGTCAGGGTGCTGCGGATGAAGTCCTCGCGCGTGGCGCCTTGGACCTGCGCGTAGGAGGCGATGGCCTGGGCCTGGGGCTCGGTGACCCGCAGGCGGTCGGCGATCTGGCCGGGGGTGGCTGAGGCAAGGTCCAGGCGCTCCTGGCCGTCGGCGGCCAGGGTCGGGTCGACCGACGAGGCGGTCAGGAGCCAGGACCACCCCTCGGGGGTCGAGCCGCGGCGCGAGCGCGCATCGCCGTAGACGCCCGTGAGGGACCGGTCGGGGCCGCGGAGCAGATCGCGGGTGACGCCGCGGACGAGCTCCAGCTCGGCGATGTCGCGCACGGGGCCGTTGCGCGGGCGGTAGGACGAGGGCAGGGCCAGGTACGTGCCCGACTCGGCGCCCAGGAGCTCGGCGTCGTCGTCGGGGTCGATCCAGTCGATCACCGCAGCGGCCAGGTCGTCGGTGATCAGCGGCAGCAGGGTCAGGTCCTCCGAGCGGAGGGTGTTGACGTTGATCCGGGCGTGGGCGTCGGCCGGGCCGGTGACCTCCACGCCGCGGTCGCCGTGCCAGACGCGGAAGCGGGCCCCGGCCAGCTCCCCCTCCGAGACCGAGGCCAGGTCGGCCAGCAGGTCGGCGATGGGCCTGGGCTCGGCCTGCTCGTTCTCCGCGGCCAGGCGGGCGATGACGGCCTCGACGCCCGAGCGCGCCGCCCACTTGGCGCGGACGGCGGCCAGGGCCTCGCGCCCGGCTGAGGCCTGCTGAGCCGCGATGGTCTGCACGCCCAGGAGGACCACCACGCTCAGGGCGATGCACCAGAGCACGATGGCGGTGGCAAAGCCGCGGCGATCGCCCAGCCGGGTGCGCCCCGGCCGGGAACGCTGCGGCAGCGCCGCCGGCGCCTGCGCGGGCGCAGACGGGTGCCTGTGCGAGCGTGGGCGCAGCGGTGTCATCGCGGCCCACCTCCCCCACCACCCCCACCACCCCCGCCACCACCCCCGCTGCCACCTCCGCCAGCCGCGCCGCCGCCGGGGCCCCGGCCGCCCGGAGCGCCGCGACCCCCCCCACCCCCCCCATCCCCCCCACCACCTCCGCCCCCCGGGGCCTGGCCGGGAGCTGCGCCGGGGACCGGCGTGGCCCCGGGGCCCGTGGGCTGCTGGGCGCCGCCCGGCCGGCGCGTGGCCCGGCGTGTGCCCGTGGTCGCGCCCGTCGTCGGGTCGGTGGCCGCTGGGTCGGCGCCGCCGCTGATCAGCCCGGATGTGGACGAGGCGGCCTGGCCCGTCGACGCGGCCAGCGCGACCGGGTCGGTCGGGAGCGGGGTGCGATCGAACGACGCGACGCCCCGGGCTGTGGCCGTGGCCCCGCGGCCGCCGGCCGAGCCGACCGCCGTCACGGTCACGCGCACGGCCTGGGGCATGCCGTCCAGGTCCGAGTCCCACGAGCTGAGCCAGTTGAAGTCCTGATCGGCCGCCTCGACGGCCAGCCCCGCGATGCCCGAGACGACCGGGGCCGCGACGCCGCCGGCGTCGAGGTACTCGTCGGGGTTGGGATCGGCGCGGCGCCAGAGCTGGGCGGCTGCGGCCTCGGGCGACTCGGCGGTGATCGGGCCGTCCAGGAGGCGGAAGCTGACCTCGTGGGTCGGGGCCTCGGGGTGGGCAGCGGTGGCGCGGACGGGCGTGGCGGCGTGGGCGACGACACGGACCGAGGCCCGTGCCCCAGCGGCGGAGCCGTCGGGGGCGGGGCCGCCGCCGCCGGGCTCGATGAAGACCCGCGAGCGCGCCGGGTCGTCCTCGCGGGCGACGGAGCCCAGGTCGCGCAGGATCAGGGCCAACGCCGCCTGGGCGCGCTGGTTGGCCTGCCGACGCGCCGCCGCCGCGTCGCGCGAAGCGTTGAGCCGCAAGACCGAGACGATCACCGCGGCCCCGATCAGGCCGATGATCACCAGCGCGACGATGATCTCGGCCAGCGAGAAGGCCCGGCCGCGAGCGCCCGCCCGGCGGGGCGCAGCGGCCCCGGGCGTTGCGCCGGCGCGGCTTGTCGAGGCGAGATGACGCGCGGCGACGGTCACTGGGGTCGCTCCGGCGTGGTTTGCGGCCGGCGGTCGGGGTTGACCTCGTCGCCGTCGCGCGGGGCGATCAGGGCGCGCACCGAGACGCTCTTGGGGCCGGCGGGCTCGTCCCAGGCGATGTCCACGTCGACGGTGTACGTCTCGCCGGCCGAGCGCCCCCCGCTCACCGAGACGCGGTAGCGGAAGTCCGCAAAGGGCGCCTGGCAGGCGCCCTCGGTGGTGCCCGACGAGCCGAGGGCCGACTCGACGCCGCGCGCAAGGATAAGGCTCAGGCGCTCGTCGGCGAGCATCGCCGCTGTGGCGATCCGCTCGCCGGTGCGCTGCGAGCCCACCGCCGACCCGACCAGGCCGATGATCACCGAGAGCGAGACGCCCATGAGGATCACGGCGACGATGGCGTCGATGAGGGCAAAGCCACGCGGGCGTGCCCGGCTGCGCGCGCGCACGCTGGCGGGGCTCACCACGGCGTGACCCTCCTGCCGGCGCTGTCGAGATCGACGCCGCCGGCTGCCTCGGCCGGCGACCACGCCTGGGGGCTCTGGATGGGGGCCCCGATCGCCTCCAGGGCCAGCGGCGGCAGGTCGATCTGCCAGGCCGGCCCGGTCAGGTCGGCGCGGACGGTCTGGCCCTCGGGGGCCGGGGCGATGACGATCGAGATCGACGGCCGGGGCAGGCCGCCGGTGATCTCCAGGCGCCAGTCCTGGGCCGTGGGCAGCGCGGCCCCGTCGGCCGCGGCCAGCACGATCGCCGCGCCGTCGAGGACCACCGGCGGGACGCCCGAGGCCACCACCCAGGGGTCGTCCTGGCCGAGCACGCCGGGGGCGTCGGGGTCGGGCGACCAGGCCAGGAGCACCAGCTCGCGGTTGGGCGCGCGGTACCACAGGGCCAGGCGCTCGCCGCCGGTCAGGGCCTGCCGCTGGGCCAGCCCGGACAAGAACCCCGACACCCGCCGGGCCTGCACGGCCAGCCGCGCCGAACCCCCCGAGAACAGCCGCGGGGCCACCACCCCGGCCAGCGCGCCCAGGATCACGATCACGCAGATGATCTCGATGATCGTCAGGGCTCGGCGGGGGGTCACAGCGGCTGGCTCCGGGTCTGTTTGCGGGTCGAGGGTCAGGGGGCGGGGGGCGGTCAGGGCTT
Source organism: Isosphaera sp. (assembly GCA_013822085.1). GTDB lineage: Bacteria > Planctomycetota > Phycisphaerae > Phycisphaerales > UBA1924 > WM-009. The sequence goes on along the minus strand of PNJV01000016.1, from coordinate 3,798 downwards.
GACGATGTCCTTGTCCTCGCCCTCGCCGCCGGGCTGAGCGTCGGCGCCGTACGAGACGATGTCGAATGTCGCGTTCTTGGTCGGCGGGATGACCAAGAGGAAGTCGTTGCCCCAGGGGTCCTTGAGGGCCTCGGCGTTCTCGACGTAGGGGCCCTTCCAGTTGGCGTCGCTCTGGCTGCGGTCCCAGAGCAGGGCCACCAGCGAGGCCCCGGAGGGGGGCGTGCCCACGTCGGCCTGGTACTGCTGGACGGCCAGGACCAGCGCCGCGGCCTTGGACTCAGCGGCGGCGGTCTTGCCCCTGCCCACCCACTGGAAGACGCGCGGGGCCACCAGCGTGGCCAAGATGCCCAGGATCACGATGATCACGATCGCCTCGATGATCGTGAAGGCGCGCCGGGCAGGCCCGGGGCGGGCGGATCGGGCGTGGGCGGATCGGGCGCGGGGGGAAGCGGTGGAGCGCGGGGCGTTGGGTTGGGGCATGGCGTGGGTTCCTGGTCGCAGCTGGCGTGTGCGGACTGGCGCGCGGGGGATGGGGGTGGAGGGTGGAGGGGTTAGCCGGCGCCGCCGATGGCTTCCTGGAGGCTCAGCAGGGGGAGGATGATCGCGGCGACGACGCAGCCGACCGCTGAGGCGAGCACGACGATCAGCAGCGGCGGCAGGACGGTGGTGATGGTCTGCACGCGGGTCTGGGCGCGGCGCTCCAGGGCGCCGGCGGCCTGGCCCAGCAGCTCGGAGAGCTTGCCGGAGCGCTCGCCCAGGGCGACGATCTGCACCAGCAGGGGCGGGAAGATGCCGGTGGCCTCCAGGGGGCCGGCGATGGTCTTGCCGCCCTGGACCTGGTCGCAGACGCCCTCGACGGCGCGGCGCATGGCGGTGTTGCCCAGGGTGCCGCTGGTGAGCTTGAGGGCCTGGAGCACCGGCAGGCCCGAGCGGACCAGCGTGCCCAGCGTGCGCACGAAGCGGGCGACGGCGGCGTCGCGGACCAGGGGCCCAAAGAGCGGCAGGCGCAGCGAGGCGCGGTCGATGGCCAGGCGGCTGGCCGGGGCGGCGCGCAGGCGCGCCCACACGAACACCGCGCACGCGGCCAGCGCCGCCAGGGCCCACCAGTAGGACGCGAAGCCGTCGGCGACGCCCTTGACGATCCGCGTGGGCAGCGGCAGCGGGATGCCCTGCTTGGCCAGCGGGCCGAGCACCTGGGGCACGATCACGGTGGTCACCACCGCGATGGCGATCGACACGAGCACCAGCAGGATCGCCGGGTAGAGCGTGGCCGAGCGGATCGAGTCGCGCAGGGCCAGGCGTTTTTCCAGCAAGTCCGCGGCCTGGTGGAGCACGTCGGCGATCTTGCCCGAGGCCTCGCCGGCGCGCACCAGGCTGATGATCAGCTCGTCGAACGGGCGACCCCAGGAGCGGCAGGCCTCGGCCAGCGAGGCGCCCTGCTCGACCTGCGCGATCAGGTGCCCGAGCATGGCGATCTGCTTGGGGGTGCGCCCGGCCTTGCCCAGGGTGCGCAGGGCCGGCACCAGCGGGAGCCCGGCCTGGAGGGCCGTCGCCAGCTCGCGGATGAACGAGGCGGTCTCGGGGAGGCTCATGACCCGGCCGCGGGCTCGCCCGGGCTGGGCCGAGGCTCGCGCGCCTGCGCCGGCCTGGGCAGGGCCAGCCCGGTCCGAGCCGAGCTGGTCCGAGCCGGGCTGGACCAGGCCGGATTGGGCCGGGCCGGATTGGGCCGAGAGCGCCGCCCGCGCGGCCCGCTCGGTCAGCTGCTCGACGGAGGCCGGGACAACGCCGCGGGCGGCCAGGTCGCGCAGGGCCGAGGCGCGGTCGGGGGCGTCGAGCGTGGCCGGGGGGTCGCTTGCCAGCGTGGTGTAGCGGAAGGTCGGCACGGGCTCAGCCCTCCGAGTCCTGGGTGGCGCGGAGGACCTCGTCAACGGTGGTCTGGGCCCCGGCGGCCTTGAGCAGGCCGTCGCCGCGCATGGTGGTGTGCGTGGGCAGGGCGTGGGCGAGCAGCTCGGTGGGCGTGGTGCGCCCGGCGGTGATGGCCTGGCGCATGGGCGGGGTCAGCTCCAGGAGCTCGTAGTAGCCCACGCGGCCGCGGTAGCCGGTGCCGTCGCAGGCCTCGCAGCCGGCGCCCGTGTAGCCCATGCCGGACTTGAACAGGGCCAGCTCCTGGGGCAGCAGGCGGTGCTGGAGGGCCTCGGCGATGGGGGTCGGCCGGGCGCAGGCTGCGCAGAGCCGCCGGCCGAGCCGCTGGGCCAGGATCCCCTCGAGCGTGGAGGCCAGCAGGAAGGGCTCGATCTCCATGTCGGTCAGGCGTCCGACCGCTGAGGCGGCGTCGTTGGTGTGGAGCGTCGAGAGCACCAGGTGGCCCGTCAGGGCGGCGCGGACGGCGATCTCGGCCGTCTCGCCGTCGCGGATCTCGCCGACCATGATCACGTCGGGGTCCTGGCGGAGGATCGCCCGCAGGCCGGTGGCGAACATCAGCCCGCGCTCGGGGTTGACGGGGATCTGGTTGACGCCGGCCAGCTCGTACTCGACGGGATCCTCGACGGTGATGACCTTGAGCGAGGGGTCGTAGAGCTTGGACAGGGCCGCGTAGAGCGTGGTGGTCTTGCCCGAGCCGGTCGGCCCCGTCACCAGGATCATGCCGTGGGGCAGGGCGATGAGGCGGTCCATCACGGCCCGGTGCTCGGGGCGCATGCCCAGGGCCGCAAGGTCCAGGGTGACGGCCTGCTTGTCCAGGATGCGCATCACCACCGACTCGCCGTAGATCGTCGGCACCGTCGAGACGCGGATGTCCACCCGGCGGCCCTCGAAGCGCAGCGTGATGTGGCCGTCCTGGGGCACGTAGCGCTCGGCGATGTCCATGCCGCACATGATCTTGATGCGGCTGGTGATCGCGGCCTGGAGGGCCTTGGGCGGGCTGTTCTGCGGGCGCAGCTCGCCGTCGATGCGGTACTTGACGGTCAGGGCCCGCTCGAAGGGCTCGACGTGCACGTCCGAGGCCCGCCCGCGCACCGCCTCAAGGATGATCAGGTTCACCAGGTTGACCACCGACGGCTCCTGGGCCATGCGGTGGACGTCGGCGGCGTCGACGGCCTGGAGGTTGGCAAGCAGCTCGTCCTGCTCGGACTCCTGGCCGCCCAGGCGCTGGGCCATCTGCGAGGCGGTGGCCCCGTAGGCCGAGCGCAGGAGCTGGTCGAAGTGGTCCGGCTGGGAGAGCCGGCAGCGCCGCACGGGCCGGCCGGCGATGACCGAGACCTCGTCGGCACTGTCCAGGTCCGCTGGGTCGGCCATGGCCACAAGGAGCCGGCGACCGTCAAAGCCGAACGGGACGGCGCGCAGGCGCGCGGCCTGCTCGCTGGTCAGGAGCCTGGCGGCGTCGCCGTTGACCGGGGGCTTCTCCGAGAGCTCGGCGATGGCCGCGTTGCTGGCGGGCGCTGGGGCCGGCGGCTGCTGAGCGGGGCCGGGCTCGGCGTGGGCCGGGTGGCCATTGGACGAGCCGTTGGCCTGCGCGCGCATGTCGGGGCGTGGCTGGGCGGTGGGTTGGCCTGGGAGTGTGGTCATGGGAGCGCAGCGGGGTCTTCGGCCGGTGTGATCGCAGCTGGAGCGTGATTGTTGGCCGCTGGGCCGGCGCCACGCGGAGGTGCCACGGATCGGCAGTGCCCGGGCCCGGGGCTGGGGGGCTGAGGGGCTGGGGGGCTGGGGGGAGCGCTGCGGGCTGGGCTGGCGAGGTCTTTACTCGACCCCCCCACCGCCGCCACCCCCGCCACCGCCGCCCCTGCCACGACCGCCGCCAAA